>NZ_VKDC01000140.1 GCF_007097395.1 Fulvivirga sp. M361
CACAGCCTGAACCATCACTCACCTCAAAGCTATACGTCAGCGTAACTGGACTGCTCGTGCTATTCGCCAATACATCGCTGATCACATCTCCATCCACAAAGGTCAATCCAACACTGCTAAAACCAGTCACTCCCGCAGTGCCACTCACACCCGTCAAACGCATCAAACTGCCCGTAACTGCACTGTTCAATGTGATCGACGTCGAGGAACCACTGCATAAAGCAGGAACCGTATTCGTGATCGACATCG
>NZ_VKDC01000141.1 GCF_007097395.1 Fulvivirga sp. M361
CCATCTTGTTGGTATATACAGATTACCGCCCCAAAGAGCATGACCTGGAGCGGCTGGACCTGCGGGTGAAAAACTGTGACCCTCGCTTTGCGGTATTCCCTCACTCCACCGATGAAGAAAAACGACTTTTTGAGCTACTCCGCCGGGCCTATGTCGACGCTCGCTACAAAATGGATGAGTATAGTATTTCTAAAGAGGAGTTAAACTACCTGGCAGAGAAGGTGGAGCAATTGAAGGGGCTTACGGAGA
>NZ_VKDC01000142.1 GCF_007097395.1 Fulvivirga sp. M361
TCCCCTTTTGTTTTAAGCGTAGCTGGAGATGATTGAGTAAGGAGTAAGCGAGATAACATAAGCAGATGTGCCCCTGGATGCGTTTGTCCGTCCAGTGGAACATCGGTCGGGTTTCCAGGTACCCTTTGAAGGTTCGGAAGGAATGTTCGATCTGATAGAGGTGATGGTAGTGGTCCAGGACTTCTGCATCACTCAAGGCTTTTGCATGATAAGCGATAGCAAGGAAACCGTCATACTTTTCGCTTCGCT
>NZ_VKDC01000143.1 GCF_007097395.1 Fulvivirga sp. M361
TCTCTGTTATGGGTACTTTCAAAACGGTCCTGGTGCGCTTTTACAAAGCGTACCCATCTTATTCCAGCATTTGTAATGCCACTCGATTCTTCTCATTAGAAATGTAAAACGCTGCACTGCTATATACCCATTGCTCCGGTGAATGGACATACTCTTCAACCATAGGGTTATTATGAAGATAATCCATCCGTTGATCCATCATTTTATTGCTGGTAAGTTCTACAGGATGGAAACCATCCTGCCATAGTT
>NZ_VKDC01000144.1 GCF_007097395.1 Fulvivirga sp. M361
TATGCCTCTACACTTTCCTAATCCCTTGGTTTTGAGAAACATCATTAACGGAACAGCTACTTTTTTCTTAAGGGCTACGAACCTTTGATAGGAGACTAGATTAGGGAAGAGGTCCTTTAGGTGAGGGCAAACATACTGTGTATAAAACGCTTTGAAATTGGTGAATTGACCAAAATGGAAAAGCATGAGAATGCTAATAATTTCTGAATCAGAGAGTTGCGACTTTCTTAGTCGAGCCCCTTCCTTTTT
>NZ_VKDC01000145.1 GCF_007097395.1 Fulvivirga sp. M361
CGGGGATTCATCGACTTGCACGTAAGTTTGGTTAGCGATCAACAGGTTGAGTAGTTCCCATAAAGGAACCAGGTGTTTCCATCCTTTAATGATCCAATCTGATGCAGTAGAAGCCGGTAGATTCACGCCCAACCTGCGATACTTGCTTATTTGACGATGTAATGGTAAACCATATACATATTTGTCCAGTATCATCTGGGCGATCAACCCATCAGAAGGAATCCCTTTGTCAATGACCCGCTCGGGGAG
>NZ_VKDC01000146.1 GCF_007097395.1 Fulvivirga sp. M361
TTAAACATTGATTATTGGTTGTCTTTGTGGCGTTGGGCAGAGATGGAGTGCTTCAGCGGTGCACTATTGCCGTGGGCGCGTGCTGTTTTATACTTTTGGTATGCGGCGTTACGGTTTTTAGATGCCGCAGTGTTATTTTCGGGAGTGGCAAAATGCTTTTTTCATCTGGCTTTGTGCTTTTTGGGTGCCGCAGTGTTATTTCCAGGTACGGCGGAATGATTTTAGTGTACGTCTTTGTCATATTTTAAT
>NZ_VKDC01000147.1 GCF_007097395.1 Fulvivirga sp. M361
TTTCATCTCCTTCTACGTCGCTATCATCCTGGCCTGTAATAGCTGTAGTAGCGTTCATATCACCGGCTGGAATAACAATGCTGGTTGCTCCCGAGTAGTCGGCCGCTGTGGTGCTGATATTTATATAGGATAAATTAACGGTAACGTCTTTTCCGGAAATAGCAGATAATTCGGCCGTTAACGTTGTGCTACCGCCATTTTCGGCTATGGTATTTGATGAAGCACTAAGGGTTACTGTGGGTTCCGGAT
>NZ_VKDC01000148.1 GCF_007097395.1 Fulvivirga sp. M361
GAATCCCCGATCAAAGTCCAGGATAAGGGAAAGGCCAACAAGATCCATAAAGGCTACATGTGGGTGTATCATGCCCCTGTTGACAAGCTGGTGCTGTTCGACTACCGGAAGGGCCGTGATAGGAATGGCCCCCGAGAGATGCTCAAAGGGTATGAAGGGATCCTCCAAACCGATGGGTACAGCGTCTATGAGTCCTTATATGGTGATCATCCTTCTGTAGCTTTAGTCTATTGCATGGCCCATGCCAGA
>NZ_VKDC01000015.1 GCF_007097395.1 Fulvivirga sp. M361
AGCCTCTCCGTAAGCCCCTTCAATTGCTCCACCTTCTCTGCCAGGTAGTTTAACTCCTCTTTAGAAATACTATACTCATCCATTTTGTAGCGAGCGTCGACATAGGCCCGGCGGAGTAGCTCAAAAAGCCGTTTTTCTTCATCGGTGGAGTGAGGGAATACCGCAAAGCGAGGGTCACAGTTTTTCACCCGCAGGTCCAGCCGCTCCAGGTCATGCTCTTTGGGGCGGTAATCTGTATATACCAACAAGATGGTGGTATAGTAGCGTTCGGTAACCTGATGAAGTAGAAAGGCCGCGTTATGAAATCTTTCCTTTTCCAGGTTAGCAGTAAAGTCATCGAGAAAATAGTTAGCACTTTCATACCACTGATCAAAATACCCCTGCGCCTTTTGCCGGGCTTCTTCTGCGGTGAGCTTCTTAGGGTTTTGCAAGTGTACCTTGCCGGTATCATACAGTACAATGCCTTCTTTTTTAATGTCCTTGAAGAAGTAGTTGCCCTGCATCAGGGACTGGTTCAGGTGCTTGCCGGAGTGGAAGATGAGGCTGACGGGTGTTTTCACGATGCCGGTATCCCGTAATACCTCGTTCACTTTAGTTTCTATTTTCAGGTGGCATTTCAGGTCGTCATGGAGGGTGACTACCAGCAGGTCATAGTCGCTTTTGTATTCGTAGAGGATGCCTTTTTCTACGTAGGTGTCTTCCACATACTCGCCCCGGGCATAGCTGCCGAAGAGGATCACCATTTCTACTTTTTTCATGCTGCTGAGCAGCTTGGTGATGTTCTGTAGTTCTTCCTGTTTGGTAAGGGGTAATTTCTGTAATGCTTCGTTCACAGGTATAATATAAAGTGGCCTTTCTGGCACTAAATATAGGTCAATATTTCGTGGTTTTAAAAGCCCTTAAGGATGAAGGGAGTAGGTGCCGGGCGCGCCCTGGAACACATTTAGTGGAAAATAATTTGTTCCAATGCTCTGGAGCGCATTTAGCAAAGCGTAATGCGTTCCTATTTTCTTTCTAAGCCCCAACATGTAGCATTTATAATGCGGATATTTTCGGCAAACTCATTTTGATCAAGAATCTCAAGAACCACTTATGAGTTTCACCCCACTAAGAAACTTACACTTCCCCCTTCCCAATCTCCTCAATTTTCTCCATACAAAGCCTCTCCGTAAGCCCCTTCAATTGCTCCACCTTCTCTGCCAGGTAGTTTAACTCCTCTTTAGAAATACTATACTCATCCATTTTGTAGCGAGCGTCGACATAGGCCCGGCGGAGTAGCTCAAAAAGTCGTTTTTCTTCATCGGTGGAGTGAGGGAATACCGCAAAGCGAGGGTCACAGTTTTTCACCCGCAGGTCCAGCCGCTCCAGGTCATGCTCTTTGGGGCGGTAATCTGTATATACCAACAAGATGGTGGTATAGTAGCGTTCGGTGGCTTGGTGGAGTTCGAAGGCTGCCTTATGAAACCTTTCCTTTTCCAGGTTAGCAGTAAAGTCATCGAGAAAATAGTTAGCACTTTCATACCACTGATCAAAATACCCCTGCGCCTTTTGCCGGGCTTCTTCTGCGGTGAGCTTCTTAGGGTTTTGCAGGTGTACCTTGCCGGTATCATACAGTACAATGCCTTCTTTTTTAATGTCCTTGAAGAAATAGTTGCCCTGCATCAGGGACTGGTTCAGGTGCTTGCCGGAGTGGAAGATGAGGCTGACGGGTGTTTTCACGATGCCGGTATCCCGTAATACCTCGTTCACTTTAGTTTCTATTTTCAGGTGGCATTTCAGGTCGTCATGGAGGGTGACTACGAGCAGGTCATAGTCGCTTTTGTATTCGTAGAGGATGCCTTTTTCCACGTAGGTGTCTTCCACATACTCGCCCCGGACATAGCTGCCGAAGAGGATCACCATTTCTACTTTTTTCATGCTGCTGAGCAGCTTGGTGATGTTCTGTAGTTCTTCCTGTTTGGTAAGGGGTAATTTCTGTAATGCTTCGTTCACGGGTGTAAGATAATGGATTATTTCCTGGCACTAAATATAGGTCAATATTTCGTGGATTTAAAAAACCTTAAGGATGAAGGAAGTAGGTGCTGCGCGTGCTCTGGAACAGTCTCCGTCCATGGTACCTAACACCCTCCGCGGACGGGACATGATATCCCGCGGAAGGGAAGCAGGCCATTCCTGAAAGAGAAAAAACTGCCCGGAAAGGTTCGTACAGCCTCCCGGAAGGGTGATGTCCCTCCCCGGAAGGAGGAAAAGTTACCCCGGAAGACTTAATATAGCTCCCCGGAAGGGTGACGTCCCTCCCCGGAAAGGGTATAAAGCTCCCTGGGAAGAATTTTATTTCATCAGAAGGACTTGTAGGTTCCTCGGACGGAATATTCTTTTGCATGACTGATGCCAATGCTATGACCTGTGGCCTGGGAACTTCCTCTTGAATAAATAAATTGCCGTAACCCGCACAACCCCCAACGATCTTTTCTTAAACCCATCTAAACGCCATATCTTTACTGGATTGACCTTATCCTAAACCATGAAATTGATTAAAAAACTACTTCTTTTTCTTTTTGCGCTACTCATTATTTTTGTAGCCTATCTTTTCTTCAATATGCTGGGCTTTGACTCCCGGCAGCTCACGGCTGACCCGGTAGCGCCCAGGCCTATTGATAAGGCGGCGATTGACCGGTTTTCAGCTTCCCTCAGGATCAAGACGGTATCTCCGGAAAACCTCGCGGATTTTGATTCTGCGGAGTTCCGGCTTTTTTCATCTTTTCTGACCGATAACTACCCGTTGACGCATTCAAGACTGGTAACGAGACAGTTTAATTCCTATAGCTACCTTTATGAATGGAAAGGCAGCAGGCCTGATCTTAAACCCATCGTATTGATGTCTCACCTGGATGTCGTTCCCGCAATGACCAGTAACCGGGCCGACTGGAAAGAAGCGCCATTCTCAGGAGTGGTAAAAGATAATGTGATTTGGGGACGAGGAGCTATTGATGATAAAGTTGGTGTAATCGGCATCCTGGAAGCGGTGGAACAATTACTTCAGGAAAACTATCAACCCGAGCGTACGGTTTATCTGGCCTTCGGTCATGATGAGGAAAGAGGCGGTATTTATGGTGCGGCTACAATCGCTCAGTACCTGCAGGACAAAGGTGTGGAAGCAGAATTTGTATTGGATGAAGGGATGTCTATCCTACGGGGCATGGTTCCGGATATAGAAAAAGATGTGGCCATGATCGGTATTGCTGAAAAGGGGTTTATCTCGTTGGAATTAAAGGTAAAAATAGAAGGGGGACACTCGTCCATTCCCAACGATGAGACCGCCATAGACGTGATGGCCCGGGCTGTGGTAAAATTAAAAGATAACCTGTTCCCGGCCAGAATATCGGAACCGGTACGTTCATTCATTGACTTTTTAGGGCCCGAAATGCCTTTTATGAACAAGTTAGTATTTGCCAATGCCTCCTTATTTGAATCGGTGATCCTGGGTATCTATCAAAAATCATCTACCGGTAGTTCACTGGTAATGACTACTACATCACCTACTATCTTTCGTAGTGGTACAAAAGACAATGTGATCCCGCAAATAGCTACGAGTACCGTCAATTTCCGGATTTTACCCGGAGAATCTTCGGCTTCCGTGATCACCCGGGTGAAAAACATCATTAATGACGAGCGCATTACCATTACCAAAGGAGAGTTTATTTCAGAGCCTTCGGCCGTTTCGTCCACGGATTCTTTTGGCTTTCAGAAGATCAACCAGACCATCGCAGAGATCTTTCCAGGCACATTAGTGTCAGCAGGACTTGTGGTGGGGGCTACGGATTCCAGGCATTTCAATCAACTCAGCGAAAACATCTACCGCTTTTTGCCTATTGTCATTCATAAGGATAATGTCAGTTCTTTTCATGGCCTCAACGAACGTATACCTGTGCACGAATATAAAAATGTGATCAGGTTCTATATCCAATTGTTGAAGAACGGCACGCTAAGAAACTGAACCGGGAAGTAAGCTTTATGGAGTTGTCTGTTCTCATGACCTTACCATTGATGTAAATCAAGTCTGCCGGATGAACGGGTTTGATATTTATCTTTTATCTTAAAAGTTAAAGACAAATTGCCTGGAGCGCCCTGGTGATCATTGGGCTGCCTTTTATTAGCGACCAGTTTATTTTATATGCAATATCCAACAGAGGAGGGAAGTGACAGTTCGGGAAAATGGTATCAGCGCATTCCTCATTCAGTCACCATGTTATTTGGCATTATTTTATTCGTCACAGTACTTACCTATGTGCTGCCGGCCGGCTCTTATGAGCGTATACTGGTAGATGGAAGGAATAGGGTGGTACCGGGGTCGTACGAGACATTACCATCCTCTCCGGTGGGAGTTATGGATATGTTCAAAGCCATACCTCTTGGTTTCAAAGCTGCCGTGGAGGTGATATTTATAGTACTGGCAGGTGGTATTATGTTTGGGGTAATGGAAAAGTCCCGTGCAGTGGAGAATACGGTAGGTACATTGGTGAAAAGACTTGGCTCAGATAAGAAGTATTGGGTGGTGGTGATCATGACGTTTGTCTATGGCTTCCTGGGCATAGCCGTTGGGTATGAAAACAATATAGCTATGGTACCTATTGCTGCCGTATTGAGCCTGGCATTGGGTGGAGACCTTATGCTTGCCGCCGGTATTTCGGTAGGAGCAATGACCGTAGGCTTTGGCCTTTCTCCTATAAACCCTTATACCGTAGGTACCGGACACCGGCTGGCAGAACTGCCGTTGTTTTCCGGGGCATTGCTGAGGAGTGCACTTTGCTTTGCATCGCTTACATTACTGGCTTATTACAATGTTCGTTATTTTAAAAAGATTACTAAAGATCCGGCGGCAAGTCTTGGAAGAGGACTCAATGAAAAAGGACTGGCATTATCAAAGCCTATTTCAGAATATAGCATGACCATCAACAATCGGCTGGTGGTAGGTATTTTTATGGCCGGACTGGGAGTGATATTATACGGAGTATTCCGTTATCATTGGTATATAAATGAGCTTTCGGCCATATTTTTAATGGTGGCTTTAGCCAGTGCCCTGGTCTCAAAAATGAATGCCAATACCATTAGCCAAACCGTACTTGAGGGAGTAGGGAAGGCCGCTCCGGGTGCGTTTATGGTGGGTTATGCTACTTCCATTAAAGTATTGATGGAGATGGGGAATATAGGAGATACCATTTCTTTTCACTTGTCAGAAATGCTTCAGGGTATGCCGTTATATGCCTCCGCACTTGGGATGTCTGCATCACAAGGGATAATTAATCTGTTTATTCCATCGGGAAGCGGCCAGGCGTTAGCGACTTTACCAGTGATGCTGCCGCTTGGAGAAGTGCTGGGGCTGACCCGGCAGGTGACCATTTTAGCCTTTCAGATTGGCGATGGGGTGACTAACCTCGTGAATCCTACGCTTGGTGGCCTTATCGCTATGCTAAGTATGTGCAGGGTGCCGCTCGATCGATGGCTGAGATTCATTCTACCTGTATTGATCATTATACTGATGCTGTCCGGGGTGGCATTGTTGGTGGCAGTAGCCACGGGTTACAAGTAAACTATATCTGCTTAGTCCGGTTCTTTTGGTGGTAAGATCGGTATCGGTAAAAAGCTTTTAATAAAACAAATTGACGTGTTAACATCAGAGCAAATATTAACAAAATTAGTTTCATTCCCGGTGTTGGGAGGAGAGAGTAACCTTGATTTAAAACAATGGATCAGGGAATATATTGAGAATTTTGGGATTGCCGTTACAGAAGTGCCGAATAAAGAAGGAACCAAGGCCTCTTTACATTGCCGGATAGGTCCGGCTGTGCCAGGCGGTGTGATCCTTTCCGGTCATATGGATGTGGTGCCGGTAGAAGGGCAACCCTGGGATACCGATCCTTTTGTACTTACCGATAAAGGAGATGGCAAGCTGTACGGCCGGGGTTCTTGTGATATGAAAGGGTTTTTGGCATGTTGCCTGGCCGTATTACCCGACATGGTAAAAGCAGACCTCAAAAAACCCATTTACTTCGCCTTTTCCTACGACGAGGAAATCGGATGCCTCTCAGCCCCGGACCTGATAAAACATATTCAGGCTACTTATGAAGAAAAGCCAAAGTACGCCATTATAGGAGAGCCTTCGATGATGATTCCAACCGTTGGACAGAAGGGTATCTGTGTTCTGGAAACGCAGGTCAATGGTTCTGCCGGGCATAGTAGCCGGATAAAGCAGGAAGTCAGCGCTATCCACGAAACGGCAAGATTGATCACCTGGCTGGAAAATAAGATGAACGAACTTATCGTAGCCAAACGATTTGACGATAGATTTGATCCGCCGCATACCACATTACATGTAGGAAAAGTAAGTGGAGGTATAGCCCCTAACGTGATAGCTGATCATGCCTCCCTGCATTGGGATGTCCGGGTGATCCCGAGAGATGACCTCTCCGGCATTATCCGGGAGTTTAAAACTTTCTGTATGCAACGTGAAAACGAGCTCAGGGAAGTATTTCCCGGGTTTAAGATAGATGTTATCGAGCATCATCCGCCGGTGCCATCTCTGGATACTTCGTTGGACCGGGACATCGTATCGCTGGTAAAGAAAATCACAGGAACCCATACAGTGGATGCGGTATCTTATGCGGCGGAAGCAGGTCAGTTTGCCGAAGGAGGTTACGAAAGTATCATTTGCGGTCCCGGGTCTATTGCTCAGGCCCACCGGGCCAATGAGTTTATTGCCAGGGAGCAGTTGGATAGAGGAGTGGAGATGCTGAAAAATCTCGTGGCGGAGCTGGAAACATAATAATAAGTCTGACTATTTTATCCGGACAGCCTGTTCTTCGATTGGTTTTCCATAGGTTAGCCGTGAGAAAAGTATCTGCAAAACTTTTTACATTTTCACTTTGAAGGAACCTAAGGGGTGAACTAAAATCGAAGTATTGTGGATCTATTTCTAAGAAAGTACATGGTATACCAGGCCGATGAAGAACCTATTCGATTGATACAGAAAGGTGAAAAAGTAATCATAAATCATTAGAAAATTTACTGATCAAGTATCAACCCTGTGTTTATAACATTGCCTGGAAAATGATTCGGAATCCTAATAACGCCGCTGAGCCTACTCAGAAGGCCATGATCAAACGGACCATTCACTTAAGTCGGTCGAAATTCAAAAGTACGTTTTGTTTTGAGCGTATCAGATAGTGGTTCTAGATAAATATCAACTCAAGGTGCCTCGCAGATTTACATTTGTGTTAAATAATGAATACATTTGACCTGTTACTTTAGGAGTGTCACGTAATTTGACTGAGAAATATCCTTTGAACCTGATTTGGCTGATACCAACGAAGGGAAAAGTTTCTATCTTTCAAAAGGTTTTCACATCGGGTGGGACCCGACTTACCAAGAACACTCCACTATTTTCTTACTAATTTATTCGTAACCGGCGAGGGACCGGGAAAGAGTACAAAATAGTCATATATGATCGATGTTAGTGTGAATCACGAATCTTATCAGTTGGATGAGACCATAAATTTGCAACGACTTATAGAGCGTCTGGACCTGTCCGAAAGTGGTATTGCCATTGCCATAAACAATGTTATTATAAACCGGTCGGACTGGAGACAAACACAGCTCAGTGATCGGGATAATATCCTGATCATACAAGCTGTTCAGGGGGGGTAAGAAATCTGGGAGTAGGGCTTAGGGCTCTGGTAAACGTATGATGAAAAGTGCCCAATTTCTGAAAGACAGCATGAAAAAACCGGTAATGGTGTACAATGCCTGCATCCCTGATACTGACCAGGTGCTACTATCTATGTATGAAAGTAGCGACATTATAGCGAGAGGAATAGGCGAGGATCAGGGAAGATGTGGAGTAAAAAGATGCTTTTCGTCATGAATTTGAGTTAAAGAGAAACAAAGTTTAGAGGGAATAATGTTGGTGGTTATCACATCAGAAAAGAAGATAGATAAGGAAGCAGAATATATACATCAGCTTTTTGAGAAAGGCCTGCCTGCTTTACATATACGCAAGCCTGGCTGGAGTATGAATGAGTATGACGCTTTTTTAAAAGATATTGACGATAAGTATTATACTAAAATAGTTGTGCACAATCATCATGAATTGGCAACGAAGTTCAGATTAAAAGGAATACACTTACGTGAAAAAGATAGGCTAAGGTTGGGTGAGATTTTGGGGGATCATATCAAAGCATATCAGGACAACGACTTTTCCGTTAGCAGTTCCTTTCATTCTACCGATGAGGTTAAAACCACTGCCTCGGCATTTGACTATGCGTTTTTAAGCCCTGTATTTTCATCCATCTCCAAAAAGGAGTATCCGGGAAGGAAATTCGATGTAGCAGATCTGAAAGCAACAGTAATAGGTTTAGGTGGGATAGACCATCACAATATAGCTATGGTGGAAAAACTTGGCTATAGTGGTATTGCTGTTCTTGGTG
The DNA here is from genome assembly GCF_007097395.1 of Fulvivirga sp. M361. Classification (GTDB taxonomy): domain Bacteria; phylum Bacteroidota; class Bacteroidia; order Cytophagales; family Cyclobacteriaceae; genus Fulvivirga. The sequence continues at coordinate 8,484 of NZ_VKDC01000015.1, forward strand.
CTTTGTGGCAAAGAAAGGATCCGGTAACCCACTTTAGCCAAGTGATGAAAAGTTATCATACGGTTTTTACAAAAATGAAAACAATCCTTTGAATACGAGGTCAAAAGGTATGGACTATGTCAAGATGTATGAGAAAAATATTGACCGTGGATCATGGCCGTTCTGACTGTTGGGCTTATTGAATATGATATCAAAACTGCAGTACATATCGCAAGGCAAAGACATTGCTCACCACCTTGAAAATATACAAAAGGTGTGTGATTGGGGATGCGACTGGATCCAACTCCGGTTAAAACAAGTTTCTGATGATGAGTACTTCAGAGCTGGAATAGAAGCAAAAAGAATTTGTCAAAAATACGGTGCCAGGCTTATTATAAATGACAGTGTAGAAGTAGCTCATGAAATAAATGCCGATGGTGTTCATTTGGGTAAAAAGGATGCTGAGCCTTTCCAAGCCCGGACGACATTAGGGAAAGGAAAAATAATTGGCGGAACGGCCAATACTCATAATGATATAATAAGTCTTGTTGATCAAAAGGTGGATTACATAGGTTTAGGCCCTTATCGGTTTACCCAAACCAAAAAGGACCTGAGCCCTGTCCTGGGACTGGAGGGGTATGTCCGCATTTTAAACAGGCTGACCCGGGAACAGTGCCAAATACCGGTCATTGCTATTGGAGGAATAATGGAGGAAGACATAAAACATATCCGTAAAGCCGGTGCCTATGGAGTGGCCGTTTCAGGCTTGTTAACAGCGGAGGGACCGCTTACCATGGATAATCAAAAAATATACGAACAGTTACAATGAAAAATGATTTGCTGAAAATAGCCGATAAAGAATTTGAGTCTCGATTATTTACCGGTACGGGAAAATTCAGTTCGGCGGCTGTAATGAGAGCAGCACTGCTTGAAGCCGAAAGTGAGCTGATTACTGTGGCGCTGAAAAGAGTGGATGTAAAAAATATAGAAGACGATATTCTGGTTCATTTAAAACATCCGAATATTAACCTCTTGCCGAATACCTCCGGGGTACGGAACGCTAAAGAGGCTGTTTTTGCGGCACAGCTATCACGTGAGGCGTTAGGAACTCATTGGGTAAAACTTGAAATACACCCTGACCCAAAATATCTTTTGCCTGACCCGATAGAAACGTTAAAGGCCGCGGAAGAATTGGTAAGACTGGGGTTTGTGGTGATGCCTTACATACATGCCGACCCTGTATTGTGTAAACGCCTGGAAGAAGTTGGGGTTCAATGTGTAATGCCGTTAGGGGCGCCTATTGGGACCAATAAAGGTCTTAAGACACTGGACTTTCTTGAGATCATTCTTGAGCAAAGTAATGTGCCTGTGGTGATAGATGCAGGACTGGGCAGCCCTTCACATGCGGCACAGGCGATGGAGATGGGGGCCCATGCCGTTTTAGTGAATACGGCCATTGCCGTTTCTTCAAACCCTGTACAAATGGCCGCTGCTTTTAAAAAAGCGGTGGAAGCCGGAAGAATGGCCTACAATGCCTCACTCGCTCCGATACAAAACCATGCTGAAGCCAGTAGTCCTTTAACCCGGTTTTTAAATGACTGATTTTAAAACTGTATTTGAGAAGTACGATTGGAAAGAAACGCACGATAGTATTCTTTCCAAAGGACAAGCCGACGTACACAGGGCCCTTCAATCCTCTAAACGGTCTTTAGAAGATTTTAAAGCGTTGATTTCTCCTGCTGCACGTCCGTTTCTGGAAACCATGGTGCGGCGGAGTCGTGAGCTTACACGAAAACGCTTTGGGAATACCATTCAGATGTATTCTCCCATGTATTTGAGTAATGAATGTCAAAACATATGCACGTATTGTGGCTTCAGCTTCACAAATAAGATTGCAAGACGAACATTGACCGATGCAGAGATCCTTCAAGAAGTTGGATACATTAAATCCAAGGGCTACGATCATATCCTTTTGGTAACAGGCGAGGCAAACAGGAAGGTGGGCGTAAACTATATTTCAAATGCCATCCGGTTGATCCGGTCTGAATTTTCGAATATTACCATGGAGGTCCAACCTTTGGACCAACAGGACTATGAACAATTGATCTGTGAGGGCTTGTATGCGGTATTAGTTTATCAGGAAACATACCATAAAGACGAATACAAAAAACATCACCCCAAGGGGAAGAAATCTGATTTTAACTACCGCCTGGATACCCCGGACCGATTAGGTAAGGCAGGTATACATAAAATAGGACTGGGTGTTTTGTTCGGGCTGGAAGATTGGAGGCCGGATAGTTTTTTTACGGCCCTTCATCTGAAATACCTTCAGAAAAAGTATTGGAAAACCAAATATTCTATTTCTTTTCCACGCTTACGGCCTTACAGTGGTGGATTAGAGCCTAAAGTAGCCATGACCGACGTGGACCTTGTTCAGCTGATAGCGGCTTACCGTCTGTTCGATGAAGATGTAGAACTTTCAATTTCCACACGGGAGAATGCCGTTTTCAGAGATAATATTGTGAACCTGGGCATCACTTCGATGAGCGCCGAATCCAAGACGAATCCCGGAGGATATGTGGTAGAGCGGCAGTCTTTGGAACAATTCGAAATTTCAGATGAAAGAAGTACCGAAGAGATTGTGAAAATGCTTCAAAAACAAGGAGTTGAGCCAGTCTGGAAGGATTGGGAAAGCAGTTGGTAACAGGATAAATGGTGGAAAAAATAGAGTCTGTTAAAACACAAAGAGTCTGCTTCATACCAAGCAGACTCTTTGTGTTTTAAAATACTATTAATGATCATCCCACCTTTTCTTCTTCCAACGTCGGGTAATCGGTATACCCTTTTTCTCCCGGAGTGTAAAACGTGTCAAAATCCGGGGGAGTGAGAGCAGCTCCTTTTTTCATTCGTTCCACCAGGTCAGGGTTGGACACATAGGGTCTGCCAAAAGCTACAAGATGACCTAATCCTTCTTCCAGGTCTTTTTCCGCTCTTTCTTTGTCATAACCTCCACTGATGATGATAGTACCCTGAAATGCCTCTCTTATTTTGTGTTTGACTTCTACGGGCACCGGGGCAGTTCCCATGGTGGCATGGTCTACGATATGTATGTAAACCAACCCTGTTTCTTTGAGCTTCTCCGCCAGGTATACGAATTGTGTCTCCACATCATCGAAGGCACCCATGTCATTGAATGTGCCATAAGGAGAGATGCGAATACCTACTTTGTCTTTTCCAATGGCTTCTGCTGTACGTTCGGCCACTTCCAGTACAAAACGGCATCGGTTTTCTATACTTCCTCCATATTCATCGTTACGGTCATTGACCAACGGATTCAGGAACTGCTCCATCAGATAACCATTGGCAGCATGTAGCTCTACTCCATCAAACCCCGCCGCTATTGCATTTTTAGCGCCCTGGACATATTCTTCTATTGCCTGATCTATGTCTGCTTCATTCATTTTCCTGGGAGTGGTATGAGGTAGTGGTCCCTGGCTATCTGTATACATTTCGCCGGAAACCTGCTTTGTTGTGGGGGCCACCACTTCCGCTCCCTCCGGTAAGTTCGCTTCATGGGAAACGCGACCCGTATGCATGATCTGAAGGAAAATTTTACCTCCTTTTTCATGCACCGCCTTTGTTACTGACTTCCAGCCTGCTATTTGCTGATCGCTATAAACCCCGGGGATGCGGGCATATCCCAGGCCGTTAGGCGAAGGCGAAGTACCCTCGGTAATGATCAACCCTGCCGTGGCCCGTTGGCCATAGTAGGTAGCGGCAAGTTCATCCAAAGCGTTGTGTTCATGCGCGCGGCAACGGGTCATGGGCGCCATGATGACACGATTTCGGAGCGCTAACTGACCGAGTGTATAAGGAGAGAATAATTTAGTATTACTCATAATAATTTTAGATACGTGTTTAAACATTTAATTTAACGTGACTAACGTGAACTCCCGGGTTAAGTTTAACAATGCCGGGTTATTTTTTTACGTCTTTATCAAAGTGATGATTACCCGTAGTTTTTGGTTTTTAAGAGCCTGGTGATTTAAACTTTAGCTTTGGAATAGGGGTTTTCAATGGGAATTTTACATGCGTTGAGATAGGCCCTTCAGTCTACTTTCAGGGTTTTCTGTCATTCTATAATCACCCGAAATACCGTTCCTCTTGGCCTTACCAGCCGGTTGACTTTTCGGTTGAAGAAGCGCACATCATCAATGGTAAACACGTTATCACAACAGTCGCTGTCACTTGTAAATCCGAATTCTGTAGCAGCCGTGTCTATAAGAGCATTATTATAAATGATCAGAATACTATCCGGAGGCTCCAGGAGTGGGTCTTCATAGTTTAATGAGACTTGAAAAATGGTATCCTCGATACTCAATACACTTTCTGCCATGAAGGGTACTCCTGACAGGTCAGTGACCAGTAATGAATCTACCTGGGTTAACACAGGGGTATTGTTCAGATCAGAGAATTGAAGTCGCAGATCAAACTTGCCTGTACACTCATCACATTTATTACAGGCATTGAGTACTAAAGCCAAGCATAGAAGTCCAAATGGTCGGAACCATGCTTTATCCATTTTGCTAAAATCCTTCATATTATGTTAAAAAAACAACTACTTAAGTTCTGTGAATCTGATCGTTACAGGCTATTCTATATACTCTTTACGCTTGACCAACATGAACCAATCGTTATCGAGCTCCAGGTAGCCATATTCATAGCAGAAGAAATAAGTGGCCCCGGCTTTTGTTACATACTTGTTGGTATGATAGTTAAAATCAAATCCTTTTTCTAATAACTTTTCCTTCTTCATCTTCGCCTTTCCTTCAGGGTTTGACTTTTCCAGTACCCTGCGGTTTTTGCGCAAAATGTTATTGACGTTCCTGATGTAATTATTAGAATCACTATTCAGCCTGTTATTGTAAGCGTTTCTGCATTGGTCAGAGCAAAATTTCTTGTCAAACCTACCATAGATTTTGGTATCGCATTCCAGGCAAGATTTTTCTTCTGTCATTTTAAATTATTGTAAATCAATGTTATATACATTTGTAAACGTTTACAAACGTAAGTTAAACGAATACAAATATTTATTACCCGAGTATCGCCTCTACCCACCATTTACTTTGCTGCTGTCAATTCAATAGTCCTACCTATTCGATTGACCATATCAACAAATTAATGTTAAATTTTAGAGTATTTAAAATAATGAGAAATTTAAGAAACACCGTACAATTGATTGGGAGATTAGGCAAAGACCCTGAACTAAGAAAGCTGAAAAATGGTAAAGCCATGACTACCTTTTCATTAGCTACGTCTGACGTGTATAAAAATGCAGAAGGTGAAAAAGTACAGAATACGCAGTGGCATCATATAGTGGCCTGGGGGCGGAAAGCAGAAATGGTAGCTAACTATCTTTCTAAGGGTCAGGAAATAGCCATGGAAGGGCGCCTGGTATATCATCAATATGAAACTACTGAGGGAGAGAAACGCTATCTTACGGAAATTAGCATGAATGAACTTTTAATGGTGGGGAGTAAAAAATAGCTATGTGCTACCGGGTTCGGGTGAACTGCACCAGGGGCCCGGTAGCACATACTTAATCTGCCACCTTGCTTGAAGCAATGGAAATATTCATAGGTATTTCATGTCTGGCTTTTTTATAGATCGGATCAGAAGAAGCCAGTTTTCTATAGGCAGCAGGAGTAATACCCGCCTTATCAGCATAGATTTCATAGTACGCTGCTTTGGCTTCATCCAGTATTTTAATAAAGGCACCCTGTGAAGTTCCTCTGTTCGTTTGAATAGAAATGACGGCTTTTTTAGGGTTTACACTCCAGTCCGGTCTTTTGCCTGCATTCAGTACGAAATCTTTTATTTCAGTCCTTAAATTTTCGGCATTGCTTCTTTCTTCATTTTCTACAAATAATCGGTCAGAAGAGTTGATGAGTATTGTAAATAGGTTTCGGTCTTTTACAGGTACAATATTTTCTTCCGCTTTGTGAGGAGGTAGTAACAAAGTCAGTCCCTTGTCGTTTACGATATTTGTGCATACCATAAAAAAGATGAGAAGAAGAAAAGCCATGTCCGCCATAGGGCCGGAGTGTGAGCCAGTGTTGATATTTCGTCTTTTGTCGATCATTTTTAATTGAATAATTGATCCGTTGGACTAAAGTCACATTTTCTACTGCTTTATCATTTCCTTAATTTTTCTACTTTTGCAGCCGATGACATTTCTGTACCCAGGTTTTCTTCTCGGACTTCTTGCCTTAGCCATACCTGTCATTATTCATCTTTTCAATTTTAGGAAAACCAAAAAGATCTATTTTAGCAATACGCTCTTTCTCAAAAAAGTCAAAGAGGCCAGCAGTTCCAAGCTTAAATTGAAGCACTACCTGGTGCTTTTTTCAAGGCTCCTCTTCTTATTTTTTTTGGTCATGGCATTTGCACAGCCGTTTATTCCATCGGAAGAAAACCTGATCACATCCGGAAAAAACATCATTTACCTAGACAACTCATGGAGTATGAGTAATAATTCGGATGTTGATCTGGCCGCTTTGGATGCCGCAGGGAACTACTTACAAAAACTACTGGAGATATACCCTGAAAACACAGAATACAAGGTGCTTACAAATGATTTTGAAGCCTTTTCCAATACCTATAAAAGTAAGACGGAAGTTGCTGACTACCTCACAGAATTAAGGTACAGTGGCTCATCTCGTTCTGCTGAAGATATTGCCGGTCGTCTTCAAAATGATCTTGATAAAGGTGTAGGAACGGTTTATTGGATCAGTGACTTTCAGCGCTCAATGTATAACGAGCATTTGATAGAATTTGATAGTACAGTGGAAGTCAACGGTTTTCCGACTTATTTTAACTCATATGATAATGTTTATGTTGATTCTGTCTTCCTTGACAATCCTTTTCTGATTGGCGATGCCAAACCCAAATTGAGTGTAGTGATAAGAAATAACGGACTGGAAGAAAAGGACGACATGGTGGTAAAAGTATTACTGAACGATGCGGAAGTAGCCACAGGGAGTGTGACCATTCCCGGAAATGACAAAAAGGTGCTCACTTTTGACCTGGCCTTCGACCTCAAGGGTAGTAACCAGGGAAGAATTACATTTGAAGAGTTTCCGGTCACCTTTGACAATGATTTTTACTTTGCATTAGATGTCGGAAGGAAAATTAACATACTTGAGATCAAAGAAACAGACTCAAAAACACCCATTGAAAATGTATATGGTAATGCAGCGTTGTTCAATTTTCAGAGCTTCAACAGCAGTAACCTTGACTATGGGCTCATAAACAGTGCTGACCTGGTGATTCTTAACGGCATAACGTCATTAGATGCTGCTCTTACCGTACCATTGAACGATTACATGGAGCGTTATGGCAACCTGTTCATTGTTCCGGCATACAAACCTGACGTTACCACTTACCGTCAGATCATGGGTTTACAACGTTTGACAGATGCTGATACTACTGCCCTGGTACCTATAGCGGCGCCGGATTTTCAAAATCCATTTTTTCAGGATGTTTTTGAGGATAATAACCCTAATATGGTGATGCCTGCTACTACCAGTACTATTTCATGGGGTGCAGATCGCACGGCGTTGCTCAGGACGCGTACCGGTAAACCTTTTCTGTCAGAGATCAGGCGTAACGGCAAGCTCTTTATCATAAGTGCACCCCTGGATATTAACTTTACCACATTCCAAAACCATGCACTGTTTGTACCTGTAATGTATCGTATTGCTGTACAGAGTGCTAAATTGGAAAATAACTTATATCATGTCATTGACGAAGAATTGATAAGTATTTACCTGGAGGAGGGTATTAATGATAAAGTGGTCAAGCTCGTAAAGGATGAGGAAGAGCTTATTCCCGGACAGCGTGTATTAGGTAACAGGCTTTTGTTGGAAATACCAAAATATTTACTTTCAGCTGGCTTTTATGATGTGAAATTGGAAGAGCAAACATTAACTTCTTTGGCGTTCAACTACTCACCGTTGGAATCAGACCTGTCACAATTGGAGACGCCTGCCATCAAAGAAAAGTTTAAAGGAAATGTCGATATTTTTGATGCATCTGATATGGAGGCCTTTGAAAAAGCTATTCAGAATAAATACATAGGTGTGCCACTTTGGAAGTATGCAATACTATTGGCGCTGGTCTTTTTTCTGGCAGAGGCCTTATTAATTCGTTTCTTACCCTAGCCTAACTTGAACTTATGAAAATCCTTCTTAAAAATGTGATGGTGCTTGACAAAGGGTCCAGGCATCATAAGAAGAAACTCAACATTTTGGTAGATAAAGGAAAGATAACTTCCATAGGTAAAACACTACCAAAAGCGGATAAAGTGATAGCACCTAAAAACGGGATAGTGAGTACAGGCTGGTTTGATATGCGGGCCTCTTTTGGTGACCCGGGCTTTGAATATAAGGAGGACCTATCTTCAGGTTTGAAGGCTGCGCAAGCCGGTGGGTTTACCGGTTTGGCGTTATCTCCTAATAACGAGCCTGTTACGCAGACCAAGAACGAGATAAGTTACCTGACCTCTAAAAATAGCACGAGTGCTACCAAGGTATATCCCATAGCTGCCGTTACAAAGGACACAAAAGGAGAAGATCTAACAGAAATGATAGATCTTCATACGGCGGGAGCGATAGCTTTTTCAGATGGTTCGCTTCCTATCTGGCATTCGGATATTTTATTGAAAGCGCTTCAATACCTCCAAAAATTTAATGGACTTTTAATCGATAGACCTGAAGACATTCACTTGAATAGATTTGGAGTAATGAATGAAGGGGTTGAAAGTACCATTTTAGGCATGAAAGGTATGCCGGGATTGGCAGAAGAGCTTGCCGTACGAAGAGATCTCGAGTTACTGGAATATGCAGGGGGCAGATTACACTTAACCGGTATATCGACTGATCGGTCATTAGACATGATCAGGTCGGCTAAAAAGAAAGGGCTGAACGTGACCTGTGACATAACTACATTTCAGAGCGCTTTTGACGATACGATGCTGGATGATTTTGATACCAACCTTAAGGTTAATCCACCTTTCAGAACGCCAAAAGAGAACAAAGCCCTTATCAAAGGACTAAATGATGGTGTTATAGATGTTATTACCAGCGGACATTTACCACAAGATGAAGAAAGCAAGGACCTTGAATTTGACCTGGCAGAGTTTGGTATCATCAGTTTCCAGACAGTAGCGCATAACCTGGTAAACCTGTCGGAAAAAGTGGAGTTCGAAGTATTGCTGGACAAAATAACAAGGGCGCCGCGTGAACTGTTAGGTATAGCCTGTCCGGTGGTCGAAGCCGGGCAACCAGCCAACCTTACATTGCTGGACCCTGCAATGGAATGGGAGCTTAACGACAATACTAACCTGTCAAAATCCAGGAATACCCCGTATTGGGAGAAGCCGCTAAAGGGCAAAGTGGTAGCAGTGTTTAATGATAACCAGGTGTATCTGGACCAATAGTACAATGAACAGACTCCCTTCTTTGGTAAAAATTCCGTTAAAATATGCCCTGGTGGCGTCTGTACTGGCCATAGCGGTTATTCTATTGCTTTTTTATACGAACCGTCACCCATTACTTATCCCGGTATTTTATGATTACAGAATATTGCTCTTTGGGGTATTTATTTTCTTTAGTATGAAAGAGTTCAAGGAGCAACATGCGTTTGGCGTGTTACATTTCTGGCAGGGGTTTCTTATTGGTATCTTTTTTTACTTAGTACTGGGAATAGTAGTGGGTATATTCATTTTTGGCTTTGGGCATATGGAAGTTTCCTTTCTGCATGACTACGTTGAAGGTGCTATCAGAGGTCTGGAACTGAATCGTGATCAGTTGACATCGCAAAGTGCCATTACAATCACGCCGGAGCAATTCGATCATCAGATCACATTAATGAAAAGCACTAAGCCTTATCAAATGGCTTTGGATTACTTTATCAAAAGCTGCCTGATAGGTTTTTTCTTATCCATACTTCTGGCCATAATTCTCAGGCGCACTGATATAAAGACTTAAAGAGCGGACTCAGATGCCGACCATTTACCATGGTAAAAGACCACGTATGGTTTTGTTATTTGAATTTAGGCGCATTCAGGATACTTTGAAACCAAGGAGTGAATACATACCATTGATCAATCGACTGTTAAATCTAAAATTCAAAAAACATGGAAGATACTATTGAGAAAAGCTCTGTTAAACAGGTGTCCGTAAAATGGGGGCTGATCACCGCTGCGTTTTCTATTGTCTTTTTCCTCATTATTACCCTTACGGAAACAGATACGTCAAATGCTGTTAACTGGCTTGGACTAATCCCTTTTATTGTATTTTTGGTATTGGCGCATAAAGAGTTTAAATCTGCTGGCGATGGTTTTATGTCCTATGGACAAGGACTTGGAATAGGTACTTTGGTATCGCTGGTTTCAGCCATTATAAGTGGTATTTTCCGATATGTTTACATCAAGTTTGTAGATCTTGGATACACAGATCGGATTATGGATAATACACTACAGCAACTTGAAGAGCAGGGTATGGGGGACGAGCAGATCGAACAGACCATGGCGTTTACTGCTAAACTGATGGCTCCCGAAGTTAGTCTTGTTTTAGGCATTGTTATGGCCGTTCTTTTTGGATTTATCTTATCTTTGATCATTACTGCGTTTACAAAGAACAGTAATCCAGAGGACCAAATTTGATAATGACCCATACTACGGATATTTCCGTAGTGGTTCCCTTGTATAATGAAGAAGAATCACTGCCGGAATTGACAACTTGGATAAGCCGTGTTATGCAACAGCACGGCTTTACTTATGAAATAATACTGGTGGACGATGGTAGTACCGATCGCTCATGGGAGGTAATACAGGTGCTTTCTAAAGAAAATTCACATATAAAAGGGATTAGTTTTAACCGAAATTTCGGCAAGTCCGCCGCATTAAATACAGGTTTTAAAAAATCACAGGGGAATGTGGTGATCTCCATGGATGCTGACCTTCAAGACAGCCCGGATGAAATCCCCGAGCTGTTTAAAATGATCACCGAAGGCAGGTTAGATATGGTGTCAGGCTGGAAGAAAAAAAGGCATGACCCTATTTCTAAAACCATACCTTCTAAATTCTTCAATTTTATCACCAGTAAAATATCAGGAATAAAGCTTCATGACTTTAACTGTGGCCTTAAAGCCTACCGAAGCCGTGTGGTCAAGCATATTCATGTATATGGAGAAATGCACCGTTATATACCGGTTATTGCCAAATGGAATGGCTATGACAAGATCGGCGAAAAGGTAGTAGAACATCGTGAGCGAAAATATGGCAGCACTAAATTTGGGTTGGAGCGATTTATCAATGGGTTTCTGGACTTGTTGTCCATTATGTTCGTTTCCAGATTCAAGAAAAAACCCATGCACTTTTTTGGTCCCCTGGGTACTTTATCCTTTCTCACGGGTTTCGTCATCGCTATATGGGTGATTGGAGATAAACTCTACCGGCTTCGGTTTGATCTGCCCGTGCGGGATGTGGTGGACCAACCACTCTTTTTCCTGGCATTAGTAGCATTGATCATAGGCGTTCAACTGTTTCTCACGGGTTTTTTGGCTGAAATGATGGCCATGAAATCTAACACCGAAAATGAATATCTCGTAGCGGATCAGATAGGGTTTGAATAAATGCGTTTCTATTCCGTAGTAATACCTGTATACAATCGTCCCAATGAGGTAGATGAACTGTTAGACAGCCTTACCCGGCAAACGTACAAGCATTTTGAAGTGATCATTGTGGAGGATGGTTCTACCGACCGATGTGATGGTATTGTGGAACGGTATTCGGATGTATTGAGTATCCGGTATTTTTACAAGCCGAATACCGGGCAAGGTTTTAGCCGTAATTTTGGTTTTGAACAAGCTAAGGGGGATTTTTATGTTGTCTTCGATTCAGATTGCCTGATTCCATCACATTATTTGCAAACCGTTGAGCAGCATTTGACTGAACATTCCTTAGATGCTTTTGGTGGCCCTGACCGGTCACGTGAAGACTTTACCATTATCCAAAAGGCCATTAGTTATTCTATGACCTCGTTATTCACCACAGGTGGTATTCGAGGGAACAAAAAGCATGTAGGTGATTTCCATCCCCGAAGCTTTAATATGGGTATTTCCAAAACAGTTTTTGAGAAAACAGGTGGATATATCATCACCCGTATGGGAGAAGATATTGAATTTAGTATTCGTATCATTCATCTGGGTTTTAAAACGGGCTTGATAGAAGATGCATTTGTATACCATAAAAGACGTACGAGTTTGTCGCAGTTTTATGACCAGTTACATTTCTTTGGGAGGGCAAGAATTAATGTAGGACGCTTTTTTCCCGGAGAGGTGAAATTAGTGCATACATTCCCGGTTTTTTTTCTTTTGGGGATGGGAAGTCTGGTTTTACTTCCTTTGATAAGCATTGAATTATTTGCGCTGGCCGTTGCTATTTATCTGGTATATTATCTACTCATCTTTTTCGATGCCCTTTCCAGGACCAAACAAGTGGCTGTAGCCATCATGAGTGTCGCTGCAGCATTTACGCAACTAACAGCATACGGTGTGGGTTTTATTACGGAAGGTATCAAAAAGCTTTTCAATAAATAGCGGTCATCTGTAATCAGCATTAACAAAGTGTTAGTCAGTGCTCCTGCTATGGTATTAAGTGCTTATAAGGCTACTTTTTATGGCAAAAATAGATCACTTCATTTTTTGGCAAAGCGTAACGTTCGACTTCTTCGATTGAAAGTGTATTTATATAATCATCTTCCACTACCTCAAAACCCGCAGACCTAAGACGTTCCGGATAATCTTTTCCATACAGACGGACATGATCATCCTGTCCATAAGCCTTTTCTCGTTCTTTTGGGTTTGTGATAGTACGGTCTTCAAAAGTTATATCGGGTAATGGACTGAAAAAAGGCACTTGTATAATGGCCCAACCACCGGGCTTCAGGATCCTGTGGATCTCGCTCATGGCTAAAATATCATTGTCGACATGTTCCATCACATGATTACACATGGCTGTATCAAATGTATTTTCATCAAAAGGTATCTTGTGCACATCCATTTTCACTTTGGCAAGTGGAGATTCCAGGTCTGCCGTAATATATCCTTCACCATGTTGCTTTTCAAAAGGTTTCATAAAGCACTGTTCAGGAGCGATATGCAAAAATTGTAAGGGCTTTTCAAAGAAGTTGGTCTTATTTTTAAGGTATAGCCAGAGCAAACGGTGCCGTTCCAGTGACAGCGAATCCGGACATAGTGCGTTGGGCCTCGGGTTTATTCTGCCATAGGATAAGAACTTGCGGTAACTTTTATCAATAATGGGACAGGTAAACTTGTTACCTCTTAACCAGAGGCCTGCCAGTTTTAGTAAGGGGCCATTGACCAGTTGTAAATATTTTCTGGGTACTTTACGTAATACCAGGCTAATTAAGTACTTCATTAGGGACAAAGTTATACAGAGTAGTTAAATTACCTGTACCTACGTAAGAAAAGGAAGTACACCTTTCTGGCAATCACCTGATCAAAGTCATGTCTGTATCTTAATATAAACCAAAGAGTATTGTAACATCTCTGACGAAAAATAAGTAAGACTAATTACATGTGCGGAACAATGAAACCGAATGGCTTTCGTTAAATTCAGATGTATGTGTAACCAGGATAAAACAGGAGCCTTGACAATTAGCCACCATTTAATTATGCGTGTGGGTATTTAAAATGATTGGTGGCCCAGACCGTCTCAGGCGTTTAATTTAGCTTTACAGTTCCAAAGAAAAAAAAATGAAAAATAAACTGATCATTGGGTTAGGGGCCTTAGCGGTTATCTTGGTAGCATGGCTTTTTATGGGCGATAGCAATGCAGAGAATGGGGATATATTCGTAGAAGCTAAACGTGGTACATTTACAGTAGAAGTAACTACTACGGGAGAGTTGGAAGCCCAAAATTCAGTTAAAGTCATGGGGCCTACCGGCTTACGCGCTGCCCAGATGTGGCAGGTAAAAATAGAACACCTGGTGGAAGAAGGGACCGTCGTCCAAAAAGGGGATTACATTGGACGCCTGGATCAGTCAGAACTATCTGACAAAGTACAGAACAGGGAAACGGAATTACAGCAAAGCCTGTCAAAATATACCCAAACCAGGCTGGACACGGCGCTGGAATTGCGGGCTGCCCGAGATGAGTTGGTCAACCTGAAATATGCCGTGGAAGAAAAAGAAATTATTCTTTCTCAATCACAATATGAGCCGCCCGCTACTATCAAGCAAGCTGAGATTGACCTGGCCAAGGCCAAACGGGCGCTTGACCAAGCAGTAGAAAATTACAAGCTGAAAACACAAAAAGCCATTGCTGAAATGCAAGAGGCAGCTGCCCGGCTTGCAGAAGATCAGGGTAAGTTTGATTTTCTTGACAGGCTCAAACAACAATTTACCATTCTGGCCCCTGAGTCAGGTATGGTAGTGTATCACAGGGAGTGGGACGGCAGTAAGATTGGCATCGGCGGCACTATCCGGGCCTGGGAACCTGTAGTAGCCACACTGCCAGACCTTACTTCTATGATTTCCAGGACATATATCAATGAGGTGGACATCCGATCCATAAAAAAGGGGCAGCAGGTAAATATCGGACTGGACGCTTTTCCGGATAAATCTCTTAGCGGTAAGGTAGTTAATGTAGCTAATATTGGTGAACAGAAACCAAACTCTGACTCTAAAGTTTTTGAAGTTAAGATCCTGATTAACGAGTCAGATACTACTTTAAGACCGGCCATGACAACATCTAATGGGATTATTGCTGAAATGATACCGGATGTGGTTTATGTTCCCCTGGAGTGCATACATAGTCAGGGTGATTCACTTTCTTATGTGATCAAGAGAGACGGGCTGTCATACGCAAAGCAAGAGGTTATCCTTGGACAGATCAATACAAATGAAGTGGTGATAGAGGCCGGAATAGAGGAGGGCGAACTACTTTATTTATCTGTGCCGGACGGAATAGAAGACCAACCCGTTTCCCAACTAAAAAATAAGCCACAAAGCATTGCAACGAACAACTGATCTTACTGCCCGAATCCGCTCTTGATATACTCCTTCTATGTACACTCACCTATTGTCTAATTTTTACATTGCTTTTGAAGCTGTGCTGGCGAATAAAGTCAGGTCCATGCTTACCGCATTAGGTATCATATTCGGTGTGGCTGCCGTTATTGCTATGTTGGCCATTGGAAATGGTGCACAACAGGAAATTTTAGAGCAGATCAAACTGGTTGGTGTCAATAATATAGTTATTGTACCCCTGGTGGAGCAAATTGAAGAAGAAGTACAGGAGGAGCTGGGTCAAACGGATGATAAGAATTTTTCTCCGGGTTTGACCCTGGAAGATGTCAGAAGCATTCAAAGCATTGTGCCCGGAATAAGTAAACTGAGTGCTGAAATACTTTTGGAAACCTACATTATAAAGAGCGGGATCAGGAGGTCAGCAAAGCTGGTAGGGGTGGAGAATAGCTATTTTGAAATGTCTAACTTCTCGCTGGGTCAGGGAAAGTTCTTTAATGAAGAACAATTGAAATCCGGTGCAGCAGTCTGTGTGATAGGTCAGGGGATCAGGGCTAAGTTTTTTAGTAAGGAAGACCCTATAGGTAAAACGATTAAAGTTGGAGCGCACTGGTTAAAAGTAGTAGGGGTGTTGGAAGAACGACGGATAAGCCAGAAAAGCATTGCTAATCTGGGTATTCGAGATTATAACATGGATGTATATGCACCACTTAAAACCGTGTTGGTTCGCTATAAAAACAGAGCCTTAATAACAGATGCACTTATTAAAAGGGCCACAAGGGGGAACGACGATCGTGATAATTCCAATGAACCTAAACAATCTGTCAATTACCATCAATTAGATCGTTTGGTAATACAGGTGGATAAGTCTGAAAAAATGATGAACATCTCAGAGATCGTTTCCAGGTTACTGAAACGTCGGCATTTTGAAATGGTAGATTATGAGATCACCATTCCCGAACTGCTTCTCAAACAGCAACAGCGTACCAAAGATATTTTCAATTTCGTATTAGGAGCAATAGCTGGTATATCCTTGCTAGTAGGTGGAATAGGTATTATGAACATTATGTTAGCTTCCGTATTGGAGCGCATCAAAGAAATAGGTCTGCGGCTGGCGATAGGGGCGAAGAAGATGGATATCATTTATCAATTTGTGTTCGAATCTGTCATGATCAGTGTGTCAGGGGGTATTATTGGCATTATACTTGGCTTAATACTGGCATATGTGGTATCCGAAATAGCTGATATACCTACTATTGTATCCCTTTATTCTATTCTGCTATCATTTGGTGTGGCTGCTGCTGTAGGAATGATCTTTGGAATAACACCCGCAAAAAGAGCCGCTGAACAAGACCCCATCTCATCATTACGTTATGAATAAGAACTTCTTATGCTTGATTACATTGTTATTATTTTCAGTAGTCAAAGGCTATACTCAGCAGAACGACAGGCTTACAATGGGCCAGGTCATCAATATGGCCCGCGACCAGTCACCATTTTCTAAACGTGCTGAAACAGCGAAAGAAAACAGTTATTGGGAATACCGCCGCTTTAAATCTGACTTTAATCCTCAGTTACGATTGGTTGGTCAGGGGCCAGAGTACAATAACGCTTTTGTCCGTACCCCACAGCCGGATGGTAGTATTCGGTTTCAACCAGTAGACCAGATCAATCCAAGGCTGTCTTTGGAACTGGAGCAACCTTTACCATGGACAGGAGGGCAAATTAGTGTTAATTCGAATTTGTCCTACTTTGAACAATTCGGGGGTAATAGTTCTACGTTGTGGAGAGGTTCCCCATTTAATATTTTTCTTAGTCAACCACTGTTTGCTTTTAACCCACTTAAATGGGATAAAAAGACGGAACCTTTACGCTATGAAGAATCAAAGCGTGAATATGTGGAAGAGGTGGAGTCTATCTCACGTGAGGCAGCAAGGCGATTTTTCGATTACCTTGATGCACAGATCAACTTACAGATTGCTGATTTTAATCTTGCCAATAATGATACGATTTACAGGATTGAGCAAGGGCGTTATAATATAGGTACCACGTCAAGAGATAAATTATTACAGGTAGAACTTCAATTGCTGAGATCAGAACAGGCAGTAGCGCAGGCTAAACTTGACCTTGAAACTTCAGGTCTCAGGCTTAGATCTTACATTGGGTTTAATGATGAGCAAATTCCACGATTAGCTTTACCCGAAGATATCCCGGAATTTGAAGTTAATTATGGTGAAGCGCTGGATTATGCACAGAGATATCGTTCAGATTACCTGGCCTTTCAACGCAGAAAACTTGAGGCAGAACGCGATGTGGCTCAAGCACGTGGACAAATTTTTGAAACCACATTGACAGCTACATTTGGCCTAAATGATTCAGGGTCAGATGCTATTGATGTTTATAGCACTCCACAAAATGAACAGCGTTTCAACCTGGGTTTTGCTATTCCTCTCGTTACCTGGGGACGCAATGAAGCTCGAATGAAAAGCGCCCTGGCCAATCAACGACTGCAGGATTATACTATCGCACAGGATGAACAGAACTTCGAACAGGAAATACTTACCCAGGTCAGGCAATTTGAAATGCTGCGTACCCAATTGAAGATCTCCAAGAAATCTGATGAAGTAGCGCGTGAGCGTTACGAGGTGGCACAGAACCGGTACCTTATAGGAAAGATAGACATCACCAACCTCAACATAGCCCTTAACGAAAAAGACGAAGCAAAACGTAGCTATATCAGTGCATTACGGGACTTTTGGACAGCTTATTATCAATTGAGGGAACTTACTTTATATGATTTCAATGAAAAGCGTTTACTCTACACACCGGACGAATAGAGCCTAGTGATGTTCTTCCTCATGTGGAAGCGTCTTAAACCACGCAATAAGGTTATCCCGCTGGTCTTTAGATAGTCTTGCTTCACTATGTGCCCAGGTGTAGCTATCCAATGGCATTTCACCCTCTTCCACTTCCTCTATGCATTCGGTGACTTTGTGCTTTTGCCGCTTTTCATTGTAAGTACCCCATTGGGCAAAATTAAGATGCTCCTGACCTTCTTCTATATGATGCCCTATCCACCAACCCACAGGTTGTACAAATGTGTACCAGGGGTATTTTGTGCTACCGCTATGGCAGTCATAACAGACTGACTTCAACAGTTCCTTGATTTCAACAGGTGGATGGGTCATGGTAATGAAGTCCTGGGAGGGCTCCGTTGGCACAGGTGTTTTGTCAATCTGGAAAAATTGGATGATCACTACCAGAGCAATTAAGCCGTATAGTACATATTTAAGCATTAGAATTCACTTTTAGTGGTAGAATTAATATAGAGCGTCAAAGAAAGTACCTTTAATGATTTTCCACAACATTTATACCCTCTTTTAGCCTGGCGCTGGTTTTTTAGTATAAACACTTAGTTTAAGCATCAGCAATTTAACGTAGTTAAAATACACGAATAATGCGATTGAGGGCGGGGTTGGGGTATTGCAACTTTGTATTATCAATTTTTTAAACGATATCCCTATGAAAAATTTAATCGCAATCATCGTCATTTTTACCACCTTCACCCAGGTTAACGGCCAGGAAGGCTATACTTCCAATGATAATTATTCCGGAAACTGGACAGACGCAGCTACCTGGACAAAGTCACAGCCGTGGCTGGCGGATGTTCCTGCGAATCCGGTAAATGGTTCCACAGCGTATGTCGATATATATGGAGCTATTACCCAAAGTTCTAATTTAAGATTAGAAGGAGGGTCGGGAATGAATATATATGACACTTTATTAGTTGATGGAGATTTTACGCTAGCGGGAAGTGGGACGGTTAATATAGCAAATTCAGGTGTTTTAATAGTTTTAGGAGATTTAGATGCGTCAGGAGGTACATTGGCTGCAAATGATGGCCGGGTAGTGGTGACAGGATCATTGGACATTAGCGGAGGAGCTGATGTGAACAATACGGCCTCCGGTACAAACGGCTTTTATGTATATGGAAGTATAACCAGGAGAGGCGGGGCCCAATTTAATGGAAGTAATAGCGTTGCTGCCGGAAATTTTCAAAATGAAACAGACCTGCAAAATAATGATCCGGACTTGCATACTCTTGTGACCGGTGGAGTTCTTCCTGTAGAGTTTTTATATACTGAAGTACAAGTGACAGAAGAAAATGAGGTGTTGGTTTCCTGGGCTACCGCTACTGAATTAAACAATGACTATTTTGTAGTAGAACGATCTGTGGACGGTGTTAACTACGATGCCGTGAAAAGCGTAGATGGTGCGGGTAACAGTGAGCAGGTACTTACTTATGAAGTTATAGACAATCAGGTTACTTCAGGTGTTTATTTCTACAGGATCAAGCAAGTGGATTTTGACGGTAACTTTGACTATTCTGATATAGCTCGCGTATCTATCGCTGATAACAGCTCATTTGAAATTAAAGCTTATCCCAATCCAACTGACGGACCTGTAATGTTGAACATATCTGCGGCTAACGATGAAGTTGTGAAACTCGTAATAAGATCAATTCAAGGTGAAGTGAAAAAAATGATAGAAAGCAGCGATCTGTCTGTTCAGGTGGACATGTCTTCTTTTCCAAAAGGATATTACTTCGTGGAAGCATTTCAAGGTCAACAGAAAAAAGTATTAAAAATTATTTTGAATTAAGCTCAGGGTAGATAACAGATATTCATGGGGATGAATGGAAAGAGGTTGCTTCAATTGTGAAGTGGCCTTTTTCATTTTCAAAATGGGCTTGAAAGCTTAGTCATATTATTTGCCATAGATCTGTCTTATCCAATTGCCAAAGTACTCGGTTGCTCATAAGGTAGTTGTAGCGATTAATAAGCGGTTGTAAATCAGTATTTTGATTGATATGGATGCCCATTTTATGTATCTTTCTGAATTAAAATCAGGAGAAATGAAGTTAATCTATTTAGCCCTTGTACTACTACCGGTTATATCTTTAGCACAGATAAAAGGCACCTGGATGGCCTATGACCAATCCGGAACCGAGTTAAAAGTGGAAATTACAGAGGACTATCTTATCAAGTACAGCTATGGATACACGGATGACCCTGACCACTCTTCATGGCGTCCCTATGATAGCGTACCCATTTATAAATTCGAAAATGATGTGTTAGTGATTAAGAATAAGAAAGGTGGGGACGGTTATAGTGCTGCTGCCATTTCATTCAAAAATGAAGGAAATGTACTACAAATGGCGCAGATGATGAAAGGGTTTAAAACGATAAAAATGGCTGTAAAAGAGGCTAAAGAATACAAGTATAAAGCGCTAATTACCAAAGAATACTATACATTAAAGTACTTTTCTGAGCTGGAAAATTATAAGACACTGGACCAGATCACAAAAAGTGATTTCATTGTAGTGGCCAACAGGTTGAACACTTATGACCATGATATGGAAGGTTTTCTGGCAGATACAGGGGAGCGTGCCCAGCGAATGACGTTTTATATTACACAAGGCATTGTAAACCGGACATTACTTGAATTGGGCTATAACCCTTTCAAACCATATGAAGGAGGTTGGTATTTGAAAAAATTAATGGAAGATGAAGAGATCAAAGCACTCTTGGAAAAGCAGGTCCATCTCCGGTTAAACTAACTATGCCGGGCGTTTTAAGTATTATGGTAAACTCAACTTTCTTTTTCCAGTAATCGTAGCATGGTATTGTAAGTGGTTTGCTTTAACTCGGCAACGTCGCTGTTTTCATATACCTCTATCGGCTTACCAAAGATCACTTTTATTTTACCAGGTTTCAAGCGGACTGAACTGGGAGGCATTAGATTACCGGCATTTACCACGACGACAGGCATGATGGGCGTCAATGTCTCTTTAGCCATACGGAAAGCACCATCATAAAATGGCTGTAGCTTTTGATCGGTTCGGTTTTGTGTACCCTCCGGAAATATGAGTAATGAGATTCCTGAACGTATTCGCCTTGTAAGCGTTTTAATACTTTGCTTACGGCTTTCGGTGCTAGAGCGATCTACCACTACGCAGGCTACTCTTACAATTAATCCAAAAACCGGAATTTTTAATAATTCTTTTTTGGCCAGAGGCCTGAACTGGGTAGGAATGGCTATCCTTAGCCCCGGCAAGTCCAGGAAAGAGGTATGATTGCTGGTATAAATATAGGATGTCTTCTTACTTACGTTTTCAAGACCTGTTATTTCATATCTGATAAAGGTGAGCAAACTGAATATCCAAGACCAAAGCCATAGCCCAAAGTAGGTAATGTGACCGTATTTCTGACCAAAAAAACCAGGCAGTACCATAACAGGCAGAATGATCAACATGAACAGTGTGAATACCAAAAGGACCCACACCATGTACAGTTTAAGAAATACCGTCTTTATCCAATGCATATAAGCGGCGAAATTACGAAATCCTGGGTATTGAGGGGACACTATGTCATGATATTAGACTAAGAAAAAAGATGTTCCAAAGCTTGATCCATATGGAATGCTGGCAAATGCATATACTATTACTGTTCTGGTTAACAGTTATTTAGTGCCGGCTTATTGGTGACAATCAGATAAGCTATGTATTTTTATCTTTTGGATATTAGCTATCTTCATGATCTAACCTCTTTACTATGACGGGCAAAAGAATTTTACTCCTTGTTCTACTTTTATCAATGGGTACCGCAGAAGCACAGATCGGTAAATTCCTAAAGGAAAAAGTAAAAACAGGACTTCCTGAACTGCAGAAAAATGCCAAGAGTTTCTTTTCGAAAAAGATTGAAGAATCCAGGAGTAAATTTGATTCTACCAGCTTCAATTATGCTATTTCATTAAATGACAATGCCGGACTATTCGACCATAAAGAAAAGGGAGAACAGTTTGTAAAAGTATTGACCAATATACCCAACAAAGATAAACCAAAGACTGATGCGGAAAGGGCTCGGGGTAATTTGGATGCGGGCGAAGTCCTGTATGCATCCGGCAATTATCAATTGGCGGAGAATCAATTTTTATATGCCAAACTGGCCTATGAAGTGAATGAACTTAAAGAAGATGTAAATTATATTAAGGTGATCTCCAATCTCGGTTTGCTGTATAGTACAACAGGCCGGTACACTACGTCGGAAGAATTCATACAACAATCGCTGGACCTTCGCGCAAAGCAGTCAGGAGAGGAGAGTTCAGGGTATGGGGCGTCACTTAATAACCTGGCGGTATTGTATAAAGAGACCGGGCAATATAATAAAGCTGAAGATAAGATCAACCATGCTATAGAGGTCATCAGCAAGGCGAATGGGGATAATAGCATGCCATATGCTATAGCTTTAAATAACCAGGCTATGCTGTTTCAAACCATGGGGCGTTATGATCAGGCGGAGAAAATGATGAATAAAACCATTGGTATAAGCGGAGCACAGCAAAGTGAACGTAGCGGTAACCACCAAAAATTTCTAACCAACCGGGCATTACTCTACCAGGAAATGGGCCAGTACGAAAAGTCCGAAGCTGAGTTTAAAGAGCTGATAAGATTAAAAAAAGGCAGCTTGGGACGTTTTCACCCGGACTATGCTCATGTCCAAAGTAGCCTTGCAGCGCTTTATATGGACATGGGGAAATACGGAGAAGTAGAACCGCTTCTCAATGATGCTATTGAGATCTACCAAAAGAAGTTTGGAGATGAACACCCGGTGTATGCCTCAGCCATTAGCGATTTAGGAAATTTTTATCGCTTTGAAGGGAAATTTGATGAAGCCGAACCGCTTTTAACAAAATCCAATGCTATACGAAAGAAAACATTGGGCGAAAATCATCCCGCATATGTACAGTCCATCGAAGACCTGGCTATACTCTATTGGAATAAGAAAGATTATACTAAAGCGGAAAAATTATATAAGGAAAGCCTGACTAAATCGATGGAGTTCATCAGTAATTTTTTCCCTCCAATGAGTGAAGCTGAGAAAACCCGCTATTGGGACAAACTTCATCCCAGATTTGAAAGGTTCTTTTCGTTTGCCGTAGATGTAAGGACCGACCATCCGTCATTAATGTCAGATGTATATGATTACCACGTGGTCACAAAGGGGTTGCTTTTAAGCTCTACCAGTAAAGTAAAGGAGAAGATATTAAAAAGTGATGACAAGGAACTTATTAAAGACTACCTGAGCTGGCTGGACCAGAAAGAAATGCTGGCCCGGTACTATGCCTATTCAAAAGAAGAGCTGGAAGAGCAAAAGATTGACCTGGATTCTATTGAACGCACAGCTAATGCAACAGAACGTTCATTATCTCAGCGTTCCGACCTTTTTTCAGAAGGGTATGAGTTGAAGAAAGAAGGCTTTAAAGAAGTGAAAGCCAGGTTAAAAGAAGGAGAAGCTATTGTAGACCTCGTGAGGGTTCCAAAGTTTAACAATAACCCTACCGGTGAAATCAAATATGTTGCCCTTTTGGTCAAGCCGGGCAAAGACAAACCGGAATATGTGGTGATCGATAATGGCGTACAGCTGGAAACCCGGTATTACAAATACTATAATAATATTATCCAGCAAAAATTGAAGGATGAATACTCATACAAACAGTATTGGCTGGATATTGATGCTAAGCTGGTGGGAGTCAAGAAACTTTACATTTCAGCGGATGGGATCTATAACCAAATCAATCTCAATACATTGCTTATGCCTGATGGTAAATATGTGTTAAGTAATTATGAAACAGTGCTGGTAAGTAATTCTAAAAATGTTAAATCGGGCTCAGGTACATCTGCAGGTAAATCAGCGGTATTGATAGGAAATCCACCGTTTAGTGGTCCTATTAATCCACTTCCTGCCACAAAAACGGAGTTAGATAATGTATCGCGTCTCCTTTCAAACGGAGGTATCCGGTCCACCAAATATCTGGGAGAAAAAGCTACAGAAGCGAATTTAAAGGCGATAAAAAGTCCAAAAATATTACATATTGCTACACATGGTTATTTTTTGAAGGATGAACAGGTGAGTTCAGGGAAAGTTTTTGGGATCAGTGCGGAAAGTGCGCGCAACAACCCATTGCTCAGGTCTGGCCTATTACTCAGTGGAGCTGAGAAGACGATTGATACTAACAATCCGAGCCTGGAAAGTAATGACAATGGCATATTGACCGCTTACGAAGCGTTGAACCTCGATCTTGAGAATACCGAACTGGTGGTACTAAGTGCATGTGAAACCGGTACCGGTGATGTAAAAGCAGGAGAAGGCGTGTATGGACTTCAACGTGCATTTTTGGCGGCGGGTTCTGATGGATTGATCATGAGCCTTTGGAAAGTAGATGACAAAGCTACGCAGGAATTGATGTCTTCTTTTTACAAGTATTGGATACGATACAAAAATCGTACGCGTGCTTTTCGACAGGCACAAAATGAACTCAAAGCCAAATACGGATCACCTTACTATTGGGGGGCGTTTGTAATGGTAGAAAACTGATGACAATGCAATGTTTGAAGATCGTATAAGGCAAGCGCTCCATTACCTGTCATCTGACCTGGTGGAACAGATCTTACAATCATCTAAGGTGATGTCATTTGCTACTGATACCGAGATATTAAGAGAGGGGCAATACGTAAAAGTAGTTCCTCTGGTGCTGGATGGATTGATCAAGGTATTTACCAGTTATGAAGACAAGGAGCTGCTTCTGTATTACATCCAACCTGATGAAAGTTGTATCATGTCATTTTCAGCAGGCCTGAAGGATGAGCCGAGTCGGGTATTTGCGGTAGTAGAACAACCTACGGAAGCGCTCCTGATGCCTGTAGAATTAGTCTCAGGCTGGACAAAATCTTTTCCGGATATCAATACCTTGTTTTTTAAACAATATGGCATGCGTTATGCAGATCTGCTGGACACGGTAAACCACCTGCTTTATGATAAACTGGACAAACGGCTGTTTGAATATTTGCAGAAAAAGAGTGCCTTGACAGGAGCTAATCCCATTAAAATGACCCATCGGCAAATAGCCAATGAACTGGGCACTTCCCGGGAGGTGATCAGCCGGGTCATGAAAAAACTGGAAGCCGAAGGTCATGTCCGGCAGGAGGGAAATAGTGTTAAGATAGTAAGGCAGTGACTTAAGTCACTGCACAGCTTTTATATCATTTCTATCTTCGTTAGAAGTTGATAAAACAAACAGATATCAACTTTACATATGGAATTAAAATTTAGCATTATGAAAAGAAACATGGGATCAGCAGACCGCCTTATTCGTGTGGGCATAGCGGCAATATTTGCCATTTTGATACTAACCGGTGTAGTATCGAGTACATTGGGAATTGCACTGATGGTGGTAGCAGCCATTTTTGTACTTACCAGCCTGGTGAACTTTTGCCCTATCTACGCCATTTTTGGCATGAGTACATGTCAGGTGAAGGAAAAATGAGACACATTATTGGATAAAACTCTAAATAGTGCCTTTTGCAGTCAGTTTTTTAATAACCTACTTTTAAGGTATTGAAAAACTGACTGTAAATGGAGCACTTAAACGGTTCTGGATACACTGACCTTATAATCTGCTTTGTGTGGTTATAGCATTACTACACGTTACCTTATTTTATTTGTTAGTTATTCAACAAATTACATTCAAAGAGCCCGGTACAACCTTTATGAACAGATCTCTTTCACTTTCCTGAGGCTCTCCGTCCATGTGGAATTCCATGGGCTTCTTTACCCATATCTCTTTCGCTTGAATGAGTCTGTAATAATTAGATTTCTCTATCTGTTTGTTAAATAGTTTGAAGACGATCTCAGGAGCAAGGCGAGAAGGGAACCTCTCCAAAATACAAACATTTAATTTCCCGTCGAAGACAGAAGCCGAAGGGGCGATCCAGGCGTTATTACCATATTGCCCTGTGTTTGCAAAATTGATCAGAAAAGCAGTAGTTTCGATCTGTTTTCCATCAATGATCAATTCATACTGTCTTGGTTTGAAGCTGAAAAACTCGTTTGTGGTAACCCGGATATAAGACCAAAAACCTCTCCTCCCAAAATCAGCAAACTTCCAACCAACGTGTGCATCAAAACCCAGGCCTGCTGTGGCCAAAAAAGGTTTTCCATTCACAGACGCGGTGTCAATTTTTTTAATATCAAATGTATTGATAACCTGTACGGCGGCCTTGCATTGCATCGGAATCTGTAAATGCCTGGCAAAACCGTTTCCCGACCCCGATGGGATCACACCTAATGCCACTTCTGTTCCGATCAACGCTTTTCCGACCTCATTTACAGTACCATCTCCGCCAACTGCAATAACGGCGTTAGCCTTATTCTTACTGGCTTCATGGGCAATTTCGGTAGCATGTTCCGCTTTTTTTGTAAGAGTAACAGTATATTCAAACTCCTTAGACAATTCCCTTTTCAGCGCATCCACGATCTTAGACTTTTTTTGAATGCCTGACTTGGGATTAATGATAAAATGAAGGTGTTTTTTTGCTGAACTCATTCCGGTACCAACTTGCCAACTGAAGGTTAATTAAATGGTAATCCTATTGTTGAATAATTTTTGTACACAAAGGCGTGTAGTCGTTTTTGATATACCTGTTTATACTAATGTACTTTGATACACATTAATAGAATAGGTTTAAGATGATTTTCTGATCATGAGAGATGAAAACTAAAAAGAAATTCGGTGAAGATTAAATTTTTCATGTGGCAGTCCCAGCTTTCCATACTTAAATAAAATCCCATAAGAAATTAGTTAATTTGGTCAATGTTTGAAGGTCAGAATGAGATATGACGGCTTAAATAGGCGTGAGAAAAATAAACGACATATTAAAAGACCATTGGGGGTATGATAGCTTTCGCCCGTTACAGGAGGATATTATCCATTCGGTGTTAGATCATCAGGATGTTTTGGCCCTTATGCCCACCGGTGGAGGGAAGTCTATCTGTTTCCAGGTGCCTGCGCTGGCTATGGAAGGGATCTGTCTGGTCATCACGCCGCTGATCGCACTGATGAAAGACCAGGTAGAACAGTTGCGTCAACGAGGTATAAAGGCTGAGGCTATTTTTTCCGGAATACGACAAAAGGAAATTGACGTTATATTGGATAATTGCATTTATGGAAATGTCAAATTTCTTTACATTTCTCCGGAAAGGTTAGAAACAGAGCTATTCCGGGAGCGTGTGGTAAAGATGAACGTATGTCTTTTAGCCGTAGATGAAGCGCACTGTATTTCACAGTGGGGCTATGATTTTCGACCGGCATATCTCAATATAGCCTCCATACGACAGGTATTGACAGATGTCAGTGTTATAGCGCTAACGGCGAGCGCCACGCCTGATGTAGTTGTTGATATACAGGAAAAACTCTTGTTTAAGCAAGAGAATACCTATCAAAAAAGTTTTGCACGTGCCAATCTCTCTTATGCTGTAAGGCAGGTAGAAGCCAAGGAAAAAAAATTATTGGAAGTACTAAGAAGTGTGCCAGGTACCTCCATAGTATATGTAGGGACTCGTAAAGCCACAAAAGAAATAGCTCGGTTTTTACTGAATAATGGCATATCCGCTGATTTTTACCATGGGGGTTTGGTGCATGATGAACGTTCGGTAAAGCAAGAGGCCTGGCTCAAAGGAAAGGTCAGAGTAATCGTTTCAACCAATGCTTTTGGCATGGGCATTGACAAACCCGATGTAAGATTAGTAGTACATATGGACCTGACCCAGGACCTTGAGTCTTATTACCAGGAAGCCGGAAGGGCAGGGCGTGATGAAAAAAAAGCGTATGCCGTAATTCTCTGCAATGAGTCGGATATGGAAGCCTTAAAGGCCCAGGTATCATTACGTCACCCTCCGATAGATACACTAAAGAAAGTGTACCAGGCAATGGCAAATTACTATAAACTTGCCATTGGTAGCGGGCAAGGTCAAAGTTTTGATTTTGATATCCGTGAATTTTCCGAGCACTATGGTTTTGGTCACCTGGAGGTTTTTCATGCACTTAAAAAACTGGAAGATGAAGGGCTGATCACTTTCAATGAAAGCTACTACCACCCATCCCACCTTCACATGTTAATGGACAATACCGATCTCTATAAATTCCAGGTCGCCAATGCACATTTTGATCCTGCAATTAAAGCAATGCTCAGGTTATATGGAGGTGAAATGTTTAACCATTTCATAAATATTTCAGAACGGCAGTTGGCGAAATTTATGGAGACCACCGAAAAAGAGACGGTTACTACTTTAACCAAGCTGGACCAATTGAAAGTGATCGTCTATGACAAACGTAAAGATAAACCCCAGGTGATCTTTACACTACCACGTCAGGACGTTACCTACCTGAGTCTGAATAAAGCCATATTAGAGTCGCGTAAGAAAGTGGCTGAACAGAAGGTGGCTTCTGTCATTAACTATGCAAAGCATCAAAACCGCTGTAGAACACGCTTATTACTCGATTACTTTGGAGAGATACAGGCAGAAGCCTGTGGTGTATGTGACATTTGCATCGCGCAAAAAAAGCAACATGCTACAAAAAAAACGGAAGACTATCACCATCAAATTGAGCACCTCCTTGGAGAAGGCCCCCTCTTGGTGGAAGAGCTAATGGAAAAGATCAACCCTACAGACAGGGATGCTTTTTTTGATGTGATACGCAGTATGGTAGACAGGAATGAACTATGTTATGATGATGCATGGAAGTTAAGCCGAACACAATAAAGGATAAACAAGGTTTTGCCTACTCCCTTTAGTTGTAATATTTTCGAAAGACTTCGTTAATGCGTGCAGGGGTCAACTGACTGGTATCTTCATTTTGTGCGATCTCCATTAACTCATCTACTGCAAACAAGTTCAACCCCATTTTAAGTCCTAATTCCTTACAAAATCGAATTTCCTCCGGGTGTACCTCTTTGTCAATGGTCATTACAATAACGAGCCGATGGAAAAGGGGTATAATTTGGCTCTCCAGGTCAGGGAGCGCTCTTTTTTCAACGCCCCCTTCTTGTATGTCCTTATAAAGCGCTGCCAGTTCATCGTCATCTATGCCAATGCTTTCAGCCACTTTTTCAATATAAATCTGTTCTATAGGCCTGTTTTGATTATCGACTAATGATAACTCAATAAGATCACGCAAATGTGAAAATTTGGCTTTTCTGGATAAATCCATTATCCTTCGATCGCTTTGACTCCGGGCAATTCTTTTCCTTCCATATATTCCAACAATGCGCCGCCTCCGGTGGATACGTAAGATACTTTGTCTCCATAACCTAAGTTA
Source organism: Fulvivirga sp. M361 (assembly GCF_007097395.1). Lineage (GTDB taxonomy): Bacteria > Bacteroidota > Bacteroidia > Cytophagales > Cyclobacteriaceae > Fulvivirga. The sequence continues at coordinate 37,794 of NZ_VKDC01000015.1, forward strand.
TTCACCGCCGCGGCCGAGTCACCACCGCCAATTAATGAAAAACCACCTTCATTTGTAGCATTTACCACAGCTTCGGCGATCGCCTCTGTACCCTGGGCAAAAGAGCTCATCTCAAATACACCCATTGGACCGTTCCATAAAATGGTTCTTGAAGCTTTAATTGTTTTAGAAAATACCTCTCTTGCCTGAGGCCCTATGTCCAGGCCCATCCATCCATTAGGAATGCTTGTGTTGGGTTTTATGTCTTTATTAGCTTCATTGTCAAATGCGTCAGCTACTACAGAGTCAAAAGGCAATAACAGGTCAACATTCTTATCTTTGGCTTTTTGAATGAGCGATTTCGCGAGATCAAGTTTGTCTTCTTCCAAAAGAGACGAACCGATTTCACCCCCCATAGCTTTGAAAAAGGTATACGACATTCCGCCACCAATGATCAAGTTATCCACTTTGTCAAGGAGTTGTTCTATGATGAGGATCTTATCGGATATTTTGGCCCCACCCATAATGGCTGTGAACGGTCGTTCTGCTTCATCCAGTACTTTTTCGGCATTATTTAGTTCTGCGGCCATGACATATCCGCACGCCTTTTCATCAAAATATTGAGCCACAATACTGGTGGATGCATGAGCCCGGTGTGCTGTGCCAAAAGCATCATTAACGTAGATGTCTCCGTGTTTAGACAGCGCTTTTGCAAAACCTTCATCCCCTTTGGTTTCTTCGGGATGGAATCTGAGGTTTTCTAATAGAAGCACCTGGCCAGGCTGTAAATTGGCCGAAAGACTGTCAGCCTCAACTCCTATACAGTCTGTAGCAAATTGGACTTCTGTGCCAAACCTACCTGTAAGGTCATTTACCAGGTGTTTTAAAGAAAACTTTTCCTCGGCCCCGCTTTTCGGCCGCCCTAAGTGGGACATCAAAACAACAGAGCCGTTATCGGCAAGGATCTTCTTAATAGTAGGCACGGCAGCTTTGATACGCGTGTCATCAGTAATCTCAAAGTTGGCATTCAATGGAACGTTAAAATCCACTCGGATCAACGCTCTTTTGCCAGCAAAATTTATATCGTCAATGGTTCTCATTTATATGTTATTTTGAAGTAACTAATATCCCAAAATTAATGGTATCGACTAGGGATAAAAGCGTAATTTTTCTAAGCAAACGTTTGAAATTTTTAAGTTGTTTAAGAAATCCTTTACCAGTGGCTAAAAAATAACTTTACATTGTAAATAATCCGACTCCTGATAAATGGTTATCTTATTTATTTTGCTGCCGCTCTTCTGAGTCTGTCGTTTATAGCACGTCCCAACCCATGATCGGGTACAGATTCGGTGAGGATGATATCTACATCGAATGAATCCATTCTGCGTAGTATGGAAAATAAGTTTTTTGCAGCCGTTTCCAGTTTTCCATCCGGTGCCAGTTGCAGTTGATGATCAGCCGGGATGTCATCAAAGAAAGTATTAAATGAGATAATCCCAATGCGCTGTTTATCTTCTCTTTTTTTTAGTTCAGCTACTATTATTCCAAGCTTTAAAGGTTTTACAGGCGCATAATGACTTTTTAGCATTCCCGGTGCCTTCGGGTCAGAAGTGGAATGTGCTGCAATTTGTACCCGACCGATACAACTTTCTATTTTTTCCACACTACAACCACCAAGTCTGTAAACAGTAGCCACTTCCTCTTCAAAACCTATGATAGTAGATTCAATCCCTATTTGACAAGGTCCGCCATCCATTATGTAAGCTATTTTACCGTTAAGTTGGTCCTTCACATGTTTCGCAGTGGTAGGGCTCACGTACCCGAATGGATTAGCACTTGGCGCCACTAAGGGGAAATCTAATGCAGCCAATAGTTCTAATGTCAACGGTTGGTTAGGTACCCTCACAGCTACCGTATCCATACCGGAAGTGACTAAATCAGCGATGTTGTTTTTCTTTTTGAGCAAAAGCGTAATTGGGCCAGGCCAGAACCTTTCAGCCAATATTCTTGCATTTTCAGGAATAGCTTCTACAAGATGTTCTGCAGCTTCAAGTGAGTGTGTATGGACAATCAAAGGATCGAATGAAGGGCGCCGCTTGACCTTGAATACCTGGGTAATAGCTTCAATATTAAAAGCATTGCCTGCTAATCCATAGACGGTTTCCGTGGGCAATGCCACAAGGCTCCCATTTTCCAGTAAATGTTTGGCGTGGTCAATGTCCTGGCCGGAGTTTGTCATATTGCTTTTATAAATCTATCGTTTTCTTCCAAATCTGGTAATAAATTACATGGCTGTCTTATGCCCTAATTGCGAGTTTTAATTGAGCCAAATCAGTAATACCTTAGTGTAACAAAGCATGAAACAATCTTCATGGTTTTTTAGTGTTATCACAGTTAATTTTAAGGTTGATCAGGGTTTCGTCACAGCGAAACCCTATCTTTTTTTAAGCCTTACCAGCCATTCTTTGAATAGATTCGTTATGGTCAATGTAGGAATCTAAATGATCTAAAGATATCCAATGCAGGTTTTTTGATTCAGAACTTACATGGAGTTGCTCATTATCATCAGCTTTGAAAAGAAAGCGGACATCATAGTGCAGATGCTCAGGTTCATCCTTCCTGGCAGGAATAGTATGAATATCTATATCAAAAATAGCTGATGATATTAATTTCAGGCTTTTAAGACCGGATTCTTCCTGTGCTTCACGTGAAGCGACGTTCAATACATTAGGATCGCCATCCGCATGCCCTCCTAATTGCAGCCACCTGTCCAGTTTTTTATGATGAGTAAGAAGCGCTCTTGAACGGTCTTTATTCACAACCCACGCAGAACCAGTAATATGACCTATAGCCAGTGACCGTTCGAAACAATCACCATATGTTTTTATAAAAAGAAAGAAATCTTCTTTGAATTGGACTTCTTTAGGGTTTTCAGGAAGGTATGCCTCCAGTTTCTGGAGTAGGTCGTTTCTGTGCACTACTCAATAACAATATTCACCTTGTTAAGCTTACCTTCTTCCAGCTTATCGGTCTGTACTCCGGCGCCGATATTATTTTTGTCGCCTTTACTTGCGTTAACGTAGTATACCTTAGCATCTAATTCTTTGAACTTTACCTGACCCTTCTTATCGGTATAACTCACCTCTGAAACAGCATTGACTTCATTTCGATAATCCTCTTCGCTGGGGTAGAGCTGCACCGAAGCGCCTTCTACAATATTTCCTAATTCATCAATAACAGTGATTTTTAATGATGTTTTTAATAACTGGAAGCTACTCATGGCAATGAACACCATTACCACAGATAAATAGATCAATAATTTCTTTTTCATATTTTTTGGATAATAGCCTTGTATGAATATACATCATCCCAAACGAATTCGAAAACGATGTTGTTATTGGCAATGAAAAATTTTGTTTTACCTGGGATTCTCGAGATGTTCTACCAGTTTGTCTGTGATCCCTGAAGTAGAAAACCCTCCGTCATGCATTAGGTTTTGCATCGTTACCATTCGTGTATAATCCGAGAACATCATGACAATATAATTAGCACAATCTTCCGCACTTGCATTACCTAAAGGCGAAAGCTTGTCAGCGTAGTCAATGAACACATCAAAGCCCGTAACCCCACTACCTGCTGTGGTCATGGTGGGTGATTGGGATATAGTATTGACGCGCACTTTCTTGAGTTGGGCAAACCTGGACCCATAACTTCTTGCAATGGATTCCAGCACTGCTTTAGCTTGCGCCATATCTGAATAGTCAGGGAATGTTAGTTGTGCTGCTATATAGCTTAAGGCCAGAATAGACCCCCACTCATTCATAGCGTCAGTTTTTTCAGCGACTTGAAGTACTTTATGAAAGGACAATCCGGATATGTCCAGCGTCTTTAAAAACCAGTCATAATTCAAGTCACCATAATCTTTGCCTTTGCGGACATTTGGACTCATACCGATAGAATGCAATACAAAATCGAGCTTGCCTCCCAGTTTTTCCTGAGATTTTTCAAAAAGATGAGTCAGGTCTTCCAAAGAAGTTGCATCGGCCGGTATTACTTCAGTATTACACTTTTCTGCCAATTCACTAATGGCCCCCATTCTGAGTGCAATAGGAGCGTTGGTGAGTATAAATTCAGCGCCTTCTTCGTGAGCTTTTAATGCTGTTTTCCATGCAATGGAATTTTCATCCAATGCACCGAAAATAATTCCTTTCTTTCCTTTTAAAATAGAATGACCCATGGATAGTATTTTGTTTTTCAGGCTGCAATAATACAAATAATTTAACCTCGAGAGGATTTTAACCGCCAGCTTTTAGTCCCTTTCCGGCAAGGTTCCGAATAAATTCTGAAAAACGGTAAAGCAAATATGCCAATGAAGTTTCAAAGCGGATCAATGCTAAAAAGATCACTTACTTTTCCTTTACTGCATTTTGCCAACTTACAGATATGGATTGTCTGTTTTTTTGCCTCACCATTGCCCATTCGACATTTATAAAGTGGTGTCAAGGCTCGGAAAATAAAAACCTATATTAACGTTTAACGCACAATGTTCAATATTGAAATGTTTTAGTCTATTTGAGCTGCATATTTTTCACTAAGAGCCGTTCGGATACTTACCGGAACCAACTCCTAAAGCTATTCACTCATCATTATACGTATTGTTACCGGTGGATATTCGACAAGCGGTTACTTATAAATTCTTGCTAACAAGAAGAAAAGGGTGGGATCAGTTCATCTGCACGTGCCGTGGTAAGGTTGATTTCACTGTAACCATTAAAAGTCGGTAGTATTCGTGCTTCTTCAATGTTTCATTTGGTTTCAATTTGTGATAGTTTGTTAAATCTTTGATTATCAGTTATTTGAACTATTTTAAAACAAGCAGCGAAAGGCGATATTAAGGCATAGTGGATAATATTAACTGTAAGTGCGGCTGAATTCTGGTTTTATAAAGTCGTTTTACTGTTAAAATGGTGGCTGACTATACTAATTATAAATGATATGCTAAATATTTCTATAATTTTGGAATTCAATGAACGAAAGGCCTATAGGAATTTTTGATAGTGGCATCGGGGGATTAACCGTGGCTCAAGCGATAAGAAGACGATTACCCTCCGAATCAATGATCTATTTTGGAGATACGGCACATTTGCCCTACGGTGATAAGTCTGAAGCCGCTGTTCAGGCGTATTCGATTAAGATCACGGATGTTTTGTTGAACAAAGGGTGCAAAGTAATTGTCATTGCTTGTAATTCGGCCAGCTCAGCGGCTTATGAGCTTCTTAAAGCGTATGCCGGCAAGCGTGCCAAGATTATTAATGTTATTGATCCTATGGTAGAAGTGGTATCCGGACGGTATAGAAAAAATAAAATAGGTCTTATAGGTACTAAAAGGACGGTAAGTTCCGGGGTATATTTAAAGAAGATCAAGGATCTGAATAACAACATAGACCTTAAAAGCCTGGCGACACCATTGCTGGTGCCTATGATCGAAGAAGGTTTTTTCAATCAAAAGATCAGCCATGATATTATTGAAAATTATCTTACACAAAAGGACCTTCAAAGTATTAAAGCCCTCATATTGGGCTGTACACACTATCCCTTGATCAAGGAAGAAATAAGTGCCTTTTACAAGGAAGACGTGGAAGTACTTGATTCCTCTGAGGTTACCGCCAACTATGTTTACGAATACTTAGTAAGCCATAACTGGTTGAGTTCGGCAAATGAGCCTACCGACGAGTTTTTAGTTTCGGATTATACCGACTCTTTTGAGGCGTCGACCAAATTGTTTTTTGAACATCAGGTTCATTTGGAGCATTATCCATTGTGGGAGTAACGAATTTTAATTTGGTAGAACAGCCGGCAGGCAGTAATTTCAATGTTGAAATGCCGATAGTACTTCATAAATGAACTGAACTATACATGTCTACACTTTTTTTCTTTTTACCCTTATTAGTTGTGTTCACAGTGGTGGCGGTTTATGCTGAACGAAAATTATCAGCTTTTATTCAGGACCGTTATGGGCCAATGGAAGTGGGGTATTTTGGCATGCTACAAACCATAGCCGATTTACTTAAGCTTATACAAAAAGAAGACATTGTACCTGCGGCAGCCTCACGTAAGATGTTTTTAGTGGCGCCTTTCATTATATTTTCTGCAGTGTTTCTGGGTTTTTCCGTGCTACCGGTAACGTCAGATTGGTCAGGAGCATCCATCAGCACGGGAGTATTTTTTCTATTGGCCATAATTTCAGTTGATGTAATTGGCATTATCATGGCCGGATGGGCATCAAATAATAAGTATGCAATTTTGGGCGCAGTCCGGTCAGCGGCTCAAATAATTTCGTATGAAATCCCACTTACCTTGAGTGTAGTCTGTGTTTTAGTCGTCACACAAACATTGGATCTTCAAAACATATCATATCAGCAGGGCATTTTGGTCTCTTTGGCAGATCCCGATCATAAAGTCTACCTTTTTGGAGTAAAAGCTCTGGGATGGGACGTTACAGATGTTGGTGGCATTTTGAGCTGGAATATAGTGCAAGTACCTTTTTTGATACCGGTCTGGATCATTTTTTTTATTGCTACCCTTGCAGAAGGTAACCGGGCTCCGTTTGACCTGCCTGAGGCAGAGTCAGAGCTGGTATCAGGCTTTCATACAGAGTATTCCGGATTCCGTTGGGCAATCATTATGTTGTCGGAGTATGGGATGATGTTATTAACAAGTGTACTGGGGGTAGTGCTCTTTTTTGGAAGTTGGAATACGCCTTTGCCTAATGTCGGATCATTGGTCTTAGCAGAATGGACTACAGGCCTTCCGGGTACATCACTTGGTAATTTCTGGACTGCTTTCTGGCTTATCTCAAAATCCTTGATGATCGTAACCCTTCAAATGTGGGTACGATGGACCTACCCCCGAGTGCGACTGGATCAACTAATGACTCTTGGTTGGAAATACCTCACACCTATTGCGCTAATCCTATTATTTATTTGTTCTGCATGGAGATTACTGATGATTTAGCTATTTTATGCTTATATTTTGACGAAGGTTCTTAAAATATCTTTATTTATCTATCTGGCATGGGCTGGCCATACTCTTTGGGCAAATTCATGGCCTGTGTTGGACAGCCTTAACAATGCCTTCCATAATGCCACCACTGATTCCGGCCGAATAGCGGTATTATTTAATGTGCTTGAAAGCTTGAATTACGATAATGTAGATACTTCATTGTTGATATCAGAAAAGCTAGAGGAATTGGCGCAGAGGCAATCTGATACAGTGTCATTAATAAAGATCGCCTCACAGATTGCACGTCTTAACCTGGTACAGGGAGGCTACAGAGAGGCACTCAAATCAGATCAACAGGTCTATACCTATGCTGCGGCCATAAATGATACAAAGAATGCAGCTGAAGCATTGAATAGAATGGGCGAGGCATATCTTGGGCTTGGGTTATTCAATGATGCCTACATTAATTACCAGGCAGCTATAGAAAAATCTGAGGAGATTCATGACAGCTTAATGATCGCCATCGCCACTTATAATCTTGGCAGGCTATTTAAAGCGACAGATCAGTGGACAGAAGCCCTTCGATACATTCGGCGATCTATGGCGCTCAGTGAACAGATTGACGATAAACTTGGAGAGGCTTATTCGCTACACGATTTATCGGAGATTTACCTTGAACAAGGAGATACCAGCAAGATGCTTGAGTCTTTGCAGACGGCGCTCAGCGTTGCCGAAGAAGCTGACGATAACATTATTAAACCACAAATACTGACTAAAACAGCGGAGTTTTATTGTATTAAAAATGAGCTTTTAAGAGCCCTGGACCATTACAATATGGCCTTCAACATTTATAAAAACCAATCCAATATCACAGCCATGGCTTCAGTAAATCTCGGACGTGCGAAAATTGCGATGCGATCCGGGCAAAATCAAAAAGCCAGAAACTATTATGAAGGAGCACTAGAGGTAGCTAAAACCTATACCGATGTGAAATTATTGATGAATGCTTATGATGGATTAGCTACTTTTTACGAGCGGCAGGGTGATTTTAGGCAATCCCTTGATCTGTTTCGTAAAAGTCAATTTATTGAGGATAGTATGCGTTTGACAAATAGAAATGAAGCATTTGCCAATACCCAAATGGAATACCAGATGGCTAAAAAGGACAGGGCCATTCAGGCGCTTAATCAACAGGAGCAAGAGCGCCAATTACAACTCAAAAATGAAGAATTCCTGCGCAATGTTCTGGTCATCATATTAGCGTTTGTCGGATTATTGTTGATTACGCTCTATACCAATAATGTAAAAAGAAGGCATGCCAATCAAATACTGGTGAAGCACCAAAAGGAAATTGAAGATAAGAGCCATCAATTGGAAAAACTTTTATCAATGAAAGACAAGTTCTTTTCCATTGTTTCTCATGACTTGCGATCACCGATTAATGCACTGACCGGTCTGCTGGATATGCTGGATAAGGACAATCTGACACATGAGGAGTTGGTGAATGTGACTAAACCCCTTAAGAAAAGATTAAGCAGTACAAGTAAAATGTTAGATAACCTGCTTGACTGGGCCATGATGGAAATGGACGAAATAAAAATTCATGAGCAGGCAATTTCACTTATTGAAGTAGTGCAGGAAAACTTTGCTTTCTTTCATGAATCAAATCAAAAGAACATCCAATTTCTGCATAATCTGCCGGATGACATTATGCTAAGTGGTGATAAGAATATGTTAGACCTTATCATACGCAATCTCATTTCAAATGCCATTAAATTTAGTGTAGAGGGCGGAGAAATACGTATTGATGCAGATAACGCAGATGAAAAGATGGTCACCATTTCTATTCAGGATAATGGTGTAGGGATGAACAAAGACCAGTTAGACAGGTTGTTCGATTCCAAAATATTATACACTACCCGTGGCACTGCCAATGAACGAGGTACGGGGCTGGGACTGAAGCTGTGTAAGGAATTTGTTGAAAAAATGGGAGGAAAAATTTGGGTAGAAAGTAAGGAAGGAATGGGAAGTACGTTTAAATTCACGGTAAAGAGGTCTGATCTTCCTGATGAGGGAGGAGAAATGGACGACATCTTACCAGGGATATGAAGCACAACTATTTCAAAAATATAAAGGAAGCGGCTGTTACACTCTCCAAAGGTTTGAAGCTTACCTTGAGGCATATGATTGACGCACGACATGTGTCAAAGACCGTTTCAGTGAGCGATGAACAATACTTCGAAGAATTTGACAAGGGAATAGCCACGCTGCAATACCCCCATGATACCATACCTGTACCGGACAATGGACGTTACAGACTCCATAACGAGATTGATGATTGCATCGTCTGTGATAAATGTGCCAAGGTATGTCCTGTAGATTGTATTGATATAGAAGGTATCAAGGCAACCGAAGTAATAGGAAAAACATCAGACGGCACATCGAAAAGGATTCATGCCGCTAAGTTTGATATTGACATGGCAAAATGTTGCTTTTGCGGTTTGTGCACCACAGTTTGCCCCACGGAATGCCTCACGATGACCAAGGCATATGATTTTAGCGAGTTTGATTTTAAAGATCATACTTATTCGTTTGCTACCATGACGCCACTGGAAATATTGGAGAAAAGGAAAATGTTGGAAGAGGCTGAAAAAAACAAAGCGTCTGCAGTTTCTGGTAGCGAAATTAAAAAAGTGACCAAGCCACAAGGAACTTCTGCTGAATCTCAGAAAGAAGAAAATAGATCGAAACCAGTCTTCAAACCCAAAATAAAGTTACCTTCTAAACCGATAGTCAAACCGGCCATACCTGGTGATCCGGCTCAAAGTAACGCGAAGAAAAATAAACCAAAGCAGGTAAAGCCTAAGATAAAAGGTATGGCAAAACCGGTGATCAAGCCGAAATCCGGGACTCCTTCTTCTGAGGAGACCAAACCTAAAATGAAGCCTGTGATCAAACCAAAAGCTGCTTCAGAAGAAAAGCAAGTGCCAAAAAAAATAAAACCGGTCGTCAGGAGAAAAAAGGAAGAGGATGACTGAATACTTTTTTTATTTCTTTGGTGGGATGGCGTTGCTATCGGCCGGATTCATTCTTTTTACCCGTCATATTTTACACGCGGCCTTTGCACTGGTATTAACTTTTCTATGTGTAACAGCTTTGTACATATTGGCTAATGCCGAATTTGTGGCAGTCACTCAAATCATGATTTATATAGGAGGGATCATTGTGCTGGTAATATTTGGCGTTATGCTCACCAATGAAATGTCAGGAAAAAACAATGAAAGTAGCGCTGTAAATAGATTCACCGGAGGCGCTTTAGCTTTGGGGTTGGCTTCGCTATTATGTTACGGCATCATGCGCATGAACCTGGGTTTACTGAAAGAAGCCAGTGATCCGGATCAGGTCCAAAGACTAGGAGAAAGTTTATTGACAGATTTTGTATTACCATTTGAAGTTGCTGCTATTTTACTACTTATGGCTCTTATTGGTGCTGCAGTGATTGCTTCTGATAAACTGAAAAAAGACCAGGAATGATCCCTCTAGAACACTTTTACTTTATCAGTGCCATACTTTTTGCGCTGGGTTTAGCTATAGTGGTTACGCGCAGGAACGCAATTTTTGTTTTAATGGGGGTAGAGCTTATGTTAAATGCGGCTAACATTAATTTTGTAGCGATCAGTCATGGGGGTAAATTGGAGGGTCAGCTTTTTGCATTGTTTGTAATTGTGGTTGCGGCAGCCGAAGCGGCAGTAGGGCTGGCGATCATTCTTGCAGTTTACCGCCGTTTTAAGACGATCAACCTGGATAAAGTAAATGAAATAACCGATTAATGCTGGCATATTCCCCGTTATATCTCCCATGGACCAGCGTAACGCTACTTTCGGTTGTCATTCTGGTATTACCTTTTACCTCATTTCTATTGAATACGCTGGTCACAAACAGGTATGCGCGGCAAGCTTCTATTGCTTCATGTTTTTTTATGGTCTTGTCCTCCTTTATCAGCGTCGTTATTTTACTCGACGTAATGAAGGGAGTACCTCATCACAGCAGATTCATATGGTTTAGCGCAGGTACTATAGATTTTACAGCGGGCCTTTTAGCAGGTACAGCAGCCATGTTATTGACTGTTACCGTTAATGTTGTTTCACTTTTGGTGCATCTCTATTCGCTTGTCTACATGAGAGATGATGAGGGGTATAAACGCTACTATTCATTTTTAGGGCTTTTTACATTTTCAATGCTGGGGATTGTCTTAGCTGATAACCTGCTGATCATTTTTATGTTTTGGGAACTGGTAGGGCTTTCTTCGTATTTACTCATAGGTCACTGGTATACGAAAGAAGCGGCGGCAAGAGCGGCCAGGAAAGCGTTTATAGTCAACAGGATAGGGGATGCCGGATTTATTATCGGTATGTCCGTATTATGGATGCAGTTTCAAACGCTGGACATTGAAATGCTCAAAGTGGCTATGGGTCAATCTTACGTCAATGATGGTCTGTGGATAACGGGCCTGGGGCATACACTTGAATTAAAATGGTTGACATTGATGGGCCTGGGCCTCTTTTTGGGAGCAGTTGGCAAATCAGCACAATTTCCGTTGCAAGTATGGCTTCCGGATGCTATGGAAGGTCCTACACCGGTATCAGCATTGATCCATGCGGCTACCATGGTGGCAGCGGGTGTTTTTTTTATGGGGCGAGTATTTGTATTACTTAATGTTGAAGTGCTTAGTGTTATTGCTATTATAGGCAGTATTACAGCTTTTATGGGTGCTGTAGCTGCTTTGGCACAACATGATATTAAAAAGGTATTGGCTTACTCCACCATCTCTCAATTAGGCTACATGTTCATAGGTGTGGGTACCGGGGCAATGGATCTGGCGCTGTTTCACCTGTTTACTCATGCTTTTTTCAAGGCTGCATTGTTTCTTGCGGCAGGTTCGGTGATTTTCGGATTACATGAACTTGCACATCAAAAAAAACTTTCTTTCGATACACAGGACATGCGAAATATGGGTGGACTTCGATCTAAAATGCCATTGACTTTTGCAATATATAGCATCAGTACGCTGGCTTTGATGGGAGTACCAATGTTTTCAGGGTTTCTTTCCAAGGATGCATTACTTTCAGCTTCAGTAGGTTGGGCAATGACCCTTTCGGAATCAGGGATGGTATGGTCGTATATTGTACCTATTTTAGCTTTTTTGACTGTAGCATTGACCGCTTTTTACATGATTCGTCAGGTATTGCTGGTATTCTTTGGACGATTCAGGGCAGCTGAGAAAATGGAAGGCATTATGGAGTCACCGATGTTAATAAAGGTCCCACTGATAATTCTGGCGGTTATGAGTATCGGATTTGTCTGGTCTTTAAATCCTTTTGATTATAATACGAGTTGGTTTTTAGATGTGATATCTGTACCTGACATGGTGACTCCGGGGGTAGACCTGGCCATAAAATTTGAAATAGTAAAAGCTTCAGGACAATATCATATATTGGTAAGTGTTGCTTCGGTTTTACTTGTTATTTTGGGCGGAGCATTGGCCTGGTATCGGTTTAAACCAAATACTTCCTACTTAGCAGAATACCTATCTGATAAGGCCTCTTCCCCGATGAGTAGATTATCTTTGAATAACTGGTATCTCGATGAAGCGTATCAACGTGTTATCGTGCTCCCTGTTAATCTTATATCCCGGTCAGCTTCCAGAGTAGAAACAAATGTTATTGATCGCGCGGTCAATGTAGTTGGTATCGTCAACGTGCTTATTGCTTATATCATTGGCTGGCTGGATAGAAATATAATTGATGGAATTATTAATTTTTCTGTTTTCTTTGTGGATAAGGTTGGAGTAATAGCAAAATCCTTTCAACGCGGAAAAATTCATGGTTATATCATACTATCCGTGTTATGTATTTTACTGATCATACTCCTAATCCTGTAAAATTTCGATGCTCCAAGACCACCTTTTATCCTATTTAATATTTTTACCACTTTTTGCAGCGTTGGGTGTGGCAGTATTGCCCAAAAAACTTCATAGCTATTCAAGGCAAATTGCGCTAGCTGTAAGCATCTTACAATTGATACTGATCGCATTTCTTTACCTGAATTTTGATGCTGGACAAAAAGACTATTTGACTACTTCTTTCCAATTTACCGAACGTGTTAATTGGATTACGCTGGATTTACAGGGGTTAGGCAAACTGTCAGCGGAATACTTTGTAGGCATTGACGGACTTAACGTTACACTTGTACTCCTCTCGGTGCTCATTTTACTCATTGGTGTTATAGCCTCATGGAATATCCAGGATAGGGTAAAAGGCTACTTCAGTTTATATCTACTGCTGAATGCATCTATCATAGGTTGCTTTGTAGCCCTTGATTTTTTGCTTTTTTACCTGTTCTTTGAGTTTATGTTGCTGCCCATGTATTTCCTGATAGGTCTATGGGGCGGTGCCAGAAGAGAGTATGCTTCCATTAAGTTTTTTCTATACACCCTTTTAGGCTCTATGCTGATCCTGGTGGTGATGATCGGTTTATACCTGTCTGTTATTGACCCTGCAGCGACAGCTGTCCAGATCGGATTGTCAAATGCTGGTACCCCGGTTTCTATGGAAGTGATTGCAAAGGTACAAGAGATGTTAAAAGCCGGCGCTATTCCTGAAGCACAACTGGTAAAAACATTCAACCTGATATACATGACAGATACGGCAAATCTGATACCTGCATCAGTTATGGATACAGACGTGACACGTCTCCTAATGGGCAGTCCTGCACGACTTGTGGCATTCCTTTTTCTTTTTGTAGGTTTTGCCATCAAAGTGCCTGTAGTACCCGTACATACCTGGCTTCCGGATGCCCACGTGGAAGCTCCCACCCCGATATCTGTCATTTTAGCAGGGATCTTACTTAAAATTGGCGCATATGGTTTGCTAAGAATCGCTTTTTTGATTTTTCCCGACGGTGCATTTCATTACTCCTGGTGGCTTGGATTTTTTGGTGTGCTGTCCATTCTGTACGGAGCACTCAATGCACTATCCAGCAAAGACCTGAAAAGGCTTATCGCCTACTCGTCTATTTCACACATGGGATTCGTGTTGCTGGGAATGGCATCGCTTACCGCCGAAGGTGTTAGTGGCGCTGTATATCAAATGGTAAGTCACGGCGTAATTTCCGCAGCATTATTCCTGATTGTAGGCGTATTGTATGATCGTACCCATGACAGGATGATAGAAAATCATTCCGGATTAATATCAAAAATGCCCCAATACGGAGTAGTAGTGGTCATATTCTTTTTTGCTTCTATGGGACTACCTGGTTTTTCAGGTTTTATTGCTGAGATATTAGTGTTGCTAGGTGCTTTCAGCGCTTCCGGATATCCGGGGATGCTACCTAAATGGATGGCTATGTTGGCAACACTGGGCTTGATCTTAAGTGCAGCCTATTACCTTTGGACCATCCAACGTATGTTCTTTGGCCAATTCCATATTAAGAAATATCAGGGCGTACTGAATGACCTCACTTCACGTGAGATATTGATGTTTGTCCCATTAATACTTTTGGCTTTACTTTTAGGTATAATTCCCGCTTCCATACTGGATATGATCAATGAGTCAGTGAACCTTTTTGTTGTGACCATTTTGGAGCAAGGAGAACAAAACTTACAAATACCCTGACCCTTGGCTAGTCTGGCAGATAAACTATCGGACATACTAAACTCGGCGGTTAATTTCGGTCCCGAGCTTTTATTAGTATCAGGTATACTGCTTTTGATTGTGGTGGATTTAATGGTAAAGTCCAGCCGATGGCTTTCCGTTGTGAGTATTTTATTAGCTACTCTGGTATTAGTTACTGATGCCATGCAGTGGAAATTACTTGAAAATCCGGTGGCGCTGTTCAGCGAATTTCTTATGCTGGATTCCCCGGCAGCTGCCTGGAAAGTAGTACTTGATATTGGCGTTTTATTGGTGATGATCATGGCAGGGAGAAGTGTGCCTTTAAAGAGTAGAGGAGAAAGCTACCCGCTTATTTTCACCTTACTACTAGGCGGGCATTTGCTGGTAATGGCATCTAATTTACTCATAGTTTATCTGAGTATAGAACTCATATCCATACCCTCTTATGTGCTGGCAGCTTTCCATTTCAACAAAAGGGGAGTAGAGTCTGCGGTAAAATATCTCCTTTTCGGGGCAGTAGCTTCTGCATTAATGCTGTACGGAATGTCATGGATATATACTTTCACCGGTAATCTGAACTTCATTCGTCCTGAATTCATTGATGCATTGCTCAATGCGGATATAATTCCTTTGACCATTGCGACAGTCCTGATGTTGTCAGGTTTGTTGTTTAAAATTGCGGCGGTACCTTTTCATATTTGGGCGCCGGATGCCTATACCTCTTCGCCTACTGCTGTAGTAGCGCTGTTCTCTACAGTTCCTAAGCTTGCCGGGTTTTCTATTTTGGCAAAATGGTTTTTGGTGATCAACTTATTTGGCCTGAGCTCCATAGATTGGGTAAGTATCCTGTCCGTCATAGCTATGATCACATTATTAATAGGCAATTTTTCTGCATTGCGCCAAAGTAGTGTAAAACGTATGCTTGCCTATTCTTCCATAGCGCACACCGGCTTTATGATGGTAGCTATTGTTTCCGTTTCTGAGCAAGCCTCCAGAAATCTCTTTTTTTATGCTACGGTATACACCTTGATGAATATTGCAGTATTTACCCTTGTGCAACTCCTGGAACATAAGGAAAATATTACGAAAGCGGAGGAGTACAAAGGGATGATAAGAAAGTATCCTTTTACGGGTGTTTTGATCGTAGTGTTAATGATCTCATTGGCAGGACTCCCACCTACAGGCGGATTTACAGCTAAGCTTTTGGTTTTTACGTCACTTTGGGAAGCTTATGACTATACACAAAACCCTGTTTTACTTTACCTGTTCCTGTTTGGTTTGTTAAATACGGTGATATCATTATTCTTTTATCTGAAGGTTCCTTTTTTTATGATTTTTAGAGAGAGGTCTGATCCTCAGAAGGATGGAGAACAAAAAAACGTTGTGTGGGAGAATTATTTTGTGATGATATTAGTTTTGGTCATATTGTTTTTATTCTTTAAACCGGATTCGTTGATGGATGTTATTAATAATATTAGCTTTGCATTTTAGGGTCTATATATGAGTGATGCAATTAAACATGAGTGCGGTATAGCACTCGTTAGACTAAGAAAACCCCTCTCGTACTATATTGATAAATACGGATCTCCAACTTACGCTGTTAATAAGATGTATATTCTTATGGAAAAACAGCGTAACCGTGGGCAGGATGGAGTAGGTATCGCGAATATCAAGATCGATCAACGCCCTGGATTGAGATACATAAGCAGGTATAGATCTGTAGATTTAGAGCCCATCAAAACTATCTTTGAAAAGATCGGCAGGAAATTCAGGAAAGCACAAAAAGAGGGAAAGAATCGCTACTTCGATGAACGCTGGATGCGGGAGAACTGTGCTTTTACAGGTGAAGTTTGGTTAGGTCATCTAAGGTATGGCACCCATGGGAAAAACAGCATTGAAAACTGTCACCCATTCTTACGGCAAAATAACTGGAGAAGTCGTAACCTGGTAATGGCCGGTAATTTTAATATGACCAACGTAGACGAACTGTTTGATATACTTGTCAGGTTGGGACAGCATCCTAAAGAAAAAGTTGATACAGTGACCGTGATGGAGAAGATTGGGCACTTTCTGGATGAAGAAAACAACGAGATATTCCGTAAATATAAAGACCAGTACACTAATCAGGAGATCACAGAGGTAATAGAAAGCGAAATAGATCTGCAACGTGTACTCAGCAGAGCGTGCAAGGACTTTGATGGTGGTTACTCTATGGTGGGAATGGTAGGGCATGGCGACGCTTTTGTAGCACGCGACCCTATCGGTATTCGGCCGGCCTATTATTATCATGATGACGAAGTTATTGTGGTGGCTTCCGAAAAACCAGCTATTAAAACCGCTTTCAACGTGGAGTATGATGAAATTGAGGAGGTAAAACCGGGACATGCGCTGATCATTAAGAAAAACGGGGAATTTAGCCAGCAGCAGTTTAGTGAGCCAAAAGAGAAAAAGTCATGTAGTTTTGAGCGTATTTATTTTTCCAGAGGTACTGACCCTAACATTTACCAGGAGCGAAAAAAATTAGGAGAGCTACTGATACCTCAAATACTGAAATCTATCAATTTTGATCTGAAAAACACTGTATTCTCTTATATCCCAAATACTGCAGAAACCTCTTTTTTAGGTATGCTACAGGGCCTGGAAGATTACTTGGGCGCGAAGCGTAAGGAAGTCCTCCTGGAAAATAAACCCCATATGGGGAGTTTGGAAGATTTTCTGTCTTTCCGTCCAAGAGTGGAAAAAATTGTGTTGAAAGATGCCAAACTAAGGACATTCATAGCGGATGATAACCAAAGGGATGAATTGGTAGCTCATGTATATGACACTACCTATGAAGTGATCCGAAAAGGTGTAGATACGCTTGTTGTGGTGGATGATAGTATTGTGCGTGGCACTACGCTTGAAAAGAGTATACTCACTATGCTCAGCCGTTTGGAACCTAAAAAAGTAGTGATCGTGTCTTCCGCGCCGCAGATCCGATTCCCGGATTGTTACGGTATTGATATGTCTAAAATGAATGAGTTCATCGCTTTTCGGGCCATGATAGAGCTTATTAAGGAACAAAACAAAGAACATATTTTGGATGAGGTCTATGAGCGATGTAAAGCCGCATTGGAAGAAAAAGACAACACAAATTATGTAAACCTTCTTTACAAGGAATTTTCTTATGAAGAAATATCGGCGAAGATAGCTGATATTGTTAAGCCTAAAGAGATGAAGGCTGAACTGGATATAATCTACCAAACTGTAGAAAACCTGCATAAAGCATGTCCTGACCATCTGGGAGACTGGTATTTTACAGGTGATTTTCCTACGAAGGGAGGAATACGGGTCACGAATCGCTCATTTGTGAATTACATGGAAGGTAAGCTGGTAAGGGCATATTGATCGCCTGATTTTATACGATCATTAAGGTAAATAAAAATCAAAAACGGATTCATTCATGCACTTAAAGTGTCCTTTAGGGCACTTTTGATGTCCTATTTTTGAGCAAGGCCGGCAGTTTAATTTATTATTTTCAAAAATTGTGAACTTAGTACGATAAGGGTACATACCGAATGCAGGTATGGTATTTCCCCAGATGGAAAATACCTGCTTTTTAAAGGCTGCGGCTATGTGCATAAGTCCTGTATCGTGCGTAAATACATAATCAGCGTTTTTGATGACTGAAGCGGATTGGTTTAAATTGTATTTACCGCAGGCATTGAATAGGAGTGCCTTTTTATTCAGCTTTTTTAGCCCTTCTTCCATCCGCTCTGATTTTTTCGTTCGGCCAAAAAAAGTAGTGATCTGCTCTCCTACAGCTTCGTCTTCCTTTCCTCCTAATAAGATGATAGGTTTATTGATCTTATCACACAATTCAATCATGCGCTTAACAGGCAAGCGTTTAGTGGCATGCTGAGCCCCCACAGCATATACTACGTAGCCGTTTTGATGAGTTTCAGGAAGCCATTCCTTTGGTACACTGTCTTTTTCCGGTATGAAATAGTCCAGCCCCAGCGCGTCGTTTTTTATTCCTAGTGGCGCTGCCGATTCAAGGTAACGATCTACTATGTGCTGATTTGGCAGTTTGTTGATCTTAAAATTGACCATTAACCACTTTTCTAAATTCAACTTATTAAATGTGTAACTTTTGACACCTAATCGAAGTTTGATAATACTTGTACGCAGGTTTTTATGAAGATCTATGATACAATCATACTGCTCCTTTTTTAAGGATTGAATAAGCTCGTTCACACTGTCTTTTAAAAGATGGACGTGATCTATATAAGGATTGTTTTCAACCAGGGAAGAATAGGCAGCTTTAGTACAGTAGTGTACTTCGGCGTCATGTAGTTGTGTTTTAATAGTGCGTATTACGGGAGTCGAAAGTACGATGTCCCCAATGGAAGAAAAACGAATGATCAGTATTTTTTTTGGAGACATTAATAGTTAAAAATAGCTTTTACCCTCCATTTGGAGTGGATTATGGAAGTGATGGTTCTTTTTACCCGATAAAATCATTATTTACGTAAATTTATAAAAACGAAACCATTTAAGACCAATCAATTAAAAATGAACTATTGGCTAATGAAAACGGAACCGGGCACCTATTCATGGGATGACCTGGTCAATGATAAGCGTACACACTGGGACGGTGTAAGAAACTACCAGGCGCGAAACAATATGAAAGAAATGAAGGTGGGAGACCTTGCACTATATTATCATAGCGTTAATGAAAAATGTGTAATGGGCATAGCCAAAATAGTAAAAGAATATTACCAGGACCCTACTACGGATGACGAACGATGGGTGGTGGTTGATATTGAACCCGTGGAAAAGTTAAAACGATCCATTACATTGGCAGAGATTAAGTCGGATGAACGCTTAAGTCAAATGGTGCTGGTGAATAATTCCAGGCTTTCTGTACAACCCGTAAGAAAGGAAGAGTTTGATCTTGTTGTAGGAATGGGACAGTCTTAAATATTGAATGAAGTATTTTATCTCTATAGTGTTGCCTTTCTGTTTTGCATTGAGCCTGGCTCAGGTGAGCCAAAGTGGCAGGTATGAGATGGAAAAGAAAAATACAGACAACTATTTTACAGTTTTGTCCGCGGGAAAAGAGGGGGCCATAATTTTTAGAGATATTGATGATTTCAGAAAGGGAGAAGGTAACATTTGGAAAATCGTGTCGCTGGATACGGATCTGAATGAGCGTTGGGACAAGGAAATAGGTATTGATGTGAAATACACTATTACTGCCTATGAATTAAAGAATGATCACCTCTACCTTATTTTCCGGAAGAGTGAATTTGCAAAAAGTGATTATTATGTAGTACAGGTCGGGATATTCGACGGAGAAGTGGAGCGTTATGATATATCAAACGAAGTAGAACTGGAACTACGCCATATTATACTGGTCAATGAAAAATTGATCTTTGGAGGCTATGTAAGATATAGTCCTACTTTGCTCTCTTACACACTAGGAGATGATAAACTCGAAGTAATTCCGGGGTTTTTCAAAGATAAAAGTGATATACTTGATTTAAGGGCGAATGACAATAGAACTTTCAATGCCGTAACACAGGAAAAAGACTATCAGGGCTATTTTCTGCGTTTACGTACGTATAGTGTGCTGGGTGATATTTTGTTTGAAAGAGAAGTCCGTATGCCTGAAGATAATCGTGTAATGAGTGCCAAATCTACGGGCCTGGAAGGAGGTAATATTGGAATAGTAGGCGCTTATGGACTTACTAACTCTAATTATGCTCAGGGCATATATTCTGTAATTGCCAAGCCTCAGGGCCAGGATAACGTGATAAATGAATATCCTTTTTCCGATTTTGAGCATTTTTTTGATTATATGAAACCCTCAAGAGCCGGTAAGATCAAAGAGAAGGTAAAGAAACGATCGGAATTGGGGAAAGACTTTAAATATTCTTCCAGAATTTTATTGAATGAGGTGAGTTGGAATGGAGCAGGTTATCTGATATCTGCGGAAGTGTACCGCCCTACTTTTGAACAGGTATCCCGCAACCCGTACACTGGTTTTTATGGTAACCCGTTCTATCCAAATACCAGTTTTTATAGCAATCGATCAAATACACGTTACATCAAAGAATCCAACCAGTTGGCGAATAACAGAGAAGCTAATAGTTTTGAATATTATGAAAGTGTAGTGATACAACTTGATGAGCAAGGTAGATTACAATGGGACAATAGTTTTGCCATTGAAGATACGGAAACCCTGTCATTAGAACGTGTGGTAGATATTGGCCAGGTAGGGGAGCAGATCAAAATGATGTATCTGCAAGAAGAAAAAATTAAATATAAAATAATAAACAAAGGCGATACAGTGATGTTAGGTGAGCAGGAAATAGCTTTACAAGACGAATATGATGAAATTAAACATACCTACACAGGTATGAATGGAACAATTCATTGGTATGACAACGTGTTTTTTATTTGGGGCTACCATCGGGTGGAAAATAAAGTGAACTACTCAGACGAGCCTCGAAGAAATGTCTTATATATAAACAAAGTTACTTTTGATTAAAAAAGCACTGGTTCTTTTACTACCTGTTTTGGTTCCCATATTTAGTATAGGTCAGGTTACTCAGCCCGAACGTTTTGAAATGGTTGTTGATAATAACCATGAGTGTCGGTTGATATCGGCTGGGGAAGATGGCTTATTTATATTGAAGGACCTGGAAAATGATGACCAGGGAAACTCCGTGGTAGAAATAACGTTGTTGGATACTTCCTTTGACATACAATGGATACGGCGTTATGCATTAAATAAAGACTTTGGGTACATAGACTATCATTATTACGATGGCAGGGTATATGTGTTATTCAACAATTTCGATGTAAAAAACCGGAACCTGGAACTGGTAAGCTGGGATTTGGCCGGTAATGTCTTCCATAGCCCCATTCGTAATTATATCCCCTTTTCTTATTTTGATTTTAAGGCCACAAAAAATGCGGTGATGGTATCGGGATATTTTAACTATCGTCCGGTGGTGATATTATATAACATGACGGATGGAGTACCCAGGGTACTTCCGGGACTGTTTAATGATAAATCCAAGTTGATAGAGATACAGATCAATACAAATGACACTTTTGATGTGTTACTCTCAGGGCGCACGATTGATAAGCGTAATACAATGTTTTTCAATACATTTGATATTAATGGCAGCCTGGTAAAAAGGATAATACTGGATTCTGACAAAACACATAACCTATTGTTTGGTCGTTCACAGGCTATGGAAGAAAATTCCCAGATCGTGGCAGGCGTATATGGACGCTTTAACACCGAATATTCCCGGGGTATTTTCGTGACTAACGTCAATCAATACGGCGAGCAGAAAGTGAAATACTATAACTACGCCGAGTTCAAAAACTTCTTTAGCTATATGAAGGCGCGGAGGGAACAGCGTGTGAAAGATCGCATAGAACGCAGGAAGATAAAGGATAAAAAAATTAAGTTTAACTACCGTCTCAGAGTACACGACCTTATTGATAATGGAGATGACTATATCTTATTGGGAGAAGCCTTTTATCCGAAGTACAGGAATGCTTCTCCTGTAACAGGGGCGAATTTTTTCAACCCTTCCTGGTCAGGAAACGGAGGAGGCGCTGCTTCCGGGATGATGTTTGAAGGATACCGGTATACGCATGCTGTGGTGATGGGTTTTAATAAAAATGGAGATCTACTTTGGGATAATAGTTTTGAGATAAATGATATTCTATCTTTTGAACTGGAACAGTTTGTACATGCTGCCACTAGCGGGGATAAAATAGCGCTATTGTATGTATTTGATAACCAGATCAGGTATAAGATTGTACAAAAAAATGATGTTTTAGAAGGCAAAGAACAACTTGACATAAAGCTAATGTATGAAGGAGACCGCTCTCCTGAAGGCAGTACGAATATCCTGGGATTAGAAAAATGGTTTGATAATACTTTTTATACCTATGGTACACAAAGGGTTGTTAATATTCAAGCAGACATCCAGAACGTCCATAGAGAAGTGTTTTTTATTAATAAGCTTGTTTATAAGTAAGCAGCGCCTGTGGTTATTGTAGTGCCCCGGTCGGTACTGTTATATGGTCTTGTTATTTTAATCGCTTCATTGTAAAGCAGACATCCAAACTTTTTTATATTTGCAATCGTCTCGATATGCAAAAGAAACTGATTTTCGGTCCTGATCTTCTTGAAATTACTGTCAGCAGGCTTTGCCATCAACTCATCGAGGTTCATGGAAATTTTGAAGATACCGTTATACTAGGGTTGCAGCCCCGGGGCATTTACCTTGCTGAAATGATCCACAAAAGGTTAGAAAAAGAAACCACTTCGGCTATAGACCTTGGATATCTTGATACCACTTTTCACCGTGATGACTTTCGAAGAAGAGATATTCCGGCTAAGGCCAACAGTACTAAGGTGGACTTTATTATAGAAGGCAAGCACGTGGTGCTCATTGATGATGTGCTGTATACGGGTAGGTCAGTTCGCGCAGCGATGGATGCTATGATGGCTTTTGGTAGAGCAAGCAGTGTGGAGTTGTTGGTATTGGTAGACCGAAAGTATACCCGGCATTTGCCAATAGCGCCGGACTATGTGGGGCAAGACGTAAATACTATCGAGTCACAGCGTGTACTGGTAGAACTGGAGGCACAGGGCTTTAAGAAGAATAAAATATGGTTAATAAATAAGGAAAGCTAACATGTCGCAACTCAGTCAGAAACACCTCCTTGGCATTAAAGATATCACCAGAAAGGACATTGAACTGATTTTTGAGACGGCAGCCAGTTTTAAAGAAGTTATTAACCGGCCTATTAAAAAAGTACCCTCCTTACGAGACATCACAATTGCCAATATTTTCTTCGAAAACTCTACCCGTACAAAATTATCTTTTGAACTTGCCGAAAAACGGCTTTCTGCTGATATCATCAATTTTTCATCATCCGGGAGTTCCGTCAAAAAAGGGGAAACGTTGCTGGATACAGTGAACAATATATTGGCTATGAAGGTGGATATGGTAGTAATGCGCCATAGCAGCCCGGGAGCTCCACATTTTCTGGCTAAGCACATTGACGCCACTATTGTTAATGCCGGAGATGGTACGCACGAACATCCCACACAGGCGTTGCTGGATACCTTTTCAATACATCAAAAATATGGATCGCTGGAAGGATTGAAAGTAGCTATTATAGGCGACATCCTGCATTCACGTGTAGCCATTAGCAATATTTTGGCGCTTAAATTATTAGGTGCCGAGGTAATGGTATGCGGGCCGAATACATTGCTGCCCAAATACATCGGGTCATTGGGGGTGAAGGTGGAATTGGATGTGAAATCAGCGCTTCAATGGTGCGATATCGCCAATGTATTACGAATACAGCTGGAACGTCAACAAATCAAATATTTTCCTTCATTGCGCGAGTATTCACTTTACTACGGCATTAATAAGAGACTTTTGGAAGAAGTGGATAAAGAGATCACTATTATGCATCCCGGACCGATCAACCGTGGAGTGGAACTGAACAGTGATGTGGCGGATTCCAATCACTCAATTATCCTGGAGCAAGTAGAAAATGGGGTAGCAGTGCGGATGGCCGTACTTTATCTATTGGCAGGGAGGCACTAGTGTCATGTTTGTGCCACTTTTAGTTTTCAATTATGATTTATTTACAATGAACACAACCATTAACCGATAATAGGGTCGGCAGTAAGTAATGGCGTGTTATAAAATTTTGCTTACTGTTTATTGCTAACTGCCAACTCATCGAATAGCACTGTTCCCTCCAGGCACCATGCATAATCTGCATTGGACACGTCGTTTAATCATTGAACAGCACTAGTGCTAATACTTTAATCAGCAAGATGCTGACATTTTTTTAGGGGCCTGTCGCTGTCATTTAACAAAGCATCTTACTAGCTTTACAGATTAAAATAAAACATGGATCATGTATTACAATTCTATAATTGAGGCCATTGGAAATACTCCTTTGGTAAAGCTTAACAACCTTTCAAAAGGCATAAAAGGGACCGTGCTGGTGAAGGTAGAATACTTCAATCCGGGTAATTCTATGAAAGATCGTATGGCGCTGAAAATGATAGAAGATGCAGAAGCAGCCGGCATATTGAAACCCGGTGGTACTATCATAGAAGGCACTTCAGGCAATACGGGTATGGGGCTGGCATTAGTGGCAATTGCTAAAGGTTATAAGTGTGTTTTTACATTGGCAGATAAACAATCACAGGAAAAAATAGATATTTTACGTGCTATGGGTGCAGAAGTAATTGTCTGTCCTACCAATGTATCTCCTGATGATCCACGTAGCTATTATTCTATAGCACAAAAGCTTAATAAGGAAACACCCAACTCTTTTTATCCTAATCAATACGACAACTTATCTAATGCTAAAGCACACTATGAGACCACTGGCCCTGAGATATGGGAACAAACAGAAGGTAAAATAACCCATTATGCTGCAGGAGTTGGTACGGGTGGTTCTATGTGCGGCACAGCCAAATACCTTAAAGAGCAAAACCCGGACGTCGTAACGGTGGGTATTGATACGTATGGTTCAGTGTTTAAGAAGTATAAAGAGACTGGTCAGTTTGATGAAAACGAAGTTTATCCTTACCTGACGGAGGGTATTGGTGAAGATATCCTGCCAAAGAATGTGGACTTTTCTCTTATAGATCATTTTGTCAAAGTAACGGATAAAGATGGGGCCATAACCACGAGAAAACTAGCCCGGCATGAAGGCCTTTTTATTGGCTGGTCCTGTGGGTCTGCTGTGCATGGTGCTCTGGAATATGCGCGTGAAAATCTGAAAGAAGATGATGTAATGGTGATTATTCTTCCGGATCACGGCACCCGGTATTTAGGTAAAATATATAATGACAACTGGATGAAAGACCATGGGTTCATCGAGTCCAGGGATTTTGCTACGGCCAATGATATCATTCTACATAAAAATGGGGCAGACAAGCTTTTTACTGTAGATCAGGATGCAAAAGTAGGAGAGGTAGTGAAAATGTTAAACAAGCAAGGTATTGATCAGGTACCCATTACGAATGGAAATCAATTCGTAGGAAGCGTAAGTACTTCCAAGCTATTGGAAAAACTTATAGAACAACCGGATATCACAGAAAAGAAAATACAGGAAATAATGGACCAACCTATTCCATTCGTAGGATTGGATAATACCCTGGATGTACTATCATCGATGATCAATAGAGATAATAAAGCAGTACTGGTAAGAGACGAGGCCCTTGAGGTGCATATTATTACACAGCATGATATTTTACTGGCTATGACAAACTAAATAAATTGTCAAATGTTATTTAGGTATTACGGTTAATAATTTAATAATCTATTTAAGTTTTGGATGGGACCCTGCTAGTATTTACCTGGCAGGGTTTTATATTTCATACCATTTTAAATCAAATGTATCAGACAAGCAATACTCTTCGATAGGGTAATGTTTCCTCTAATTCCGGAGGAGGGCCGAAATTCCTGTCCCTGAAGCCGTTTAGCTCATCCAATGTTTTTTGTGAGAGTAAGTGCTGTATTTCGTCGAGAGCTTCATTTCCTAGCAGGTAGGGTGATTCACGCATATCCAGCTTTTCGCCTTTACAATGTGCATAAAGCTGAAATTCCCGGAGTTGGTTAACCTTTGTCCCCTTTATGAGACATTCACTGGTCCAGACATCAGGGTTTCCAGGGTTAGTATTGACAAGGTTCATACGTCTTTCCATATCCATGTTGTGAACGAAAAAGTCTTCAATCTTTTTCAGCGATTCTTCTGACATCTCTTTTCTGATTCGCTCTACGCAATCTATACATATGGCGTATTCAAAGATTACATCCTGTGCACTAAATCCATCATAACGTTTTATCGCCTTTTCAATATAATATTCGGTATCGGCATCCAACAGATATTTATCACACTCTATACATCTGTCAAAGAGGGTACCTGTAGAAAAGGAATGAAATTTTTCCGGCATTTCGATGTATTGCTCGTATTGATCATTTTCCATAATGAGTAAAATTAACTAAACCTATAGGATTTGTTTGAAAATTTGGAAACCTTCTTAGTTACGTTAAGTCTTTGGAAAAAAACTCATTAACTATGAATAAACTTAACTCAATAACTACGCTACTATCTCTTTTATTCCTTTTAGGTACTTCGTCGTGCTATATAGATCTTGATGATGACGGTCATAATAACTGTATTGATGGTCGTGGGTCTGTCAAAACAGATAACTATAACTTTGGTGAATTCACCAAGGTTTCTAACTCAATTGACGCTGATATTAACATAACTACCGGGGTGAGTAACCACCGTTTGACTGTTCAAGGCAGACGTAATGTGTTGGATCATGTAAGTATATATACCAGGGGAGGAGAGTTGATCATCGAGTCATCAAGGTGTATCAATGACGGTGATATCACCGTAGACCTTTCTCTTTTTGAACTCAGGGGCCTATTTAATTCAGGTAGTGCTGACATTAAGGGTACTAACACATGGGAAACAAACGAGTTGATCATAAACCTGAGCGGTTCCGGAAGTATTGATGCTATACTGGATGTGCAGCGATTAGACCATTCCATATCCGGTAGCGGTGATGTAACACTGTCCGGAGAGGCGGATAACGTTGACATTTCTATAGCAGGGTCCGGTGATTACAGGGCCTTTGGACTGATTGTCAATGACTATGAGGTGACGATAGCAGGTTCGGGAGATACTGATATATTCGTTTCGGACGACTTGAGGGGCTCCATTAGCGGCAGCGGAAGGATAAAGTATAAAGGGACACCTTCACTGATAGATGTTAAGGTAGTGGGTTCAGGGAAAGTCGAGAATGTGAACTGATAACACCTTCATTCACAGTTGATTTAGAAGTGTTGACCTCAACGCATAATTTTTAGTTAAATTAGTGACATGAGGTTGATAGTCTTGATTGTTTTGGTTGGAATAATTTCGTCAAACCTTTTTGCCCAGGAAAAGCTGGAGTTTGGCGATACACCAACTACTACCTCTAAACCCAAGTACAAACCGAGAGACAAAGATCATCGTCAACGTGATATCATTCATTGGGTAAAACCTACCGCAAAAGGTCTTTATATGGGCAATAAGTGTGTAGATGAATTGACCTATTCTATGGGCTTTGTATACCTTATACAGGTTAAGGGGCAGACTGGCTATAAATCAGAAACCAACCGGCTACTTCATAACCTGGGAGCAAAAATTCGCATCTTATTCCGAAATGGCCCTTTTTGGAAATTTAAGCTCAAGAAAAAGACAAAAGAATGCCGCAGAGAAACAGGAGATTATATAGGGTAGTGGGGTAGCATCACGGGGAAAGCAGGTCCTGGTGTACAGGCAACTACACTTAAGGGATCATATCAACATTCAGGAGACCCCGGTATAATTAAATGGAGTGATTTTTTTTAACTCTGCCTTTAAGGTATCGCTAACGTTAAGTGAATCAATAAACCTTTGTATACTATCCTTTGTGATTTGCTCGTTTTTGCGGGTAAGATCTTTTAACGCTTCATAAGGTTTAGGATACCCTTCACGGCGTAAAATGGTCTGGAGTGCTTCAGCTACAACGGCCCAGTTTTCATTTAAATCGTTTTCTATAGCTATCGGGTTGAGCTCCAATTTATGGAGTCCTTTTTTAAGAGATCGTAATGAGATCAACATATGAGCCAGTGGCACACCTACATTTCTTAATACGGTGGAGTCTGTCAGGTCTCTTTGGAGTCTTGATATCGGTAGCTTTGCAGCTAAATGTTCAAAAACAGCATTGGCAATCCCCAGGTTGCCTTCGGCATTTTCAAAATCGATAGGGTTGACCTTATGTGGCATCGCAGATGAACCGACTTCTCCGGCTTTGATCTTTTGTTTAAAATAGTTCATCGAAACGTACTGCCATACATCACGACTAAAATCTATTAAGATAGTATTGATTCGTTTTAGATTGTCAAACAATGCAGCAAGGTGGTCGTAATGTTCGATTTGTGTTGTAGGATGGCTTCTGGTAAGCCCCAGGGATTTTTCTATAAATGAATTGCCAAATTCAATCCAGTTTACATCCGGATAAGCCACATGATGTGCATTGAAATTACCGGTGGCTCCTCCGAATTTTGCAGCATGAGGAATGTACCTTAGCAATGCAACCTGATTCGCCACTCGTTTATGAAAGACCTTTATTTCCTTACCAAGAGTAGTAGGTGAGGCCGGCTGGCCATGTGTTTTGGCAAGCATAGGGACAATACTCCACTGTTCAGCAAAACCATTGATCATAGAACTAACCTCTTCCAGTAAAGGAAAGACTTCACCGGTTAGAGCTTCTTTAAGCGAAAGAGGTATGGCCGTGTTGTTAATGTCTTGTGATGTAAGCCCAAAATGGATAAACTCCATCGTTTCCTCAAGGCCCAGTACCTCAAACTTTTCCTTTAGAAAGTACTCGACCGCTTTGACATCATGGTTCGTGGTTTTCTCAATTTCTTTTATTCGCTCAGCGTCCTTTTCCTCAAAATTCTCATAAATATTCCTCAATGCGGTAAAATGTTCGTGCGAAAAGCTCTTGAGCTGAGGTAGAGGTACCTCACATAAAGCAATGAAATACTCGATTTCTACTCTGACTCTATATTTTATCAGCCCAAATTCTGACAAATAGCCGGAAAGAGCTTCCGTCTGTTTTCGGTATCGTCCATCTATTGGAGAGGTGGCAGTGAGCGCATTGAGGATCATGAAATAGGCTTTGATTTCAAAGCGCACAAAAGTAGCAAATAATTCCGTTCATGTAAATCTTAATATATAGATGCACAATGGTTTTTCCATTATTTAGTTTTGTAATCATAATGAGGAAAGGTTGGTTTACAGTGGTTTTGCTAAGTCTGACGTGTTTTTCCGTCAGTGTGCAAGCACAACAATATGCTGAAAAATATCGACTGGTTGCCAATAAAGTTTTTAAACCTCTGCAGCTCGATGGTAAATTACTGGAAGATGTTTGGCAAAGTGCTCAGGCAGCACAAGATTTTGTGCAGAACTTCCCACAAGATTCAATAGCAGCCCGGGCACAGACACGCATCATGATCAGTTTTGATGAACAGAACCTGTACATAGGTGGTGTCTGTTACGAAGCTACGGATGAAGAAGATATTGTCGCTTCACTAAGACGTGATTTTATCTGGCGACTCAATGAAAACATCAGTATTTACATTGATCCTTATAATGATTATACCAATGGGTTCACATTTGGGCTTACTCCTTTTGGTGTGCAGCGGGAAGGACTGGTCATTGAGGGAGGAGAAGTACGTCCCGATTGGGATAACAAATGGTTTTCAGCGGTAGAAAGATATAAAGACCGCTGGGAATTCGAAATGGCTATTCCGTTCAAAACATTGCGATACGATGATCAAAATGACCAGTGGAATATCGTTTTCCTTAGAAATAATCTTAAACTGAATGAACGGTCCGGCTGGACTGTCGTACCACAGGGGTTCGGGCCCTCTGACTTTGTTTTTGCCGGCAGGCTGACCTTTGATGCACCTTTGCCAAAAGCAGGGACAAATGTTGTTTTGATTCCTTTTATAACCTCCGGTGTAAGTAAAGATTTCGAAGAAGATACCTCTACAAAAAGCACTTTTGATGCCGGGTTTGATGCCAAAGTAGGGGTTACTTCTTCTCTCAACCTTGACCTGACGGTCAACCCTGATTTTTCACAGGTGGAAGTGGATAGGCAAGTGACTAACCTACAGCGCTTTGAAATATTTTTCCCGGAACGAAGACAATTTTTCCTGGAAAACCAAGACCTGTTTGGACAGGGAGGGTTACGCAATACACGCCCCTTTTTCAGCAGAAGGGTTGGAATAGCAAAGGATACCGCCGATAATGCCCTTCAAGTGCCTATTCTCTACGGCGCCAGACTCAGTGGTAAAATAGGTCAGAAATGGCGTGTTGGGCTTTTGAATATGCAAACGCGGAAAGAAAACGGCGCGTTACTGACGGGTGTGGACGAAATAGCTAATTCCTATCGGCTTTTAGCACAAAACTATACGGTGGGGGTATTGCAACGCCAGGTTTTCGATCGTTCTAACGTAGGTGTGATTGCCGTTAATCGGCAGGCATTGAATTATGATGACGGTGATTCAACCATTTCTACCACTAAATATAATCGTGTGTTGGGGGTAGATTATAACCTGATCAGTCCGGATGGGCGATGGACCGGAGATTTTTATTTTCATAACTCTTTTGACGAAGAGAAAAAAGATGATACATTTTCAGGAGGAGGCCTTTTGAGTTATCAAAGTACACGTTTTGAGAGCACAATATTAGCCTATGCAGTTGGGGAAGATTATAATGCCGAAGCAGGTTTCGTGCAGCGGAAAAATGTTTTTCGTGTCACTAATTTTAATGGGTACAGCTTTTATCCTGTCGGTAGTAATATTAATAATCACGGGCCATACGTGGAGTTTACGCTATTCACGGATCTTGATTTTGAAAAAACGGATAGTGAATATGAACTTGGCTATCAGTTTCAGTTTAATAACACGGCAAATTTGGAACTCTCATACAATGAGATATTTCGTAAGTTATTGGATGATTTTGAACCCTTGGATGACTATGTGCTGGTAAACAGAACTTCCTATAGCTGGAGATCATTAGAACTGGAATTCAACACAGACCGCAGGAAGCTGTTTTGGGCTTCCGGTGAAATGCGGTTCGGAGGTTTTTTCAATGGAAACAGGGTGAATGTATCAGGAGGTATGAACTACCGTTATCAGCCTTACCTGAATGTAGCGCTGGATGCAGAGTTTAACAGCCTCGATCTGCCAGGTGAATTCGGACAGGCAGACTTCTGGCTTATCAGCCCAAGAGTTGATTTAACTTTCACGGATAAACTATTCCTTACTACATTTGTACAATATAACGAACAGGCCGACAATGTTAATATGAATGCACGGTTTCAATGGCGCTATCGCCCTGTTTCAGATTTATTTATTGTATACACAGATAATTATTTTCCGGAGAGCTTTAGTGCGAAAAGCAGAGCGATCGTATTTAAACTTACCTCCTGGTTAAACTTATGAAATTCAATGGCATTTAGTTTTTTTAAAAAGAGCAAGAGCAAAGAAGAGTCCGCTAAAAAGTCCAACACCACACAGTATTTTGATTTGAAGGTAATTGATATTGTTCGGGAGACGCAGGATGCAATATCCATTGTATTTGAGCAACCGAATACGCCAATATTATACAAATCAGGCCAGTTTCTTACATTGATAAATACCATAGATGGCAAGGAAGTAAGGAGAGCATATTCATTGTGTTCTTCGCCATACACTGAGCAGCATTTGGCAGTAGCCGTTAAACGTGTAGAAAATGGAGTGATGTCTAACTGGTTGGCAAATAACCTCAAAGTAGGGGATACCATGAAAATAATGGAGCCCATGGGAGCGTTTACCGTAGATTATGATCAGAACAATGACAAGCACCTGGTGATGTTTGCAGGAGGCAGTGGTATTACACCTATGCTGTCTATTATAAAATCCACCCTGGATCAGGAGTCGCACAGTGTCATTACCCTGATTTATGCCAATCGCAATAGTGAGAGCATCATTTTCAAAGAAACACTTGAACGACTTGCTGAAGGCTATCAAGGTCGCCTTGTTTTGATACACGTGCTGGATGTAGCGCCTGACGATTGGAAGGGATATGCAGGCCTGTTAGATCAGGAGATACTGACGAAAATTTTTGATGTCCTGCCGGAACACTCAGATACCACCTACCTTTTATGTGGCCCGGAAGGCATGATGCGTACCGTTGAGTCTTTCCTTGCAGATCAAAATATAAGTAAAGAGCAATTATTAAAAGAAAGTTTTGTCGCGAGTACCAATACTGACGGCGCACAACAAAGTGACCCGGGCAGCAAGATCATTACACGAGAAGTGATCGTGATCTATGATGGAGAAGAGCATAAATTTGAGGTGGAGCCTTCCAGTACCATTTTAGAAACGGCATTGGATCAGGGCATAGACCTGCCGTACTCTTGCCAAAGTGGCTTATGTACCGCTTGCCGTGGCAAATGTATTTCGGGAAAGGTGAAATTGGATGAAGAAGAAGGTCTCTCCGAGGAAGAGACAGCCGAAGGGTATGTACTAACCTGTGTCGGCCATCCGTTAACCGATGATGTAGTTATAGAAATCGGCTAAAATCATTTGACTGCCGGTAACTAACATCCAAAAGCCAGTAACCAGCAACCATAACCTAGCAACCAGAACCCAGAACCCAGCAACAAACAACCAGATGACAAACACCATAAAAAGAAAACCAAGAACTTTTTTACCTGAAGACTTTCGCATTGAAACCTGGGAGGGAATGAAACCTTATTTTGAGGACCTTCTGGAAAGAGAGATCGGTTCGATGGACCAACTTGAGCAATGGTTCAAAGATAAAAGTGAGCTCAGTGCAGTTATCTCTGAGGATTTAGGGTGGAGATACATCAATATGACCCGGTATACGGATAATGAGAAATACAGCGATGCTTATAAATTCTTTGTCACTAAGATCCAACCTGAAATTGCTCCTTATTCGGATAGTTTAAATAAAAAAGCTGCTGGTAGTGAGTTTTTATCAGCGCTTGAACAAAAGGAAGGTTACCATATTCTCGTGCGTGAAATGCGTAAGGATATAGAAATATTCAGGAAAGAGAATATCCCGGTGTTTACTGAGATACAGACTGAAACCCAAAAGTACGGACAGATCAATGGCGCTATGACGGTGGAAGTGGAGGGTAAAGAAATGACATTGCAGCAAGCTGCGGTTTTCCTGCAATCTACGGACAGAAACAAACGAGAGGCCGTGTATCACAGTGTGGCCAAAAGAAGGCTAGAAGATAAAGAATCTCTGGATGGTTTATTCAATACACTGATCGGTTTGAGAACACAAGTAGCTAAAAATGCAGGTTTCGATAACTTTCGCGATTATATGTTCAGGTCTATGGGGAGGTTTGACTACACAGCTGAAGATTGTTTTGCATTCCATGATTCTGTGCAGACGGAAGTGGTACCTATGCTTAATGACCTCGCAAAAGAGCGTAAGTCTGCGCTAAAGCTAGATCACCTTCGCCCGTGGGATAAAGCAGTAGACCCGAAAGGGCGTGAAGCGCTAAAACCTTTTGAAGGGGGTGATGACCTGACAGAAAAGACCATTGAGTGTTTTAAAAGGCTTGATCCTTTCTTAGGTCAATGCTTAAGTATTATGAAGGAAATGGGACACCTTGACCTGGTATCCAGGAAGGGAAAGGCCCCGGGGGGATATAATTACCCGTTGTCGGAAATCGGTGTTCCTTTTATCTTTATGAATGCTACCTCTACCCATAGGGATATGATCACTATTTTGCATGAAGGCGGCCATGCGGTGCATTCTTTTCTAACACGTGACCTGGAGCTTACCGAATTCAAACATACCCCTTCTGAAGTAGCGGAATTGGCCTCCATGAGTATGGAACTCATCTCCATGGACCACTGGGATGTGTTTTTTGCCAATGAAGAAGATCTGAAACGTGCCAAAAAAGAGCACTTGGAGCAGATCATAGAGACACTACCATGGGTAGCTACGATCGATAAGTTCCAGCACTGGATCTACGAAAATCCGTCACATACCGAAGAGGAAAGAGTGGTGAAATGGAATACGATATTTGACGAATTTTCAGATGATATCACAGACTGGAATAACCTTAAGGAGAATAAAGACCACCTATGGCAAAAACAATTGCACCTGTATGAAGTGCCTTTCTACTATATAGAATATGGTATGGCCCAGCTAGGTGCGGTAGCCGTTTGGAAGAATTACAAAGACAACCGGGAGCAAGGGTTGGCAGGATATATGAATGCTCTAAAATTGGGCTATACACAGTCCATACCGGAAGTTTATGCTGCTGCCAATATTAAGTTTGATTTCAGTAAAAGCTATATCCGTGAGCTTATGCAGTTCGTGCAAACAGAACTCAAAAAGGTTTAAATTAATTGAAAAATGATCGAAATCTGTCATTTGCATCTTCTTGTACCAATTTTAAGGTGTGGTTGTAAAGTTTAAGTGTATTATTGATGTTATTTAACTCAACGCATTTACACTTTTAAAAAACAACTTAACTATGGCAGACATCAATGTTTTAATTGTTGTAGACACAAAAACTACATTAGCTGGTACTACTACGGTTTACATGGAGGATGATAATCCCGGAGATGATACCGGAGAAGGTACTTCTGAATTACATATTAATGCAAGTCCCGGTGACAAAATCATTTGGCGAGCAACTTCCATTAATCAATCTGATACCATTGATTTATCAGAATTTGTAGATAACAGTGGTCAGGTATTTAGCCCTGCGCCTACTAAAAACACCAGTGATGGTTCATGGTCTGGGACAGTAGGTAATTTTCCGGCTGATACAACAGAGAGTTATACTTTTCGTTTTAAAATCAATGGTGGTAGTCAGAAATATAGCTGGGATCCGGAGATAAAGATTAAAACATAGAATGATTAAAATGTACAAAGCCTATTTTCTGATAGGCTTTTTATTTTTCAGTTCTTATTTACAAGCGCAGGATCAAAACATAGCAGATAGCTTGGTTAATTTATATGCTAAATTAACCGATAGTGATTCACTGAAAATGACAGTGCTTCATGAAATAGCTTTTTATCATACTAATCCTGACTCAGCGTTAAAATATTCTACATTACTCGTTGAATTTGCCGAAGCTGATTCGAATCACCTATGGTTACATAGAGGCTTTATTGAGAAAGGGCATGCGTACAAACTTAAAGGAGATCTTGAGCAATCATTATTTTGCTACTTTCAAAGTTTAGATTTTGCACAACGTGCTAATTACATGATTGGCGTTGCCGGAGCTCAAAATGCCATAGCAGGTGTTTATAGAGTACAGGGAAATCAACAAACTTCCTTTCGATATTATAATCAAGCTATTGATATCTTTCGCCGGGAAAATGATACGCTTAGGCTGGCTTCCAGCTTATTGAATACAGGAGATCTTTATCGGGAGTCTTCTCAGTTAGATACGGCGCTACTCTATTTTGAAGAATCTCAGGTATTGTATGCCCAAGTAGATTATGAGATAGGTATTGCTTACAGTTTAGGTAACATAGGTTTGGTATATGCCGAACAAGGCAGACATGCAGAAGCTGAAAAAAACATTAAAGAAGCTACACTTATCCTGGAAAAACTAGGTGACAGATATCCTATAGCCGTTTATGACACCTACATGGCCGATATCTATCGAGAGAAAGGAGATTTCCAACGTGCTTTGAAATATGCCCAGAGAAGTTATGATGTGTCGATAGAGTTGGGCCTCAAGGAACAAACACGTGACGCCAGTTTAAAACTATCAGAATTGTATCAGGAAGCAGGAAACTATGAGCAAGCTTATACCTATCAGAGTAAATACCTTGCCTATCGTGATAGTATAAATAATGAGGAAACCATCCGCCAAATGGCGGACCTTCGTACGGAATATGAAGTATCACAAAAACAGGTAGAAGTGGACCTGCTGGAAGAACAAAAGCGCTCACAACAGATCGTAGGGATCTCACTGATAGTGGTATTGCTGTTAGTAGTTTTATTGGCTTTTGTTCTGTACAAAAACAATAGACAGAAACAAGCCACCAACCTTCTGCTTAGCGAGCAGAAAGAAGAAATAGCTGCCCAGCGTGACCAACTGGAAGACCTTAACGATACAAAAGACCGTTTTTTCTCTATCATTTCTCATGACCTTCGTGGCCCCGTAAGTGCATTTAAGGGGGTTTCTAACCTGATAAAACTGTTTATTGAGGAAAAGGACATGGACGGCCTTGCTGATATTAATGAACACTTTGATAAGTCGGTAGATCAAATGTCTGTTCTTCTGGATAATCTGCTGGACTGGGCGGTTACTCAACAAGGGGCTATTCCTTATACTCCTGAGCAGGTGAGCCTCAGTACCGTTTTTTTTGATGACTTGCATAGTCTTTTTGTCCATATGGCCCAGGATAAGAAAATCACTTTAACGTCGAAATTTGAAGATGACTTGGTGCTTTGGGCGGATGTCAATAGCCTCAAAACGATCCTTAGAAACCTGATCAATAACGCCATTAAATTCACGGAAGAAGAAGGAGAAGTGTCAGTAGTAGCTTCGGCCAACGGGGCCATGGCCGATATTCGTGTTACGGATAATGGTGTGGGAATTTCCAAAGAAAAACTCGATGTACTTTTTGGAACGAATAAGTATAATCGCAGCTGGGGCACCAGTGGTGAAAAAGGACTTGGCTTAGGATTACAATTGGTGTATGATTTTGCCTTGTTAAACCATGGTACTGTTCGGGTAGAGAGTGAAGAAAGGTTAGGGACTACCTTTATAATAGAGCTACCTCTTTATGATCCGGGAAAGGATCCGGAATCAGCAGGCTGATCTTAGTTTGTCCAATAATTCGTTTAATGTTTGGGCTTCCCTTTCATTCAGGTTACCTGAGAAGTCATTCATTATGTCTATGTTTCTATCCACTTCATGCAATAATTGAAATCCGTTTTCTGTCAGACTCACATCCACTAATCTGCGGTCTTCTGAACAAACAGATTTTTTAACATAACCTTTTGAAGTTAAGCGATCTACAATCCTGGAAGCGTCAGAATTCCGATCATGCAGACGTGCTTTAATTTCAGAAGTAGATATGGTTTTGGGATGGGTAATCCTTAAGACACTCAATACATGATACTGTTGTGAAGTAATGCCGTAAGGGTTAAAAAATTTCTGATATTGAGACGAGATCCAGTTTGAAGTAAATAAAATGTTTAAGGCCGCTTTTTGTGTCTCATTTTTAAATGGCAACCGGTTAATTTCCTCTTTGATCTTCATTTTCTAAGACAACTGGATCAGGTCCCGTTATGTTCCCGAAAGAGAATAATAATATGCTGTCAACCAGATAAATGGCTAAAAAAAAAGCGGGCTTTGCCCGCTTCTATTCAATGCATAAAACAGTAGTAAGTTACATACTTTCTGTTTTTGGTTTTGCTTTTTTTACTACGATAGTTCTTCCGTCTAATTCAGTTTCATTCAATTGATCAATTGCCGTAAGGGCGGCTTGATCATCGGGCATTTCTACGAAACCAAAACCTTTTGATCGTTGAGTTTCTTTGTCGAAAATTACCTTTGCTGAAGATACCTCGCCATATTCTTCAAAATAGGCCTGTAATGTTTCTGGAGTAGTTCGGAAGTTCAGCTTTGCTACGAAAATATTCATTTTTAAGGGATAATAAGGTTAATAAATATATTTGAGCATGGGGATTTAGCATGTATATTCAGGACTACAAGTTATGCTATATCGGGTTGACCCAAATGTTAATCTAAAGATAGATGAACCAAAAGAGTATTACTAACGATGCACTTTTTTACTAAGACAATACATCCCCGAAATCCGGCCGTTTATCGAAAACACTGCGCGCAAAAGGGCACAAAGGTATGATTTTAAGATTATTGGTTCGCGCGTAATTAACAGCTGCCTCTACAAGCTTTAAGCCAAGGTTTTTGCCCTTATACGATTCACTTACCTCTGTATGGTCAATAATGAATTTTGTATCCCCGGCTGATACATAAGTCATTTTTGCCACCTCGGTACCATTATCCAGGATATAGAATTTACCACGATTTTCGACGTTTTTGTTTAGAATTTCCATGACCGGGACGTGTGATGCGTTATTTTGTTGTCATATTTAAACTTAAGCTGATTTAACCTAAATGTATGATGAAAAGTTTACTAACGATCACAATATATCTTTTTTCCCGGACAATACTACTGGCGCAAGTGCCTCCTGCCACGGATCAACGTCATTACACTATTGTGGAAGACGTGTCTGCGGCGCGTCTTGAAAGGGACATTAAAGCCCTGGTTAATTTTGGTACACGCCATACATTATCCGATACCACATCAACTACACGCGGTATCGGTGCAGCCCGCAGGTGGATCAAAAAGGAGTTTGAACAAATTTCTAAAGACTGTGGCAATTGCCTTGAAGTATCATATTTAAGAAATATTGTAAAAGGAGATCCGGAAACGCGAATAAAAAAAGATACTGAAATAGTAAGCGTCATGGCCATTCAACACGGTAGCCTATATCCGGACCGCTATATCATCATGTCAGGTGATATTGACACCCGTGTTTCCGACGTGCTCAACTCAACAAGTGATGCACCTGGTGCGAATGATAATGCAACAGGAATGGCCGGCGCTATGGAAGCGGCACGTGTTTTATCTAAATATAAATTCCCCACCAGCATCGTCTATGTAGGACTATCAGGGGAAGAACAGGGACTTTTTGGTGGTAAGCATATGGCCAAGGTCGCTAGGGACCTAAAATGGGGCATAGTAGGTGTTTTGAACAATGACATGATAGGTAATATTGAAGGTATTGATGGAGTGATAGATAATCGGTCTTTTAGGATATTTTCTGAACCGACTCCTGTTATTGAAACTGAGAGACAGCGTACGCTAAGAAGGTATTATGGAGGAGAGGTAGATGGTATTTCGAGGCAATTGGCGCGGTATGTTCACAAACAAACCACCACCTACATGCCGGAAATGCGTCCTACTTTGATCTACCGGTTAGACCGCTTTGGAAGAGGAGGGCATCATCGCCCGTTCAATGACGAAGGTTTTGCAGGGATAAGGATTATGGAGACACATGAAAACTACAATCGACAGCATCAGGACCTGCGTACTGAAAATGGAATAGCATACGGCGATGTATTGTCCGGTGTTAACTTTGATTATACTAAAAGGTTAACAGCCGTTAATGCTATTACCCTTGCAGGCATAGCCTGGGCGCCCCCGCAGCCGGTAAATGTTAAAATTGGTGGTGCCGTACAGCCTTCTACTACATTGAAATGGGACAAGCAGGAAGGTGAAACACTGGCAGGTTATAAGATATACTGGAGAGAAACCACCTCTGCGCAATGGGAATATTCCAGGTATGTGGGCAATGTGGATCAATTTACACTTGAAGGCATTGTGATCGACAATTATCTCTTTGGTGTGACGGCTGTAGGTAAAGATGGTAATGAAAGTGTTGTAGTCTTCCCTTCAGGTCTTATCAGAAGGTAATAGGGCCGTTTTAAAGCATTGGGTGGAAGGCCTGGGTCAATCTTTTGTATGCGTTTGACCAGCTGCCATCCGTTGTGTAATGAGTAAGTGCTTCTTCTTTGATAATCGATGCTTTTTTCTTGCTTATTTGAAGCAATACACGTTCACAAGGTTTATCAGCTCTTGAGTAAAAATGGAGTCTTTTGTGCACGTATAAGTCTTTTTGAGGAATGGTACGCATAAAAATATCCTGATTATAAGCAGGAATGATAACACATAGTTTACCTTCCGAAGACAGCAGCCGGCTACTGGCCCCGAGCAACTCCGGATGGCTTAATGATTTAATATGTCTCGCGTAATGTCTTGCGGTATTTGGTGAAGAAGTTCCGTGGTTGAAGTAGGGTGGATTGGATACGATCAGATCAAATTTTTCCGGGCCGCCATTGAACTGCTGTAAGGATGTGACGATTGAATTCAGGCGATCCTTCCAGGGACTGTTTGAAAAATTACGTTTTGCTTCCCCGGCCGATGCCTTATCAATATCAATAGCCGTGATCTTGGCCTTGGAGAAGCGCTGAGCCAGCATGAGAGCAATAAGCCCACAGCCCGTGCCTATGTCCAATATATGGTTTACATTTTCACTTTCTGCCCATGACCCTAGTAATACACCGTCAGTTCCTACTTTCATAGCGCTTTCCGTATGGTTTACGTCGAACTTCTTGAAGTGAAATATCTTCTGTTTGTCCCGCATTCTTCCCGACATGAGTGGAGCGCCAAATTAGAATTATATTTTTAATTTAGAGTGCACCTAAACGTAAATTCCATGGCCTCGTATCCTTCAGATCTGGACATTGCCCAATCCTCAAAGCTCGTACCTGTCAAAGACATCGGCAACCAGCTCGGTATTGCAGAAAATGACATGGAGTTGTACGGGAATTATAAAGCCAAACTACCACTGAAGCTAATCGATGAGAAGAAGGTAAGCAAAAGCAACCTGATCCTGGTAACTGCCATGACCCCGACGCCGGCGGGTGAAGGAAAGACCACCACATCTATCGGATTGGCTGAGGGGATGAATAAAATTGGCAAAAAAACTACTGTGGTGCTTCGTGAACCCTCTTTGGGGCCAGTGTTTGGAGTGAAGGGTGGAGCGGCAGGCGGTGGGTATTCACAGGTAGTGCCTATGGAAGATATTAACCTACACTTTACAGGTGACTTTGCCGCTATAGAAAAAGCCAATAACTTACTGGCGGCATTGATTGACAATAACATTCAAAGCCTAAAGAATAATCTCGGACTGGATCCGCGTACAGTAGAATGGAAGCGGGTAATGGATATGAATGACAGGGCCTTGCGTAACGTTGTTTCCGGTATGGGAGGGAAACCAGGAGGTATGATGCGTGAAACCGGCTTTAATATTACTGCTGCTTCAGAAGTAATGGCCATTCTCTGTTTGGCGGAAGGTATGTCTGATCTGAAAGAAAAAATAGGCAATATTTACATAGGAGATACGTATGAAGGACAGGCCATATTTGCGCGTGACCTGAAGGCCGAAGGCGCTATGGCCGCTTTGCTTAAAGAAGCTATCAAACCTAACCTGGTACAGACGTTAGAAGGAAATCCAGCTATTATCCACGGAGGGCCTTTCGCTAACATTGCCCAGGGTACGAATTCTGTGATAGCTACGAAAATGGGTATGTCACTGACGGATTATGTAGTGACTGAAGCTGGTTTTGGAGCAGATTTGGGGGCAGAAAAATTTCTGAATATTAAATGTGGATATTCCGGGCTTGCCCCGAAGGCGGTTGTACTTGTTGCTACCATTAGAGCCCTAAAGTACCATGGAGGACAGTCTCTGGCCGATGTAAAAGAACACAATACAGTAGCATTGGTAAAAGGGCTTGCCAACCTGGAAAAACATATTGAAAATATTGCTATCTATGGTCTCACAGTGGTGGTTTCCATCAATAAATTTATAACAGATTCGGAAGAGGAGATCAGGATAGTGAAAGAAAGGTGTGAAGAACTGAATGTCAAGGTAGCTATTTGCGAGGGTTGGGAAAAAGGTGGAGCCGGGGCCACCGTTCTGGCTGAAGAAGTAATAGAGGCTATTGAAAACGGATCTGGATCCTACAAACCGATTTATGATTGGAACTGGACGGTGAAGGAAAAAATTGAAGCAGTAGCAAGAAAGGTTTATGGGGCCAGAAATGTTGAGTTTTTACCGAGGGCTAAGCAAAATCTCAGAAAACTTGAACGTATTGGACTGAACGACAAACCTGTTTGTATTGCCAAAACACAAAATTCATTGAGCGATGATCCTAAATGGTTAGGCCGGCCGGTGAATTTTACCTTGACGGTACGTGAGATAGAAGTGGCTTCCGGAGCAGGTTTTTCGATACCTATTACAGGTAACATGTTGCGTATGCCGGGGCTACCTGCTACACCTGCGGCCGAAGGTATGGATATAGATAATGAAGGTAGGATTACAGGACTTTCCTGACAAAAATCACTATAAACATCAGTTGGAACATCTTTTTGTAGCATAAAAGTGTTGTTAGTTTTAGCCGCACAGAATAATCTGCCCACAAGAATATAGATAGATCAGGATATGAAACTAAGGATTAAAGGGAATACACTGCGATTAAGACTTTCAAAAACAGAAGTAGATGAAGTGAGTCACAAAGGAATGACCAGCGACACAATATCCTTCCCAACCGGTCGACTCATTTATACATTAGCTGGTGGAGATGACGAATCACTCAATGCCAGTTTTAAAGATAGTGAAATACGTATTGTAGTCCCTGGCCATGTAATGAAAGAATGGGCTATCACCGACCAGGTAGGGTTTTCGGGTCAAATATCTTTGGCTGATGGTCAGGAAATGAGTGTTTTGGTGGAAAAGGATTTTCAATGTAGCATGAACAGGCCTGAAGAAGATGAAAGCGATCTATACGAGAACCCGCAAATGAGGAAGCGAAGGACATGAATGACGTGGACGCTGTAATAATAGGGTCCGG
Source organism: Fulvivirga sp. M361 (assembly GCF_007097395.1). Taxonomy (GTDB): domain Bacteria; phylum Bacteroidota; class Bacteroidia; order Cytophagales; family Cyclobacteriaceae; genus Fulvivirga. The sequence goes on from NZ_VKDC01000015.1 coordinate 80,611, forward strand.
ACCTAATGGGTTGGCTGCAGCTATTGAACTGGCCAGGAATGGCGCTAAAGTAGCTGTATTTGAGGCTGCCACTACTCCGGGAGGAGGCTTACGAACGGCTGAACTTACGCTGCCAGGGTTTCATCATGATTTTTGTTCGGCTGTGCATCCTATGGGTGTCCTTTCCCCATATTTTAAAAAACTTCCCTTGGAGCAATACGGTCTAAAATGGATATTTCCGGAGGCTTCAGTGGCACATCCATTAGATGACGGGGCAGCAGTACTTTTGACGAGATCATTGAAAGAAACCGCACTTGGCTTAGGAAATGATGCAGAGAGCTATGTTCGCCTGTTGCGCCCTTTTGTGACTAAGGCAGAAGCTTTACTGGAAGATGCCCTGGCGCCGTTAACGATACCTAAAAGTCCGTTTTTGATGGCCCGTTTTGGTATGAAGGCCATTCGTTCAGCTACTGGTTTAGCCAATAGTATTTTCAAAGAAACTCGCGCTAAAGCGCTTTTTGCAGGTTGCGCCGCTCATAGCATTTTACCACTTGAAAAACCCTTAAGTGCGGCACTGGGTATGATGTTTACTCTTACAGGCCATGTTACTGATTGGCCGGTAGCTGCAGGAGGATCACAATACATAGCTGATGCGTTGACCTCCTACCTTCGCGAGCTGGGCGGTGATATAATAACTTCTACAAGAGTGACCTCCATGAAAGACCTGCCGCCAGCAAAGGCATATCTGTTTGATACTGATCCGCTACAACTAATGAGGATTGCCAGCGATAGACTTCCTAATGGTTATGTAAAAAGATTGCAAAGATATCATTTTGGGCCTGGCGCATTTAAGGTAGACTGGGCATTAGACGGCCCTATTCCCTGGAAAGACCCTAACTGTTTAAAAGCGTCCACTGTACACATCGGAGGAACAATAGATGAAATTGCTTCCAGCGAACGTGATGCCTGGTATGGAAGACATCATGAAAAACCTTTTGTATTGCTGTGCCAGCAGAGTCAGTTTGACACTGGCAGGGCCCCGGAAGGTAAACATACCGGATATGCCTATTGCCATGTTCCCAATGGCTCTGATGTGGACAGAACAGAAGCTATTGAAAATCAAATAGAGCGGTTTGCGCCTGGCTTTAAAGATATTATCCTGAAAAGGCATACCACCGGTGGCAGGGCCTTTTCAAACTATAACCCAAACTATGTCGGTGGGGCCATTACTGGCGGCGTGGCTGACCTTACACAGCTCTTTACCCGGCCAGTAGCTCGTTTTGACCCATATTCTACTCCTGACCCAAAGATTTTCATTTGTTCTGCATCTACACCGCCAGGAGGGGGTGTGCATGGGATGTGCGGCTACTATGCTGCAAAAAGTGCCTTAAAAAGAATATAGGATTAGTAAAACATCTGAATAGGCCCATCTTATATTTTTTACAATGACAGTCTGATCAATATCTATCCTTTTACCTTTTTATATTCCAGTCCGGGGCCGTCACAGATATTCCAGGTGCCTGACATTTTATTTTCCGACTGTATCATCAGGTATTCTTTGGCTTCACCCGTACAGTTTCCAATTAACCTGTGATCAGTTTTGTAGTTTAATTCCAGGTAACGGTCTCCTGATAAGGTGACAAATTGATAGGTGCCGCCTGCCTGACTTTCATTACCTGATTCTTCCCGTGACTTAATAAAGGTGTTGTCCGGATGTAGCAGGTAGTACTCCTGCCAGGCCATATCATCTCCTGTTCTTTCAGAATTGGCCATACTTCCTGTCATTGTGATCAGTTGCCATTTTTCAACTTTCGATGGCGCGGTACGCTCAGTAGGGGTGTTCTCATTTTTCAATGTTTGTTCTTTTATACAAGAAAATAAATTAATAACGACGATCAGGAAGTAGAGGGTACTTTTTTTCATGATAATTACTTTTATTCTAGGACACGACCGCGTCAATCAAGGTTGGAATAGTCAGGCAGTTTTGAGGACACCTCAAAGGACCAGGGCAATCCGAGCAGAGCCGTAATGCCCGATACAATATAAACACTAATGGAAGGCAGGTCAGCTTAAAGAACAAAAGATGTTCAGTGGTCACTTTTTGCTGATAGATGTTGCTTGCTATAGTTTTCGGACCAGAGGTGTTTTGATCATCCCATGGCAGGTGAATGGGTGAATATGAAAACTATTCATTAAAATGGGATAGAGGGCTGGCCTTTACAGATGTAACCCACATTCCACTTTTTTGGTATTGGCCCACCTTCCTTGCCGTCCATGACCTTTAACTGTACAATGAGTACATCCAATGGAGTCATATCCTTTTTCTATCAACGGATGTGAGGGGAGTTCGTTGATGTAGGAATACAATTCTACTTCATCCCGCGTCATATCTAGCATAGGGTGGAATTTTACGATGCCCGCTTTTCTTTCGAAGACCTGCATTTTACTGCGGTTGGCGTTTTGATATTTTAGCAAACCGGATATCCAGATACTGTGCTTTTCCTTGAGTTCATTTACAGGCTGTACCTTATTGATGAAGCAGCATAAGTCAGTGTTAAGCTTCCAGGTGCTGTTCTCATTGGTAAAACGTGCATGGTTGGTTTTAGCTTTTACGTCTTCTACATTCAGGTGAAATAACTTAACGAGCTGGTTTTTGTAATCGATGGTTTCCTGGAAATGATATTGCGTGTCTACGAAATAAACCGGATGATCCGGCTTTACTTTACTGAGCATATGAAGCAGTACTGCTGAAGAAGCTCCAAAAGATGAAGTGATCAGGATTTCTCGTTCCGGAAAACTATCAAAGAGTAGTTGAAGACGTTCTTCAGGACGCAGGCCACTATACCTTTTGTTCAATGATTCTGTAAATGTCATTTTTCCTCGTTTTTCGATACCAGCGATCGGGTTATTTTATTGAGTTCTTTTACCTTGTAACCAAAGTCTCCTTTAAGAGAATCCCGTACCTGTTTTAAGTTTTTCAATAGCTCTTGTGTGTCTTCGGGCAATACATCTTCCAGTACTTCTCTAAATCTTTTGGCAAAGGTGGGAGACTGACCATTGGTAGAAATACCAATTTTCAGATTACCCTTTTTCACTGTAGAGCCTAGATAGAAATCACATAAGTCCGGTGTATCTGCCACATTTACCAGAATATTCTGCTGCTTGGCCACTGCTCTGATAGATGCATTTGTTTCCCTACTATCCGTAGCTAATATGGTGACATTCACACCTTCCAGGTCTTCCGGAGTAAAAGCTTTTTTGATGATCTCGAAAGCAGGCCTGTTTTCAGCCAGGGCCCATAGTTCATCTTTTATTTCCGGTGCTACCAGTTTAATTATAGCGCCTGGATCATTTTTAAGTAAGGCCTCTACTTTTTCTAAACCTACATTACCTCCTCCCACCACCAGCGTGGTGAGTTGATCAAGCTTCAGGAATACCGGGAATAAATTATTACTATTTGGCATAATCTCGTTCAACCGTTTTTACTAATTCATAGAAATGTTCATGGGTGCCTACCGCCTCACCGATCACGATCAATGCCGGAGTGGGAGGGTTGTGCTGTCGTTTCAAAGCGGTTAGTTCACTTACCCGGCCAAAGATCACTTTTCCATCTTCCAGGGACCCCTTTGAGATAATGGCAGCAGGGATATCTGTTTTTCCCTGGCCAATGTAGGCTTTTACAATGGCATTTAGCTTACCTAATCCCATGAGAAAAATACCTGTAGCTGTTGACTGGGCTACTAACTTTACATCGTTGGAGATCTCACCGGAACTTGTAGTAGCGGTTACCACCCAGAAACTTTCGTTAACGCCACGGCGAGTGATCGGCACACCGTAATATCCGGGAAGTGTAATACTTGATATGCCGGGGACAAATGCAACGGGTATATTGAATGTTTCAGCGTATTCCGCTTCTTCTTTCCCACGAGCAAAAACAAATGGATCACCACCTTTCAGCCTTACTACATGTCCTTCGCTAAGGGCGAAATCAACAATGAGTTGATTGATCTCTTCCTGCTTATAACTATGTTGACCGGCCCGTTTTCCAACGTATACTTTACGGGCTTTGGCGGGAGCATAATTGAGAAGGTCCGGATGCACCAGTGCGTCGTAAAGAACGACATCGGCGGAAGCCAGTGCTTTTACTCCCTTGATACTGACCAGGTCAGGATCACCGGGACCTGCACCTACTAAGGTTACTCTTGCATTCATCATTTACGCTTTATAATAATTATCAACTACTACTTTATCTTGTCCTTCGTCCGTTGTATTTAATTGCAACTGACGGAACTTCTTAACCTTGTAAAGGAAAGTACTGGCTGTTTCATGGTAGGTGTTCGCAAACTCTCCACCAGGCTCGTTTTTATTAATGGACAATACTGTTTCTTCAAAAGTATCTTTCCAGTCAAACTTTCCACTTTGAACAAAGTATTGCTCAAAGTCACGGATAATACCGATATGTGTATTACAATGTTGGTCTTCGCTTAGAAGTAGCGCTTTGGCACTGACAATAAGTGTGTTATAACTATTGTAGATGGCACTGGCCCATTCTTCTGTTTTTAATGCTTCCGCTGCCAAGTCCAGTTTCTCCTGTGCATCGTTGATGATAGTGCCTACCACGTCCAATGTTACACCGGCACATTCTCCGACGCCTATTTCAGGAATAAATTGTTCCGAATGTCCCCAGTCTACATAATCTTCAGGGGCAAGGGCCTTTATATCGGCAAACCTTTTAAGCAGGGAGTAGAAGTACATCTTGCCCTGGCGCTGATAATAGTCATTAAAGTATTCGGCTTCTTCAGCATTGTTTTCGTAATCTTTGAGAATAGATCTCAGCGCTTCAGGGATCTTTTTGCTAGGTAGTTTGATCACTTTGTCAGCTATAAAGCCTTTGCCATCAGCATCTACTCCTCCACCTATTACCACTTGCTGGGCGGGTATCACTAATTCACCATTCTTAATCGAGCTGCCATGAAATCCAATATTGGCCACCATATGCTGACCACATGAATTCATACAACCGCTTATTTTAATAGCAATGTCATTTTCCAACACCAGTTCTTTGAATTCTTCTCGGATCATTTTTTCCAGTATTAAACTGATATCGGTACTATTGGTAACTCCCAGATTACAGGTGTCGGTGCCCGGGCAGGCAGTAATGTCAGCAATGGTTTCAGCACCTGCCTGGGCCAGGTTCAGCTCATTAAGCCCTTGGTAAATGGCTGGTAATAACGCTGCCCTAACATATTTGATAATAATACCCTGCTGGATGGTGATACGCATGTCATCGGCGGCATATTTTTTTACCAGATCGGCTAGTTTTCTTGCCCTTTCTGCATCTATATTTCCGAGATCCACTTTTGCCTTGACGGCATAGAAACCGGACTGCTTTTGTTCAAATACATTGGTTTTGAACCAGTAATCATATGCGTCAGGATCGGAAATTTTTATGTTCGGGATAGTTACATCATCAGAGGGGAGTACTTCTTTTACTGAAGTCCGGTCGATCGGGTAGGTTTTGAAAGGAAGCGCTGTACGTTCCTGATCGACCAGCTCAAGAAACTTTTCTATACCCAATCCTTTCTTTTCTTCTATAAGGAATTTAAGCCGTGCTTTGAAACGTTTTTCTCGCTCACCATAGCGATCAAATACCCTCAACCCTGCTTCTATGAAGGGAATGATCTCATCTTCATGCAAAAATTCATAGGCTGTTGGGGCGAGTAACGCCTGAGCGCCAAGGCCACCTCCTACCAATACTTTAAAACCTCTTATCTTCTGTCCGTTTTCTTCTTTTACTCTGGGTATAAATCCAAAATCATGGAGGAAGGCAAAGGCAGAGTCTCTTTCACTGGAAGAGAAAGCCATTTTAATCTTTCTTCCCATCTCCTGGTTCACAGGGTAACGTAGAAAATATTCGAACACCGCCTGTGCGTATGGAGCTACATCAAAAGGTTCTTCCGGATCTATGCCGGCCTTGGCTGAAGCAGTAATGTTCCTTACTGTATTTCCACATGCCTCTCTGGTGGTTATGCCTACTTCTTCGAGCTTACTCCACAATTCAGGTGTATCGTCAAGTTTGATGTAATGAAGCTGGACATTTTGACGGGTGGTAAGATGTAAATTACCATTGGTGTATTGTTCCGAGAGGTCAGCCAGGCGTACTAACTGCTCGGCCGTGATCTTTCCAAAAGGTAATTTAATACGGAACATTTGCACGCCCTGCTGCCGTTGTCCGTATACTCCTCGTGCCAGCCGAAAAGCTTTGAAGCGCTCTTCCTGAATCTCACCCTGCTTGAAATTTTTGATCTTACTTTGTAGTTCAAGAATGTCTTTTCGGGCTTCTTTACTTACTTTTTCACTTATGGTAATGCTCATTTCTTCTTTTTTTAAATTCTTTTTACTTCGTTAAGTCCAGCCAGGGCTAAAAAAAGCCTCTGAAGATTGTTATCCGCAGAGGCCTTTGACGTAAATGGTACATTCATCTCAGGTAATGCGGACAAAATAATCCTCCGGACAACAACAAATGCAGTCGCAACAGATGATCGTCATATTGTGCTTCCTGATCTTCATTTCTTTATGCTATTAACGGGTTCTTGCTGTACAGTTTCTACTTTAATGTTGCCGTCAGTTTTAGACGCATTTAATGCATTTACAATATCTTCTAATATGTCATTTACATTTTCCAGTCCAACGGAAATTCGTATCAGACCAGGGGTTATTCCTACATTTTGACGTTCTTCTTCCGTAAGTTTTGAATGAGTGGTAGAAGCCGGATGGGTAGCGATTGTCCTGGTATCACCCAGGTTTGCTGTGAGCGTTAACATCTTTAAGTTGTTCAGAAATTTCACACCTCTTTCCAACCCTCCGTTTACTTCAAAAGTAATCAGCCCGCCACCATGCCGCATTTGTTTTTGGGCCAGGGTGTAATTTGGATAGGATTTAAGAAACGGATATTTTACACTTGCCAGTTCCTCATGTCCTTCCAGGTATTCGGCAATCTTTAAAGCATTCTCACAGTGTTTCTCCATCCTTACCGGCAGTGTTTCCAGGCTCTTGGAAAGTATCCATGCATTAAATGGAGACATAGATGGGCCAGAGTGCCGGACGAAAAAACGTATTTTTTCGATCAGGTCTCGACGCCCTACAATAGCACCCCCGATCGTTCGCCCCTGACCATCTATAAACTTGGTGGCAGAATGACAGATCAAATGGGCGCCGTATTTGGCAGGTTGCTGTAAATATGGTGTGGCAAAGCAGTTATCTACATTAAGAATCAAACCGTGTTTTTCAGCCATTTGCCCTAACCATTCCAGGTCGATCAGGTCCAACCCCGGGTTTGATGGGGTCTCTACGAAGATCATTTTTGTATTGGGCCGGATCAGTGATTCCCAGGTTTCAGGACTGTTAATATCTGCATAGGTATGCGAGATACCCCATTTTGGGAATATCTGCGTAAGTATCTGGTGTGTAGAACCGAACAGAGAGCGAGATGCCAGCACATGATCACCATTTTCCAGCAAAGCGGCCATACTACTGAACATTGCAGCCATGCCGGAAGCAGTGGAAACCCCATCTTCAGTGCCTTCTAACAGTGCCAGCTTTTCTATGAATTCGTTGCTGTTAGGGTTAGAATACCGTGTGTAGATATTGCCTTCCACTTCTTCTGCAAACAGAGCCCTGGCATGCTCTGCATCATCAAAGGTGAAACTGGAAGTCATGTAAATAGGAGTCGCGTGTTCGCGTTGCAGTTGGTTGTCCGACTGGGTACGAATGGCTTGGGTTTCAAAGTGTTTTTTCTCGCTCATAAGATCTATATATGCAGCCAATCTTTCTTGGCTAATAATTCATCCTCTGTCTCTTCATAATCAGGATCAGCGACACAGCAGTCTACCGGACATACGGCTGCACATTGAGGTTCTTCATGAAAGCCCATACATTCCGTACATTTTCCTGAAACGATGTAGTAAAATTCATCTGAATAAGGTTGTTGTTCTTCGGTTGGAGCGATCACAGTACCATCTTCAAGTTCCACTTCCTCTAAACCTGTTCCTCCGCCCCAGGTCCACTCTGCCCCACCTTCATAAATGGCGGTATTAGGGCACTCCGGTTCGCATGCAGCACAGTTTATACATTCTTCAGTGATCATTATTGCCATGGTAAATAAAATTAAATGTGGTGTAAAATAGTGATTGACACAGATGTCTTTTCAATCATCTGTAGTAAGGTTTCTATCCAAGAAAGACCTTAATGAAAGAAATTAACAACAACAGCAACAACAGCAGACTAATGCTGAAGGGCAATAAGTGCTGATATTATTGTTTTTTAAACGGTACAAGCTGTGGTGCTTGAAGTGCTGTTTAGAGATGTTTGTAAAATGATTCATAGCATTCTAATTTATATGTTCCTCCGATTTCCATCGGAATGGACCAGGAATTAGCACCTTTTCGTAATAAAACTTGACAGGTTGCTAGCGCATCTTAGAGCCTGATCTCTCCGCGCTTCTTTATAAATCAAATGCTCGAAAATTTTTTTAACAGCAATTGATACTACAATAGTTGAAATAATTTACGGATTATGCAACTATTGGGTTTGAAAAAAATGACGGAAAACGTTTTCGGTCGACTTTACGACATTATTTTATTTAAATGAGAGTGGTTTTTCAAGCAGTTTAATGAAGGATCAGTCTAGGTGAAGTACACTACAGTCGGATCGTTCGGCACTATGAGAAGTAACATAGAATAACATTTTTGAACTCACTGAGTGATTTTCATTCATCAGTTACGTGTATCTTGAATACCGCTGCAAGAGGCTCCTCAAGTATTGAAGAATCTACTTAGATGTATTTATCTTAAACAAGACACTGTAACACAGTGTTTTTGACTAGTATTGAGGGTTAAATAGTTGACTTATTTTGTGTTGAATATTCTTTTCACATCTCGATCGAGGTTTTTTATCAGCATGATTTGTAGCGTGTTAAGCGTTTGCTTTGGAGATTTGCGGGCGCAAGCAGATGAAAAGTTGAGTATCAAAAGTACTTCACCCATTAAAGCTGCCGCTGATCGGTATAAGCCCCGTCCGAAGTTCATTGTATTTGAAGTGGAATCGCTCGGGAAGTTTAATGTAAATGCTTTATCGGATCTGGCTGGCAATGCCAGTGCACGTGTAAGAGAAAACCTGGTTCGGCAAGTTAAAGTCAAATTTCCAATTATTCTGAAGGAAGGATTGAACGTGATCGGAGGAGTAGATTATCGCCATGAACAGTTTAAATTTGATATGGCCTCTGAACCCGATTACCCACTTTTTCAGCGTTTTGAGGATAAACCATTAAAAAGAATCAGTACCAATTTCTATCTCAAAAAGACACTCAAAAACAAACGATTTGTTTTTGCCTATTTGAATAACTCTTTGAATAGTGATGTTCCCCAGTTTAACAATTTTGAAGATCAATTGAAGGCCTCCGTATCTTTTATATATGGTAAACAGGCTAACCCTAACAAGCAGATAGGATATGGAGTGTCCTTTGGTTATGACCTGGGGCAACCATCTGTTTTTCCTCTTTTTATTTACAACCATGATTTCAGTTTGCATTGGGGGTTGCAGTTGTTGCTTCCCAAAAGTGCACAACTTCGGTACTCGCCGTCTAATTCAATGCATTTTTATGCTATTACCGAATTAAAAGGAGCTAGCTATCATATTCAGGGAGATGTACTTAACGGCTTTGATCAGTTGGAATTCCGACGATCATCCGTAAGGTTCAATCTAAGGGTTGAACATGAAATATATGATTGGCTATGGTTCGGTGTTACTGCAGGATATCGGGTTCCTATCAATATATTTCTTTCTGAACCCAGGAAAAACCGGCGAGATAGTCTGGTAGAAGTGGATGCCCAATCCATTCAATACTATAATTTTTCCATTTTTATTGTACCTCCCACTAAGCTGTACAATCGTGCAAAAGGAAGTGGTTAATTTATAGCGTTCGATTATTTTACCTTCGCTAATGTTTGTCACATTTTCACCGGAGCATTGCTGACCTGGGAAAGGGTTACTACTTATCGATACCTGGAATTTATAAGAGGAAAAAGCTCATTGATTGATCAGGTCAAAGTTACAAGAGGGTATTTGGAAGGGGGAGAAGAGTCGGCTTTCCTTTTTGTGTCCATGGGTCCAACGCCATATTTTGTCTAATGCATTGAATGAACAATATCATTAAGTTTTCGAAAATTCTACACATCATAGATTACGGTTTAGGGTTAATGGTCTTATAAGCCATTTAATCGAATGACGATGGATAAGGACAAGATACTGACCTGTGACAAATACTATTTATTAAGAGTAATGTAGGTATCGGAAGAGAGAAGGCATGATATAGATGGAATACGTAATGGTAAAAATCGAAATAGAGGTGTTTTTGCAAGAGCCACGGTCATCCTTTATTCAAAAAGCCTCAAAACATGACATGAATCTGAAAAATGGTAAAATTCAAATATCTCAAGAGGTATTAATTGGTGTCGCTGGGTTATCTTGGAATTCATAAATCCGTAGGTCTTTTTTATTGAGAACGGGAACGACAATGTGTAGAATGAGAACAGATAATTACTACTACTGGCGTCAAATAGGATCGCCGTCCGTCAACTGACTTTGATACGATAAATGAACCATTGAATGACTATTCGATGAACCTTAACCTCCTGCTTTATGAAGATAAAAACACTGATAGTTGACGATGAGCCTATGGCCATCCGTGTCATTCAAAACTACCTGGAAAAGTTTGATGACTTTGATCTGGTAGCTATAAGTGGAGACCCTGTGGAAGCGTTTGATATCCTTAAAAATGAATGCATAGATCTTATCTTTTTAGATATTAACCTACCTATGATCAGTGGTTTGGAATTTCTCAAAAGCCTTCGTTCACCGCCTTCATGTGTTATCACTACTGCCTACAGGGAATATGCTGTTGAAAGCTTTGAACTCAATGTATTGGACTATCTGATGAAGCCTATTTCTTTTAACCGGTTTCTCAAGACAATTGATAAGATCAATCACCAGTTTTACCCTGAGCGTGCCAAAGAGGGCGCGGAAGGAGAGGATTACATGTTCATAAAAGTAGACAAACGAATGATCCGTGTTGAGCTTTCTGATATATTATATATTGAGAGCCTTAAGGATTATATTAAGATCGTTACCGGAGATGATAACTATATCACCCACCAAAGCCTGATAGGAATAGGTAAGGTTTTGCCCGAAAATAGATTTTTAAGGATACATCGTTCCTATACTGTAGCCATAGACAAAATCACTATGCTGGAGGGAAACTCTGTCAAAGTAGGTTGTCAGCAACTTCCTATAGGTCGCAATTTTCAAACCGGAGTAAAAAAGATCATTCTTAAGAAAAGCCTGGATTAGCCTACTATCTTGTTGGTTACTTTCATCACCTGCTTCTCCCCCCTTTGTCCTTTGCCTGGTGTTGATCTCCCGGTAAATATTCGCCTATAACTTACTTTTTCCCCTAGTTAGCTACACTCTTGTGCGAGTGAGCTAAAAAATTATACTCTGGTGTGTATACCTCCTAAATTGGTCTCCGGCTTTGTTCCTGTCTGTTTGTTGGCTTTATGGAAAATTCTTAACCCATAAACAATCAACGTATGGAATTAAAATTATCAACTATTGCGGAGGCATGGAGAGAAAAACTCTGTGTTGTTAAATGGAGGTATTGGTTACTTTCATGTTTGACCTGTCTTTTGTCTTTTAGTGTTACAGCACAAGTCAATACAGGTGGATCGGGTAATACCAATGATCACAATAAACAGGTCATAGGTTATATTACAAACTGGGATGCCTGGAAAGCCACCAATGCAGGAGTACCAGCGAAAGGGGCATTGAATCACCTGAATATTGATTACTCGAAGTATACCATTCTGAATTTTTCATTTTTTGGAGTAGCTGTTGACGGTTCTTTGCACAGCGGGGATCATAGAAACAAGAACATCTATCAACCGGGGGCTACTCAAGCTCCGGCCGAACTGCTTTTTAGCGATAACTATAGCAGCTGGGATTTTGATATTCTTTTTGGAGAGATAGAACGTATTACTTGGATAAATGATGCTGCCAAACAACGAGCAGAAGCATTTGGTTTTGTGGTGAATGGCAATACCTGGGGGCATCCGAAATGGAGGATCAGCAATCAGAGCGTTTCACTTGTTCCGATACCACTTCCTAAGGAGGGCGGTGCACCGGGTTTATTGGAATTAGCTCATCAAAATGGCGTGAAAGTTATGGCTTCCATTGGTGGATGGAGCATGTGTAAGCACTTTCCGGAAATGGCGGCAGATCCTGTTAAAAGAGCAAGGTTTGTAGAAGATTGCAAGACCTTGATCGAGATGGGGTTTGACGGGATCGACTTTGACTGGGAATACCCAGGGCCATTTCCGGGTATGAATTTTACCGGGAGTGAATCCGATTTTGCCAATTTTGCCATATTGGCACAGGAAGTCAGAGATGCGATAGGCCCGGGAAAGCTGCTTACCACAGTTATGGCAGCGGACCCACAAAAACTCACTGGGTACAACTGGTCTCAGATATCCAATACTTTCAATTTCTTCAATGTCATGAGTTATGACTATAATGGTGGATGGTCAAATAAAGCAGGCCATAATTCACCAGTGTATCCGTACGATGGTGCTGAAGCTCCTGATTTTAACTGGCAGTCTACGCTCAACGCACTGAAAGCACTTAATGTACCATTGAATAAGATAAATTTTGGCATTCCGTTTTATGGACGAGGAGTTATAACAGACGGTAATGCGACCGTCAATGCACCTACGGTTAAAAGGTCGGAAACCATACAGCCGGATGGGCCTGTACAAACGTGCGCTGACTATACCAATTGGCCACGAGAGGTATATGATGGCACTCCCAACCACTTCTTTATTAAGCAAAAAACCGGTGCCGGAAGTGGTTGGACAAAACACTGGGACGATCAGGCGAAAGTACCTTACATGACCAAAGGAAACTATTTCCTGAGCTATGACGACGAAGAATCCGTGGGCATTAAATCTAAGTTTATCAACGATAATAGCCTCGCAGGGACCATCATCTGGACTGTATTCGGTGACCTGGAAATGAGTGGTTCCGCCCAGTCTTTTGGAGTGAAATTGAAAAGGTGGTCTAATGTAAAATCTCCACTGGTGAATAAGATCAACGAAGTTTTTGCCTCTGAAGGCGGTAGTAGCAATCAACTTCCTGTGGTTTCTATCACCTCACCACAACCCGGAGCTACATTTACGGTGGGAGCCAATGTAACTATCATGGCTACTGCCAGTGATAGTGATGGATCTGTATCCATGGTTGAGTTTTACCAGGGTAATACAAAACTGGGAGAGGATCAAACCGCTCCTTATAGCTTCACATGGAACAATGCTTCGGTTGGCAGCCACTCTTTGATTGCCAAAGCAATTGATAATGATAATGCCGAAGGTGCTTCTTTAGCGGTTAATATAACCATAACCGGCAGCGGTAGTACCTGTACTGAACCGGCCTGGATATCAGGTCAGGGCTATTCCGGTGGGGCCGTGGTATCCTACCAGGGGCGTAAATACAGAGCGAAATGGTGGACGAACCAAAATCCGGCACAAAGTTCTGAATGGGAAGATCTTGGCCCTTGTGATGGCGGTAATAGCGGTCCGTGTAGTGCGCCTGCCTGGGTATCCGGTCAGGGATATTCCGGAGGGTCTGTGGTGTCTTATGAAGGCCGTGAGTACAAAGCCAAATGGTGGACGAACCAAAACCCGGCTCAAAGTTCAGAGTGGGAAGACCTCGGGCCATGCGAAGGCGGAGGAAATAACAACGCTCCCCAGGTTTCTATTACTTCTCCACAGCCAGGGGCCACTTTTACGGAAGGAGGTAGCGTCACTATTGAAGCCAGTGCTTCAGATAGTGACGGGTCCGTTGCCAAAGTAGAGTTTTACAATGGAGGTACCAAGCTTGGTGAAGATTTAAGCCAGCCCTACAGTTTTACGTGGAATAATGTGTCATCAGGTAGCCACTCTCTGATAGTGAAAGCCATAGACGATGATAATGCTACAGGCACATCTTCTTCAGTTAATATAACCGTCAATGGTGATGGGGGTTGCGGTAATGCAGGTTTCAAAGTAGTTGGATACATGCCATCTTGGGCAGGCAGTCCAAATTCTATTGATTACAAGAAGCTTACCCATATTAATTATGCTTTTGCATTACCCAGAAGCAATGGTACAATAGAACCTGTTCCAAATGCAGGAAAGCTTCAGCAGATCGTTTCTCTGGCCCATCAGCAGGGAGTAAAAGTCCTGATCGCTGTAGGAGGTTGGGATATTGGTGATGGAGGAGGTAACGACAGTCGTTTTACTCAGCTGGCATCTTCTTCAGCTACCAGAACTGCTTTCGTAAATAACCTGATCAATCTTATTGGACAGTATAACCTTGATGGTGTGGATATGGACTGGGAATACCCCAGGGAAGGCAGCGAACCTCAGAACTTTGAATTATTAATGCAGGAACTTGGACAAGCGCTGCATAGTCGGGGTAAGTTGCTCACTGCGGCGGTAGTTGCCTCCGGATGGACCGCAGATGGTGTTTTGACCGGAGTCTTTGATGATGTGGATTTTCTGAACTTAATGGCATATGATGGTGGTAATCCACACTCACCGTATAGCTATTCGGTGCAGTCCTTAAACTATTGGGTGGGAAGAGGTTTGCCACGGTCGAAGGCCATCATAGGTGTACCTTTTTATGGAAGGAATGGCGGTCAGTTTGTCACATACAGAGACCTTCTGGCACAAGGTGCCAGCGCTAATTCGGATCAGTTTAATGGATTCAGCTATAACGGCATTCCGACGATCAAGTCAAAAACTGAATTGGCATTGCAGAGTGCCGGGGGAATTATGATCTGGGAGCTGTCACAGGATTCCGGTAGCCCTCAGACATCACTACTTACTGCAATAAACCAGGTAGCAGGTGATCCTTGCGGCGGAAATGGAAATAACAATGCTCCCACAGTTTCAGTTACTTCTCCATCCAACGGAAGCATTTTTACGGTAGGAGATAACATTGTGATCAATGCCACCGCATCTGACAGTGACGGTAATGTCACCAAAGTCGAATTCTATGCCGGCGCTGTTAAATTAGGAGAAGACTTAAGTCAACCTTACAGCTATACCTGGGCGAATGCAGCCTTAGGAAGCTATTCTATTACAGCGAAGGCTATAGATAATGATAATCTCACAGGAACTTCATCTGCAGTCAGTATGACTGTAAATCAATCCGGTGGAGGAAGTTGTGATGCCAACCAATATGTGGAAAATGGAGGTTACCAGGAAGGTAGCAGGGTACAAAACAATGGTAACCTGTATGAATGTAGACCCTTTCCTAATAGCGGATGGTGTAATGGCGCTTCCTGGGCTTATGGACCAGGAGAAGGTGCATACTGGGAAGATGCGTGGACACTGATAGGTCCTTGTAACGCTGACCCTCAGGCGCGGTCTGCATCCACCTCCAAGGAAAGTGTGATGGAAAACAGTTTAGCCGACCCTGTAGTATACCCTAACCCATTTACGAATGAACTGAACATCACTTTTGCCCTGGATGAAACCAAGCCGGTTTCCCTGATTATGATGGATAGATCAGGGCGTGAAATAGATGTGATACTGAATAGTAAAAAGCTAGACCCGGGAGTTCATACGATCAAATGGGATGCTGGGAATTTGCCTTCAGGACTCTACTTTTATCGTTTGTTGCATGGAGATAAAGTGCAGAATTTAAAGCTATTTAAAGAATAACTCCTCTGTTTTAACAGGTTCTCCCCGTTTCAATGAGACCGGGAGAACCTGTTTCTTATAAAACAACTCAAAACGGTTCTGATAATTTCTACGCTAACAATAGCACTATGAAGATCAAGAAAACTTTACCTGATCCGGGGAACTTGATACAGTTCTTGCTGGTCCTTCCTTTTGTCTTTTCTATGGCAATGGCCCAAAACACACCGGTAGAGCAAAACGGGCAATTGAAAGTATGCGGTACAAAACTTTGTAATCAATATAATAACCCTATTCAATTGAGAGGCATGAGCACTCATGGTATTCAATGGTATGGATGGGATGACTGTCTTACCGAGGCCTCATTAGATGCCCTGGCTTATGACTGGGAAGCAGATATCTTGCGTATCTCGCTTTATGTACAGGAAGGTGGTTATGAGACGGATCCTGTAGGCTTTACCAACCAGGTCAGTCGTTTGATCAATGAGGCTACTGAGCGTGGAATGTACGCTTTGGTCGATTGGCATCAACTTAACCCCGGAGACCCTAATGACAATCTGGAGAATGCCAGGAAGTTCTTTACAGATATTGCCACACAGCACAAAAACAAGAACAACATCATCTACGATATTTGCAATGAGCCCAATGGATCCTCAGTGACGTGGAATCGTATAAAAACCTATGCAGACCAGATCATTCCTGTCATTAAAGGAATTGATAATGATGCGGTCATTCTGGTAGGTACTCATGGATGGGCTACTTTCGGAGTCTCTGGTCAGGGTAGCCTCCAGGATGTTATTGACAATCCTCTTCGCTTTGATAACATCATGTATACTTTTCATTTCTATGCCAAGAGTCACCGGGATACTTATTTGAATACATTGGACCGGGCGTCTGATGTCTTACCTGTTTTTGTGACCGAGTTCGGCTCACAGGAATATACTGGTGATGGGCCAAATGACTTTGTCATGACTCAACGTTACATCGATCTGATGCAGCGTAAAAAGATCAGTTGGACGAATTGGAATTTTTCAGATGATTTCAGGTCCGGGGCAGTATGGGAGTCCGGTACCTGTTCAAATGGACCCTGGACTGTGGGGCGTCTTAAGCCGGCCGGAACCTGGATACGGGAAAAAATAAGGTTTCCGGCGGACAATTTTCCAGGGGGTGATCCCAACCCTATCCAATCACCCTATGGAGGAACGCCATGGTCTGTACCGGGTAGTCTGGAAGCGGAAAACTATGATGCAGGAGGCCAGGGCATCGCGTTCAACGACCTAACTAACGTTAATGAAGGTAATGCCTATCGTGATGATCCGGTAGACATAGAAGTATGTACAGATACCGGAGGTGGATACAATGTGGGGTGGATAGTAAATGGAGAGTGGTTGGAATATACGGTAGACGTGGCCACTTCCGGAACCTACATGATGGAAGCAAGGGTAGCGGCTGAGGCTCCTGGAAAGAGCTTTCACTTTGAAGTAGAAGGACAAATCGTTAGTAATTCTGTCTCCGTTCCTAATACCGGTGGTTGGCAAAACTGGCAGACTGTTTCAACAGCAGTTTCATTAAATGCAGGAGTGCAGGTGATTCGTGTTGTGATGGAAAGTGATAATTTCAACCTGAACTCGATGACCTTTAGGCTTGATAGCGGTCCGGGTATTGATATCAAACATGAGTTTTTTGATGATTTTACCTACACGGGTTATGCTGACCCTGAGATGCTGGGTTTTGGGTGGAATATAGTAGATGGTGTAAGCGGTCCTACCGAAGGTTCACTATACAAAAAAGAACAGGTTCAGTTTGTTAGCGACCCGCAGTTACCTGGTAACAAGGTGATGCATGTGATCAATAAGGCGGCGGGAACTGCTTCCAGCATCCAAAATGCCCGGATAGAATCTCAAAAGATATTCTTTGAAGGCACCTATGCTGCACGTGTATATTTTGATAGTTCTCCGGCCAGCTCTATGGATGGGAATGTGGAAACTTTTTATACCATTAACTGGTCCCCTGGCAATCCAAATTATTCAGAACTTGATTTTGAATACCTGCCTTACAACGTGTGGGGTGATCGGAGTAAGAAGACCATGCATACTACTTCCTGGGCACGGGCCGGAGAAGTTAGTGATAATGCCAATACCCAGGAATACAATGACTTTCAGGGGTGGCATGATCTCGTGATCCAGGCATCAGATGGTCAAAATGTACGTTATTTTATAGACGGCCGGTTAATGGCTACCCATACTGTTTCGGATAGAGGCAATAGTGTTTATCCCCGTATGAACATGCAGATTGCTTTTGCCAATTGGATATTTTTTAATGATCAGGACGGGTTGAATCCATCCGGACAGCAAAGAACAACAACGATGAAAGTGGACTGGGTGTATCATGCCAAAAATGTAGCGCTTTCACTTTCGGAGGTTTCCGGTAGGGTGGAAGCGATACGCAATAACAATCTTGAAAGACTTAATACCATGGAAGAGAGTCAGGCAGACGGGCCTCCTACAGTGGCTATTACTTCTCCTCAGCCCGGAACAACTTATATGGAGGGCGATGATATTACCGTCACGGCTATTGCTTCGGACCAGGAGGGTCCGATCACCAAAGTGGAGTTCTATCGGGATGGCACGAAGGTGTTTGATGACTTTTCAGCGCCTTATACCTTCAGCTGGAATAATGTTTCTGAAGGCAGTTACCAATGGTATGCCAGGGCGTATGATAACAGCGGAAAGAATTCCGATTCCAATACAATAATTGTTACAGTAAGCAATAGTAACAGCGATTGTAATGTAGCTCAGTATGTGGATGGTAATACCTATGATAGCGGTGATATGATTCAGCATAATGGAAATAAATACCGTTGTAAAGTAGGAGGTTGGTGTGCCATAGGTGGGCCTTATGAACCGGGTATAGGTTGGGCATCAGGAGACGCCTGGGAAGATTTAGGGACATGTAGTACGGCCGGTCTGGCAGTCAGTAATCGACTGGATGCTGAATGTTCCGCTTCGCCTTATGTCAACGGGTCTGCTTATGGCAATGGTGATGAGGTTCAAAACGATGGCAAAAAATACCGCTGTAAAGTAGGAGGGTGGTGTACGATAGGCGGACCATATGAGCCTGGTAAAGGCTGGGCCTGGCCGATGGCATGGGAAGAACTGGGAGAATGCACCGGTGGTAACATGCTTCCGGAAGTAACTTCACTCACTACTGCTATCATTTATGCAGATTCACTGCCTGTAACAGCACCCTTTCGTGTGAGGGCAAAAGATCCGGATGGTAGCATTTCAAGTGTTACTGTTAACATTACAGGAGGTAACTTGCCCTTGTTACCAAAAGGAGGGGATGTCTATGAGTCAAACTGGTCTTTTTCAGACTATGGCACATATACTTATACCGGGCAGGCTTATGATAATCAAGAAGGAGTTTCCTTGTTTACCTTTGAAATTACTATTAAGGAACCTTTGCCGGCAGGAGATTTTTTAGTCTCACCGCAGGAATATGATAGTTTTTTCCCCTACCGATATGGTACCGATCTGGTAAATTACGAGCTGGATCCTGCCAAAGATTTTTTCACCTACCAGGCTTTTTTGGAAGCGATAGAGCGGATGAAGAACATTGAAGTGGTTTTTGAAAGACGCTCAGAAACAAACCTTTATCGTCTGACCCGGAAAGATAAAACTACCCATCAATCTCAGATTATTCGTGTGGACCAGGACTTTGATGCAGACTGGAACCTATCCAAACCTATTGTTACTCAAGTGGTCGATTATGAAAAGTTTGCCACCGAGGGTGATGAGATCACAAAAAAGCGTGAGTTGTCAGCTTTCCTGGCCAACATTGCACAGGAAACTACCGGAGGCTGGGATACCGCTCCGGGTGGAAGATATGCCTGGGGGCTTCATTTTCGGGAAGAAGTGGGTTATGGTCAACCTGGCGCCCCGTTGGCTTATCGAGATGAAAATAATGCCAACTATCCGGCCGCTCCGGGTAAATCTTACCACGGCAGAGGCCCGATACAATTGAGCTGGAATTATAATTACGGACAGGTAAGTGAGTTTTTGTTTGGAGACAAAAATGTGCTGCTCAACCAACCTGAATTAGTAGTTCAGGATGCTGCACTGGCTTTCCAGACGGCCATATGGTTCTGGATGACCCCTCAATTCCCAAAACCTTCCGCACATGATGTAATGGTCGGTAGCTGGACTCCCTCGACCTATGATCAACAGCGAAACAGGTTGCCGGGATTTGGCATGACCGTGAATATCATTAACGGAGGATTGGAATGTGGTAAGGGCACGGAGATCGCTAAGGTGGTCCATAGGATCGGGCATTATGAGCGTTTTTCCGGTATTTTGGGAGTTACTACGGACCTGGATGGTACAAACGACTGCTCAGAATGTGGTTGTTCGGGTATGGGGCCTTTTTATGGTTTAGAACCTGAACCTGCCTCCAATGCAAGGAAAATGCCGGAAGAAAGTGCAGGTATATCCTTTTCCGGGGGAGTGGTGCAGATGACCTCTTATCCGAACCCTTTTCGTGATGAGGTTTTCTTCTCCTTAAAACTGGATCGTGAAGCAAAGATCAGCATCATGATCTTCAATACTTCAGGAGAGAAAATGAAATCGGTGGCGGAAGATCAGGTCTTCGAAAAGGGCAGTTATACACTTTCCGCGGATACCCAAAATTATCCTGCGGGTGTATATTATTACCATATTACACTAGACAAACACTTGAAAGTACTTAAGCTTATCAAAAGATGAGGCTTATTAAGTGAGGATGAAGAGTTGCTAAGTCATTGACTGTAAGTGTGGTGATTTTTGGATACAGGCACTTACAGAAGGGCCAAACCGGTAGTTTTCATTTATCAACACGTTATGATAAATGAATGATTCCGGTTAAAGAGCCTTAGAGTAGCAGAATATAGGTAAGGGTTGTTTTTGAAAGGGAGTTGGGGGCTCCCCTTCTTAAACGCTCTTTTCCTTTTCAGTTATTGGAAAATAAAGGTTTGATAAAGTTTAATTCATTTCCGGTCTGAAAGGAGACTCGATCTTTCGTCTAAATAGAGCATTAAGTAAAAATGACTTAATGATAGATATGAATCACTTTATCAAGGAAAATAATAATGCCAACGGCTGTTGCTGTAATTGAAGTGATCAATACAGCTCCGGCAGAAAGGTCTTTTACTAATCCTATTCCCGGATGACGTTGTGGGTGGAGGTGGTCTATTAATTTTTCGATGGCTGTATTAAAAGTTTCTGCTGTCAATACAAGTCCGATCATTACAATGATACAGACCCATTCCATCCGGTCCAGGCTAAGAAAACAGCCTAGAGTAATGGTGATTATGGCTGCGACTGTTTGATATAGAATATTATTTTCATGGCAAAAAACGTAACGAATTCCTTTAATGGCATATCCGTAACTCCGTAAATTCTTATTCAGGCTATCTCTTAAAGCGTTCATGGCGGATCAATGTTTGTAACATGAAGTAAATAATAAAAAGCAAAGCAGAGAAACCCAGGGTCATTTTTAGTGCCTGTACATTGGTAAGTTGCCCGAAGGTATCTACCAGAAGCGCCAACGGGCGGGTAAACAGGTCCCAGCTATTCCAGCGCTGTACGCGGCCCAGGTATATGCCGTAACCAGATAATATAAGACTTACGGATATAAGAATCCATGACCTCGTAATGGTAAGGTATCGATTGATGAGCTGATGGATGATATGAAGAGAGTAGATACCCACAATGAGTCCGGTAAATGCACAAGAAAAAAGTAATAAGGTGTCTGCCCAGATGGCCGGATTGAAGCGGTTATTTAAATGCACCAGGTCCGTAATGAGATATGGAGCATTTGGAAAAAACAATAGCCACAAACAAAACATTATGCAGGCCTTCCATTTTTTCAATAGGCCGAATGTCATCCTGTGTCGCCATAAAAGAGCAAAAAATAAAGGTACCCAGGCTAAAAACAGGTTCCAGGCCAGGAAAAAGTAAGTAAAATTGGACGACCTCAAATAGCTCATAATGATGAGTAATAGGCAGAATACAGTCAGTTGTGCCAGTACACCAACCGGAGTGCTGACATATCTTATAGCTTTCAACATTTTATTATGCGGTTGCTTCATTGTGTTTTCTTTAGAGTTGGTTTGAAATAGTTAGTCGAAAAAAAGTACCATCCGGTAATGGCTGACAGGTAGGTGCTGATCGCCAGTGAGGATGAAAAAGACTCGAAATCGGAGACATAGCAAACTATCCCTCCGGGTATTCCGAAAGTGAATAGATAAAATGGGAGTACCTTCTCAAATATTTCTAGCGTGTCCCTTGACGAATGACGTTCATACCACAACGTTAAAGGCGCAAAAAAAAGACAGCCTGCCACGAAAGCAATGATCCAGCATATTAAAGTGCCAAAGAAAAAGATCATGAACCATAGGGTTTGGTCCAGATGCTTTTCCAATACTGTAAATGGCACTAAAAAGTAGATCATGGATAACGGGCCAAGTTTTGCAGACATTTTGACGATGGAAACAGCTGTGTTCATTGTGTCGCTACTTCAAGTTCCTGGAAAGTTTGATCATCGCGGTAATTCCAGGATTGCCAACCCTGCTTCTCCATACGTTCGTAAAAGTCTTTTCTTTTAGTTTGGAGTAGGTTTCTGTAAGAATCCCTGGTCAGGAGGCCATTGTTTTCCCATGATTGAAGTAATGGAAGGTTAGCGTCCGACAACTTGATCAGGTATTCAAAGTCTACTTCCTTATTTTGCTTGTAATTGACCTGTGTAATGATTTTGTCCCAGTTCCATATACTCATGGTACAAAGAAGTCCGTAGGCCACCCAGCTATTTCTTCGGATTAAATACCATAGGTTTTTCTTATTTACCACTTTCAGATAGGTGGTAAGCAAGCCTGCCAGCGCCAGAAAAAGATAGACAAACACTCCGATACGTTTGTAAGTGAGGCTGTATTCTTCTATGTAAAGGGCATTTTTATAGGCTGTGGTCAATGCGAGTACTATGTTTTGAATAATCCATACATAGGCAAATAACAGCATCCTGCTTTTGTCCGGATAGAAGTTAAGATTGGACCTCAGAAAGTAGAGAATAATAAGGATCGCCAATATAATGGAGACAATAAGTGTATAAACGCCTTGATGTACATATTCGGAATAAGAAAGTCCTTCAGGTAATGTGGCACCAAGTACATACCGGATATCAACAATATTAAAGACCAGAAGCAGGATATTCAGGAAGAACAAAAGTATCATGCCAGTTTTCAATTCGAACTTCAAAGCCAACGGGTGGAATATTAGTTTTCGATTTCTCCTTTTGCGTTCTATGCGATTGCCTGCATCTATGTCCATTTTGATAAGGTGGTTCAATCGGACACCATAGAAACATCCAAATAGCAGAAAACTACCGATCATAGTGAATCGTACCCAGCCCCAGGAAATAAAATCAAGGTCAATGCTTTTGATGAAACTTGAAAATGCAGGATTGGCATTGGCGTAGAGACTCAGGAAGATCAAGGTGATCAATGCAGGTAGCGCAAAACTTCCGAAACGTAATAGCTTGAGTTCGTGACTTGATACCCGGCGTTCAGGATGGGTTTCTTTTGCCGGTTTTTGATGAAAATATCTCGCCAAATAAATAAAAGGGGAAGCCATAATAGAATATACAGCATTCAGAAGGGTCACGAACATGGAAGTTTTTGAATTTAATGAATATCCCAATAGTACGAGAGTGGATAGAACGCTTGCAGTTATCGCGAGATCGGAATGAATCATGATAACAGCTATTGAGGTGATCAAACTTGTGGATGCAAGTACCAGTATGGGTTTACTGACAGTGTTGAAAGACCGATCAATAAAAATAGCAGCCAGTAAGGTCAGATTGAAAATTGGGAGATTAATACCTATGTCATGTTCATAAAACAAGTAGGAATAAATAATAATGGTTAAGAGTAGCAGAAGGTCCCGGCGTTTTATATTGCTCATAATGTTTTGTTTAAAAGTACTTTGTAATTCAAAGTGATAAAATAAATTTTTTTCCTTTATTTAATGCATGCAATGCTCTCGAACTGATCTTGATCTTTCATTTTATTCATTGCCTTTGATCAATGCTTCTAATGCTTTTATATGATCGTTAAATGCTGACTTTCCTTCTTCGGTAACGCTGTATTTCGTATTCGGCTTTCTACCGATAAATTCCTTTTTCATCGTAATGTAAGCAGTTTTTTCCAGGGCCTTAAGATGACTTGCCAGGTTACCGTCCGTCACATTGATCAGCTCTTTTAAGGAGTTGAAGTCCACGAAATCATTTACCATTAATGCAGACATAATACCCAGCCGCACACGGTTTTCAAATGCCTTATTTAGTTTTTCGATAAGGTGTTTCACCGTTCGTATTTAAAATACATTACAGTACCATACAGGATGTGAAGTATTCCAAAACCAATGGCCCAAAACAAGAGCCCATAACCCACATACACGAAGGCCAGTAACCCGATAACGATTTCAGTTAAGCCCAGGTAGCGTATATCCTTAAAAGTGTGATGACTGGCATTGATCAACGATAGCCCATAAAAGACTAATGTAGAGGGGGCTACCATCGTATAATAACCATTATTTAAAAGTATAACACATACCATACCTCCTGTGCCCAGTGGGATCAACAAATTGATCAACAATCGTTTGGTAGTATGGTCCCATATTTTTAATCCCTGGATCTTTGCCTTTCGTGTAGTGAAAAAAATACCCGTACTCAAAGCCAGGAAAAGGACCAGGCCCGCCACGATGAGCATGAACTGTACGTCGCTGGTATAGGAATGGGCATAGCTCCGGCTGTACAGCATTCCATCCGAAGTGTACATTCGATCAAATACCAACCAGGCGCCGACTAATGCATACACCCCGGCAAAAACGCCGGAAAGGCCGCTGAGTGAAATGAAACGTGATGAACGTTCCATCATGTTTTTTATTTCAGAGATCTCGCTCAGGTACTGATCTTTGCTATTCATTTCAAAAGTACTTTGTGATTCAAAGTAACTACACGTAAATGAAAAAACAAAGTTTCATTTAGAATAAAAAAACCAGCGTGTAATTGCACCCTGGTCTTTGTGTAATTAATTGGTCCCTCTATTCCTTCAAGGTTAGTTGACCTAACAATTTATTGGCCACTAGTTCGGATGATTGCGGGTTCTGCCCTGTGATCAACAGACCATCTTCTACTGCAAAAGCACTCCAATCCTCACCACGTTCAAATTGACCCCCATTATCTTTAAGCATATCTTCTACTAAAAATGGTACCACATTGGTTAACTGCACAGCTTCTTCCTCTGTATTTGTAAATCCGGTAACTTTTTTACCTTTTACCAATGCATTTCCATTTTTATCTTTCACGTTTTGCAAAGCAGCAGGAGCATGGCACACCAGTGCTACAGGCTTATCATTAGTATAAAATGATTCGATTAATGCAATAGAAAACTCATCGGTGGCAAGGTCCCACAACGGTCCATGTCCACCGGGATAAAAAATGGCATCATAAGTTTCATGATTGACCTTACTTAATACCATGGTGTTACTAAGTTTTTGCTGCAACTCATTGTCCTTATTAAATCGATCTGTGGACGGCGTGCTAAAGTCAGGTAATTCACTTTTAGGATCAATAGGAGGTTGCCCACCTTTGGGTGATGCCAGGTGGATCTCTACTCCCTTGTCTTTTAGCGCATAATAGGGTGTAGCAAACTCTTCCACCCAGAATCCCGTTTTTTCCCCGGTATTGCCCAGTTTATCGTGCGATGTTAATACAAATAGTACCTTCATAATTTTTTCGTCGTTGGTGATCAATTCGTTTTTGTCTTCTTTCTTTGTAGTGCTACAACTTAAAATAAAAGCCACAGCGCTTAATAAAAATGTGTACTTCATTAATACTTTTTTTCTTGCACAAAGATCATGGGAATATATCCCTCCGGCGAGGAGGCAGATCACTAAAATGAAGTGATGTAGATCACTTCCGGTAGAACGGGATCATTCCAACCGGCTGAGTGTTTCCCTGGATACACCCAGAAAGGAAGCGATCATCTTTTTAGGTACACGTTGCAAAAGACTTGGATACAGGCGCAGGAATTCTTCATACCTTTCCTTTGCGTTGTTTTTCAATAAGGAAAGGATCCTTTTTTGAAGGGCAAGAAAGCCAAATTTTGTTTTATTGGCCCAAAACAACGCCATACGGTGTTGTTCCTGACAAAGTTTTTCCCTGTTTTCTAATGAAATAGTCAGCAGCTCACAGTCTTCAATACATTCTATGAAAATACTGGCCTGGCTTTGTTTTAAAAAAGCCTCGTAGTCCGTGATCCACCATTCTTCCTGCGCAAACTGAATGATATGCTCTTTACCGGATCCATCGACAAAGTAAGCTTTTAAACAGCCTTTGAGTACCCAAAATTCATTGCGCACCTGATCGTGTTCCTGTACAACGAATTGGTGCTTTTTTCGTCTTATGACATCGAAGTGCCCCAGAATAGGTTCGAATTCCTCGTTGGTCATAGGAAAAGTGGCTTCTTCGATGTGTTTTTTTAACGGGAGTAACAATTGAGCTTGATTGGATACCATTGGGGTGGCAAAATTACTTTAGAATGTTTATTTAAAAAATGCGTATATCCAACCATTGATTCTTTATACCACGAACTTGTTTGAGGGTATTGGTTTTCATATCCAGACCAAAACATATTAATGGCTACTTGGTTCAAATATTTTAATCACTTCACATAGTTAGATGTAAGTTTTTTATTAAAAAGGAATGTTTTTTTTGTTCATTTAAAATTTAAGTTAATCTAATTTAAATATTCATATGAATTATAGGCTGAGTGCAATGTAGTTTTCAACCAGAAATAGAGGTTTTATTTTTTATTAGGTTGATTAACTTGCCAACCGTTGTTTACCCTTTGTTTATAGTTGGTTCAAATGGTTTTTACCCCCTTCATACCCTCAGGCATTATCAGGCCATTATTCTTAAAATACATTGATTTAAATCAGGTCAATGATAGACGTCAGGGATCACTAATATGCGTCTATTTAAAGCATTTCATTTTCCATGTGATTAGCCAGGCCTTCTCAAGGTTAGAAACACGTCCAATGACTCTTTTGATTTATGCTTCTGCTTATGAGACTCAGTTAGGCAGTCATTTTCCATTATATTGGCTATTGGCTAAAAGGAAGAGAGGGTAGAGATGAGAAGAAATAAGCTGATCTACCCGGTTCTATTTTGTTTGTTATTAACTTCAGCGGCATTAGCCCAACCGGCTAATGATAATTCGACCAATGCAGAGGAAATAGTTATCAATACTTATTGTTCCGCTACCGGGGCCTTCACTACAGTAGGAGCAACCCCGGATGGTTTAAAGCCGAATAACTGGTCGAACGGTCCCAATAGTAACGTTTGGTTCAAATTCCAGGCTACCACTACCGAAGTAGCAATACACCTTACCCCGGATGGGATGAGTCGCCCTAAACTGGCGTTGCACGGTGCTTTGCTAGCGGAATTGGTGAGTGTCAATGACGATGGAGCAACAGAAGATATAGGGTTAAGTTGGAACACACTGGTGGTCGGAGCATGGTATTTTATTAATGTCTCCAATGGATCGAGTTCGGGGAATAATGGAGCGTTCCTGTTATGTGTAGATGATGCCGTGTCACAGGATTATCCGGCAGGCGCTGTTGAGATCAGCCATACGAGTAACCAGTGTTCAGCTTTAGCTGCATACCAGACCCGGATAGGCACACCGGATGGTGCCCGCCCCTCGAAATGGTCGAACGGACCTAATGCGAATGTTTGGTTCAAATTTCAGGCTACTACCGCCGAAGTGGCTTTGAGTCTAAAGGTAAAAGATGCTGAAGGGACACTTTTATATCCGAAGCTGGCCCTTTATGATGCCTCTATTACTGAACTGGTCAGCGTCAATGATGATGGAGCTACAGAAGATATAGGGTTGAGCCACACCAATCTTACGATAGGAGCCTGGTACTATGTGAACGTTGATAACGGGAATAACCGGGATCATCGTGGTACGTTTACCCTGTGTGTCGACACTAGGACAACACATGATTACTCCTCTCAAGCAGTTGTATTGACGAATGTAGCAGGTTATTGTACCTCTTTGGAAGAATATACTACCCGGATTGCCACACCTGATGGGTCAAGACCTTCCAATTGGAACAATGGTCCTAATGCCAATGTCTGGTTCACCTTTCAGGCGCTGGGTCCCGGTGTTACGATTGGTGTTAAAACCGATGGTGTGGAAGGTTCATTGCGTTATCCAAAAGTTGCACTGCATGCCAGTACTTTAACAGAGCTTGCCAGCCGCAATGATGCCGGGGCAACAACAGATATTGAGCTGATCCATTCAGGACTGATCATTGGAGACTGGTATTATATCAATGTAGACAATGCGACCAATCAGTCACAACGTGGCACCTTTACCTTATGTGTAGATAATCCGTCGTTGTTGCCTTCTGTTCCGGGAGACCCTGTGATGAGTAACGTTACTTCCAGCTCGGCTCAATTGGATTGGGTGGATAACTCAGCGAATGAGACCGGCTTCGAGCTTTACCGGGCTACTGTATCCGGCGGTCCTTATAGCCTGGTGACTACCACGGGGTCAGGTGTAGTTACCCATACAGATACAGGGTTGTCAGACGCCACGAGCTATTACTATGTGGTACGGGCCATAAATGCACATGGGAATTCTTCCAATAGTTCCGAAGTAGTTGCGCTGACCAGTAGTTCTTCCCCATCTTCTCCGCAAACGTTACGTATTTTGGCCCCATTGGCTTCAGGCCCGGCTTCGTCCCAATATTTCCCGATCCAGTTCGGGTTTGACGGGCCACCTACCTGGGATGATGCAAATCAAACTCCTACAGGCGGGAGTGGCGGTAGCGATGCACCGGGGTATAACAATCGTACAGGGTATATTGATTTTGGTCCGGATTATGCTGATCTGCGCATTATTTCTACCTGGACGCAATATCGTCCTAACAGCCCGGGAGATCATATGCCTTACGCAGCGGTATGGTGGGATGATGATAACGATGATGTTAATGACAATGGCATAACTACTACCGCTATTAATTTTAATACCGCCCAGGGGTTGGCAAATCTTGGATCACTTCTATGGGTCCGGGATATGGACCACACCAATGCACCTGTTACTCCCCAGAGGCGTTACCTGGTGTTACGATCCGCGGATCCTATGACAGGCAGGGCCCGGGAATATGCTATGGTAGGTTATAGTGCAAGTGTTGAAGGTAACCTGCCGGATCACCTCGAGCTCCAGGCGCTCCGGGATCTGTATGAAGGTACGAATGGAGCTAACTGGACCAATAATACAGGCTGGCCCACTATGGATGCCGCGTGGGATGCCATTACTTCAGTGGATCAGTTGACCGGCTGGCATGGGATTACGGTAGAAAATGGGGATCTGTCTGAAATTGTCTTGAACGATAATAATCTTGACGGAAATTTTCCAATTGGCCTAATTACCCTCAAAGCATTGAATACACTTAATATGGGTACGAATCATATAATTGGAACCATTCCTGAACAGATAAATTCCTTGGAGAGCATCGAGTTTATTGACCTTTCCAATAATAGTCTTACAGGTTCTATTCCACTATCTCTTGAGACTTTGCCCTTAAAACACTTGTTTTTATCCGGGAACCAAATGTCTGGAGAGATTCCTGATTATCTGTTTCAAAAAACGTCGCTAATTCATTTGTCCTTGACCGGTAACCAATTTACAGGAACTTTGCCCAACACACTTAATCTACCCTGGATAGAATACATCGACATAGGCAGTAATATGCTTTCAGGGGAAGTTCCGTCATCCATTTCTACTCTGGGCAGGCTTAAAAGACTCACATTAAGTTCGAATAACTTTGAGGGCGATTTCCCACCGTTTGATTTGGCCGGACAGGTATATGAGATGAACCTTGAAAACAATCAGTTTACCTCGATCCCCTATTTCGATCGTGTAGACGAGTTAAGAGTGCAAGGTAATGCGCTGACATTTGAGAGCCTGGAAGCTCAATTTACAGATGGGACACCACCAAGAATATTTACCTATGCACCTCAGAAAGCACCCCTGAATCCAATAGTTTTGAACGCTGACCTAAATGAACCTTACCAGATTAATAACAATAGGTCTGGAGGTAATCAAACTACTTACACATGGCAGGAATGGGATGGTACCAACTGGGCTAATATTAATGGAGAAACAACCGCTCAATTGAATATCAGTAATGTCATCATCGGTGATGACGGCAGGCGCCTGCGTTGTGAGATGATTAATAGCACTTTTCCCGGCTTGGTAATCTACAGTGAAGAGTATGAACTGAACGTTATTATCAGTCAAACTTTTTATGTGATTGCTAGCGGGAATTGGTCAGATCCAATGATCTGGTCACTTACGGAAGGAGGGGCACCGGAAAATAGAGTGCCTACTGAGTTTGACAAGATACAATTAGCTAATTACCAAGTGGAAGTTACTAAAGTTGTGGATTGTCGCAGTGTAAGGATCGATGCCGGGCCGGGTACCACATTAAAAATATCAGGGCAGCAGGCAGCTTTGAATGTCAACGGTCAGATGGTGGTCGATAACATCAGCGCCATAGAAAATAAAATTTTACAGGTATTGAACGGAGGAAAGTTGGAATGCAGGTGAATATCAAAATAGCGATAACAGGAGTATTGCTCGTGGTGGTTTCCGTGAGTATTTCTTTGGTAGCAGCCGCTTTCTTTTTTAAGCCTAAAATAGCCTTTGTTCGTTCACAGGAGTTGATCTACAATTATGAAGGCACGAAAGAAGCTATGACAAAGTTCAACAATCAAAAGCAGCAATGGCAGGCCAATGCCGATACGTTGAAATTTGATTTACAAAGAGCTGTTGCCACGTACAATAGGGAATATACCAATCTAACCGTTAGTCAACGGCAGAAACAAGAAGAGGTATTGTCCAAGCAAGATCGACAGTTGCAAAGTTACTCATCGGCGATTGAGGAAAAGATCCGGCAAGCCGATGATGAAATGATGCAGGCTGTGCTGGACCAGGTAAATGTTTATGTTGAAGAATATAGCCAGAAGCATGGCTATGATCTTATTCTCGGTACAACGGCTAACGGAAATGTACTGTATGGCAAGGAGGAGCTGGATGTTACGGAGTACTTATTGAAAGGGTTGAATGAAAAATATCTTGGTAAATGAGACTATCTATTATCATATTGCTCTTAGCTAACCTTTTGTCATCCTGTGGAACAGGGGCTGATATAGAACTAAGTATATCCGAGTATCGTAAATGGTTGACTTCTTCTGAAAATGGCCTTAGAAAGCACAAAAAAGGGAAATTAATAGATGTTAGTGCATCTTTTCTACCTTCTGACCTTCTGACCTATCGTGAATTAAATGCTTCGTTAGCCGCTTATTCTGGTGAAATGTTGGATTCGATCAAAACACGCTATGACAATACGCTGAATTTTACAATTGAGCTAAGTGCGAAACAGGTTGGCGAAAATCTCCTTTGGTACGGACTGACAGATTATACGTCTTACCAGGCCCGTATCCACAAATTGAATTTTAACATAGAAAACTTTATCAGTTTAAAAATAATGGATGCTACTTATTATCCGGTACTATCGCATTTCGAAGGTTACAACGAATTGAGCAACAAACTTATATTTCACATAGCTTTCGCGCCGACCAAGGTTTCACTGGAATTGCCTGGAACTACAGTGAGGTTAACGTTTGATGACCCTTACTGGAGAACAGGAGTGAACCATTTTTCCTTTAAAAAAGAGGATTTTGATAATATACCCGAGTTGGTTATAGAATAATGTCTTAACAGAATGATCAGGAATCGAAAATACCTCAGAGCTATCGCATTATTCTTTACCACCAATATAATCTTAGAGGTGGTGGTGCCAAACATGGCATATGCCTTAACATCAGGTCCTGCACAGCCTGAATTTAGTAGTTTTGAACCGGTGGCCACAACGAATATGGTCAATGAGTTTAGCGGAGATTTTACCTATAACCTTCCGGTGATTGAAGTGCCGGGACCTCACGGCAGTAGCTATTCCCTTTCGTTATCATATCACAGTGGGAGTTCCCCTGAAGAAGAAGCCAGCTGGGTTGGATACGGGTGGACGCTTAATCCTGGAGCTATAAACCGATCCACTCGAGGTTTTCCCGACGATTACAATGGGGCCAAAGTTAAATATCACAATAAAGTACCGGATCATTGGACTGCTACAGTAGGAGCAAAAGTGAGTGCGGAAGCCATCAGTTTTGACCTCCCCTTCCAAGCCAGTGCAGCTTTGCGTTACAATAACTATCGAGGATTTGGCTATAATGCTGGTGTAGGTTTATCTCTGGGAAAAGGAGTGGTTAACCTAGGGTATAATGTCTCGAATGGTCAGGGTAGTTTCTCCTTAAGTTTAAGCCCTCTTAATGCGTTGAGTGCTCTCAAGGCTAAATCCAAGGACGCTGAGAAAAACCCTTCAGAACTCTCTTCACAAATTAAGATGGACAAAGAGGCACAGAGGTCCGCTCAAAAGAAGGCAGAATTGGGTGCCCGATCTTTAGGTGTAGCAGGTGCAGCTTTGAGTAGCTATATTCAGCATAGCTTTTCTTCTATGGAGCGTGCTACGGCTGTTTCTGACTATGTCAGTACTTCGATCAACGCCAGTATTGGGGTTAACCTGACACCGACATTCCTGGAACTGGGATCTTCAGGAGACCTTTTCGGAAGCATAGCACTACAGGCCTATAAAGATGAAAAAAACCTTAATGCTTTTGGCTATTTGTATTCTACCAATTCCGGGGAAAAGGATATGATGGATTACTATGTGGAAAAAGAAACACCCTATCAAAAGAGAGACGTATTTCTGGGTATACCATTCAATAACGCAGACTACTTCTCAGTATCTGGTGAGGGGCTTGGAGGAGGGTTTCGCTTGTATCAGCAAGAAGTTGGACACTTTAAACCGAATAATACGGTAAGTGAAACAGCCATTGTAAATGCCGGAGGGGAAATTGAAGCAGGCTTTAACTGGGGAGGTGGCTCAGATATAGGTGTTGGTGTATCGGCGATCACCTCAAGGGGCTGGGAAAAAAAGAATACCGGTTTTTCTTCTATAGAGAAGGACCCCAATAGTATATTTTTCAGGTTTAACAATGATCTTGGCGGCAGCTGGTTGCATGCTTCACAGGACGATCTGCTCAGCGCTTCCATATCCGGTGGGGGAGCTCCCGGTGTAAAAGGCTTCAAAGCCCGGTTACCAGGTAATTCCGGGATTATGAACTTTGATAAACCCGTCGGAAGATCTTCTTTCATAGGTTATAGCACAAACAAAACCATCAGCATTGCGACTTCCAGGAACCGGCCTTATGAAATTTATTCCCACCGGAAAGACCTTCGTGATATAAGCGGCCAGGCCAGGTCACTGGATGATGGTGATAATGCTGATGGTATTGGTGAAATTGCAGTGTTTAATGAATCCGGTAACCGATACGTTTATGGACTGCCCGTGTATGCCAGGAGTGAGAAAAACCTACAGTTTGGATTGCAAAATGCACCGGCATCCTCCATTGATGCCAATTTCCTGGCCTACTACAAAGACGATAAAACCAAGATAGGAGAGGAACGTGAAACGGGATATGCCACTGCCTATTTGCTGAGCGAGATCACCACACCTGATTACGTGGACAAGACGTTCAACGGTCCTTCATTAGATGATCTTGGAGGATATACACGTTTCAATTATGAACGGCACGCAGGTGGCTCAAATTTGAATACCTGGTTCAAATGGCGAATGCCCTATACCGGTTTGTCCTATAGTCGGAATTCTATGTCAGACCCTAAGGACGATCTTGGAAGCTATAGTGAAGGGCTTAAAGAAATATACTATTTGCAGTCTATTGAAACCAAAACGCATGCAGCGATCTTTGTTACCAGTGATAGAGAAGATGGGCTGGAGGCTGGTAATGATGCAATCACTAACCGAAATGCAAAGGGTACTAAAGTACTGAAAAAGCTGGATCGCATTGAGATCTATTCATTGCAGGATGTCCAGGAAATAAATGATAACCTTTTCCCCAAGCCAGGGGCCAGACCGATCAAAACGGTAAACCTTGAGTATGATTACCATTTGATGAACGGTGAGCATGACCCTCACCTGATGAACGGTGTCCCTAATGCCAGTTCAGGAAAACTTACCTTGAAAAAACTATGGTTTGAATATGAAGGTATTACGGAGGCGCGTATCAGCCCTTATCGGTTTGATTACCTATATAACAATGCTGTTTACCCGACCAAATACGCTACCATCAGGGCCGAGATGGATCAGTTGGCCGATGCCAGTCAAAATCCAGGATACTCAAAATTTAACCTGGATGCCTGGGGTAACTACCAGGAAAACGGGGATACTCGCTACGCAGAGATGCGTAAGTGGGTAGATCAGAAGGGCAGTACCACTTTCGATCCTGCTGCCTGGCAACTCAAAACCATTACCCTGCCAAGTGGAGGACAGATCCATGTACAATATGAGCAGGATGACTATAGTTATGTTCAGGATCAGGTCGCTCATGTGATGGTACGATTGGATAACGCTACAAATCATACTAACAATATATTTTACCTTGACACCGGATCAGACCTTGACCTGTCAGCGAGCAAGCTGGACCTGATGAAAAAAATGATCCACGATCGCTACATCAGGGATAAAAATAAACTCTACTTCAAGTTTTTGTACAAATTGATGAATAATGGTACCCCGGATCTTAGTAGCTGTAATAGTGAATATATCACGGGCTATGTCGACGTAGAGACCGTGGACATTGATGCTGGCAATGGCAAATTATACGTTCGTCTGTACAATGATGAGTCTCGCCTGCCTCGCCAGGTGTGTAAGGACTTTGTAATGACTCAGCGCATAGGAAATCTCAGTACCAGCGGTAACTGCAATGCTTCTTCAGCAGGGATAGATCCTAAAAATGACGCGGTAGCCATCATCAAACAATTGGGCAACATGGCTAAAACAATTGTAGCTCCCAGTAGTTTATGCCGGGACATCAACGCTGGGTTATCCTATTTAAGAGTACCGTTACCGGTCAGTAAGAAGGGGGGAGGTCTTAGGGTAAAGAGGCTGCTAACCTATGACCAAGGGCTCGAGAACAACCCGGTAGTATATGGCAACGAATATCTTTATGAATTTGAAGACCCACTTACTGGTACGGTAAGGAGTAGCGGAGTGGCTACTAATGAACCTTCACCTATTCGTGAGGAGAACATCCTGGTAGATTTCATTGCACGTGAAAAAGAGAGTCTGGCCAGTAAGATAATTTCTGGCAGAGATAAAAAGCAATCGGAGGGTCCCTTGGGGGAATCTATTATGCCGGCAGCTTCAGTGGGCTATTCTCAGGTGGTGGTTAAGAATATACATTCCGGAAAGACCAACGTTGGCTTCAATGTAAAGCAATTTTATACAGCCTATGACTATCCTTTTGAGGTAGAACAGACAGGAATGCAGGATAAAAAAGATTTTGTTCCGTTTCCTTTTGGTTTGGTGAATGTTTTTGTAAACAATGTATGGCTTACCCAGGGCTTTACGTTCAAGTTGAACAATATGCACGGACAGTTCAGGCGTGATGCTAATTATAGTGGTACGTATACTCCTGGATTTGAACTAGCCACAGTGGTTACAGAACAACAGTACCGTTATTTCGAACCCGGCAAGGACAAAATACCTGTTACGACAGACCTTTTGGAAGGAATACACTACGAAGATCCAGGGAAGGAAATTGACATTACCTTTGCAGACAAAGCTATAATAGAAGAGCAATATGATGCCAGTGTAGAATTCGATGTAAGTGTTGGGATCATTCCCTTTTTCCCGATCCCTATTATCGTTCCACAAGCATCGGCCGTTCCCAGCCTGACCCATACCCGAAGTGAATTGTATACGCATGCCACTTCCAAGGTGGTCCGTTATCCGGCCATTGTAAAGGAGGTCATTTCACGACAGGATAATATTTTACACCGCCAGGTGAACCTCGCTTTCGACGCATTTACCGGTAAGCCGGTTTCCGTACGTTCGTACGATGAATTTACCGGCTCTTACCTGAGCCAGAACATACCGGCTTCATGGGAATATGATAATTTTCGCCCTATGGCTATGGAACAGGGCAAGATCATCGAAGCGTCTATGGGCTACTCAGGGGATAGCAAAGAGGAGCGGCTTTATTTCACGGGAGGAGAAGCCTGCCAGTTGCTGGCAGAGTTTACCAAAGGAGACTTACTGGAGTTGTCTGACGGGGTATTTTATCATGTCAAGGATTTTGACTTTTTTGCGGACGAAGTGATCATCGTACCTTCTTCAACAAGTACCGGTTCCCCACCAACCAGCTTGTCTTCTGTGAGGGTGGTGAATAGTGGAAATAATAACCGGCTTACTGATCAGGCCGGTCGGACCAACTTTCATAGTACCAACGGCGACGTGGCTCCTCCGGATGCCAGTGACGCTGCTCGTTGGGTATCCAATGCTTTTACCAATGACCTGAATAACGCCATGGCCACCCAGACAGAATTTATCCTAGCCGGACCGTACGCGAATATGAACATGACCGGTTACCTAAGTGCACTTCCTGAAGGGTGTGATGTGAACCTGCGTGATGTGACCATACGAAATGCTTCCTTCATCTACTTCAACCGTGAAGGAAGCCTGGACCTTTATTTGCTTTCGTTCGATCTCAACTGTGGAGGCAATAACTGGATCATCATAGACGCTGCAGCCCTATAGTTATGAATAAGTACCTACAAACATACCTCTGGACAAAATTCATACAAGTACGTATTGCTGTCATGCTGGCCGTATGGGCATGCTTTGTTCCTGTTTTTTCAGCCTTTGCACAGGAAGGGAATGTGCCGGATGCCATCGAATACCAGGCGTTGATGGACCTGTATAATTCAACAGGTGGACTTAATTGGACCAATAATACGAATTGGTTGACTGGTACGGCCAACGCGAATTTCGGAACGTGGTTTGGTGTGACTGTAGTCAATGGTGATGTTCAGCGTATCATACTTCCGTCAAATAACCTTACAAATATCTTACCATCGAGTCTAATATTATTATCACAATTAAAAGAGCTGACACTTAACAACAACAGCCTTGCAGGTAACATACCTTCATTTATTGGACAATTGAATTTGCTGGAAGAACTCAATTTAAGTCAGAACAATTTTTCAGGTCTTATACCTTCGGAACTTGGAGACCTTTCAAACCTCAAAGAATTGGCATTAATATTTAACGGGCTTAGTGGTTCTATTCCTCCTGAACTTGGTAACCTTTTAAATCTCGAAAGGCTATTGCTTTTCACCAATGAGCTTTCCGGCACTCTACCCGCAAGCTTAGGAAATTTGATAAATCTTCAGCAATTGGATTTAAATAATAATAATTTTATCAGCCCTATTCCAAATGAACTGTCTAATTTAAGTAATTTAAATTTTTTAAGACTGTCTGGTAATAATTTTGAGGGTTCATTTTCTCTCAACCTGAATAATTTTGCAGGATTGACAAGTTTCTTTGTTCAGAGAAATAAGTTTAACAACCTTCCTAATCTCTCAAGCCACATTAACGCACTAAATTTGTCGGTAGCCTACAGCGTTAATCAAGTCGATTTCGGTTCATTAGAACCAAATTTCACTAACATTGGTACCTATCCCTTTCTAAACTTTACTTATTCTCCGCAAGCTGAAATAGGAGAAGAACAAAACCTTACATTCCATATAGGAAGCCCATTCAATATCCCTTTCACAACCGGAGGTACCCGAAACCAGTACCAATGGCAAAAGAAAGATGCTTCCAACCAATGGCATAATATTCCCGGGGCCACTTCCAGTTCATTTTCTAAAGCCAGTTTTGAAGTTATTGATATTGGAGAATATCGAGTAGTAGTGACAAACGAGTGGGTGACAAACCTTACTTTATATAGCAAGATAATAAGTGTACAAAGTGAAAACGATTGTGTCAGTGCTTCGGTGACCCAAAACCCAACGTGTCATGCAGCCGGTAATGGGGAGATCACAATTGATATTTCCTGTACGGAGTCACCATTCCTATTAGAATTTTTTTTATTTCAAGGTACTAGTGAGGTTCCAATAGCAAACATTACAAATACCAGTGATCAGCAAATAATACTGTCAAAAAACATTAATGTTTCCACTGGAGAAGTAATATATTTTCATGGCTTTGATGACTTTGGTATTCGTGCTAATGATGACCCTGAATTGGTTGCCGGAGTAGGGGCCAATTCAGAATATCGATTTAGATTGTATTCCATGAGTTCGGATTTAAGATATACTTCTCCGGCATTTGTTTTGACTGCTCCCCCACTTGTGGGCTCCTACGCCGGTCCGGACCAAACTGTTTGCTCTCCGACAGCCACTATGGCTGCCACAGGAACTTCCGGCCACTGGACACAGGAAACAGGCCCGTCACCTGCAAGGTTCAGTAATTCTACCAGCCCTGGCAGCATAGTGACCCTAGGTTCCCCGGGAGAATATGTGTTTACCTGGACCGTACCCGGTCAGAACTGTAATGGAACGGATCAGGTATTCATCGATTACGAACCCAATCTTGCGGTATCTATCCTGCCTGCTGATGGCAGGCCGGTTACGGAGCTCACGAGGGGGCGTTTCTATGACCACAATGGTGGTGTGGATTCCGGGGTCAACTATCCTTTAAATGGAGGAGTTTTTTATGATGGTTTAGCCGTTGATACAAAAGGAAACACGCTTTATGTTGCGGCCGATGCACAAGGTTTATGGATTTTGGACCGAAACACTAATCATGGTGAACTCATTACGGTTGACACAGCCGTTCCTTCCGGTGATAAATACAATCAATATACTCGCTCCTTGTTTGTGGATGAAGATGCTAGGGTGCTGTATGCCTCCGGATGGCCCAGAGGTACCAATGCCGGTGCGCTTTGGCGCTATGACCTTGTTACGGGCGAAGGCACCGCCTTCTATCCTGGCTATCTGCCTCCCGGTGGTGGGGATCCTTTTCCCAATGGTATAGGTGATGAAGTCAAGCGGATAGGAGATAAAGTATATGTCTCGGTGTATCGTTTTAATGGTAATATACCTGATGGAGGGGTATATATTTATGACGAATCTGACCGATCCGGAAAGTTCCTGACACCTGAAAATACTACCCCCGGGGGAGCTTATACAGTTCAGGGAGACCCAATGCCTTCGAATAAATGCCATACCACAGCCTACACCTTGCACAAAGGAAAGGAATACCTGTTTGTCGGCTTCCAGGATAACGAGATATGGGAATTCAATCTGACGGATAACATTGGCCGGGTATTTACCCCGGTATCCACGGCACCTGATGGAGATTATTCGG
This sequence comes from Fulvivirga sp. M361, assembly GCF_007097395.1. Taxonomy (GTDB): domain Bacteria; phylum Bacteroidota; class Bacteroidia; order Cytophagales; family Cyclobacteriaceae; genus Fulvivirga. The sequence goes on from NZ_VKDC01000015.1 coordinate 119,840, forward strand.
TGGATGGAGACCCCATGCCGGACACCGATGTTTTTAACCTGAAACTGGCGGGATCACTTCTTATGTCAGTAAATTGGAAACTGGGTGTCTGGCTGTTTGATTTCAACAGTAACCAGGGCAAGCTGCTGACCAGGGAAAATACCCTTCCGGGAGGTCGATATGAAGTGATAGGAGACGCCATTCCAACTAACCATGCAGGGGGGCTGGAATACGACCCTGAGGGACATCGTATTTTTGTGGGGCTGTCTTCCTCACAGGACCCTGAACTGGCAAATGTACAAGGTACTGGTGGAGGTATCTGGGAGTATGGGTTGGCAACAGGGCGTGCTCGTTTACATAAGGTGGCAGATGTCGGGTATGTTTTTGAAGAATTTACCGTACGTCCTGTAAGGTTTGACCCGCTTTCCCGAACAGTTTATGGCTCTATTGGAACCACAAGGCCCGGCGCAGGTATTTTTATGTATGACCTTCGCGATGGGGTCACTATATGCAACGGTGAAACGGTTACACTTCGGGCCAACGTTAACGGTAATCCAGGGGTCACCTATCAATGGAGAGAGAACGGTGTGCCGATTGCAGCAGCGATTAATTCGACATACAGTACTGCTACGCCCGGATACTACACCGTAACGGCAAGTTTAAGTGGCGGGTGTTACACGGAAAGCGAAGGTTTTATTGTTCGGGAGGCACGATTTGATAATTTGTCTGTTACCCCAAATAGCGCCTGGGAAATTTGTGATGGAGGCAGTACAGTGATCAATGCTACTGCCGGTTATATAGGTTACCAGTGGTATCGCGGTACAGAGGCGCTGGCAGAAGCTATTACCAACCAGTTGACTGTCTCATCCAATGAGCCCGGCATCTATACCGTACAAGCTACTACTATTGAAGGGTGTACAGGGAATGCGGTAGATTCTGTTTCGATCACGGCAAGTACGTTAAGTCTTTCCTACGTATCATTATTTGACTCCCCATTGGGAAGAGGTAGCATAGATCTGACAGTCAGCGGAGGAGTTGCCCCTTATACGTACGAATGGTCCGACGGTCTTGTCGGCCAGGAAGATCATATGAATACCTTACTGCCCGGTGTTTATTCCGTTGAAGTGACAGATGTTGCAGGCTGTACCGCGGCGTCAGGCCCCATTGTAATTGGATTGGACCACTGCTCGTTTTCGTTGTCGGCCAATGTTATGCGTGACGATGGTTCTGCTAGTGGTACCATTGACCTGAACGTATTGGGAGGCATTGGTCCTTTTACCTATAGTTGGACGTTAGGGCTACCAGCGCAACAAGATCAGACTGGTTTAAGAAAGGGAGTATACCGTGTCTCGGTTACCGATAGCCAGGGGTGTTCACAACGCCTGTCGGTCGTTGTACGGGGTAGTGATGAATGCCAGAATGTTACAAGCTATCATTCTTTTGCATTTAACACTCCTTGCCATGATACAAGGAATGGTTTGATCATTTTTGCTGTACTGGACGGTGTCCCTCCTTATGACTATTCAATCTTTGATGTTTTAGAAGAACGCGAAGTGACCCAGGAAGTCAATATCGTGCCTTTTTCCCAGAATATGGTACTTTTTACCGGGCTAAAACCTTCCGAATACGTTGTTTCTGTCCGTAATCAGGAGTGTGAATTTTTTGATATCATAGATACCGGCGGATTGGTAGTGGGTTCCCCGGAACTCATTGTTGCCACTTTTAACACGAAAGGAGATACAGGTTCCGGCAACGGGTCGATTGACCTTACCGTGACCGGAGGGACAGCACCTTATAGCTATGCCTGGTCCGGAAGTTTGCCTGCAGTAGAAGACCATAATGGTATTGTATCAACTGGTGTTTATGAGGTGACCGTTACAGATGCCCTGGGATGCCAGGTGATCGTTGAGGATATTTTTGTGGAAAATGCCAACAATTGTTCTCCCGACCACCCCCAGCGTTTTACAGTGCAACTGCTGAGTGCAACGGAACGTGCATGTGATGATGGAAGTACAACGGCAGATATGACTGTCCGACTCGATTTTGCCAATGCCCCTCCGTTTCCGGGTATGACCTACACCTTCCGGCTTATGGATGCTACCGGGTTCAACTACTTTGAGAATAACGGGGGAACCATACTACAGGAATTTGCCGGGGTGACGATCAATACTGATCCATTCGATTTTAGCTTTACCGGTATTGCTGTGGTCCCGACGGGCTACGGAGTAGTGGTGATGGCCGATGGAGTTACACCGGCACAGCACCCTACATGTCTTTATGGAACATATGGGTTCGCTAATAATATCACTATCGGAACAGATCCTTTACCGGATGCTTCGTTCCGTTTCCGTTATCCGTTGATCAAAGTAGGTGATGAGGTAGAAACTACCATAGAAGAATTTGTGTCTGGGTATTCCTACACTTTTAACTGGAACGATGGCACTGCTACGGTTGCTTCTCACCAACGTTCAAAACGCTTGTTTGACACGCCGGGTGAATACAATGTGACACTCACAGTAGTAAGTGATCAGGGATGTATCTCCCAAACCACTGAAGTATTAAGGGTCTTTGACTACATCTGTGAGTCACCGGTACCGGATAATGGGGGACAGTTTTATGTGGATAATACCACTGGGAAGATCGTTTTCAGAAGGGCGGAATGTCCCGGAAACTTTTTGCTTTCCTGTATTTCTGCTACTGCACAACCCAATATTTTTGACAATGCTGTTGCCGCTTCTGCTGTTACCTATGATGATCAATGGGATCATGATCCTTTACAGGAAGCTTCCCATGATTTTGACGAAAGTGCAAATGCATTTGAGCGTGGTGAACGGGGTAAGTGGCGGATAAAGAACTTCTATGCCTTTAAAGTACCGTTACAGGAGTCAGACAAAAACTTTAGTGCCGGTACATTCAGGCTGGAAGATTTTAGTTGGCGATACGAAGATGCCAATGATCCCTCCAAATGGATCAGGAGTACTACAGTAGAACGGTATTCACCGAATGGAGAAGCACTCCAGGAGCGTAATGCTTTAGGGGTGCCTAGTGCCGCCAAGTTTGGTTATCAGGGTGCATTGCCCTACCTGATTGCACAAAATGCCGAATACCAGGATGTCCATTTTGAAAGTTTTGAGCGCATTTACCGTAACCGGCTGGAAGATAATGTAAGTATTTCGGATAATGGCATTGCTGTAGCCGGTGACATCGTGCATGCAGGCACAAAGTCAGCCAGACTCAATGGAATGTTCAAACTTCCTGTGATGCATTTGTCAGACCAGTTGGTGTCTAACGGATTGTTAATGAAGGTTTGGATCCATGCTCCTCAGGCTACCCAGTTGACAGACCTTTATTTCTCTGTAGTAGATAAAAATGGAGTGATAGTCTCATCATCCGCTTTTGACATCGTAGCTACTGTAGGACCGTGGCAATTGCTGGAAGCAATGGTAACCAATTTTGGAACACTGGTAGTCGGAGATTTTAGGGAAAATTCCGATGTCCTTATTCCGGCATTGGAAAACAGGGGTACTGACCCTGTTTGGATCGATGACCTGCGTTATCAGCCAGCGGACGCCGAGATGACCACATACCTCTACGATCCGCGTAATTTCAGGCTGCTAACCGTCTTTGACGATCAGCATTTTGGGTTATACTATCAGTATAATGCTGAAGGTAAGCTGGTAAGAAAACGTATTGAGACAGAGCGAGGTATAAAAACCATCCAGGAAACACAGATAAATCAACCTAAAGTTAGTCGGGGTGAATAAGTCATTGACGATAGCGCCGACCTGTAAACCTTTGAAGACACGAAAAAAGCGTTTTCTAATACCGCTTCCCCCCCGGTTGGTTTTAGTGTCAGTTATGGTCTTAACGACCTGCTGCACTTTAACAAAGGCACAGGATTGTCATCAGAAACTTAAGCGGCTTTATGCCAGGAATTCGATAGGAGGGTTAGAATCGTATCTCCTGGATTATACCGTATCGATCCGGTTTAATGGGGGAGGTATTCCAAAGACAGAACGATTGAAAGTAATCGCTACAGAAGGTAAATCCCTGATTGAATCCCCGGCTTACAAGATCTACCAGGATGCAGAGGCTATGGTGTCCCTGTTATCGGATCAAAAGACCATCTTTATTGCCGGGAACCCCGGTGATGTACTACGTAACAAACAAATGACCAACTGGTTGCAATTACAGGATTCATTGATATCCAGTGCTAAGGAGGTAAAGTGTAGCCAAGATGAAGTAAGCGGAACTCCTTTGATAAAAATGAACGTCACCCTGGATGAGGCGGTTAAACAACATTACCTTCTCGATGAGTTTATTCTTTGGGCAGATATGGACATTTCTGCTATGGTGCAGGCCAGGGTCACGTATGTCGAAGGCCCTCTGAAGTCTTTGGACCTCGTGATCCATCAGTACGACCCGGCCTTCGCCGGAAAAACCTTTCAGGGCAGTGCGCTGCAACAAGTCTATGGAGGGAATGGACTAAAGCCGGATTTTAAAGGTTACAAAGTGATCGATGCAAGGAAAAAAACATCTTCTCATAACACTCCTCATTAGTATGGTGAAAGATATGATCATAGCGGTTAAGAAAGTGAATGCCTTTATAAAACCATCTCTAACCCCCTTTATGAGGGTGAAATGGATTGTTTTTTTGCTGTTAGTTTCCTTTCAGAGTTATGGGCAATTGCAGTTTTTTGCTTACAGGTGCCTCCCCCCTACAGTTATAAAAGATGCATATATTGCCGATCCTGATAGAAATACCAGTTATATTCCCGGAGAAGTATACGATTTCAATTTTGTGGTATTTGATCGATTTTTCCCACCATCACTTCCAAAGGTATTTGCAAGTCATTATGAGTGGCGCTTGGATGGAAAAAAGATGAGTAGTGGAGAAGCTTTGTCCGTAAGGTTAACATTACCACCGCTGGATAATGGGATCCATGTTCTTGAGCTTGTTCCTTTAAAGACCTGTTACAGCTTGTTTAATGTTATTTTTTTCGTTGAAACTGATAACTTGTTTAAAGTTATTCGTGTGCCTAATTCCGAACAGAAAACATTCATAAAACAACTGCGAGTGGTAAACCCTTGCGAACCCAATGTAGTCATGACCTACGCAGGGACAGATACTGAGATATGTTCCGGCACAACCCAGCTTTACAGACTGAATAATGCCGTTGATGGCTACTCATGGTCCGCAGACAATGGGGCAACAGTTAGTGTCAATGGCTTTGAAGCTAATGTGACCTTCCCATTGGAAGGTAATTATACCGTTACAGCTACCAAAAACAACAATGCTGCTTGTGTTTATTCTATTGATGCTGAAGTAGGTGTGAATCCTAAGGCCATTGACTTTATTGACGGACTTTTCAACACCTGCCAGGGCAATACACAGGAGTTTACTGTAGTAGGAGCACAAAATGCGGATGTGCTTAACTGGACCTTCCCGGCAGGAGTCACTCATACCTTTCCAGAGGCAACACGCCGTACGGCTTTAGTGACCTTTCCCAATACCGGGAATTTTAACATTGGTGTGGTGGCTCAGAACAGTTGTGGATCGGGGACGTCTACTTCCTTTGATGTTAATGTGGAAGCTGTGTCCGTAAAGGATCCCGAGGAGACATTTACACATGGTCAGTTGAGTACTTTGCCAACAACACAACTGGTATTGAATACATGTGAAGAGCGGGCATCTTCGTGTCTTGGAAAACTCCAGGCATTGGCACTCAATGTACAGCTTGACCTGGGAGATATCTATAACTGGGGGGAACAGGAATTCACCACACAGGTCGATTTTTCCATGACCGGGAAAGATGCCTCAGGTGTTACCCTATTTACTGAAAACGGAATACTTGCCATCAACAAAGATAATCCACGTGCCCTGTACAAGCATAGTGTATCCACGAATTTTGCTGACCTCAGAACCATTGACGTGGCAATCACCAATTACCCTGGTAGTGGGGGGATAGTGGATAACACCGTTCGTTTTAAAGTGTGGTACGAAGACCAGGTGGAGATCAGTGTTGGCAAGATCAAACTGAGCAGCCATACCGCCGTACCTGTGAGTATAGGCAGCTGGAATGTACGTTTCTCCTGGAATAGCACTTGTTCTATAGTGGGTAACTACCAGTTACGTTTATTAAGGCTTTTTGAAGGTGAAACAGTTCCCGATGAGTTGGATTTGCGATGGAGTAATGCCACGATCATTGAAACCACTTCCGCTGATATGTTTACGGATGTTGTGTTGGCAGAAGGTAGCGGGCAGTACCTGTGGCAGGTGCGTCCGGTGGGGAATAAGCCAGGTAAGGTGGCGAATCCCGGTAACCTGCCTTTATGGCCTTCGACAATACATACCCTTAATTTTACCCAGCCTGATGAGGAAAAAAACTTTATCTACAGCCGTACGTTCACGGAAGGGAACCGCACCAGTCAGCAACTGACCTTTGCCAATGGCCTGAATCAGGTTCAACAGCAACAAACAAAGCTAGAGGAGGCCAATCAAGTAGTGGTCACCCAATCATTGCAGGACTATAGCGGTCGTGATGTATTACAGAGCCTTCCTGTACCGGTGAAAGGAAAAGCCGAATTGGGCTACCAGCCTGATCTGGTGTCCAACGGCACAGGGCTATTTACGGCCGCGGATTTTGATGCCGATATTAAGGTCAATGACCCGTCATTAGCTTACCTGGATAAATTGGCAGGAGATAATGGCTATTATGGAGGTACGGATAATGGAATTAATGAAAAGGTACCTGATGCATCGGGAGTACCCTATACCCGGACATTGTTTGCTAACGATGGTACAGGCCGTCCTAAAGCACAGGCAGGAGTAGGAGGCACACATGGTCTTAAAGGCGGGAAGACCGTTCGTTATTTCTATACCAGTGTTGCACAACAGGAGCTGGGCTTTATGTTTGGCAGTGAAGCGCCTGCGGCTTCCAACACACACAAAGAGATCATGGTTGATGCTAATAATACTGCCAGTGTCACGTACAAGGCAAAAGACGGGGCGGCCATTGCTACGGCATTGGTGATCGGTACCGGCAACGATAACGTAGAAGGACTGGATTCCCGGCAAGCGGCCACCCGGGCCATCACAGAAACGATCGATGTAGAATCCGCTATTGCCACAGGGGTGAGTAGCGCCACCAAGAGACTGGTGTTTACTATTCCCACCGGACTTCATGTTAATTATACCCTGAGTTCAGGAACTATCCAGGAGTTGTGCAGTAACACATGCAAAACCTGTGATTACGAAGTGACCTTCATACTGCATAATGAAAAAGACCCGTCCGATACGAAGGTTTTGTCAAATCTTACCATCAATGCTACTGCGGTAGACTGTACTTCCAGGGTCCCATTTCAACGTGATACTCTTATGAGTCTTCAGGCAGGGAGCTATATTCTCGAAAAACGCGTAAGATCAGGTAATCGCGCCGCAACGGGTAATTTATATATTGAAGACCACTTGGCGATGGTTCGTAGCTTCTACGACAATGAACTGGCCACAACATTCAATCCTATGGATGCCTATCTGAGCGGTGCAAGTATTGACTTGCAAGGGTTGTATAATTACCTCAATCTGCAAGGACTCGTCCCAATAACTCCGGACACAGGTGATCCCTATTATGAAGTGTCGATAGGTTGCGATGGGGACATGGTTCGTGTCCCTTTTTTACAGGAAGATTGTGAGGAACAATTGACCTGTGACGAAATTAAAAACCTGGATTTTGTCCAATACTTTGTTGACTACTGGACGGACAAGTTCGATCGTTCGTCAGGGGAGCCAGGTGCTCTAAACCCTGCCGTACCCGTAAGTACCCGAAGGTCGTTCAGAAGATATGAGACCTATCGGTTTTTAAGGCTGGACTATTCTCCTATACGCCGCTCTATATCAATGTTACCGACGGAATTCAACAGGATGATGCACAACTTCCTCGCTGAAACAGACAACCTGGGGGTTCCATTGTATGATTGTCAGATTGTCTGGGACATATGGAGACAACAAGTACAGAACTATGAATACCTCAGCAATATGCATTTGGACCCGAGCGATACCCCTGAAGGTTTCAATCCGGTAAATTATGAATATAACTTCATCCATAATTTTTTTCGCACTATTGAAATTGAGCTTGGAGAGACGGAAACTGACCCGGAGAGACAATTCATTCGAAAAGAAGGGTTTTTTGAAGGGCGCCTGACTTCGGTGATAATGGAAAGGATCTATGAACTCTTTTACTATAACCCTGAGGATGAAGCAATGTCGAATTGCATGGAAGGTTATATTGACTTTTACAACTCAAACCCTGATAATACCCCTTGTAATCAGGCTACATTGACCCAAAGGTTTGATTGTTTGACCTACACCGAGCGACATAAAATATATCAATGCGTCAACTTCGGGGATTACACCGTGGGAAATCCTGAGGATGAGCTGCAGAAAAACCTGGACCGTCTGACCAGCCGGTGCCTCAGGTCTTGTGAAGACCGCCGCGAAGCTTTTGAGCAGGCCATTATAGATGATATCCATAATCAGGACCTGTACATAGAAGGGGATGCTTTTCTATTGGAATTTGATTCTGTGAGGCAAGTGAAAATACTCACAGGGAGCCCCAGAGACCCTGCTGTTTTTGATATTGATGCCTGTGAAATAGAAGCTATGACGGATGCGCTTGTGGCTAATTGTGAAGGGTACTGTGAGATTGGTTTCATTCGCCACCCTACATCGGGGGAGATCATTGGGGTAGATACTTTAGAGCAACGTACGAATTTGCAGAAAGTACTTACTGCTGATTTTGAGGTGAGTGTGAATGCAAACGGCAATAGTAACTGTTCCATTATGGTTGGCTCCGATGTAGTATCAGGCAATAACTCCGAGGGAAACTGGGGTGTGGTAAGGACTTTAATGAGTACTGACCTTAACTACTTGACCAATTACTCAAACAACCGATATTTAAACCATTTTCGTGATACATTTGGAAACTATTATGTTCTTTATACAGGACAACCATTTCATAATGTCAGGTTAAATACTGGTGTTGACCTTACAGGAAGTACAGCACCTTATGATTTTTATATTAATAAATTTAACCCACAAGGAGAACTAGTATTTACCAAGCGGCTTGAGGTAAGCATTCTATCGGCTATTGGATTATCACAGACTTCACCCACACTTTTGACTGACAGTCTTGCTCAAAACTCTGAATCGCCTTCACTAAATCAAACAACAGCATTGGCGGCATCGACCGGCGGTTTAGCTAATGCCTCTTTCAATTTTAACGTTAACATGTCAGGAAGCCCATCTTCAGGAAATATTTATTTCAATGTGGACAATGACTATGATGGACCTCTTGACTTTGAAATTAAACTGGATGGAATGGTAGTACATACCAGTAACAGGGCAAATGGTGTAATTACGGACAATACGGTTTCCATGGATACTAACGGGTATGTAAGATGGGTTCGTGATGAAACACGTGATTACTATACCTCTGGTGGGCATCAGGTAGTGGTGGATGGACAAGAAAATGTGTATTCAATTATCTACAGTCCATATTCCCAAATAATAAAAAGAGATCAATTAGGTGGGTTTAAGTGGTTTAGTAACCAAATAAGAGTCTCGAATGGATCCGCAATTTCAAGGACCGGTCAATTTGCCGTTGACTCAAATGGTAATTGCTATTATTTGGATTACTATATAAGTCCGATTAATACGAGTTCCCCGCTGAATGTTACGCTAAATGGTGCAGTTATTGATAGTACAAATTCACAACAAGGGTATTTACTTGTAAAGTTAAACCCTGATGGAAGTTATGGATGGCACAAATTCTTTTCATTTGATGGAGAGAACAATCCCCGGAGAACAGAAATTAAATTGCACGCCAAAGAAAACTCTGTTGTTGTATTTAACCTTCATAGAGATAAGCTGATCAATGGTGCACCTCCATTAATTGATGCTCAACTGTCATTGCTGGAATATACTTCTTTAGATGGATCATTGCTCAATGATAGGATTATTAATGGAGCATCGTCGATATCATTGCATGTCAGTGCTTTATATGAAAATGAGTTGAATTTTTATATTCTTCATCCAAGGTCTAACAGCTCACCGTATCTTATTGAGATTGCAAAGAATGATCTTACTGCAACAATTATTGGATTAAATCCGCCTCTTTTTGAGGATTTTAATGCTAATGTGCCTGCATTTACTACTTTTTATAAGTCAGGTGAAAATTATGAGTTTACGGCAATGAATTCAAGAACCCAAGGGAATTTAGGGGGCAAGATAATTGAAGATCTTGTATTTGATAATGACTATTTCCTTGCAAAATACAGTCCTTCGACAAGTTCTTGTAGCTATCCCTCCCTCTGCTTCCGCTTCGGAGACCCCATACAAGACATCCCCATCCCTCCGGGTTTCGAGCCATATGTCTTTAAAGCGCAGCCGTTAACTTGCGAAGAACTTAACGTCAACAGCGTCATCGCCTCACTGGACTATCAAAAACAACATTTTTTGGATACTAAACTCGAAGTTTTTCGTAATGACTACGAAACGAACTGCCTGGATGCTACCAAGGTTAATGATCAATTTACTATTAGCTATGATCTGGGCTATCATCATTACACGCTGTATTATTATGACCGTGCCGGTAACCTGATGCGAACTGTTCCTCCCAAAGGCTTTAATACAGTAGACCCTGAAACACATACGCTTACCACTAACTATCACTATAACAGTCTGGGACAATTAGTGAACCAGAACAGCCCTGACGGTGGCGAGACCCGGTTCTATTATAACGATATCGGTCAACTACGTTTTTCACAAAACGCACGACAGCAGGTAGAAGGAACGTATAGCTATACCAAGTACGACCGGCTGGGCAGGATAGTGGAAGTAGGGCAAAGTACCGAAGGGATTAACGTATTTACTCGACGTATAAATTCGATGGATTTTCCTGTTACCGGGGAGGAGAAGACTGTGACGATATATAACCAGGCTTACGGAGGAACACTATCCTATCTACAACGTTATTTGCGTAACCGGGTATCCTACAGCTATCTGGACGAGGATGGACTGGACACTACCACGAATGATCGCACGTACACCGTTTACAGTTATGATCCTCATGGTAATGTAGAGTGGCTGGAGCAGATCATACCGGGATTGGAGCAGAAGTACATAGCGTATAGCTATGATCTGCTGAGCGGTAACGTGCTACAAGTGAAGTATAACCCGGGACAGCCTGACCAGTTTTACCATAAATACGAATATGATGCGGATAACCGGATCACTGCGGTATTCACTTCCCTTGACGGGCACCTTTGGGACAAAGACGCGGAATACCATTATTACCCCCATGGTCCGCTCAAAGAAGCCATTGTAGGCCAGGATAAGGTACAGGAGCTGGACTACACCTATACCATCCATGGCTGGTTAAAAGCCATTAACGATCCAGCTACCAACGATCCGATGGAAGTTTTGACCGGGAAAGATGCTTTTGCTATGGCGCTGAACTATTATAGCGGCGATTACCAGCGTTCAGGAAGCACATTGGGAAGCCTTACCCCAGCCAGCAACCGGGACTTGTATAATGGCAATATAAGTGCCTGGGAAATGGCTACACATGCTTCTGACGATAGCTGGATGCACACAGGGTATCAGTACACCTATGATGAGTTAAACCGTATTCGCGACAGCCGGTTTAATGTAGGCCGTGACGACATTTTTTATAACCGGGGTGGGTTCCAGGCGGATTTTACCTTAGATGCCAATGGAAACCTGGTGACCCTGGATCGAAATGATATAGATGCGAACCATTTTGATGCGCTCACCTACCATTTGCAAAATGGCAAAAATCGCCTTGACCATGTATCTGATGCCATCACCGATGCCGAATTACATGCAAAAGACATAGAGACACAGACCATCCATAACTATGAGTACGACTCCATAGGTAACCTGGTACGTGATCACCAGGAAGGAATGAACATTGAATGGACGGTATACGGTAAAGTAGACGAACTCATTAAGACCAACGGCGGCACTAGGTTCACCTATGATCCAGCCGGTAATCGCGTGCGTAAACAAACCACCGATGAATTCGGTAATGAGCACAACACCTACTACATTCGTGATGCCGGTGGAAATATCATGGCCACCTACCGCCGGGAGGATATAGCAGGCGTTGCCGGTACCGCAGTACTAAAAGAGATCCCGCTTTATGGCAGTGATCGCATAGGCGTATATACACCGGAAGGGGCCTTTGAAAATAACCAGCAACCTTCTGTTAATGTCAGCACCAATACCTCGGTCAATACTTACCAGGGAGTGTCCTACGATGTGGACCAGGGGGTGAGCCTTACATTAGAGCCGGGCTTCAGTTATGAAGATGGTGTTGACGGAGATCTGTTCAATATTGCAGGACCGGGAAGTACCGATGGAACGCTTCCCGCCAATGTCTATGTAAGACACCTTGATCATAAACAATATGAACTCAAGGACCATTTGGGCAACGTACGTACCGTAGTGAGTGACCGAAAATTAAGTACAGTGACCGGCTCCACACCTTCAGATTTCAGACCCGCCATTATCAGTGCCAGCAGTTATTATCCTTATGGGATGGACCTTCCTACAGTACATTGGGAGCCTGATACTTCTATTGCCACCATGGAACCGGCCGATGTCCTGCTGGAACTGCCTGAGTTTCATAACTATGCCGATGTTCCGGTGTCTTATGATCCGGTCTTTAATCATACGGAAACGTATGTCAATCAGGGAGTGGGCGGAACACCTTCTGCTTCAGTAAAACTCACTGCAGCCAATGACAGCAGCATTATTGGGCTGGCCAAAAGTTTAAAAGTACAGGCCGGTGATAAAATCACCATGAAGGTATACGGCAAATACACCACCCCCCAGGATCTGAACAACCTGACCAATGTAGCTGCATCACTCGGAGATGCCTTCGTTGATGCCTTTGCCTTCCAGGGCACACAAGAGGGGATGGCCCTGGGACAGTTTTTCTCTGACCTCTTTGCCGAAGGAATCACTTTTGCAGGAACAAATGACAATACGGAACAGGTGAATGCTTATCTCAACTATCTGTTTTTTGATAACGACTATGTACTGCAAAATGCAGGGTTTGCTTCTCTTCGCAATGGAGCAAGAGAAGATGGCACGAATATTACCCATGACAGCTTGAAGTTCGAACTCATTCCACAACAGGATGGTTACCTTTACATCTACACATCTAATGAAAGTCCTCAAGTCACCGATGTGTATTTTGATGATTTCATGGTAGTTCATGAAAGGCTGGTGCCGGATGTGGCGTATGATCCGGATCTGTTAGGGTACCGATATGGCTTTAACGGTAAAGAAAAGGACCAACAAGGAGAATGGGGGTTAAACCACTACGATTATGGGTTCAGGATCTATAACCCTGCGCTGGGTAGGTTTTTGAGTGTAGATCCCCTTACTAAATCATATCCGATGCTTACTCCATATCAATATGCATCTAATAACTCAATAACTTTAATTGATTTAGACGGACTTGAAGGGGTGTTGTACCCAGGACAATACCAAGGATATAGTCCTTTTGACGCTAATCAAGATAGACATGTATCTAAAGTTGAACTAGAAACCGGAGTTACAGTTGTTAAAGGGATAGTTTTAACAGGAGCAGCAATAGGAGTCGGAGCTTATGCACTGCCTTATGTAGTCACTGAAGCACAATTATTTTTATCAGCACCTGGGGCTTATCTTTATAACCTGTTCAGTGATCCGTCAAAAGTTGAAACGATTTTTGAAACCACTATAGATGTTCTTTCTCCGGATGGAGGTCCTATTAATACTACTTCTGTTGTACCTGATGTTGAAGATATTGTAGTAAAGGGATATGGTGAATACTTGTTGAAGACTTATTCAAAAAAAATAATTCGAAAAAAATTCCATAGACTTTCTGCAATTACCAATAAAAGAACTGGCTATACATATGTAGGTAGGGCCGGAGGAATCCGGTCTTTAAATGATCCATCTATTCACCCAGAATTGAGGAAAAGATTATCAAAGAAGCAAATTGAAGATTGGAATCAAGCAAATTGTGCTGAGTGTGATGCTGCAAATCAGGCGTTATGGGATGGTGCAAGTTGGGATGAGTTATCTGATCCTAGAGCATTTGAATTTGAAAATGTTGATGGAGGTAAGTGGATTCTTAAAGAAAAGTGTGATCATTGTGAAGTCACTTTTAGTGATAAAATAGGAGATGATCAATGATTTGAAAAAAGTGTCCATAAGAGGCCGAGTTGCTTTTTCAATATTTTGTTTTTTAAATGCAATTGAGAAGATTAACCCAATGTTAAAGGATAATCATTTAATTGATTTAATAACTGATAGGGCTTGGCAATTTGTAGAGAATAATGATTTGGTGCATTCTTATAATAACTTTCTAGATATTGCTCCTGAATGTATTCTGGATGAGAAATCTGATGGATATTCGGAATTTGAAAGCATTAGCCTTCAAGATTACCAAGACTTAATAAAGCTTTATGAGACATGGCCCACGTGTTTGAATAATATACTGGATATGCTTAGTTATGTGATGAGCATTAATTTGTACTCAATTACAGGTGAATACAGTTATGATACCCTAAAATATGTCAATAAGATAATTGATATTATAATTGACAATAATATGATACTCCCAGATACAAATAGATTTTTAATTACTCCATTTAGCGCAAATAGAGGTTGGGGAAATGTAATTGACAGAAATAAGTTTTAATTATGGCTGGCTCCATCAGTCCTGACCTGGCTTAAGTATAAGGGTAGCGGTTACTTATGCTTAGAAATTGCTGCCAGGTTCACAAGTGATGACTATCTCTAAGGCCTCTGGCCGACTACAACCCGGCATTTATCAAAGTGCTGTATAAAATCAAAATTCCGCTCCCTATTCCATCAAAATGTTACTACCTTGCCATTCGTCTATGGTCCGGAAAAGTCTCCTTTTTTCACTCTTCTTTTTAATCGCTTCGATCAACTATGCCGAACAGTTTCTGAACGAAAAAAAAGAAGTGCCCGACAGTTTGAAACAGGTAAAAAAGTTGGATTCCCCCCAATTGGCTTAAGTATGAGCGTAGCGGTTACTTATGCCTGCAAATTGCGGCAAGTTTGTAACTTGCTTTCCATTATACAGAATAATGCCCTCAAAATACAAGATAAACGATCATTGTACCCCACACTTCATCACCTTTGCCGTCGTAGAATGGGTAGACGCTTTATCAAGACCTGAATATTAAGACGTCGTCATTGAAAGTTTAAAATTTTGCCAGCAATCCAAAGGGTTGCTTCTATATGCTTACGTGATCATGAATAATCATATACATTTGATCGCCGCTGCACTGGAAGATTATAACTTGTCCGATATACTACGTGACCTGAAAAAGCATACAAGTAAAACATTGTTAGAAAGGATTAAGGGTAATCTACAAGAAAGTAGAAGAAAATGGATGCTATGGCTTTTTCAATCTGCTGGTAAACGAAATAGCAACAATACCCACTACCAGTTTTGGCAGCAGGATAATCGGCCGACAGAATTGTCTACCAATACCATGATGGATCAGCGATTGGATTATATTCATGATAATCCGGTTAAAGAAGGCCTGGTTTATGAACCGGAGGTATCCATCCGAAGAACCGCATATTTCAAAGTTGGCCTAAACCCTGTAATCTTGCGTGATGAAAAGACACGACGCTTCAAAGATGCAAGAGCATTACGAAGAGTGGCTGCTATCGGGCAAGAG
>NZ_VKDC01000016.1 GCF_007097395.1 Fulvivirga sp. M361
CTCTTGCCCGATAGCAGCCACTCTTCGTAATGCTCTTGCATCTTTGAAGCGTCGTGTCTTTTCATCACGCAAGATTACAGGGTTTAGGCCAACTTTGAAATATGCGGTTCTTCGGATGGATACGAAAAAAGGTATCAGGAAGCTAAGAAGGGTTGGGAGATGGTGAAACCGACGATGAAGA
Organism: Fulvivirga sp. M361; assembly: GCF_007097395.1. GTDB lineage: Bacteria > Bacteroidota > Bacteroidia > Cytophagales > Cyclobacteriaceae > Fulvivirga. Next base: position 182 of record NZ_VKDC01000016.1, read on the forward strand.
AAATAGTGGATGAATAAAAAGCGAAGCACTTATTCATTACTTTACGTCAAGATCGGAGTGCAAAGCGTTTGGGGCATAGTGCGCGGAGCCATAGTGTCCGTCTCCAAATGAGGTGCTTAGTACCTATTTATAAGACATATAAAATCACATTTTAGTTACGAGTGAGGCTTTATATTGACCCTTACCTGGCATTATTTGCATTCATCTCAAGGCCTGTTCTTAAGTGCATCATTATGGCATTAGTGATAAGCTCTGGCCGGTTCCAGGGAACAAAGTGATTCATCCCCTCTTCTAACAAGATGTTAACCCAGGCCGCATTAACCAGCCGTTCTTTGGCAAAATCGGCATTACCGGGAGGCACCAGTTTGTCGTTGGTTCCTTGAATGACTGTTACAGGAGCAGTAATATAAGTCCACCTGGGAAGCATTTCGTTTAATTCATCTTCCAAGGGATAGATTTCTTCATTCGTTACACGAAAAGAAGTTGGTAATATCCAATTCAGAAAAGGCGTATGGAGTGGCATGCGGAACCAGTCTTCGTCAGGTTCCAGCTTGGGGTCAATGGATGGAGCTACCATAATGAGCCCATCTACAAGGTGCGGGAAGTCCTGGGCTATCCTGGCAATTACGGGGCCTCCCAGAGAGTGGCCTACCAATATATTGGGTGTGTCAGAGTATTTTTCCAGAATTGGCCTGACTAATTCAGCTTGCCGTTCTAGAGAGGGTTCACTTCGTCCAAATCCAGAATGGCCATACCCCGGACGGTCTACGGACACTAATAGTGCTTCTTTGAGTAGTGTTGAGTCCGCAAGAAAATCAATGAAGGCAGACCAGGAACCTGGCGCCCCATGGAAGAATACCACGGTAGGGTTTGCCGGATTTCCAGTATGAACACAATGAATGTTACGATCACCTGTCGAAAAGTCCTCTGCAACAGGTCGCATTGATTTACCTTCAAAGTACTTGTTCATTTCTTTAGTACTCATCCTGAAAGTCAGGCATCCTGACATAAACTGAAAAGATATGATCAGGAAAAAGGTAAGAAGAACAAGTCGGACTTTTTTATTCTTTAACAGTGATCTCATAAAAGCCTAAGACCCTAAAAGCTTTTTGTAATCGGTCTTATTATTCAATATCTCGAGGGCCTTTTTAATATCGTTATCATCATCAAAAGATGCTTCAATGGAGCCTTTTTCAAGATAGTACCTGGCCGCTATTTCTTCTTCCAGCAGGTTAATGATCTGTGTCGAAAAATCTTCCAGGTCATTTTCCTTACTTTTAGCCAGAGTAGTTTCAAGCTCTTTGAGTTGTACCTTGATATTGTCGTAGTATTTTTCACGCTTAGCATTCTCTCTAAGTCGTTTCAGATTTCTTTCTACGTTGGTAGTATATGCATAATCTTTTGTAGAAAGCCACTCTTTGAAGTCATTGTATTCTGCTGTGGATAATTCGTACCCTTTGTTGAACTTCTTATCTGGATATTTATAGTAGTATTCTGTGGCAAAATCGAAGATCAATCCTTTTGTGTAGAGTATATAGGCTACAGAGGCCATAGGTGTTTTCTCAACGGTCACGTCGGGGTCTACACCTCCACCATCAAATACAGACCGGTCATTGGTGGTTTTAAACTCACGTTTGAGACTGTCAGGTACTTTGCCTACACTGCCATCAGCATTTCTATGGCTGTAGTCAAGCGCTTGTATACACCTGCCGCTTGGGGTGTAATATTTGGCTGTGGTTACCTTTAATTGCGAGTTATAAGAGAGTGGTCGGGTGATTTGTACCAATCCCTTACCAAATGATTTTTGCCCTATGACAACACCACGATCATAATCCTGTATCGTTCCGGCTACGATCTCAGAAGCAGAGGCGCTACCACTATTGATCAGGACGGCAAGAGGTATTTCAGTGTCTACAGGTGCGTTCAGAGTTTTATAGGTGATATTATTGTCTGTTATCTTACCTTTTGTGGATACCACTTCTTTTCCTTTTGGCACAAATATGTTCACAATATTTACGGCTTCTATCAGTAACCCACCCGGATTACCACGTAAGTCGAGAACGATTTTCTGTGCACCTTGCTCTTTTAGATCCACTACTGCTTTTTTAACGTCTTTGCCTGCCTGCAAAGTGAATTCAGTCAGTTTTACATACCCTACATCTTCGGCCAGCATTCCGAAATAAGGTACATTGCTGATTTTTACTTTTCCTCTTTTAAACTCAATAGTCCGGGGTGTTTCCTCTCCATAGCGTTGAACAGTGAGACTTACAGGTGTATCTGCTTGTCCTTTCATCAGTTCACTGGTCTCTTCACGGGATAGCGTGGTAACATCTACCTTATCAATTTTCAGAATTTCATCACCTATCTTCAGGCCATTTTTTTCAGCAGAGTAGCCTTCCAGAACCATCACCACCTTAATCTTACCATCTATACGACTCGTAATGGCTCCAATGCCTCCGTATTGCCCGGTACTTTGAGTCCGGAAGTTTTCAATATCATCTTCGGGAATATAATTGGTGTATGGATCTAGTGATTGCAACATTGCGTCTATCCCTACCTTAATTACTTTATTCGGGTTCACTTCATCTACATACAATGTATTCACTTCTTTAAATAGTGTGGCGAAAATATCCAGGTTTTTAGAGATCTCGAAGTAACGTTTGCCAGGATTGGAAAACGAAACCAATGTAAAAAATATCACAAGGATAATTAACGCCGGAGCGACTGCTTTTTTGATCACCTTCATAAATTTCTTTTATGTTCTATCCAGACCTTTCAGAGGATATTTTTTATAAACGTGCTGTGCTTATATTTAGTTGAAAAAAATCATGATCCAACCTCTGCTTTATTCTTCATTTCCGGATGATGGTTCAGAAATAACGAAAAATAACACTAATAAATTCGGATTTACAATACTTTAAGAATTGAATACCTCATGAAGGTAGGAGTTATCATTCCCTTTTGTGGCTACAGAATTTTTAAAACGTACCAGGTGGTTCAACTTATCTTCCTTAAAATCTCCGACAATGGTAAGTTTAATTCCTGTGCTTTCGGCATGTATTTTGAAATTGTCAAAGATCTCAACCACATCCGGGTGAATGTACTTTGAGGCGCTGGCATCGATTACCACCTCACTGTTTGCTGGAATGACGTTCAACGCCTGCATAATAGCTGCTTTATTCAGGAAAGTAACATTTTCACTTAATTTGATCTCTAAAGGTTTACCGGGTTCGTGGTCCTCTCTGAAACTGAAAGGGGCGACAAAATTCTTATAAAGTATCAGGAAGATAGCTAATGCCATGCCTATACCTATACCAATAAGTAAATCAGTAAATACAATACCCAAAATGGTGACTAAAAATGGATAGAACTGCGCTTTCCCTTTTTTAGATATTTCTATAAAAAGTGATGGTTTGGATAGTTTGTAACCAACAATAAAAAGTATGGCAGCCAGGCTTGAAAGGGGTATCATATTCAATACATTCGGAATGAACATGGCACTTACCAATATGAGTATCCCATGAAAAAAGGCAGACATTTTGGTCTTTCCCCCGGATTGTATATTCGCCGAGCTTCTAACAATAACCTGAGTTATTGGTAATCCACCAATAAGTCCTGAAGTAATGTTTCCAACACCCTGGGCTAATAATTCCCGGTTAGTAGGAGTAACATTTTTTTCAGGATCCAGCTTATCAGTAGCTTCTACACATAAAAGGGTTTCAAGACTGGCAACTACAGCCAGGGTTACTGCAATAACAAAAATTTCCAGAGTGAACACCCGACTCCAGTCAGGTGCCGAAAATAAGTTTACGAACCCTCCGCTTTCCCAGGGTAATGGTATGCTTACCATTTCGTCGCTGTCCAGGTGGTACCCTTCTGAGCTGGAGAAGAAGTTACTGAGTAATATGCCCAATACTACCACTACAAGGGGGCCTTGTATAATCTGGAATACTTTGAGCCTTTTGATGAAATTTTGTTCCCATAATACTAAAATAGTCATGGAAAGCACTGTTATGATCACGGCAGCAGGATTGATATCTCTGAATGATACCAGGATTTCAGTAAACGTATTTTCGCCATCCTGTTGAAAAAAACCAAAAAAGCCATCCGGGATTACATCATGTCCCAGCGCATGGGGGATTTGTTTCAGAATAATAAGAATACCAATTCCGGAAAGCATTCCTTTAATCACAGAATTTGGAAAATAATAGCCAATAATGCCTGCTCTGACAAAAGCCAGGATCAACTGAATTATGCCAGCGATCACCAAGGCAGATAGAAATAGCGAAAATCCTCTTTGAATATCAAAAACTCCTTCAGGGTTAGTTCCTAGTTGTGCAATAGCATCCGCTACGATCACAGCAAGGCCGGCGGCCGGTCCGCTAACACCAATTTTCGATCCACTGATCAGTGATACAACAATACCACCTACCATACCCGCAATGATTCCGGAAAACAGTGGAGCACCAGAGGCAAGCGCTATCCCAAGGCAAAGAGGTACCGCTACTAAAAAAACTATCAGGCCAGCAGGTAAATCAGATTTTAATTTGGAAAACATGTGATTAAGTTAGGGAATATTTAATTGACGAAAAAAGCGCCCTTCATCTAAACGCTATAAATTGAACTTGGGTTGTGTCCGCATTTTTTTAAGAAAAAAGTGCTGGACTAGCCGATGTCCGGAGGAGGTGAGGTGACATCAGAAGGGTATTCTTTAATAGAAAAATATAAGTAAGCAGATTTGTGTAATGCTGATTTACGTTCTATTCCATTGGTATGCCATGAAGTGGTATGCCAGGAAGAAAAACCACTTATCCAACTATCATCAAAATCATTCACTTCCTTTTCAGATTCCGGGTGATCATTACCGGGTAATTTTTCTTCTATGTCATGGATAAATTCAATGACATTGGTAAAAGTACGTATTTGAACACCCGCGCATTCGACAAGATATGGGATATTGAGGGTGGAAAAAATAAAGCATAGAGATAGCATAGATGCCATACTAAAGCGATGATATACTTTTACAATCTGAAGGCTGAACGGATTCATTATACAACAAAAATGCAAAAAAATATATGGCATCGTAAGCCAGTGTAAATAAAATCATAGTGGATCAAGCTATTAATTCAATGAAAAGAAGTGATAATTTCCTTTGGTTCGTTACATTGGAGGAGAACTATATCGAAGATATTATATTATGACCTTAACTTCTGAATTACTGAGGGATAATTTTCCCGAATTATCAGAACCCGGACTCATCAGAGACATTGAAGTCAATGGTAAAGTATTTTATTTGGAGGCAGGTGACCGACTGATGGAGTATGGTGATAACATCAGGTCGATGCCGTTATTGTTAGAGGGGTCAGTAAGTGTGCTGAGGCGGGACGACCAGGATAATGAAATATTCTTATACTATTTGCAGGCCGGTGAAACTTGTGCCATGTCACTTACTTGCTGTATGGCAGATAAGAAGAGTGAGATAAGGGCTATAGCAGAAGAGAATTCAGCTATGATCCTGTTACCTGTACACTTTATCGATGAGTGGATAGTAAAACACCCTTCATGGAAGGCCTTTGTAATGGATACCTACCGCAAGCGATTTGAAGAGTTACTTCATGTTGTAGATAGTGTGGCTTTTCAAAAAATGGATGAACGATTATGGCAATATCTGATAGATAAATCCACAGCTCGCAATTCGCACACCCTGGAGATTACCCATCAAAAGATTGCGGATGAGCTTAATTCTACACGAGAAGTTATATCACGGTTACTAAAACAATTGGAGAAAGAGGAGAGGTTGATACTTGGTAGAAATAGGATAAATTTATGCCTTTAAGATATTCAGGGTCAATATTCTGTACACTATGAGATTGAATTACTTCAGTGATATCAGTCACTAAACCATTGATTTTGAGAGTGTAATTTTGTAAGCATATTTGTGGAATAAAAATTTACGTGATGAAAGTAGAACAGATTTATACAGGGTGCCTTGCTCAGGGGGCATACTACATAGAGTCAGGTGGGCAGGCAGCTATCATAGACCCACTGCGAGAAACTATTCCATACCTTAAGAAGGCCGAAAAGAATGAGGCGACTATAAAATATATCTTCGAAACCCACTTTCATGCAGATTTTGTATCTGGTCATGTAGATCTGGCCAGGCAAACCGGGGCAACTATTGTATTTGGGCCCGGTGCGGAGACAGAATATAAAATTCACCAGGCAAAAGACAGTGAAATATTTGAGTTGGGCAAGGTTAAAATAAAAGTGTTACACACACCTGGACATACTCCTGAGAGCGTTACTTATCTTTTACTAGATGAAAGTGGAAAAGAGCATGCCATATTCAGTGGAGATACGCTGTTCATTGGTGATGTAGGCCGACCTGATCTGGCGATAAAGTCAGGTCTGACCAAGGAAGATCTGGCAGGAATGCTTTTTGAAAGCCTTAGAAATAAGATATTACCACTGCCTGATGATGTGATCGTTTACCCTGCCCATGGTGCCGGTTCGGCCTGCGGTAAAAATATGAGTAAAGAAACTTCTGATTCATTAGGTCACCAAAAAAAGACAAATTATGCATTGCGCGCTGATATGACCCGGGAAGAGTTTATTAAGGAAGTTACTATAGGGATTTTACCACCACCGCAGTATTTTGCAAAAAATGCACTACTTAATAAAACAGGTGCTGATGAATTCGAGGAGATATTGCAGAAAGGAAGTGTGGCATTAGATGCAAATACCTTTGAGGCACTGGCGAATCATGAAGGTGCCATGGTATTGGATACCCGTAGTCCTAAAGCGTTTTCTGAGGGGCATATTCCTAACTCTGTCTTTGTGGGGTTGGATGGCAGCTTCGCACCCTGGATAGGAGCGCTGATCACAGATCTACAGCAGCCGATTATTTTTCTTTGTCAGGAAGGCCGTGAGGAGGAAGTGGTTACCAGACTATCCAGGGTGGGTTATGACAATACGCTGGGTTATTTGAAAGGAGGTATCCAGGTTTGGAAAGAGGCGGGAAAAGAACTTGAAACGATTACCTCCATTGATGCGAGTGAATTTGCCAAACGCTATACGAAAGACCTTGCCATTGCAGATGTCAGAAAACCGTCAGAATATGAAGCAGAGCATGTAGATGGCGCTGAGAACGTGCCCTTGGACTTTATTAATGACAATATGGAACAACTGGATAGAGAGAAAGAATACTATATTCATTGTGCTGGCGGCTATCGCTCTATGATATTTGCTTCTATCCTGAAAGCGCGTGGTTTTAACAAGTTGATAGATGTGGCGGGTGGTTTTAAAGCCATTTCAGAAACTTCCGTTCCTAAGTCGGATTATGTTTGTCCAAGTTCGCTAGAGTGAATTTAGCTCAAGCGAGTCTGACGACTTACTGTTCTATCACAAGGTAGCAGGTTCATCGCATTTAATACATTACTTTATGTCCGGGCCGGTTTCTGATCAGGCCTGCAGGAGAGTGGTTGGGCTAGTATTGATGTTCATATCGCATGAACTCTGCCCGTTCATGCCCCTTCACGACAAATGTCACCTTTGGTTTATTCTCAGACCAATTCACTTCAATAATGCCGAAATTCTTTTGAATGATAAGATCGCCTACCCTTGAAGGATTACGTTCTTCCCAGGGTTCACTCCATGTGTGTGTTAACCCACTGGCAGTGAAGTCGAAGAGCGGATAGTCAAGTTTATCTGAAGTGAATTTGGAGAGTTCCGCAATGTGCCTGTCACCGGTAAGAAACAGAGTCGGGGCCGGCTGAATATCTTCAATGAGGTCCAGCAGTCGTTTTCTGGCTTTGGGGAAGTTATCCCATTTTTCGTAATGATGTTCCGCAGAAAGCACTTGAATACCGGATACCACCATATTGATTGCAGCAGAGCTTGACCTTAATTCTTTTTCCAACCAGAGCCACTGTTCTTCTCCTAATATGTCACCATTGAGGTTTGCTTTGTATCGGGGGCCATTTTTAATACCGTGTTCTAACGTATCGCGAAAATACCTGCAGTCCAGCAGTATCACTTTTATTCTCCGGTCGCTTTCTCCAAGTGTATAGGTGCTGTAAGCTCCCTCATGATCAAAAACAGGGTCACTTTTTGGCACATCAAGAAAATCCAACAGTACTTCTTTGCTCTGTTTTTTCATGGTATAGTACTTACCACCATCATTCACCCCGTAGTCATGATCATCCCAAATACCGATGACAGGCATCTGTTTCAATAATTTCTGGTAACCGTCACGTGATTTTTGCAAGTCATATTTAGTTTTTAATGTTTTCATATCATGCGTATCGCCATAGACGATGTCACCTGTCCATATAAAAAGGTCGGGGTTTTCCGCGATAATTTCCGACCACATTTGGTCCGTCTTATCTTCACGACTGCACGAGCCGAAGGCTATTGTAGTACTTTCGGTTTGACCAATGACCTGATGAAATAACCCAAGGCAAATGATGTGTAAAATGAATGTTTTCATGGTATGAAATAACTCGATATATTGTTATAATCTCCAAAATACATCATTAACTTATTATTAAAATATGTTATCCGACATTTTCGGTACTAGAATTCATGTAGTGCTGGCCATTGGTGTAGTGATTAGGGTCATTCTTTCATCCTGTTTTCCTAAGATGTTATTTTGTCCGCAGGAGCATTCTAATAGCGATATCTAACCAGGTGCTCAAAATATTCAAGCTTGAAATTTTAGCTAATCCTCTGATTATTTGACTTGTAGTCTTGTGGACAAGCTTTTAGACAGACTTGCTGATTTAAAATATTTTGTAACACATGTTACTATGTTCTGAAGTTGAATCTGCTATTTTCACGTTTCAAAACTGGTAATGGATGAATGAGATAATCGGTTTTTTGTCAGCTATTGTGATCGGCTTTACTTTAGGCCTGATTGGTGGGGGTGGATCCATCCTCACTGTGCCCGTGCTGGTATATATTGTTGGTATAAACCCGGTACTTTCCACTGCCTATTCCTTATTTATTGTAGGGACTACAGCTCTTTTAGGCTCTTTTAGTTACATGCGTCAGGGTCTTTTAAGTTATAGAACTGCAATTGTTTTTTCTATCCCTGCCTTTGTCGCGGTATATGCGACACGTAAATTTATAGTGCCGGCTATTCCCGATATTATTTTTGAGAGTACTGGTTTTAGTTTGACCAAAGACCTGGCGGTGATGCTTTTTTTCGCAGCTATTATGTTATTGGCTTCTATTTCCATGATAAGGATAAAAAAACAGAAAAGCCCTGTGCAGCAGAAAAGTAGTATCCAGGAAGAGCAAAAGGAAATATCCTACAACTACCCCTTCATCTTGCTGGAGGGTGTGTTGGTAGGTGTAGTTACCGGTCTTGTCGGTGCGGGAGGTGGATTTTTGATCATTCCGGCGTTGGTGTTACTGGCCAGGTTGCCTATGAAGTTGGCTGTGGGTACTTCTTTATTGATCATCGCCGCTAAATCATTGATCGGATTTCTTGGTGATGTGGGCAATCAACCTATTGACTGGGGGTTTTTAAGTGCTTTTACTGCCATAGCCATCTTAGGCATCTTTTTAGGTTCCTACAGTAGCAGATTAATATCACCACAAAAATTAAGGGCCACTTTTGGATGGTTCGTTTTTGTCATGGCATTATATATTCTGATCAAAGAATTGTTTTTTTAAGAGTAGTGACCATGGTCACACAGTGCTTCATAGAATTACATAACTTTGCAGAAATCAATAAACGAATATTAGTACTATGAGCTTTCAAAATATCCCTGTCCAGAAGTTTAAAGAACTCATGGACGATGAAAACACGGTAGTCCTTGATGTGCGTACACCGGAAGAAGAAGTGGAAGGTATGGTGCCTGGCGCCGTTGTCATTAATATCATGGATGCCTCCTTTCCTACCAAAGTGGATGAACTGGATAAAGATAAAACCTATCTGGTGTACTGCAGAAGTGGAGGCCGAAGTGCCACGGCTTGTAAGCATATGAGCAGCACAGGATTTGACAAACTATATAACCTGGAAGGCGGTATAAAGGCCTGGAATAAGGTATCAGAGTAGTTAGTTATTCAGCGGACCATAGAATTAAAACAAATGGCCTGATGAAATTTCATCAGGCCATTTGTTTTAATAAATCCGGGACCAGGCTGACCTACGGTAATTTGGCTACGAGACTTTCCGGGAGAAGCTTGAGGATGTGGTAGATGATTTTCCATTTAAAACCGGGAACAATGGTAAACTGCTTTCCCGGATTTACTACAGATCTGGCAATGAAGGCTGGCTCCAATATCAATGATTCCGGCAGGTCTAACCCTTCAGTCATTTTACTCCTGATGTAACCGGCTACAATTACATTAACCCGGATCTTTCGATCGAAAAGGTACTGCCTGAGGCCTGCCAGGTATTGTGTGAAGGCCGCTTTGGTACTGCCATAGATGAAATTACTTTTGCGTCCCCGTACCCCGGATAAAGAGGACAGCCCTATGATATTTTCCAGATGAGTATTCTGTGTGTCCGTTGCAATAATGTTTAAGATGGAAACTGCTCCACAATAATGCACTTGCATCATTTGGTAACTGCCTTTCCATTCCTGAAGGGCTTCCTCATTATTTTTCAGAAAACCCGCCGCATAAACCACTATGGTCGGCTTTTGTGGCAGATCGTCGTAAAAAGGCCTATGTGAAGTATAGTCTACGGCATCAAAATATACAACATCAACCTGCCCTTGTATAGCATGTTCTGTTATGAAAGAGTTAAGCTCGTCTGTGCTTCTGGAAGCGGCTGTTATGTGATAGTCCTTTGCAGCATACAATAACAAAGCTTGTTTGGCCACGTCGGAATTAGCGCCTAAGATCAACACATTTTTAGAGGTAGCGGAAGACATTTGCAATGGATGGTTTACCTGAATTGCAAGTTTAACCAGGAGATGAACTAAAGCAAGAGCTTCTCCTGAAATATTATGATGTAGCGTAATGCGTGTGTTGGTTGGTATTAGTAGAAGAAAAGCATTTGTCCGAAAGCCGTTGATCACCGTTGATCGAAAAAACTGAACATGATCTATACAAAAACGTTTTCACTCATTGTGCCTGTTTTCGGAAAGAACTTCATTCTCTGGGTTATTGTATTGCTCCTCTTTGGAATACTGATACCAGATGGTTTGGATCAACTGAGGGGAGGAGAGCACATCATTTTCGGTCGTTGGGGGTACTCCTGTTTATTTATATTTTTAATAGGGCTGACAAAGGTTTTATCCGCTTCAGGTTTACTGGTGCCTCGTTTCCGACAAATAGCAGTCTTTTTAATCATTGGCGTGGCACTCTTTGGCTCATACATTCACTTTACGCACCAGGAGGTAGTAGGTCTTTTAATCAATATCATGAACATCGGTCTGGCCGCTATGGTGTATTGGTGCAGCTCCAAACGATTTCATATTCCCCAATAGTATCCTAAAAGACTACGCTGTTGCCTTATGGTGGTGTTTTTTGGTTAACGTTTCAGGTAAGATATTATAGGATTTGCCCGCTAAAGGTGGTAGACAGATTATATTTCAGTAAATAATTTTAATCTAATCCATTTAACTATGAAAGGAATATTTGTGCTGGCGCTATTTATGGTTTCTGCCATCCAAACGCAAAAACTGCCGACAGAACCGGAAAAATACTTTGATTTTTGGCTTGGAAAATGGAAAGTAAGCTGGGATGAAGGCAACGGAGTTACAGGTAGAGGAACCAACCATATCGTGCGTATACTTGACGGCAAGGTGATACAGGAGAACTTTGAAATACTGGAAGGTCAATCCAAAGGTTTTAAAGGAACCAGTTTATCCGTCTATAACCCAAATCAACAAAAGTGGAAACAAGCGTGGGCTGACAGCCAGGGAGGATATTATGATTTTACCGGTTCAGTGGACGGAGAAAAGAGGATGTTCCAAAGTGCCGTGATAAACAAACCTGACGGTAAACGTTTTACGCAACGTATGGTGTTTTATAATATTCAAACAAATGAACTAACGTGGGACTGGGAATCGTCTTTTGATGGAGGCGAGACCTGGGAACTTAAGTGGAGGATCAATTATAAAAGGGAGGAGTAACAAGCTGGCGGCGGCATAAAAAAGCCCGAAGATCAATTCTTCAGGCTTTTTTGTACCCAGGGCCGGAGTCGAACCGGCACGGCCGAAGCCATTGGTGTTTGAGACCAACGCGTCTACCAATTCCGCCACCTGGGCAAATGGGTTGCAAACATATTTAATGATTTGGTATTTTACAACTTACCTGAAACACATTTACACTACTTCTATAGCTTTGGTTTTTTAAAGGAAAGAGGCTACTTATTTAAACAGAGACGAAACCATCAGGATTCTATTCAAACAGATGCTACGAAACAGTGCCTGAGTTGTATCCTTCCATAGAGAATAAGTTATCTACACCATCTGCTTTTCAGGTAAATAATGCCAATACTTGCGAGGCATGTGCTGCAGATGCAACTTCATATTTTTACGTTCACTGATTGAAGTAGCCCGAAAATAATTTTTCCACATGGTTTGAAATTCTATTTCATTATTGCTGTATAGTGTCCTTTTTATCTTTTTATTTCCTTCCCATTCAGGGTTTTCCAGCCTAATAATGTCTAACCGGGTCAGGTCGTAAAATAACCCATAGTCTCTTTTTGTATCGTATATCATCCAGAGTTGGTCTGCATAGCGTTCTTTGAAATGTGAACCTATAAATGGGATCACGTCAAAGTCCGGCCGTATAGTCGCGGCATAAATGTTATCTGTCGTTTTCTGGAATCGTACAAATGCGTGCATACGATGTATTTCGCGGTTGACCTTTTTTGTTACCTGGCTTATCCTCAATACGGATGACTGTCGGTAATCCTTTTCAATATTCATTTTATTGTTGAAAACTAATTGGACATATTCATAGATGGTCATTTCTATGTCCTCAAATTCGGAAAAGAAGGCTTTTGTTAAGTTGGAAAATGCCGTAGATGACAATTTTTTCCTTAGACCTTTCATTACACGGTCAGATTTCACAAGCTCCGTAGGTATAAAGGTGGAGTGATCAAACATAGCGGGTTGATAATTACGTTCTTTTTGGATGGATACAGGCGCGTACTTTTCCTTGTAACAATCAAAAAAGACGGAAAACAGCCCTTCATAAGTACCGTCGTATAATAAAATATTCACCATAACATTCAAAACAAGCTGAGTTGGGCCTTTTTACCCTGGTAAACGATCTGATGTCTGATGCTACTTGGTTGGTCGGTTGAAAGAGGTAATGAATAGTTTGGGGCGGTAATAAAATAACGTGCTCTTTTCATAGCTGCCCCCATTTTTTTGATGTCTTCAAAACGAACTTTGCCATATCTGCGGGACTGGATGATCATTCCGGCTGTTTTTACTCCAATACCAGGTACACGTAAGATCATTTCATAGGGGGCAGTATTTACGTCTACCGGGAATAACTCTAAATGGCGTAACGCGTAACCAAGCTTAGGATCTATTTCCAGGTCAAGGTTGGGATGGGTTTTGTTAACAATTTCGTCCATGGCAAAACCATAAAACCGAAAGAGCCAATCGGCCTGGTATAATCGGTTTTCTCTGATCAGCGGTACGGATGTCACGGCAGGCAACCGGTCATCACTACTTACCGGAATATATCCTGAATAATATACCCGTTTCAAACCTTGTTTGTCATATAAAGAAGCAGCAATGGACAGTATCTCACAGTCTGCCTCAGGAGAGGCCCCTATGATCATCTGAGTACTTTGGCCTGCTGGAGAGAAAACAGGTGCAGATCGATGTTTTTTTCGATCTTCACGGTTCTCGATGATCTGCTCTTTGAGCCAGTTCATAGGCTCATAAACACTCTTATGGTTTTTTTCAGGAGCAATGTGCTTCAGGCTTCGCTCTGACGGTATTTCCAGGTTCACACTTAAACGGTCTGCATAGAGCCCTGCTTCCTTCATTACCTCTGCGCTGGCACCGGGTATGATTTTGAGATGAATATAACCATGGAAGTTTTCTTCGTTTCTCAGTTTTTTTGCGATGCGGATGAGCCGCTCGTTGGTGTAGTCCGCGTTTTTAAAAATGCCGGAACTTAAAAACAGTCCTTCTATATAATTTCTCCGATAAAAATTAATCGTTAAGGCCACCACTTCTTGTACTGTAAAGGCGACACGCTTTATATCGTTACTTTTCCTACTTACACAATAGGCACAGTCATAAATGCAATGGTTAGTGAGCAAGATCTTTAGCAATGAAACACAGCGACCATCCTCTGTGTAACTATGACAAATACCCATTCCCGTGGCATTTCCTAACCCCTTACCTTTGTTTTTTCGATTACTTCCGCTTGATGCGCATGAAACATCATATTTGGCAGCATCAGCCAGTATTTTAAGTTTTTCACTGAGGTCTGATTTCATGAGACAATAATACTAATAATATTAGTTTTATCTAAAAATATTGTCTCTCATAAATTGGAAAATCACTTTTTATCAGGGCTTTAAGGGTAGGCCACAGCGCGACCCGAAAGCTTGCCTTTAAGGATCATGACTGGTATTTCACGGCGCTGTCTTTTCTATGACCCACATGTCGAGTAAGAATAGCCTCTTTATACCTTCGGAGGTTCAGTTAAAAAAGCGAGAGTCATTGTAGCTTATCTACACATTGATTGGAAAAGGCAATAGGTTTTTCTTTGAAAAGCGGTTTAGTCTTAGCCCATACTGACTTAAAGAGCTCTGAGTGGCGGTAGTTTTCCAGCGACTTATCATTTTCCCAGATACTATAGGTACTAAATATATGTGGCTGATGATAGTCTTTGTGCAGTTCCAGGTGCTTACAACCGGGGAAACTCCTGATCGAGTTTTTATTATTGTTAAAGACTCTGAGAAAGTTCTCTACTTCGCTTTCCTGGAAGGTCATACGTACAATTCTTACCAGTTCACTCATTAAAGTTAATGATTACAGGACTATCGTAGGAAAGGCCAAGAAGCTCGGATGCGTGGCCTTGGTTAATGCCTATTTCCAGTAGCCCCAGGTCATTGAATATGATGAAGATATCACCTGCATCCACGGCATGTATGGCTTCATTGATCCGGCGGGCAGTTTCCCGACCGAAAGTTATGGTATATTTTTTCTGCTTGCTGAGTATGTCAAAGGCAGTTTTTTCAATATTGGTGATCAGGTTGCCATAATGATCAACGCGTAATACATGACCATGGATCAGACTTTTATTGGCTTTTAAATGACGTCCCAACATTTTTTTGAAATGTGGAATGGTGGGTCCCAGGTCTTGTATAGCGGTGCTGCTGGCAAGTTTGGTGGCTGCCGGTGCGAAGATCTGTTTTGCCGGGAAGCTAGTGGTGATTGGGTTAATGGCGTTGATATCTACCTGGATACGTGCTTCTGCATCACTGATAAGGCCCAGAATACCATTGTCTGTACTTACGAAATAATGCCCCTCCAGCTCCACGGCTATGTATTTATCTCCTGCCTGGCCTATTGTATTGACAGCCACTATGTGGACCGTACCTTTTGGGAAATTTCTGAAAACAGATTTGAGAATAAAAGCAGCATGAGCAATATCACAGGTATTTACCTGGTGGCTGATGTCTACAATATTAATCCCCGAGTTAATGGATAGAATCTTAGCCTTTACCGCTGCAACGTAATGATCACACTCTCCGAAGTCAGATAAAAATGTGATAATGGCCATGTATACCGAATAGTGAAAAGCAGTTTAATTAAGACAGTGATCTTCATTTAACTGTTATCCCTAACATATAGGTTTTTGAACAGCAAATGTTAATTACGTATTTTTGTCTGGCCAAAATTAGCTAAATTTTCACCATTAAAAATCTCATCTAAAATTAAATAACGTTTGGTAGAAAAAGTGATTACACTCGAGAATGTCTCCTTGTTAGACTTTCTTGGAATAGAGAATAAAAACATCAATGAGGTAGCCTCAGCTTTTCCAAAAAGCAAAATCGTTTCCAGGGGAAATGAGATAAGGATACAAGGGTCTACTACTGACCTGTTGAAAATCAATGATATTATAAATTCTTTGGTTACCCATTATCATAAATATGGTAAGGTAACGGAAGAAAATGTTCAAAACTATCTTTCTAAGGACGCTGAAGAAGAATTACCAGACCGGGAAGAGGTATTGATCTATGGAACCAAAGGTTTTACGATCAAACCAAAAACACTTAACCAGCAGAAGCTGGTATATGCCGTTAAAGATTTTGACCTGGTATTTGCCACGGGCCCCGCAGGGACAGGGAAGACATATATCTCTGTAGCTTTGGCGGTGAGGGCCCTTAAAAATAAAGTGGTCAAGAAAATTATCATTACGCGTCCCGCCGTGGAGGCCGGAGAAACATTAGGGTTTCTACCGGGTGATCTGAAAGAAAAACTTGACCCTTATCTGAGGCCTATCTATGATGCATTGCACGATATGATACCTTCCGAGAAGTTGAAGTATTATATGGAGAACAATGTGATAGAGATTGCTCCGTTGGCTTACATGCGTGGTAGAACACTAAATAATGCATTTATATTACTGGATGAAGCTCAGAACACCACACCTATGCAGATCAAAATGTTTTTGACACGTATGGGGCCAAGCTCTAAAGTAATAGTGACAGGAGACACTTCTCAGATCGACCTTCCTAAAAAACAGAAATCAGGATTGATTGAAGCCCTTAAAGTATTGCGAGGTGTGGAAGGTATAGGTTTTGTAGGGCTTACAGGTAAGGATGTGATCAGACACAAAATTGTTAAAGACATCATTGCCGCATACGATGACGCAGAGCAGGAACAAGGTCAGTGATGGACATAGAAGTTAGATTAATCGAAACAGACGTTGATCTGAAAAAGGCTTTTGCGATAAGGGAACAGGTTTTTATCCGGGAGCAAAATATTGATCGCTCTGACGAGTATGATGAGTTTGAGGAGACGTCATATCATTTTCTTGCCCTGGTAGAGGGTGTGCCTGCCGGTACCTGTAGATGGAGAAAGACAGCCGAGGGTGCAAAACTTGAACGTTTTGCTACTTTATCAAACTTCCGGAAAATAGGTGTGGGATCACAACTATTGCAAAAAGCTATCTCACATATTTCTGCTCAGGTTTCCGATGATAGGATGAAGATGTATTTAAACGCTCAGGTTACAGCGATGCCATTGTATGCTAAATTAGGTTTTACGGCTGAAGGGCAGCGCTTTCTGGAGTGCGAAATTGAGCATCAAAAAATGTCAAGAGAGATAGGATAGTACCATGAGTTGGGCCCAATACCCTTTGTTACGTGTCACGGCGGTTTATATTTTGGGTATTCTTATGGGCATACATGTGCCTGAAGTAATGGCGCCATCAGATATGATGTGGGCAGTGGGTTTACTAACGTTATTGGCGATATTGTTCAGGGTTTTGACACGCAAAAGAGTGTTTTATAGACTTAACCTGTGGCTTTCCCTAACATTATTTGCCGCCTTCTGCCTTTACGGTTATGTTACCACGCAGCTATTCAACGAAAAGAACCGACCAGATCACTTTTCCCGGGTTGACAATATCACAGCCTATCAGGTTCAGATTTCCGATGATGGACAGGTTAAGTCTAAAACGTATCGGTTTTTAGGAGAGATACACGCTGTGAAGGACAGTGTGAAGTGGTACAAGGTAAATGGGAAAGTTTATGTATACTTTCCAAAAGACACCATTGAGCCAAGGCCCCGTTATGGTGATATCTTACTTGTTAACGGAAGGCCAGATGTGGTTTTACCACCGGGCAATCCGGGAGAGTTTGACTATAAACGGTTTTTGGCCTATCAGAATGTTCATCATCAGGATTTTATACAGCATGACTGGTATAGGTTAGAGGCTGGTTCCGGCAACGCTATAATGACATTGGCTTATCAGTTAAGAAGCTGGGCTTCCGATCAGTTCAGTACCCATATCTCCGGCCCAAGAGAGCGCCATATCGTACAAGCCCTGGTGCTGGGAATTAAAGATGGATTGGACCGTGAATTGACTAAAGCTTATGCAGCTACCGGAGCGATGCATGTATTGGCCGTTTCAGGATTGCATGTTGGAATTATTTACCTGATCGTTGTAATGATCTTTGGAAAATTTAAAGATAAAAAATATACACGATGGATCTTTGCCTTGTTGAGTTTAACAGCGCTTTGGTCTTACGCCATGCTTACAGGTTTTTCACCATCTGTACTTAGGGCAGTTACTATGTTCTCTTTCATAATTGTTGCCAGAGTCACAAGAAGACAAACAAACATTTACAACACTCTGGCGGCTTCGGCATTTCTACTTTTATTATATGATCCGTTTATGATTATGTCCGTAGGGTTTCAGCTATCTTATCTGGCGGTGGCTGGTATTGTTTTCTTTCAGCCCAGAATATACGGACTGTGGAGTTTAGAAAATTACTGGTTAGACAAACTATGGTCTATGACAGCTGTTGCGATTGCCGCTCAAATAGCCACTTTTCCTTTGGGTTTACTTTATTTTCATAAGTTTCCGGTGTTTTTTGCCGTATCTAACCTTGTGGTGATACCTGGTGCTTTAGCTACATTGGTTGGCGGACTTTTAGTTCTGGTCACTAGTTGGATACAGCCGGTGGCAGTATTTCTGGGTGATTTACTACAGTTCATTGTTACGGGGATGAACTATGTTATTTTCATTATTGAAAGGCTTCCCTATGCCCAGGTCAATGACATTTACATCAACCCATTACAAGCAGGGATGTTGTTTGGGCTCATCCTGTTTTTTACGCTTGCCACAGTATTTAAAAAGCCGGTCTATCTCTATGCTTTCACATTACTTTTTGCAAGCTTCATTTTTAGTGCCGGAGTTCAGGCGTATCAAAACTCTATACAGTCTAATTTGACTTTTTACAATATTCGGGGGCATACAGTTATAGAGGCTCTCTCAGGACAGGATGCGATGATCTGGGCCGACAGTTCATTAATGAATAATAGAAACAAACTGGATTTCCATGTTGGTACGAATCATATCAGATCAGGGATCACTAATGTCTCTTTCAATACAGGAATTCGTGTTGATCAAAGAGGCCTGGAACTTATCACAAGCCATGGTAAAAGCATTCTTTTGTTAAAAAAGACTCCTTCTAATCTAAAACTCAAGGAACGGGTAGAGGTTGATTACATAATTTACACGAGGTTATGTAAAAAAGACCTGGGGTGGGTGCGTGCTAACTTTGAATTTGACTCCCTGCTATTAGATGGATCACTATTTAAATGGCAGGCAGAAAGATTGAAGCAGGAGGCTGATGATCTGGATATTCCCTATCATTCCATCTTCCATCAGGGCGCTTTACAAGTGAATATTTAAAAAATTATAAGCTACTTATAATCTGTGACTTAGTCTGAAATGTTGTTTCTGATGTTAATAGAGTGTGTAAATAAGATAATTGTGTTTAAGGTTAAACGCCTAATAATTGTTACTTTCATTGTTATATCAGGGATTACCCTGAGTGTATTTTTTTAGCTATGGTGACACCCCCGTTACATGCAATCGGGCATTTTCTAATTTTTATATAAGCCACACAACTAAACCACATTTTATCATGAAAAAAGTAAGAGTGACATTTTATTTGTCGATGCTCCTGATGCTTTCCGGCAGCTTTTTGGGAATGGCTCAATATTCAGGAGACACCTGGGAGTCCGTTAAATCTAATGGATCCGGTTCTATTTCTTTAGCCTATGTTGAAACGCCTGGATTTGTCTACAAGGATGCCGGCGGAAAGCTGACAGGCATTTGTGTAGATATTATGGATGACTTTGTTAGTTACATAAACAGCAAATACCAGGTAAGTTTGACCACTAAGTACGTCGGAGACGGTGCAAGCTTTGGAGGAATGTATAACAAAGTCAAAGAAAGCGAGGGAGGTGTAGTGGGATTAGGTAATATCACTATTCGCGAAACACGTAAAAAGGAGGTTAAATTCAGTCCTCCCTTTATTACAAACTTTGCTATACTGGTTACTCAGTCTCAGGTACCTACACTGAACAGTATAAAGAATATTAATCAAACGTTTAAAGGCCTTACGGCATATGCTCCAAAAGGGACTACCAATGAAAAAAGGCTGGAGGATATTAAAAGTAAGTACTATCCCGGAATGGTAATTAAATACGCTACTTCAAGCCCTGAAACACTTAACCAGGTGCTGGCAGACAAGAATGGCTTCGCATACCTGGATTTAGCATTTTACCTTGACGCAATCCAAAAAAGAAAGCCGATCAAGCGACATCCTATAGGTGATCAGAGCAGTGAGCAGTTTGGTTTCATTATGCCAATGAATAGTGACTGGCAGCCACTAATGAATGAATTCTTCAATTCAGGAGGAGGATATACTAACACTATGCCCTATAAAAAGATATTGGCTAAGCACCTGGGAGATACAGGCGTTAAACTTTTGCAGACAGCGAAACAATAGCAAAGCATATAGTATTATCTTGAAATAAATTTTGTATTTTTATTTTAAATGAATTTATTAACCTCTTTGCTTGCACAGGCTGTTCGTAGAACAGCCTTTTTTATTTTATAGAATAAGGATTGGGAAAACGGTTTTAATTTTCGTCCACTAAAGAATCTACTGGTGTCAATTCCTTAAAATCTGTAAAGCAGCGATTGACAGCTATTGCGATTTCATATTCGGAAGCGGGACCCAGGAAGGAATTATCGAGTTTGCAGAACTCCATGAACTCTTCCACTTTATCTTTTGGAAGGCCGGTTAACTCTATGACTACGGCTTCATTATATTTTGCCCGGATTAGTTTTTGGTAGTTTTGTTGTCGCTCGTATTTGGCAAGTTGCTTACGCTCCTTTACTTCTTTACTGAATTTACTATGGAGAAAGCTTATTGGACTACCAATGGAAGGTTTTACTTCTTTTTTAGGGCCATAATAAAATCCTGGTACCTGTAGTTGTATACCCCTTTTAGCTTCCTGGATAGGTACCTTAGTTTCCAGTAGTGCTTTTTTTAATGCCTCTTCATTCCTGAACGCAAAGACATCTACAGCTTCCAATTCCATACTGGAAGTATTTAACTCTATAGTCACTTCCAGGCGTATGGAGGTGATCTGTTCTTTGAGCATAAAAGCATAGGTTTCAAACCCAATGGCAGAGATCAACAAAGTATCTGTTTTCTCCATGGAAATCCAGAACCTTCCCTGGGTATTACTTACTGTTCCCTGATTAAGGTGATTATTTACCACATGGACATAGGGTACAGGCTCCTGTGTTTCTGCATTGATGATCTCTCCTGTAATTTCTACAAGTGTCTCCTGACCAAAGACATCGTGCACTAGAATGCAGCAAAACAATATCAAAATTATACGCACCATCAAGTTTAACGAATAATTCTCAAAAATGATATTTGAAAGGTAATTGAAGTAAAGTTTAATTAGAACTATTGAATGTATATATTTACCCATCAAAAATACTCTGCATGAAATATTTTTACACTTTTTGCATTGTTGTCTATAGTAGTTTTTGTTTGGCTCAGGAGTTTAATGGCAGGTACAGGTTGGTTAACCTCGGCCGCAAAGTAAATACAGGTCATCACGAAGCCGCACCAGTGGTTTCTGCTGATGGTAAAACCCTTTACTTTTTTGTAAGTAACCATCCTGACAATACGTATGGAAAAGATGGCAGTCAGGATATTTGGTATTCAAAACTTGATGAAACAGGTCATTGGGGACCTGCACAACATTTGGGTAAGCCATTGAATAACAGCAAAGCCAACCAGGTATTTACAGTGATGCCAGACGGAAATACGCTGCTGATACGGGGTGGGTCTGGTAAGAATTCAGCAGGTTTTTCTTTTACCCATCGTAATGGCGATAAATGGTCAAGCCCGGAAGAAATTAAGGTAGCTGACTTCAAGAAAATGAACCAGGGGAAGTTCTATGGAGCTACCATGTCTTCTACCGGTGATTTTATGATTTTGTATTTCAATGAAAAAGAGAAGTCCACTTTCAGTGACTTATATATGACCAAAAAATTAGGTGACGGGAGTTGGTCCCGTCCGGTAAAGTTAGGCGGCGCCATTAATACGGGGCGTGATGAATTTGCACCTTACCTTGCGCCCGATGATAAAACCATGTATTTCGCCAGCAACAGAAAAGAGAACAGCATCGGGCAGATGGATATCTGGAAAACAATACGACAGGATGATACATGGCTTAACTGGTCAGACCCCATAAATGTAGGTCGACCTCTCAATACAAGAGCATTTGACAGTTATATGTCTGTGGATACCCATGGTAATATTTTTACCACACAATCAGGAAATACAATAGACGGAGGTAACCTGGATATTTTTCAATTGGAAGAACGACCGGTGACCATAACCCTCAAAGGACTGGTGACAGATCGGAAGACGAACGATGGTATAGGAGCGCGGATGCTGGTGTCCCATGAAGGAAAAGTAATGGATACGGTAATAGTAGAAAATGGTATAGGAACATACGCTATGAAGTTGCCGGAGGAAGGAAGTTATTCTTTTGCTTTGACCAGCGAAGGGCACCATCCCACAGAAGGAGACCTCTCTATTGTGAATGTGATTAATGATACGGTGCTGTTAAAAGATTTTAAGATGGAGCCTGTCAAACGTAACGCAATTTTATCAGGGACGGTATTCGATGCCAAGACAAATGAACCAATATCAGCAAGAGTTGAAGTGACCTTCAATACTGACAATCAAAGGGTTTATCGTAAGCGAGTAGAAGAAGGGTACTATGAAATGGAACTGTCTAAAAAGGGTTGGTTTGGGATTTCTGCTACTGCGGAAGGGTATATCAATGGTAATGACAGCATAAATTATGGTAACGATGGACAAACGTTGCTCAGTAAAGATATCTATTTGAATATCATAGAAGTGGGTACTACAGTGCGTTTGAATAATATCTTTTTCGACTTTGATAAAACAACATTGAAGTCCGAGTCTTTTGTTGAACTGGATAAAGTGGTAGAGTTTTTGACAAACAATTCGTCTGTTGAGATTGAAATAGCCGGGCATACCGATAGTAAAGGTTCTGATGATTATAATCTAAATTTGTCACAAGGTAGGGCAGAGGCCGTAGTTAACTATCTAATACAGAATGGTGTTGATGACTATCGCCTGGAGGCGCGCGGTTATGGTGAGACTGTTCCTTTGGAAACCAATAGTACAGATGAAGGAAGGGCTGTTAACAGACGTGTGGAATTTACCGTATTGAAAAAATAAGCAGGTAGTAATGCCTGGTAAAAGCAGCTTGAGTATTCTTGAGCTGCTTTTTTGGTTTAAAAGCGACATCTACCAACTGCCGGTCACCGAACCTCATTTCTATACTAGTGTCGTGTCAATGCTCAATTGACGTTTAGAGTTAGATTATAAACGCTATTTGCAGATTGCCTACTGCCTACTTTAAGAATGAGACCTAAAAAATAGTGTAACCGCCATTTGAGGTGTGACATGACACTAGTATACTAGGCTCTAAGCTCTTCCATAAAGAGATCAAAATTAGCTTTCAAGACTTATTTCATCCCAATCCCTGGTTGACCATAGCGAACTGGATGAAAATATAAAGTTGGATGGCTGATCCAAAAATTATGGTAATGGCCAGGGTAATCTTATTCTGGTTATCAGAATACATCGTGAAGTAAGCCATATTGGCAATGAGCATCAGAGGGATCAGGTAAGTAAATATTGTGTAGATATAGTATGCTGGGTTTATGCTAAGTATTTCATTTTTTAACTGAAAATCAGCCTGTTTCAGTGTTTTTAACAATGGGGTGGATACAATTTCTGCTCCACTGACCTCGCCCAGTTCCAGGTATTGCTCTTTTTTTACTCGCATACGAAATCCATCAAACTGAACATCATCATATTTATAGATAACCTGGTTTGACCTGCTTTTTTCAATTACTTTGTAAACAGCTATTACCTTTTTCTGCGTCCTGTGTTCCGGTAGATAATAATCTATGAGCAGTAAGAGGTTTAATAGCATTATGACAATAGCAGCATAATTGAAGTAGGTATATAGCTGTTTTAACAAGCGTTTTTGCTCCTTTTTAGCCTCACGTGCTTTCTCTTGTGCATATGCTTTAGCTTTCTCTCTCCATGCGTCATAGGCTTGTTCCCTTGGGTCAAAATTATAACTGATGGATTCATTGTTGGGTGCAGGCCCTACTTCTGTGAGAAATTTGTAGGCCTCATGTATTTCGATAAAGCGTCTTTCGGCTTCCGGGGATTTATTGACATCGGGATGAAACTGTTTTGCCAGTTTTCGGTAGGCTGCTTTGATCTCAGCGGCACTCGCACCCGGTTGTACTTCCAGCCTGTCAAGGTAATAATTGGTCATTCTATGAACGACTGCTCTTTAAGCCACCGATGTTCTTCCAGCTGCATAAGTTCTGCCTGCCGGATATCGTATCCATAAATGTCGTCACGGAATTGCATCACACCTTCGTCATCTACCCAGGCAGTAAAGTAAACTACATGAACAGGTGTTTTTTCCTTGAGGATCGTACTTTCCGGTGTGTGCTGTGACATACTGGCTTTTATTCGTCTTACATCCCACTTCCTGTCATTTAGCAAGTACTTGGCCAGTAATTCCGGTTTTTCAACACTTATGGATGAGTAGTTGAATGCTCTAAAGGAAAAATCGAACAGCGAGGTAGTGGAGGCATCACATAAGAAGAGGTCCTCACTATTAGGCATGGCAAATTTGATTTGCCCGTGTATGTTGTCATTAGGTCCGGGAGGATGTACGGCCCTGTAGTCGTTATTGATGATTTTGAGGTCTTTCCATTGGATGGAGCGAATATCCAGGGGGCGCTCTCCTTTCACATCCGACCTAGCGTAAAGTCGATAGCCTATTTTATCCAGGTATTCAGGGTTTTCTTTTACTTTAGGCAATATTTTTCGATTAAATGCCTGGTCAGGTACAGACCATGAAGGACTGAAAGTGATGTATTCCACCTGGTCATGAAGAATAGGAGTCTGATGATCCGCCTTTCCTACGATCACTTTCAATGCATCCATCAGTTTTTCCTTTTTGTAGATCTTTACCATAAATTCAGGAATATTCACCAATAAATGAAGATCACCCAAATCATCAGGCAACCATCGGAATCTTTCCAGGTTGATCTTTATCTGGTCTACCCTTTCTTCCACAGATACATTCATAGCAGCTATGGTCTCTTTATTTAAGAGTCCGTCAGGTGCCAGACCATGACGTTTTTGGAATGTACTGACTGCGTTTTGCAGTTCCGGGCCATATACATATTCCGTTGAAGTTTTTGCCAACCCCTTTTTGTAATCGTTTGTATAAAAAAGCCGTTCTCTAAGCAAGTAGATCAGTTCATGGGATTCACCAGGATACATTCTGACAGAGTCAGGGATCAAAGGCCAGCCACCTTCTTCTTCAATGGAGAGGTAAATAGCCAGCTTTTTTCTCAGGTTGTCATAAGCTTGTCTTTTGGGTATGATCAGCCGGACGCCTTCCTTGAAGCCTTTATCCGCCAGGTAGAGAGATAGTTCTGTGTGCTTTCTGGAAGAGTGCCAATATTCGCCCAGGTCGGAGGCCTCTATCTGCCCATTGTACAAATGCCATGCATAAGTAATGTATGCGGCAGAAAGCATTATATCCAGATGGATAACTTGGCTAACATTCACCTCGGACGAATAGATATAGACCTCACTTATCAGGTTTACCAACTCGTCCAACTGGTAGTTTTCTGAAAACAAACCATGTTCTTCACATAGTGCGAGTTGGTTCAGCAACGTTTTAGCTTCATTGGTAGGTGAGGATAAAGTACTCCATACCAGGTTATAATCATTTAAGCGGTAATACGTTTTCAGTTCTTTAAAAAGTATCCGATGAAAGTGAGGGTCACGAATATATCGCCTGGAGTCGATAGTATCAATACTGGCCAGCATGTACTGCTGAACGAGTTCTTTAGGGACTTCATTAACCTCCCCAAGGCTCTCCACATTTTCTTCTATCGCACTGCTATCATTACCAGTCTGCACTATGACCGTTTTTTGGCCGCATCCACATAAAAAAATGCCCGGCAAACAGAGTAAAATCAGGCTGATGTTTATTCCTAATTTCATTGTTATTAAGGTATTAGCAACTCTTTCAATATGCAAAGATAATAGAATAAATTATCTTAAATGACGACAAAAATTTTCATGTCCCATCCGGTTAGGTGTTATCCGTAACGTTTTTTAAAGTATATGATTAAAAAGTAATAGAGTTTTACTTTCATACCTTTTGGGTATAATCTGATCTATTATTCACTGATAACCAGGGGGTAATAATCTAAGTCAGTTTTTTAGCCTGGTATATTTTCTTACTCCGTAAACTTTCTGACCTCGACGCGTAATACTATATCCTTCTTCTTGAAATTGGAGTGGATCTTACAGGAGAATCTCACAATTTACTTCTGGTATTAGTTTTATTTTACTCATCAATTCATTGCTTGGGTTCACCTTGTACTTGCGCGACATTAGTTCCACAGACATTTTCTCTTCCATGTCCACCAGGTTAAGGTGAAAAGAGCACTCACCTTTGAACTCAGTGCATAGTGTTTCAATCTGTTCGATCACATTTTCGCTGATCTCATTTAAGTTGACATTGACTTTTACTCCTTTGGTTTTTTTATCCCTGAGATCGTTGAGTATGTCAATGCTTCTTATCTTAAATTCCAGTCGGTTGTCACCCCATTTTTGTTCTACCACGTTACCCTGTAGGAAGAGAAACCAACCTTGCATCAGGTACTCTTTGAATTTGATATAGTCATCACCAAATAGAAAAAACGTAAAGTTGCCATTATAATCTTCCAGTGTTAAGGTTCCAAAAGGTTTACCCCCTTTAGTGGTGCGATGTGCAAAGGATGATACAATTCCGGCCATTCGTATTTCTTTCCCCTGAAGTGCGGGTAGGTCATTGAGTTCATTTAGTTCAGTGTTGCAAAAATTGTCCATTTCAAAACCAAACTTGTCCAGCGGATGGCCTGATATATAGAGACCCACCACCTCTTTTTCAATGTTTAATTTTTCAATATCGCCGAAAGGTTCTATAGGTGGTATCGTTGGCTTGGGATTTTCCATGCCACTCGCCCCACCAAACAGTGAAGCCTGGGCACTTTCTGCTTCCATTTGCATTTTATTGGCATATTTGATCACTTTCTCGATCAAAGTAGTATCATTTTCTGCGGCATGCAGGTACTGCCTTCTGTGGTACTCTTCGAAACAATCAAATGCACCTGACATAGCCAGGCACTCAAAAGTTTTTTTGTTGACCTGTCGCAGGTTTATGCGCTCCGCAAAATCGAAGATGTCCTTGAAAGGTCCATTAGCCTTACGTTCTTCTATGATCGCTTCTACCGCAGCTTCACCGGATCCTTTAATGGCACCTAAACCAAAGCGTATCTCTCCATCCTTATTTACGGCAAAGTCCTTATAAGATTCATTGACATGAGGGCCCAATACTTTTATCCCCAGGTTTCGACACTCTTCCATAAAGAAGGTGACTTTTTCTATATGACTCTGGTTATGGGTGAGCACCGAAGCCATATATTCTGCGGGATAATGCGCTTTTAGGTAAGCGGTGTGGTAAGCTACAAGTGAGTAACAGGTGGAGTGAGACTTATTGAAGGCATAAGCCGCAAAGGCCTCCCAGTCTTTCCAGACTTTTTCCAATATTTCGGGGTCATGACCATTTTCCTTACCGCCATCTATGAATTTGGGCTTTAATTTTTCCAGCAGGGCAAATATTTTTTTCCCCATTGCCTTTCTCAGTACATCGGCGTCACCCTTTGAAAAACCTGCCAGTTTTTGAGAAAGTAACATTACCTGCTCCTGATAGACCGTGATACCATAGGTCTCGGCCAGGTTTTCCTGCATGTCAGGGATGTCATAAGTGATCTCTTCATCCCCGTGCTTTCTGGCTATGAAATTGGGGATATATTCCATCGGGCCAGGGCGGTAAAGCGCGTTCATTGCGATCAGGTCTTCAAACTTATCAGGCTTGAGAGACCTAAGATGTTTTTGCATCCCGGGTGACTCAAATTGGAACGTACCGTTGGTTAATCCTCTTTGGTATAATTCATACGTTTTTTGATCATCAAGGGCTACGGCATCCATGTCAATATCCACACTGTGCCGGGCTTTTATGATCTTAAGTGCTGATTTGATGATGGTGAGTGTTTTGAGCCCAAGAAAGTCCATCTTAAGCATACCTGCATTTTCCACCACACTGTTATCGAACTGTGTTACCAGCATTTCAGAGTCACGTGCTGTAGATACGGGCACAAATTTGGTGAGGTCATCAGGTGTTATAATTACACCACATGCATGGGTACCTGTATTTCTTACAGACCCCTCCAATACTTTCGCCTGGTTCAATACTTTTGCTTTCAGGTCAGTGCCTTTGCGCACTCCTTCCAGTTCCTGTACTTCTTTGAACGCTCTGTCCAGTGTGGTACCTGGCCTTTCAGGCACCAGTTTTGCGAGGTCATTGGCCTCCATTAAAGGCAGCTCCATAACCCGCGCTGCATCACGTATACTGGATTTTGCGGCCATAGTGCCGTAAGTGATGATCTGGGCTACCTGGTTCTTACCATATTTGTCGATCACATACTGAATTACCTTATCACGACCTTCATCGTCAAAGTCAATATCAATATCTGGTAATGAAACCCGATCAGGATTAAGAAAACGCTCAAACAGCAGGTCGTAGGCAATCGGGTCTACATTGGTGATCCCGATACAATATGCTACAGCGCTTCCGGCCGCAGAGCCACGACCCGGGCCTACTGAAACGCCTATTTCACGTGCTTTCCGAGTAAAGTCCTGCACAATAAGGAAATAACCTGGATAACCGGTATTGCGGATGGTATCTAGTTCAAAGTCCAGACGTTCGGTAATTTCGCTGGTCACTTCATCGTAACGCTCCCTTGCTCCTTCATAGGTAAGGTGCCGCAAGTAGGCATTTTCTCCTCGTTTCCCACCATCTTCTTCATCCTGTGGGTCTTTGAACTTATCAGGAATATCAAAAGCCGGAAGCAGCACGTCCCGGTCAAGCTTGTATTCTTCAATTTTTCCAATTAGTTCGTTCAGGTTACGTATCGCTTCAGGCACGTCGCTGAAAAGCGTTTTCATCTCATCCTGTGATTTGAAATAATACTCATGGTTCGGAAACCCAAAACGGTAGCCACGTCCTCGTCCAATGGGGGTAGACTTCATTTCACCCTCTTTCACACAAAGTAAAACGTCATGTGCTTCCGAGTCCTGTTCATTGAGGTAATACACATCGTTAGCAGCAATTACTTTAACGTGATACTTTCGGGCGAATGCTAACAGGACTTCATTGACCCTGTTTTCTTCCTCCAGGCCATGACGGATCAGCTCTACATAAAAGTCTTCTTTAAATACTTCCAGGTACCATTGAAATGCTTCTTCTGCCTGGTGTTCTCCCACATTAAGCACAAGAGAAGGTATTTCCGAATAAAGTCCGCCTGTAAGAGCTATTACACCTTCTGAGTATTCCTTTATCAGCGCCTTATCTATTCTGGGGTAAATGCCATAAAGCCCTTCTATATATCCTAGTGAACTGAGTTTTGCCAGGTTATGATAGCCACTTTTATTTTTTGCGAGGAGTACCTGGTTGTACCGTTTGTCAGGATTGTCCTTCGTGAATTTTAATTTCAGACGTTCTTCAGCCACATAAAACTCACAACCAACAATAGGCTTTATTTCATTGTTCAGAGCTTCCCTCACAAATTTAAAGGCCCCGAACATATTGCCCAGGTCAGTGATGGCTACTGCAGGCATATCATACTCTTTGGCCTTGGCTATGATACCCTTGATGTTAGGTACCGCTTGTAGTACAGAGTATTGAGAATGTACATGCAAATGAACATAGGGTTCTTCAATTTTTTCGGCTGCCGTTCGGTCACCCCCTAGTCCGCTCGAAGCCTTTTTTTCCTTTTTAGCAAAATTAGCATCGTCCAGGACCGGCGCTTCATAATGTACCTCTTCCGGTAAAATTCCTTCCTGTGGCTTTACTACTTTTTCAGTGATAAGACCGAAAAAACATTTTGTAGTGGCATCTACGTCATATGCAGCATCGTGTGCGTCACCAAACCCTACACCAAAAAGCTTTTCATGCAGTTCAATCAGCTTGGGAGCTTTTAACCGGCCACCGAGACCTCCTTTAAGCTGGCAGTAGTCAATCGATACTTCGGCAGTGTCTATCTTTTCGAAATCCTGAAGGTCATTTCCTCGTGGTTCCTGTTCGATCCGTACGAATTCAGCGCCAACAATCCTGTTGTCAAAATCAATATTATGCCCGACAACTATCTGTGCTTTTTCAAGGTCCTTTGAAAAAGTTTCCAGCACTTCTTTTAAGTCATGCCCTTCTTCCAGAGCTCTTTTGGTAGAGATACCGTGAATCTTTTCCGCATTATAAGGAATGGTGTAACCTTCCGGTCTTACAATCAGGTTATGGTTGGAAAGCAATTTACCATGTGCATCGTGCAACTGCCATGCGATCTGTACCATTCTGGGCCAGTTATCAAGATCGGTAATAGGTGCAGTATAATTGTGCGGTAAGCCGGTGGTTTCCGTGTCAAAGATCAGGTACATATTGCAAGGTTTGTAGTGGTTCGCAAAGCTGTGATACTTTGCTCAGTTAAAGTTCGTAAAATTTCAGCGAACACCAGAGACACCGGGCGAAATTACATACATTCTTCGGGCTGAAAATTCAAATAGTATTAACCTCAGGAATGAATAATCTGACCAATACAATTTTTATTTTCCGTTAGATGATCTGTCATTCGTGCCGATCAGCGATTTGACTTTGATAAGTCTGCTACAAAAGTCAATCCTGATCTCATCATCATAATAAAAGATCTCCATCTTTTTATACCTATTACCGGAAGGAGTTTTGTAGACCTCTATTTCGCTTTTTTCCAGGTTAATGATCCAGTATTCGGGCAGCCTGGCCGAAGCGTAAAGCGGAAGCTTTATTTCTTTGTCATAAGCATAAGTAGAATCTGATACTTCTATGACGATCCGCACATCTTTGGGCTGAGGGTGATGGTCAGCGTAATAATCATTTTGATATTTCAGTAGTGTGATATCAGGCTCCGGCTCATTCAGATCATTGATCCGGATAGGGTTTTGAATGTTAACAATGGCGTCTTTCTTTATTAACTCGCTAAGAACATTGTTCATTCTCATTACCACTGATGCATGCCTGCTACCTATCGGACTCATTTCAAGTATCTCCCCATGTATCAACTCCACACGGTCCTTATCAGTTAATATACCCGCCTCAGCCATGCTGTAATATTCTTCTACATTAATTAATCTACGAGAAGGTTGTATAGGCATTAGATACTGTTTTTTGATATCCAGCTTTTTACAGCAATGATTTTACCATTGTCAGCGTATGATATGGTGCTTAGACCTTTAAAAGGTATATAAAGTTAACAAGCCTTACAGCACAGACTAATAATATTTGCAATTTATTTTAATCTGCTACTCAAATTTACGCATGTAATGGACACGTACTCTTTGAACATTCCTGATTTTCAAATGACTTATATTACGGGAGGAAAGGTTAACGGACTATCGGTATATAAACCACCTTTTTGGTATCAAAAAAAGGATCACTAAAGTATTCGGAAAGTGAAATAGACTGATAAGGGAGCCTGGATTCTTTTAATTCTTCTTTTAAGTCACCTCCCTTTAAGTAAAGGACACCATTATTGAGTTCATTGAATGAATCTGGGGCAAATTTGCTTTTTATCCACTGATAGAATGGTTTCATTCGGGTGACAGCCCTGCTTACCACGAAATGATATTTTTCAGTAACCTGCTCCGCCCGGGTCTGCTCAGCAGTGACATTTTTCAAACCAAGAGCATCTTTTACCTCGTTAACCACCTTGATTTTTTTACCAATTGAATCCACCAGGTGGAACTGGCACTTAGGAAAAAGTATGGCCAATGGTATGCCCGGAAAACCACCTCCGGTTCCTACATCTAATATTTTTGTGCCTGGTTTGAAATCTATGACCTTAGCAATCCCCAGTGAATGGAGTACATGCCTGACATATAATTCATCAATATCCTTACGGGAGACAACGTTGATTTTTTCGTTCCATTCTTTGTAAAGGCTTTCTAACCGGGTGAACTGGTCTTTTTGTACCGTTGAAAGTGCAGGGAAGTGTTCAAATAAAATATCAGCGGACATAATAGGGATAAGATGGTTTTATGAAATTACTGCTTAGGGCGCCCATGATTAAGCATTTTGATTTGTGGTTTTACTTTTATTTGCGTGAAATGATCCCCGTTTAACCTTGTATGGATGATGTGTGGTTAAAGGTGAAAGCCAAGTTCCTTTTCAAGCACAATACGATTGTCCCTGACCCTAGGATATGAAATTACATTTATAATATTAAAATCATTTTGCAACGCAAATATGAGCATAGGTTTGAGGTAATTCCGGGTCTTGAGCCGGATACGGTCATATCCATTTTTTATGGCCCAGTTTTCTTGATAATCGGCTAGTTTCTGAGCTACTCCCAGTTTTCTGAAAGAAGGTATTACTGCACCCATCCAGCTGTAAAAAGAGCCGTCCTCATCTTTGTCATATCCTACTTTGAATCCTGCCGGTTTACCATTATAGGAAGCTACTAACACCAGAGATTTCTTGCTCTTTAACCTGGTGATATACTCCTCTTCGGGGTATGAATTTTTAAATTCGGGAACCTGCAAAGATAGATTTACTACTTCTTTTATCGTACCCTGATAAATGGTAACACTCCGTAATGGCAATGTCTGAAACTTTTTTGTTACTGATCAGATGTGTTCCTTTTTATTCTTAACCAGGTCATACATAAGTTCTCTGGCACGGTGTAATTGTGCCTTAACTGTACCTAGCGGAGCATCTAATTCTTTGGCAATTTCTTCGTAAGAGAGTTCTTCAAAATAGCGCAACTTTACTAACCGCTGGTACTTGGCCGGCAGTTTTGTGACAAACAACTGTATAAGCTCAATCTTTTGACTTTTAATAGCTTCTTCCTGAGGGTTTAAATTTTTGTCTTCTACATCTATTTGGACAGCCTCTCCGTTATCATCAGTAAATGATGTATCCAGGCTCATCGTTTCCAGTCTTTTCTTTCTAATAAAATCAATGGCATTATTCGTAGCAATTCTAAAGAGCCAGGTGCTAAATGTGTAGTCTTTTTTGAAGCGATGCAAATTTTTGAATGCCTTGGCAAAAGCTTCTATGGTCAGGTCTTCTGCATCGTCCACATTACGTACCATTTTGAGTACCATATGGTATACAGGCCGTTTGTAACGCTCCATGAGCATAGCAAAAGCCTGCTCATCATCTTCTTTGACTGCCTGATCAATAAGCTTAAAATCTTCGAGTGCTTTATCCGAGAACTGCTTTTTTAAATCCATCTAACCTTTTTTGTGCACAAGGCTGTTATACCCACCAGACTGTAATAAATCGCAAAAGAACACTCTAAAATCAGTAATCCTGCAATTTTGAATTGCTCTCCCAGCGCTTTGCATGCCAACATAAACGTAACATGTAGCACTAAAGTTCTTACTAAAAAACCACCAATTATCAAGCTTAGTTCAATTCTAAGCATCCCTAATGAGATTAACAAAACCCAGCTTAATAAATGACTTATCGAAAATAAAGACAAAATGGTTTTGCTCTTGCCAGAGTAGTGCCTGCCTACTGAAAGATGTCTTAACTTTTGTTTGAAAAAAGCCTTGTAGGTGGTTTTGGGAATGGAACAGATAGTGGCTTCATAACCAATGACTACTGAAGTGTTCTCTGCATGAGCATTTTTGTTGATGAAGAGATCGTCGTCCCCACCCGTTACATTTTGATAGCCGTGAAAACCTTTATTTTTCAGGAAAAGTTTTTTTGAATACCCCATGTTACGACCCACTCCCATATATGGGAACCTTGTCATAGCCAACCCTAAATACTGTATGGCTGTCCAAAGCGTTTCAAAACGAATGAAATAATTGAGGAAACCTGGGAGTTGTTCATAACCGGAATATCCTAGTACCACTTTTTTCTTGGTATCAAAACCAGCTGACATAGCCGTTAACCATTGGTCAGACTTGGGCCGGCAGTCAGCATCCGTAAACAGAATATGATCATGTTGTGCGCCTTTGATCCCTAGCGTAATGGCATATTTTTTTCCATCCAGATGCTCGGGCTTATAATCTACCTGTATGATCTTAATACCTTCTTGCGAAGCATAGTTTTCTCTGAACCAGTCTACTGTGTCATCCGTTGACCGGTCATTTACAAGGACCACTTCAAATTCAGGGTGTTGTTGATCAAGTAATAATGGAATGAGCTTTTTCAGATTTTCCTGCTCATTACGCGCACATACCACTACTGAGACCGGTTGTATCGTGGTGTTTTGTGGTTTGACATAACTTTTAAACTTATAACCAAAGATCAAAAGATAGACTAGCTGGACCGTTATTGACGAAAAAAAAAGGATGAGTAAAAAAATGTTAAGTGCCATACTTACAGATGAAAAGCGCCAAATATAGAAGAATTTATGACAATGCTGCTTATTAGATATCCAAATGAGGAAATGTTTTTTTGAGTAATGAAATATACCTGGTATCAGTAAAATACCGCACCTGAGGGTAGCTAGGCATTCCATAGAATAAATTCTATTTTTGCCGCCAATTATGAAATTTGAAATACAGGGAGCAGATAGCAATAGTAAAGCCAGGGCAGGTAAAGTGACTACTGACCACGGTGACATTCTAACACCTATATTTATGCCTGTAGGCACTGCGGGGTCTGTGAAGGCAGTTCACCAGCGTGAGTTGGAAAATGACATTAAAGCGCAAATAATATTAGGGAATACCTATCACTTATACCTGAGGCCCGGACTGGATATTATCGAAAGCGCCGGGGGGCTCCATGCTTTTAACGGATGGCGTAAACCTATCTTAACGGATAGTGGCGGATACCAGGTCTATTCTCTGGCCGATTCCCGTAAGATCAAAGAGGAAGGTGTTACCTTTCAATCACATATAGATGGCTCTAAACACGTTTTTACTCCTGAAAATGTGATGGATATTCAGCGGACTATTGGAGCGGACATCATTATGGCTTTTGATGAGTGCACCCCTTATCCATGTGATTACCAATATGCTAAAGATTCAATGCATATGACCCATAGGTGGTTAGAGCGATGTTGTCATCGATTTGATGCTACGGAAGGAAAATACGGATACAATCAAACGTTATTCCCCATAGTGCAAGGGAGCGTTTATAAAGACCTGCGGAAAGAAGCCGCAGAAACCGTGGCTTCATTTGGCAGGGAAGGCAATGCCATTGGCGGGTTATCGGTAGGAGAACCTGCTGAAATGATGTATGAAATGACCGAGCTGGTCTGCGATATTCTACCTGTAGATAAACCGCGTTATTTAATGGGAGTAGGTACACCGGCTAATCTTTTGGAATGCATAGCTTTAGGCATAGATATGTTTGATTGCGTAATGCCAACAAGAAATGCACGTAATGGAATGTTGTTTACCTCAGAAGGTATAATCAACATTAAGAATAAAAAGTGGGAAGGTGACCATGGTCCCATCGACCCTGAATTGGGTGGATATGTGGATACATTCTATTCACGGGCTTATTTGAGACACCTGATCATGAGTAAAGAGATTTTAGGTGCACAGATAGCGAGTATACATAATTTGACTTTTTACCTTTGGCTGATGAACAGCGCGCGTGAAGAAATACAAAAAGGTACGTTTTTTGATTGGAAGAGTGGAATGGTAGAAAAGGTAAATAGAAGATTGTGATGAATAAAAGTATGGAAGACAGCTTTTTTTATCGCTTTTGTAGCATTATACAGATCAGTAAAAGTTAGAGGTACATTGAAGCTAATTGATAGATATATTCTAAAGAAGTTCCTCGGGGCATTTGTATTCACCGTACTCATTATTGTTTCGGTCATACTGGTGATTGACGTCACTGAAAAAACGGAGAAGTTTGTCAAAGCCGGAGTTTCCACACCGCAGGTGATCGGATACTATATGGACTTTATCCCCTGGATAGCCAATTTCATCACACCCCTTACTACTTTTATAGCTACGGTATTTATTACAGCCCAGTTGGCGGGTAGGACAGAGATCATTGCTATTTTAAGCAGTGGGGTTTCTTTTAAAAGACTACTGGTTCCCTATGCCATTGGAGCTTGTTTAATTGCATCCGTAAGTTTCGTACTTACCGGCTGGGTGATACCCAATTCCAACAAATCCAGGCTGGCTTTTGAAATTGAACATTTAAAGAGCAAGTTTTATTTTAATAAAACCAATATTCATCTGCAAGTAGCTCCTAATACTTATTTGTACATGAGAAGCTACAATAACCAGTCAGACGTAGGATATAATTTTACCCTTGAGAAGGTGGAAGGCACACGATTACTGTCTAAACTTACTGCCAATAGGATCACCTGGGATCAGGAATTGGATAAATGGAAGCTTACCTCCTGGAAGACCATGAGTGTGGATGGTATGATTGAAACAATCGAGGAGGGTAAAAATATGGACACTACGCTGGCCATACATCCGTCTGAATTTGAGAATGATTACCGAAACTATGACGGTATGACCATCGATGAGTTAGATGATGAAATTGATAAACTCACCCTCCGTGGAGCAAGTAATGTGGAGGTTTACAGGGTAGAAAAATACACGCGATTTACGTCCCCTTTTGCTATTTTGATCCTGACCTTTATGGGAGTCATCGTTTCTGCGCGTAAAACACGCGGTGGGGCTGGCTTTCAGATTGCATTGGGTTTCTTTCTGTCCTTTTTATTCATCCTCTTTTTTATAATGAGTAAGACGGTGGCAGAAGCCGGGGGACTTGATCCGCTCGTCGGGGTCTGGATCCCTAATATCCTTTTTGGGTCCATTTCGCTTTTAATGTACAAGTACGTACCGAGGTGATATGGGAGTGGTAAGGGATTATGTGAAGCTTCATTTCATTGTTTTAATATGGGGTTTTACCGCTATCCTGGGTTTGCTCATTTCAATACCGTCTGTAGAACTGGTTTTCTATCGCACGTTGCTGGCAACCGTTATTCTCTATTTTTTGATGTGTTACCGTCAAAGAAATTTTAGGTTAGGCCTATCGGAGATATTGAAAATGATAGGCACAGGAATGCTTATTTCTGCTCATTGGATCCTTTTTTTTGCCTCCGCCCGGGTTTCTACGGCTTCCGTATGCCTGGCTGGGTTAGCTACCTGCTCTCTATGGACCAGTCTCCTGGAGCCGCTCATGGGGAAGAAAAAGGTAAAAATGTTGGAAGTGGGGCTAGGTATGATGGTCATTCTGGGCCTCTATGTTATATTTCGATTTGAATTTGACCATGCCCTGGGATTAGGTATGGCTTTGGTATCGGCATTTTTAGCGGCGCTTTTTTCCGTGATCAATTCCAGGTTCACCAAACGGCATAACCATTACATGATCACCTATTACGAAATGATGGGCGCCTGCCTGGGCACAGTCATGTTTTTCCCCTTTTACAGTATTTATTTCACGGACAGAGCGGGCTTACAATTGGTCCCAACCCTGACAGACTGGTTTTATATCGGCATATTATCATTGATCTGTACGGTTTATGCCTATTCGGTATGGGTGGAACTTATGAAGCGCTTTTCTGCTTTTGTGATCAATCTGACCGTAAACCTTGAACCAATTTATGGTATCGTTCTGGCATTACTGTTTTTTGGTGAGAAAGAAAAAATGCAGTCAGGGTTTTATATTGGTACAGCTGTGATGTTACTATCAGTGCTCAGCTACCCTGCTGTAGATCGATATTATAAAAGAAAAGCAATGCGTATAGACCCGATACGATAGGACATAGTTAAACGGAGTGGTTTTTACGTTACGGCTTTGATATCTACATATCTTATTTTTATTTCTTAGGTTTAACTATAAAATGCTTAAGAACAATAACTTATGGGAGTTGATAACAGAATTTTTAAAATCAGCCATAACGCACTGATCGTTGCCATTCCATTACTATTAATGTTGGCAGTTATTCTGCTTTCTCGATCTGTTTTTTTTCTAAATCATCCGGAAGCGTTATCCAAAGGTATAATCATTGACCTGGCTTTCACTATTCCGTTCCTGTATTTCATTCTTATAAAGAACCGTACAATACCAAATTTTACGGCTGTTACCCTATTTTTAGCCGGGATAGCCATAGCCACATTCATTATCCCAACTGATCAACAACAACTTTTGGATTGGATCAAAACCTGGATATTTCCAATAGTAGAACTAACGGTTTTAGGTATAGTGGTCTTAAAAGTCCGTAAAACAGTTTTACTGTACAAAGCTGCTACCGGAACGAAGCCTGATTTTTTTACAGCATTAAAAAGTGCTACTGCGCAAGTGTTACCGTCTCCGGTGAATACATTTTTAGCCACAGAAATAGCTGTATTCTATTATGCTTTTTTCAATTGGTCCAAAAAGAAGCTGGAGCAGCATGAATTTTCCTATCATAAAAATAGTGGAGCTATTCCAGTTTTAGCCACGATAATACTCCTGGTGGTAGTTGAAGTATTCGTATTCCATGTAGTGATACAGCGATGGAGTGAACTGGTAGCATGGATTATTTCGGGGATTAGTGTGTACAGTGGACTGCAAATAGTTGGCTTGATCCGTTCTATGTATCAACGTCCCATTTCAATCAAAGAAAGTGATAATACATTGGAATTGCGATATGGTATTTTTGGCGAAGCATCCATTGCTTTAGATCAGATAAAGGAAGTACAAACCACTTCATCTTACATGGATACGGATAGTGAGACGATAAGATTATCCCTTTTAGGTGACATGGAGTCTCATAACATTCTTGTTACCCTCCATAATGAGTGTATCCTTCACAGGTTTTACGGAATAAAGAAAGCGTTTACTACTATTGCTTTTTACGTTGATGATCCGGAGCGATTCACTGATGAACTAAGCAATTTTCATATTGGAAAATTATCGGGTTAAGAAAGTTTAATAGCAATCAGGGGCATATCTTCCCTCTGTAGTTCTAAAATAACGTGTCCCGTTCAACTTCAATTCATCGTCACTATAGTCAAGCGTATAGTTGTGTTCTTTGCCATCATGGAAATGAAGGATAAGCCTGACTTCACCTAGTGCGCTAACTCCAATTTCCCAGGTGCCTTGCCCGTCATTATTGCCATAAGAATATCCGGAAACACCATCGCCTGAAATCGACGAGTCTGTATTCATGTTAAAATTAAAGTGCCCTTTGCTGCATAGATCAATCGTTTTTTCTGTGCTATATCCTCCTGATATACCTCCACTTGTATAGTCTGACGAATAATAAGAATTCATGTAGGTGAGTCGCACGCCGGACAGCCATTTTTTCCATTCGGCCACTTCTGTACCCAGGTTGGTTTTAGAGAAGCGAACGGATTGATAGATCTGTTCACAAAGACGTTGATACGATGCATTGTATTGATCTTTAGTAGTGGTTGCTGCAAGGTATACTCCCGGAGCATGTTCATTTGGATTAGACATGCCGATAATGTAAGCAGTGGCCGGCTGCCATTCCATAGTTCCTGAAAACTGTCCCCCAACGGCCCGATCAGATAAGGTGGTCAATGCTCCT
The DNA here is from genome assembly GCF_007097395.1 of Fulvivirga sp. M361. GTDB lineage: Bacteria > Bacteroidota > Bacteroidia > Cytophagales > Cyclobacteriaceae > Fulvivirga. Next base: position 39,923 of record NZ_VKDC01000016.1, read on the forward strand.
GAAAGCTTAAGTGCAGTGCCGTCGCCTTCCGTGATCCCATTTCTGGCGTCCTGTGTGAGCTGTTCAATAGTTTGGTTATGGGGAATGATCATAATCACTCCCGGTATACTCGTGGACCGGAGAATTAACATACCGTCCCCTTCTTCTCCGTACCATCCGGATGGAATGTCAAAGGCAATGCCCAGTTTCTCATAATTCACGTGGCCGGTGAGCTGGCCGAAAGCAGGAAAGTAAAATAAAGCAACGATCAAATACAGTATAATTCTTTTCATAGACCCATTGAGCTTAGGTTACAGTAAAAGTACTAAAAACCTGTAAATACCTAATTATTAGATACTTTAAAGCCATCCCTGCCAGCAGACAGGATAATTTAAGCCTTTTAGGCTGGGTTCAGCATTAAACAGTCCGAATACCGCAGAACCTGAACCGGTCATACTTGCGTAGCAGGCCTCCAGTTGATATAGTCGTTCTTTTATTTTAGCAATATCCGGGTGATTAGAGGTAATGGAATCTTCAAAATCATTTTTTACCCATTTTGGCCACGCTGTTATTTCGATTGTTTCCAGGATGGACTTAAGTTGTGTTTTGGGTTCCTTGGGAGTAACACCGCTATAGGCTTCCTGGGTGGAAATATGAATGTCAGGATAAACGAGTACGAGGTATTTCCCTTTTAAATTCACTGTGCTATGATCAAATGTGGTGCCCGTTCCTGTAGCCATTACGGGTACGTTCTCCACGAAAAAAGGACAGTCGCTGCCTAATCTTGAAGCATATTCTTGTAATTGAGAGGTGGGTAGCTTCAGGCCAAATAATTTGTTGAGTGCGGTCAGGGTGTAGGTAGCGTCTGCACTCCCTCCCCCAAGACCGGCGCCAATGGGAACTACTTTATGGAGATGTATATTGACATTACCGAGGTCATGGTCTGATTGTAGCATGTGAAATGCTTTCACACATAAGTTATTGCTTTCATGGCCAGGTATTGCAATGCCGGTACTCTTAAAATTAAATTCATCAGCTTTTACCACTTCCAGGATGTCACAAAAGGGTATAGGGTAGAAACACGAAGATAGATTATGGTAACCATCTTCTCTTTTTGAGAGTATGTTAAGGCCAATGTTTATTTTGGTGTTTGGGAAGACTACCATATGGTACTAATTGTTTTAACGCAGAGACGCGGAGACGCAGAGATTTTAGAAATTGTTAACAAATCGTTTGAAGCCTTGTTTTAGCAATGGTACGTTGAAATTGATTAAAAATCCGAGTTTTTTATCTGCTAGCTTGAGGTATGAAATGATTTGGGCTTCATGAACGGGTAAGAGTCCTTCTACTGATTTTATTTCAAGTATGATCTCATTTTCCACTAATATATCCAGGTGAAAGTCTTTGGCAAGCCTCGTTCCTTTATATACTAATGGAATGACCACTTGTTGGCTAACGTTGATGTCCCTGGAAAGCAACTCTTTCATTAAACATAGCTCATAGATAGATTCCAGTAACCCGGGCCCATTGCTTTGTGCACAGCAATACTCGCATCTAATATTTCTCTTGACAGGTTATTATACTCGTCTCTGATCATAATCTGACAAGTATAAAAAAACCTTTGCATCTCCGCGTCTCTGCGGTGAGAAATTTTTAACCGCGGAGACGCAGAGAAAGGAGTATTAACGAATCAGTGTTACACCACCTCGTTGCTCTTTTAACTCGTCAGGTTCAAATTGGCTTTTGTAGTTGATGCGATAGGCATAACCTCCTCCTGGCACCGGTCTGCCCGGGTCATTATCATATCCGCCATTCCAGCCTTGTTCACGCATGAATTGCAGATTATCGGACTGGAATACCATTTCACCCCAGCGATTAAAAATATAGATCTGGAAATCATCCGGGAGAATAAGAAATGGGAATACCACAAACTGTCGATTTCGTGGGATCAAACTGTTAGGATAGAAGGCAGATGGAGCGTTAATACGTCCCTTACAGTCTTGTACAATATCGATACTGGCTACCGTAGGGCAGCCAAAAGCATTTGTGAGTTCTACGCTTATGGGTTGGGCAATTTCTATAATAATGCTGTCCCCGGCTTGTGAAAACCTATATCCGGTTACGTTAGAAGCGCCGCTGGCATTAATTCTTTCGATTTCAACACTATTTCTGTCAAACCATCGTGCGGATTGAAACCCTGAAGGAGGATTTTCCAGCATTACGACTTGCCTGCCGGATTCAAAGCTCTCAAATGGGCATAAAGTATAACGACTGTCAAAGGGATTTGGCGATGAATTATCAAAGATCACTTGTATCACAACGGTCGTATCACATGAGATGGGGTCTTCTCCCAGGGCTCTTATGCCGAATATAATAGGCTCTCCAGAAATACCTGGGTTTGTAATGGCAATAGAATCATTTTGCCCGATCACCCGGAAATTGGTCAGGAGATCACCGGTTTGAGATAATAACTCAACCAAAGAATTACTGTTTGTGGTAATGGGGATAACGATCTCATCTACGTCGCAGGCCTGGAAAAACTGATCTGGTAATGTTAATGTAATGGAAGGCGGTGGTGTAATACTCACGTTGACCGTAGAGATACATCCCGCGTTATCCGTCAATTCCAGAAAATAGTTGCCTGTAGATACACCTGTAATGACAAATACTCCATCACTATCCGGATCGTCCGCCTGATTACCTGTCCTTACGGTAGTACCAGTGGATTGCTCGTTTAGTACCCAATCATAAGCAGCCGGTACCTGGGCAAGAGGTGATAAGGTTACGGTGATCTCCCCATTCTGATCATCACAATCACTTCCCTGAGATTGTACAGCTGCAAGGGTATAGGGTACCGGGTCGTTGAGTATAAAGGTGAAGGTTTCAGAGCATCCGGTATCAAATGCGGCATTCAACGTATAAAAGCCGGCAGACAATGCAGGTATGGTCACATTGGTGCTGCCTGTTGTGGTCACCGTTTGATCAGGGTAGGACACCGGGCCACTTACGGAATAGGTGATATTACCTGTAGTAGAAAAAGTCACAATTGCGCTGCCATCAGGCAAACCACATCCTGTCGGATCAGTAACGGCTATATTACTGACCGTAGGGAGCGGATTGATGGCAAACAGTTGATCTGAATCCGTGATCAATTGTTGCGGGATACACTGCTGATCTATAAAAAAACGGGCGACATAGTTACCCGGGTCGGGAAGAGAAAAGGTAAAATCAGGATTGTCTTGGGTCAGCTGGATCGGACCTACCAGTACGTTTGATTCATCTCCTTCGGGAAAGATGCTGACGAAATAGATCTCGAGATTGGGGTTTAAAGGATTATTTACCGTGAAGGTAAGAGGTTGATCAATACAGCCACTTTCTACCGCTAAACTTGCATTTTGGCTACTGGAACCGCTGAATTGGATGAAATTGGGTAATCCCAGCTGACTGGAAGTCCCGGCCGCAAGACCGAAAGTATTTGCTACCGGTACCGGTTGTCCGAAACGTGTTCCTGTGTTTCCAATGGTCACTGTAAATTGCTGGTTTTGAATAGCGCCATACATTTGACCATCAGGCCCTAATTGCAGAGCGCCAATAGAATCAGTAGCAGGAAGGCTACTAAGGTCTACGACTTCCACAGAATCCCTGATGTAAGTAGGGTCAGTGATATTACCGGCAATCGTTGTGGTGTCTACATGCCACAGAAAGATCTCACTGGGCGTACCGATCAATGAGGCAAAAAGATTATTATCGTTGTTACCAAATTCAATACCATACACCTGACCACTTACCGGTCCTGCGCTTGAAACCGGGTTGTTAAAATCCAGTTGCAGGTAGTTGGAAACTTCTCCGGTAGCATTGTCAAAATCAAATAATTCTACAAAATTATTATTGGTGCTTTCGGAGTAAGCCACAGCCAACTGGTTTGAATTCCCATTCAATTTCATGTAACCACGACTCTCCAATTCACTATTATGAATGGCGCCTATGTTTGAAATAACCGGGGTTCCGATACCATCGCCTAACACAGGATATGCCCTGAAGTTATTATTGCCTAACTCGTGTACGATCACCCAGTTTTCATTACCTGCCAATCGTTCAGTGACATCAGAGCAAAGTATAGTGGATATCTCACCGTTTTGGTCAAGCACCATTCCTCCCAAACCATTGTTTAGCTTGAGGTCAAATACCGAATATCTTAATTCATAGCTCCCACTAGGGTTATACACTTCATTTGTAGTAAATAAGTAAAAAAGAGTTTCATCTCCCGGAAAGGGCAGAACAAGTACAGATTGTGAAGACCCCTGGCTAATGCCTGCTGTACCACCTATTTTATTTGCCGGTGTAAGTAGATTAGCTTCTCTGTCGAATACATCCACACCGTCGGAATAGAATAGAGGCTGCCCGTTTCTATCGCAGTAGATAGCACAACCTTCCGGCATCCGGAGCTGGTTACCACCGTTATATATGGAGGCATCCCCAAACGGGATAGCTTCGGTAGGCGGAGGTGGATTAAAATCAATACCTGCATTGTTTCCGAAATACCAGATGTTACCACGTTGGTCTTGTTCACCATAGGTATTCACCTGAACTCCGGCGTATGTACTACACCCTGTAGCATCAGTAGCTACCACGTAATAAAAGCCAGTAGAATCGGGCACAAGGATATTACCGGTTTGTCCGTTAGACCATACTACTGAAGTAGGTGTTCCACTGATTTCGGCTTCAACACTTGCCGTTCCATTTGTGCCAAAGGGAGGCGGAAAATCTTCTCTACAGAAGGTAGTGTCTGAAACTAACGTAATACTAATGTCAAATGGATTTATTGTGACCTGCTGAGAAGCCGCCCTGGGCTGGCCGTTAATAAAAGCTACAAGAGTAACGGTGAATGGGCTTCCTGCGGCATCCGAAAAGGTAAAGGAAGGAGCCAATGAAGCGCTGTTGCCTTCGCCTGCGAAATCCCACCGTACGCTGTCAGGGTTAATGCTTATTTCAGGAAAGAACAATACAGGTTCATTTTGACAATCACCAAAAAAGGAAAAGTCAAGCGTAAAATCCGGGTCAATCAACGGCAGGAAAGAAGGGAACTGTTCTGCCTGAAAGTCTGGGACGTCAAAAGGTCTTGGGTCATAGAGTACCTGTGCCACATCACTGGTATCAGGGTCGTTAATTCTACCTACTCTAAAGGCCCCGGCAGGGTCTTCGAATAAATGATATATTGTACTGTCAGGTGCTATCTGTATGCCAAAGCTGTTGGTTACACCAAAGGTCTGGATATTTTCGACTGTCGGGGGGACGGCATTCAGGTCGATCCTTATCAGGCTATCCTCGGGCTGGCCGAAATTACCGGAAGCGTAGAGGTACTGGCCACTATTATTCCATTCTGTATCATACACTCCGTTAAAAGTAATAGCCGCCAGGCTGGTGGCTGACGCAGTAACTGCTCCGGTGGCCGGGTCAAAATCAAATAATTCCACTCCCTCACCTGCCTGTGCTGAGGCCGCTGCCAATTGATTAGAAGAAGGGTGAAATGAAAAATTATCGATTTGAGTTAGTGTGGTAGCAAATGTCGTAGTGTTAAAGGTGCCTGTTCCGTCAATCTCGGTCACATTGATGTCACCTCCCTGGGTTTGGGTAATTAACCAAAACCCATCCAACGCATCATTGGATAAAATGATCATACCTTCTGAAAGCGGACCGGTAACAGGCGCTACAGCATTGTTCAGTGATGTGAAATTTCCTTCAGGACTGTCAGGGAATGCTCCCCCGGGCCGAAATTGTGTCTTATCAAAAATAGATTGAACAATTGCCCCGGCATTGTTTATCGTGAAGAGAAAATACTGATCTGAATTTGCAGGGTTTTCGCAGATGGCTACGGACTGATTGCGTGTCGTACTTCCATCCACTGTGGTAGCCAACTGAAAGTCTGTACGATCATACACGTTTATTCCGTCCGTATAAAACCATATTTCACCGGTGATGGCGTCAGTGGCTACAGCTCCACCACCTGCTCCCAGTATATTGGGTAATGATAGTGTGTCCGGAGCCAGCGTAGGTCTTGTAAAACGTATACTTTTATCATTATTGCCAAAATACCAGTTAATACCCGAATAGCTCTGCGCTAACAGGTTTGAAAAGCTACCAACTACAAAAATTAACAAAAGACAAACCCTTCGAAGCTCAGTATGGGACATTTTTGATCTTTATTTTGTTCACACTACATAACTGCAATAATCAGTCCTGATTGTGCCACGGAAAAGTTTTTTAATCCGTAAAAGGCTAATTTATACAATTAACGACAAAATGCCGTTATGGTAAAAAAGTTACTTTTTTTATTTTTGGTTCTCATTTGTTTAACTCTTTACTTTATATCTTGCCTATAATATTTGATTTAAACTGCATGCAAAGATCGTTTCTTCTGGTTCTGGTAATGGTGTTGATGGCTTCAGGTACGGTTAGCGCACAGGATCCCCAATTTTCTCAATTCTATGCGGCGCCGCTTTATTTGAACCCCGCATTTGCCGGAGCTACCCAGCAAGCCAGGGTAGGGGTGAATTATCGTAATCAATGGCCCTCCATAGATGCTAATTTTGTTACTTTTTCAGCCTATTTTGATACATTCATAGAAGATAAGAATTCGGGTATCGGGATATTGATGATGCGTGACCGTGAAGGACAGCAAGGGTTGAAGTCCACCAGTGTTGCCTTACAGTATGCGTATCAGCTATACATTTCAGAATGGCTCACCTTCCGTCCGGGCTTTCAGGCTACTTTCTTTAATCGTAATGTTAATTTTGCGGACCTTACTTTTGGCGATCAATTCAACCCTGTTACAGGAGAAATTGATAACCCTTCCGGCGAGACTTTTGGTGGGCTGAGTAAAAATTTTGTAAGTATTTCTGCCGGGGGTGTACTTTATACAGGCAATGCCTGGTTTGGTGTAACCGCCAACCATCTCAATACGCCTAACCAGGCATTTGATGATGGTTCTGACCCAAGAGAACTTCCGTCTAAGATCTCTATACATGGTGGAATAAAAATACCATTCAAACCCGGAACCGTGGGTAGCGGATTTTACACCAGACCACAGGAAAGAAGTTTGACACCAACCTTCCAATACAAAAGTCAGGGAGAATTCGACCAGCTTGATCTGGGCCTCTACCTCACTCTTGAGCCTATTATCCTTGGCGCCTGGTATCGTGGGCTTCCGTTTAAGTCATTGGAAGGATTTAGTAATAATGAATCTATTGTCATGCTGGTGGGTTTCACCAAAAAAAGGGAACGAGATGCGTTGAATATTGGATATAGTTATGATTTTACCATTTCTAATCTGGGTTCAGGCAGTGGTGGAGCACACGAAGTATCCCTGTCCTATTCCTGGTCTACCTCTGATCCGCGGAAACCCCCGAAGCATGTAATGCAGATACCTTGTCCTGATTTTTAATTACACATATGGCTAAAAGAAATAACTGGAAAAACCGGGATGGTGTGGTATACTCTACCAACGACCAGTACGACTACGATTATAACGATGCCCCTGAACAAGATACACTGGCCGCATCAGAGCAACATTTAAGGGTCCAATTGGATAAAAAGGCCCGGGGAGGAAAACAGGTGACTTTGATCACAGGTTTTATCGGCTCCGCTGATGATCTCAAAGAGTTGGGTAAACTGCTGAAGTCAAAATGTGGAGTAGGTGGTTCTGCAAAAGATGGTGAGATCCTGATCCAGGGAGACTTCCGGAAGAAGGTTGCCGAAGTACTTATCCAAAAAGGATACCGCACAAAGACTGTAGGTTAGCCTGTGATAAGGCTGACCTGATTGAACCTGAACATTTCCCGATTGAGTATGTATATGTACACCTTTGGATAAAGTCACTGATCTTTCTGTGCTCAATTACGCTTATTTGTAATATGAGAGCGATAGATACGATAATCGTACAATTGGAGAAGAATAGAAAAACAATTCAACTAATTCTGGGAGTGTTGGTTACTTTGATCATCCTGGCTACCGAAGCCGATGCACAAAGTACCGAAGGCTTTATATATGGTAAAGTAAAGACCAGCGAAAATACATATATAGGTTTGATACGATGGGGAAAGGAAGAAGTGTATTGGAATGATCACTATAATGCAACTAAGCTTTCTGATCGGCATCAGGGCCACCAATATAGAGAAAGAGACCGAGAGAACTCATGGTCAAATTTCGATTGGAGTTTATCCAGTATTTGGGATAATAGGGGGGGCAATAGCCACCAATTTGTCGTTCAGTTTGGTGATATTGCCGAAATCGATAATTATAACCGGGAACGGCCCGTGGTCATCTTAAAAAATGACATGGAGGTCAAGACGACCGGAGGTGGGTCAAATGATATGAAGCCTACCCTTAAAATCCTCGACAGTGACCTGGGTGAAATATCCATACGCTGGTCACGTGTAGAAAGAGTACAATTTTTGCCCACTCCGAGGAATCTGAAAGAAACCTTCGGCCCACCGCTGTATGGAACCGTAAATACGTTTCGGAAAGGAGATATTAAAGGGTACATTCAATGGGACCATGATGAACGGTTAGGTTCTGATAAACTGGATGGAAGAACACGTGACGGGGAGTTATCTATACCTTTTAAGAAGATCAAATCAATAGAAAGCGGAAGAAGTGGCAGTACGGTAGAGTTATGGGATGGGCGTAATTTTTACGTGACTGGTTCGAATGATGTTAATGCAGAGAACCGGGGCATTATAGTAAGTGTGGAGAATGTTGGTAAAGTAGATATCCCCTGGAAAGTGTTTAATAAAGTTAATTTTGAACGTTACATAAATTCAAGCGGTAAGCCTTATTCCTCCTACAGCACACCTAAAGGACTTCAGGGGAAAGTAATCACGTATGAGGAAGATGTTTATTCCGGTCGGATCGTGTATGATCTTGATGAAGCAATGGAGGTTGAATTTTTGGAAGGTAAAGATGAAGGCATGGAGTACAAGATCCCGTTTAGAAACATCAAAAAGATAAAACCTAAAAATTATACCTACTCTCAAATCGAGCTCAGAAATGGTGATGTACTGATATTGGGTGAGGGGCGTGATGTATCGGACGATAACGGTGGGCTGCTCATTTTTCAAAATGGAAAAAAGGAGCCTGAGTATGTGCCCTGGAAAAAAGTAAGTGAGATCATTTTCGAATAGTCCGGATCAGTTGTAATGGATGGAAATCAATACGTGTGGTGATTGCTCCTCACCAATCATTTGCATATGACTTAATAACCCTATAAGTTTAATCTGTGCGTTTGTCATTTATCCCATCCTTAATTAAATTCTTAATGGCGTACCTGGTTTATGTAGTGATCGGGGTGGTGATTGTACTGGAATTAATGTCCTACCTGCTGGCTGAACAGCTGGGTTTTGAGCTTAACAATGTCATAACGGTAAGCTGGTTTACCACTGTGATCATTTTTCTATGGCTGGGCAATCGGCTGATCACCGTTCAGTTTAATCGTTATTTTCCATGGCTCAGGTTTGGGAAGAGACGTTTTTATGCCCATCTGGCTACAGGTATTATTTATTCACTGATCATTATCAACCTGGCTTATCTTTTATTCAAAGTATGGCTTACACAAGATCCACCTGTTTATGAACAGATCGTGGTAATGAATGCCTGGGGGATCGTATTATTTATACCATTGTTTTCAATTTATTTTAGCCAGTACTTCTTAAGTCATTGGAAGCGGTCCGAAGTGGTAGCGGAAAAGTTTAAAAAAGAAACGTTGCAGGCTGAACTGACTTCGTTAAAAGGACATCTGGACCCGCATTTTTTATTTAATAATCTCAATATCCTTTCGTCGTTGATTGACAAGGACAAAAAAATGTCAAAGGATTTCCTGGACAAATTTGCCGAAGTATATCGGGCAATACTAAAATCAAAAGACGAAGATCTGATATCACTGGAAGAAGAAATGGACTTTATCGATGCCTACATGCATCTGATAAAGACACGTTTTGAAGATAATATTCAATTTAATGCTGATATTAAGGGAGCAGATAAGTTTAAGATGTTACCACCACTTACGATACAATTGCTGGTAGAAAATGCGATCAAACATAATGTGATAAGTGAAAAGAGGCCATTAAAACTATTTATTCAACCGGGAGAGAACGATTATCTGGTGGTTGAAAATACATTGTATCCTAAACCTGATGATTTGCGGGAAGAAGGAGGCACCGGGTTAGATAATATTAGAAAACGATATGCCTATTTTACTGCTAATGAGGTCAAAGTGTCGCATAGTCAGGATTATTTTAGAGTATCAGTTCCTTTACTTGAAGTAGAAACAATATGAAAGTATTGATCTTGGAAGATGAGACACTTGCAGCCGAAAAACTGGAGAACATGCTGGTGGAAATCAACACTTCGATTGAGATAATGGCCAGTTTGAAATCCATAGAATCTGCTGTGGAATGGTTTGAGGTCAACAATGCTCCTGACCTGGTGATCAGTGATATCCGATTATTAGATGGGCTGAGTTTCGAGGTATTTAGACAGTTATCCTATACAGGGCCTGTGATTTTCACCACAGCCTATGATCAATATGCCGTGAAAGCTTTCGAGGTGAACAGTATTGATTACCTGCTGAAACCTGTACAAATTGAAAAGCTTACACAGAGTCTGGAAAAGTTGAAATCGTTACAGGCAAAACCAGAACAGTCTTTTCCTTATGATGATCTGATGTCTATGATCCAATCACAGCAGAAAGATTTTAAATCACGTTTTATGATCCGTTCCGGACAAAAGATCGTGGCTGTGTCAGTGGAAAAAATAGCTTATTTTTTTAGTCAGAACAAGCTTACTTATCTGGTTACCTTCGATAATAAAAAATATGCGCTGGATCAGACCTTGGAAATAGTAGATCGACAAGTAGATCCTAAACTCTTTTTCCGTGCCAACCGCCAATTCATAGTTAAGTTCGAGGCTATTGAAGAGATACATCCGTATTTCAAAGGGCGGGTAAAAATAAACTTAAACCCAGCTTCAGAAGAAGACATCGTAATAAGTGCCGATAAAACTCCGGAATTCAAAAAATGGCTTGATAGTTAAGATAGTCTTGAGTCCTAAGTCTTGAGTATTTAGAGGTCAACTTATTTCAGGGAAGGACAGGTTTTAAGACTAAGAACTAAGGACTCACGACTCAAGACAGCCTATTTCCCGGTTCGGTAAGCGCATAGTCCGACTCATCTGATTTCTGTTTATAAAATAAGTCTCTCTTGGCATATTTGGTTTAACAATACGCGGGACGGTCATCAATCAACCATTTCCAAGTAAAAACTCAAAAACAACAACAATGAAAAATCAGAACGTATTTAAGGCAGCCCTTGCATTACTGCTGTTAGCTTTTGGTCCGGGGTTGGTCGCCCAGGACGCTGGCTTCATTTATGGGAAGATCACTACAGCAGAAGGTGATACTTATGAAGGGCCGCTGAGATGGGGGAAAGAAGAGGTGTATTGGACAGATATGTTCAATGCTTCCAAGGAAGACAATGATAACATTGATTATTTATCAAGGGAAGACCTCCGGGCTCTGGAACGTTACTATTACGAGCGTCATGACAGGGATTGGGGAGATCGTTTCGTTAGCTGGTTCGGCCATGGCTGGTCGAACGGTCGTAGGTACTATGGCAATGATTATTTGCATCAGTTCAGTTGCCAATTCGGAGAGATCAGATCATTGAAACTATCGGGCCGTAACTGGGTATATGTCGAACTTAGGAATGGTGACCGGTTTGAGGTGAAGGGAGAGGGGTATAACGATGTTGGTACGAATGTTAAAGTAATTGACAAAGAAGTGGGTGAGATGGAGGTCCGGTGGTCACGTATTGAACGAATTGATTTTATGGATACACCCAAAAAACTGGATGAAAAATTTGGAGAACCTTTATACGGAACGGTGGAAACATATCAGGGAATTTTTACTGGGTATGTCCAATGGGACCATGATGAACGTGTAAGTACGGATCGGCTGGACGGAGATACGCGTGATGGGGATCTATCCATCGCTTTTGGAAGGATCAAATCCATTGAAAGCGATGGCAACAGCAGCTTTGTGGTATTGAACTCCGGAAGGGAATTTAATTTACGCGGTTCTAATGATGTAAATTCCGGCAATAGGGGCATCATAGTAAGTAGTGTGAAATATGGCAGGGTAGACATTCCCTGGAGAGAATTTAAGAAAGTGACCTTTGAAAAAGCCAAAGAGCCCATGATATCTTTTGCTGCTTTCAAGTCACAAAAAGCCCTAAAAGGTACGGTAAACACAACGACAGGGGATACACACTCCGGGAAAATAGTCTATGACCTGGATGAAGCATTTGACTATGAAGTACTGCAAGGCGCGGATGATGAAATAGAATACATCATTCCTTTCCGTCTGATTAAAAGTGTGATCCCTAAAAGTTATAAGCGATCTATCGTAGAATTAAAGTCCGGGGAAAAACTGGAACTAGGGGATCGGCAGGATGTATCGGACAGAAATACAGGAATATTAGTTTTTGATAATGATAGTGAAGATGATCCAACTTATGTTCTTTGGAAGGATATTGACAAAGTGACGTTTAATTGATTACACAAATAACTACTTTGCTTAGGGGCCATGCCAATTAGGTGTGGCTTTTTTTATGGTGTAATTACTGGAGGCTTAAATAAAGCCCTATTGATGACTTAATTCAATCCGCTAAACCAATCTTTAAATGCCTGTACTTTTTCACGACTGATGATAATTTCCTTATCAAAATCCAGCCTGGGGATGACTTTCAGGCGACTGTTAGAGTATACCACCACATCAATGATACCTTCAATATTAAGGATAAAAGATCGGTTGGCCCGATAGAATGTTTGTGGGTCTAACATATTCTCCAGGTCCTCCAGCTTGAAGTCTATGATGAACTTCCTGTTTTCATTCGTGAACAGAAATACATTACGCCCTTCTGCAAAGAAAAATTCAATTTTATCGGTAGTAATGGATTTGATATGTTCACCCAGCTTTACCATGAACCTGTTTTTATAGGATTTCTGCTGTAGTTGAGAAAGTACGGCGTTGATATCTACCGCATTGCCGTTACTGCCCAGGTCCTTTTTCATTTGTTCCAGTTTTTCGAGGGATGAGCTGAGGTCACCAAAGGTGATAGGTTTGAGTAAATAGTCAATGCTATTAACCTTAAAGGCATCAATAGCATATTCGTCAAAGGCAGTAATAAATATGATGGGCGTATTAATTTTGACTTGGTCGAAAATTTCAAAGCTCTTCCCATCCAGCAGTTGAATATCCATGAATATAAGTTCTACCTGTTGCTGATGGTGTGAAAGCCATTGCACAGATGATTTCACTGAATTTAGCCGATCCAATACCTGGATGTCAGTGTCATATTTTTTCAAATACCTTTCCAGCTTTTCAGCAGCAGGTACTTCATCTTCTATGATGAGAACATTCATCTTTGCCTACAGTTCTAATTCCAAAGGTTCCTCTACCTCTTCCAGCAAAGGTATTTTAATATAGCTAAAATCATATGCTTTCACTTGCATCACTGGCTTATCACTGTAAAAGGTGTATGATTTTTGGATTGATTCAAAGATATCATTGAAGTTGTCAGGCTTGCTGAGCCTTTCATTTAACTGGTGTTGCAGTACGAGGTATCCGTCCTGATCTTCAATAACTATCTCTATTTTGAGAGGCTGAAACTTATTAATGATGGTAGACCGCACAATTAACTCCACGAGGTTAGGCAAAGTACCAGGGACAAGAGGGGTGGTGTTATATTTATCATTAAACACTATCTTCAAGCTGATCTGATCATCATACAGGTAATTGAGCAGGTAGACGATATTTTTGACGGCTTTATATTCTTCATTTAAAGTGGACAGTTCTACTTTTCTATGGCTTAAAATATAGCGATAAACAGATGATAAATGATCTATATATTCTTCGCCCTCATCTACATCTTTATGAATAAGTGTTATTAATGTTTCCAGGCTCTCATACAGTAGTTGTGGGTTTACTTCATTTTTAAAGTCAGACAGTTCTGATTCAATGCTTTCTCTCTTTACATTTTCATTTTCCAGCATCCGTACATTTTGTTTATGTACATATACATTGCTGAAATAGAGTAAGTTGTATAGCAAGCTGGAAGTGCCGTAAATCATATTAAAAATAATTAACTGACTTTCCGTGATACTAAAGTCATAAGCCACTTTAAAATATACAGATATAGTAATACTAATCACCAGTATAGACAACAACAACCCGCCCATTACCTGCGCTGTAATCTGATTTTTCATGTTATTATCAAAGAAATGTCTGGCCAGTATGGCACTACCCCTGAGCGCCTCAGAGAGCAGGTAGGCCAGCCCTATGCATACATACACCTCCTGGTTGGTAAATGTAGATCCGATCTGAGATAGGTCATTGTTGATAAGGAGTATCAGTAAATAGACCAGCATCCCGTAAAAAACGGGTGTAAACAATCGGAAAAATGCGTTGTGTATAATTATCTTTTTCATGCAGAGCGGGCTATTTCCCTGATTACAGGAAGCTGTACACTGAATTTACTGTTGTCATCTATCCGGATTGCTTTAGGTGTAAAATGCTTGTAGCGTTTCTTAATGTTCTCCAGGCCCACGTGAAATGAACTGATATCTGCCGGGGTAGCTGTTTTAGTATTTGTTATACGTATGTCCGTATTGTCAATAGCGTGAATATAAATATCGAGCGGCTGATCACGTGTAATAACATTGTGTTTGACCGCATTCTCTACCAGCATTTGCAAAGTCAGGGGTGGTATCCTACTACGCATAACATTGGGAGGAAGGTTAATATCAATCCTGAGATTATCTTCAAATCGGACCTTGAGCAGGTAATTGTAAGATTTTACAAATTCCACTTCTTCTTCCAGCGTAACCGATTGTTTGTGGTTGTTACTTAAAATGTATTGATACGTTTCAGCCAGTCGTCGGATAAAATCTTCTGCAAGATGAGTATCTTTGAATATTAATGAGGAGATAGTGTTAAGGCAATTAAACAAATAATGGGGACTGAGCTGACTTTTCAATGCTTCAAACTGAAGCTGAAGCTGTTTCCGTTGTGTTTTTACATGGCCTATTTGCACTACTGCATACTGCCGGTAGGAAAATAAAGCGAAGTAGATGATATTATAGACCAATACTGCCAAAAAGGTAATAATACCTAATTTCAATATGGTCTCTGTATGCTTACCGTAAAGGGTGGAAAGCTCTTCTTTAGTGTCCAAAGAAGTCAGAAAAAGCCAGCCTATACCAATGATAATGGTTAATGAAATCAGACTATTTGTTATTAATCCTAATAGCAGCCTGCCGGCCATATATTTACCCCAGGGGAGCAAACGGTCCAGCTTCCGATCAGAAAAAGAAATGACCAGTCCAATAAAATTGGCAGTTAATACACTGATGACAGCGTAAGAGTAATTGCTTGACGTATTGGGCAATACTCCTTTTTCACTGTAGTACATATATACATAATAAATAAGCCCTATGAATGTGGCTGTAACTAAATGAACCCAGAACCTGCGCATGGTGTAATTCAATACTATTTTACCGTTACGTGCCATAATAATGTTGACAATCTAACCAAAATGGATTGGAAATTGAAGTGCATCGTGTTACCCGTTCTTGTTTTATGTTAATAGATAGGATGCCTGGCCAATTGAAATAAAGAGTGATAGCTTCCTGAAATTGTTAATCCAACGCTCGGATCGCTTTGCCGTAGTAAGTGTCTGAGCCAATACTTTTAGCTGCTTTTCGGTAAGCATCTTTAAGTTCATTGTCGCCTTCCCTGACTTGAGAAGCTAAAGCTATCAAGGCTTCTGCGCGGTAAAAGTCAGAGTCTATCTCTTCTATAGCATCCAGTAAAACCAGCAGGGTAGCTTTATTCAATGTTTGTTCAGCTGCCTTTTTTATAATAGAGGAGGAATAAGAAGAGGAGTTAATTTCTGTAATAGCTCTGGCAAGGTCTTTGGTAACTTCACTGGACAGTTTTTGCTCTTCCAATACCTTACTTAGAATAACGGAAGCATAATAATCTGACGACATTTCATCTTCTACCAAATTGATGATTTTAAGCTGGATCTCTTCATTTAGTTGCTCTTCCAGGAGGTCTGAAAATATGCTTGCAACATAATAATCTGAACTTACATCTGATATGACCTCTATGATCTCCTCTGTTGATTCGGAAGATATTCGCTCCAGCGCCAATGCTTTTTTTAAGAGTTCAGTCTGATAATGGTCCGAACTGACTTCCTGAGCGGCCTCTATCACTTCCCTGATCATTTCATCGGTGAGGTCGTTAAGTTCCAAAGCTTTGGACAGTAGTTCTGCCTGGTGATAATCCGAATCAATCTCTGAACTGGCCTTTATGATGTATTTGAATGATTTAGCAGAAGCGTCACGATCACGTAATACCTCTTTTAGTACGCTTGAGGCGTAATGGCTACTGCCTATATCGCTTACCACGTCAAAATAAGCTTCGGCTACTACTTCATTTTGCAAAAAGACCCGGTTGTGTTCTTCTAGTAGTTGTGCCTGGTAATGATCTGAGTCTATGGCGTCCTCTATTTCCCCCAGGATATTTACCAGGTCATTGGACGTAAGTCCTTTTTTTCTCAAAAGCATCCGGAAATAGGTATTTTTTACATGATCAGAGTCAATTTCTTCTATCTCTTCCAGCACCCGGTTTGTTCCTCCTTTTCTATAAAACCGCTCAACCCGGCTTTGTGCAGCTATTCCGGTGGATCGTACAATATCAGGCAATATCTCTGCCAGCCACTCCCTGCCATAAGGTTCCCAGGGTTGTTCTTTTCTTCCTTCGTAGTATTGCTTACTTAACCCGGACGAACGTTGCTCTATGAGAATAGATCTTTTACTACCAAAAGTTGTTTTGTCGATTTCCAGGTATCCATTCTTGGAGATGGAGATGATGTCCTTATCATCATCCGTGACTTTAATATTTCCCTTATATTCTATATTAAAATTATTGCCACTACCGTGTGATATGTTGAGTGCGTTGCGGTTACTACTGATAATCGTTCTTTCGCCGTTGCTTTTTATGACCAGGCGCTGTGAAGAAGCATGAAACGAAGTACATACCATGATAATGGTGGTAAGTATTAACCCAACAGTTCGAGGTCCGGGATGAAGAGGACCTCGAATGGGATGATAATTATTTTGACCTTGAAAATGCATATGTTGTTGTAATGAGTTCATTATAGTACACTACAATCTTGCACCATTTGTTGCCTCTTTTGAAGGGCAATGTAGTAAAGTGCAGAATGAATGTATCAAACTGTAGGAATCAAGTAGTAAAAAACCGATTGCCTGATGGTTATGCACTATTGTATTAATGAATTGATGGATGCTTTTGATAAATAATCGGGCTTACAACCTTGTTTAAATGGCTCAAATGAGTGATTTGAGTTCCTTTTAAACCCCATTTCTTTACGCATATTATATTAGCATTTCCACATTCGGAATACTATTTTTGCAGCCATGGCAGAACAGATCCTGATCCTGGACTTTGGTTCGCAATACACACAGTTGATTGCCCGCAGAGTCCGAGAATTAAACGTTTATTGTGAGATACATCCTTGTAATCATCTCCCGGAGATTACAGACGACATCAAAGGAGTTATCTTTTCAGGCAGCCCATGTTCTGTTCGGCAAGCGGATGCACCGGCAATACCTGTAGAACGGTTTCAGGGAAAAATACCTGTGTTAGGCGTGTGTTATGGCGCGCAATGGATGGCTCATCAAAATGGGGGTAACGTATTACCTTCGGAAATACGTGAATTCGGACGGGCAAAGCTATCCAAAGTAGATCAGCATAATGAACTAATGAAGGAGATGTCAATTGGCTCACAGGTATGGATGTCGCATGGGGATACTATTTCAACGTTACCTGAAAATTATGAAGTCATTGCCAGTACGTCTTCCATAGATGTGGCTGCTTTCAAAGTTAAGGACGAACAGACCTATGGCATACAGTTCCATCCGGAAGTGACACATTCGCTTCAGGGTAAAACACTGTTAAGAAATTTTGTGGTCCATATCTGCCAATGCGCACAAGACTGGACCCCGGACATATTCGTAGAAACTACTGTTCAAAATATAAAAGAACAGCTAGGAGATGACCAGGTGGTTATGGGCCTTTCAGGTGGAGTGGATTCTTCGGTAGCAGCGACACTTATCCACAGAGCAATTGGGAACAAACTGCATTGCATATTTGTAGATAATGGGCTATTAAGGAAGAATGAATTCGAAGAGGTTCTTGAGTCTTACCAGGGGATGGGACTCAATGTTACCGGAGTAGATGCTAAAGACAAATTCTATAAGGCACTGGAATCACTCACTGATCCGGAGGACAAACGTAAAGCCATCGGGCGTGTGTTTATAGAAGTTTTTGATGAAGAGGCTCATAAAATTACCAATGTAAAATGGCTGGGGCAGGGCACTATCTATCCTGATGTTATTGAGTCGGTTTCTGTAAAAGGACCTTCAGCGACGATTAAGTCACACCATAATGTAGGCGGGTTGCCGGACTTTATGAAGCTAAAAGTGATAGAGCCATTAAACACCTTGTTCAAAGATGAAGTGCGGCGTGTAGGAAGAACACTGGAAATTGATGATAAGATACTTGGCAGACACCCTTTCCCGGGTCCAGGACTGGGCATAAGAATATTGGGAGATATCACTCCTGAGAAAGTACATATACTTCAGGAAGTGGATCATATTTTTATCAAAGGACTTAAAGATGCCGGTCTTTACAGCGATGTATGGCAGGCGGGAGCCATGCTATTGCCTATACAGTCCGTCGGAGTGATGGGAGATGAAAGAACGTATGAACGCGTGGTTAGTTTGAGAGCGGTTGCCAGCGTAGATGGCATGACCGCAGACTGGTGTCACCTGCCTTACGAATTTTTGGCTGATGTCTCCAATGAAATTATCAATTCTGTGAAAGGGGTCAATAGAGTAGTGTATGACATCAGCTCAAAACCACCGGCTACCATTGAATGGGAGTAAAAAATACCTATGAAATTTATAAAGAATACATTGTTTGTCTGGCTTTTGTGTCTTTCTATACTGGGGATTTCACAAGATTTTCAACAGGATTATTTGTTTGCCAAGAATTTTTTCAACGAAGGAAAATATAAATTGGCTCAGGAGGCCTTTAAGCCATTAATTCCTAAAAATGAAAATAATCCGTTTTCAGCTTATGCGAGCTTTTATTATGCTGTGTCAGCCTACCGGGAGGGATTTCCTGCACTTGCTAAAGATATGTTTCTTCAGGTAAAGCAAGTTTACTCTAAATGGAGCCGGATAGATGAAGTTAATTACTGGCTTGGGCAAATTTATTTTGAAAAAAAAGCTTACGATCTGGCTGTTGATGTACTGAGAGACATTAAGTCCAAAACCATCAAGGCAGATGTCAGCGCCCTTAAAAAGCACTACTTTTCTCAAATTTCAGATAATGACCTTCTTATAGAGCTTTATCAAACCTATCCTGCTGAAAGAGAATTAGCCGGTGCGCTGGCTACCAGTATTTCGAAGCAGCCTCTCGTAAATCAGGACCATGATCTTATGAAAGAGATCATAGACCGCTTTCAACTGACTCCTGAAGACTTTAATGTGATTACTATTGAAAAGCCAGTCTTTAAGAAGGAATATAAGATAGCTATGTTGTACCCCTTTATGGTCAAAGACCTTGAGCCGGATGAAAGAAAAAAGTTCAATCAATTTGTGTTGGACATTTACCAGGGTGTTGAACTTGCCGTGGATAGTTTAAGAGGTAAAGGAGTGTCATTGAAATTATATACCTACGATACCCGCCGGGATGAAAAGGTAACACAAATGATCCTGGAAAAAGACGAACTTAAGGGTATGGATTTGATCATTGGCCCGTTTTCTTCCAGGCTCACAGCCATGGTAAACCAGTTTTCATTTACCCATAGAATAAATGTCATTAATCCTTTACGTACAGATTCGGACGTGATAGGGAATAATCCATATGCTTTTTTGTATAACCCCAGTAATGAGACTATTGGAAGGAGAATGGGCGATTATGTGATAAAGAACATGGACCGCAAGCCGGGTATTATTTTTTACGGAGAAAGTAAAAGCGATTCTATACTGGCCCATGCTTATAAAGAACGAGTAGAAAAAGACAGTTTTAATATTATTATCACAAAGCGAATAAAAAAAGACGCTACCAGGGAAATATTGGATATCCTGCTGGTTTCTGATAAAAAACTGAGCGCAGCCTCTTCTGAGGAAGCAAAAGAACGCTATCGCATCCCCCCGGATAGTATCAGTCATATTTTTGTGGCTTCTACAAATGACCTGATCTCGTCTAAAGTTATCAGTGCCGTTGAGACAAGGGGTGATTCGGTAAAGGTCATGGGGCCGGCGGACTGGCTTGAATTATCGCTTATTGATTACGATGCCTACCGAAGACTTAATGTCATGCTCTATGCACCTGTTTACAAAGTGAAAGATTCAGAAATGTATGATGCGTTCAGGCAGGCTTACGTAAGAAAACACAAAGTGGCGCCCAATAAATACGTGGAAATTGGTTACGATTTAATGATGTTGGTGGGGAATGCACTGGATAAATACGGCAAATATTTTCAGATAGGATGGAATAAGGAAGAGTTATTGGAAGGAAGCCTCACGGTAGGGCATCGTTTTAAGAATAGTAACGACAATCACATTGTCCCTTTGCTCACCTTTGAAGATGAAGGGGTGAAAATATCTTATGAGATTGAAGACGATAAGTATGCATTTCAAAAGCAGTAAGCAGCTATTTCAAGACGCACAGAAGTTTATACCCGGTGGAGTGAACTCTCCGGTAAGAGCCTTTAAAGCAGTAGGAGGTGACCCCATTTTCATTAAATCAGCAAAGGGAGCCTATGTATATGATGAAGATGGTAATAAGTACATAGAATTGATTAATTCATGGGGACCGATGATCCTTGGTCATGCACATGAGCTTATAGAAAAGGCAGTGTGTGACGCTATCCAAAATTCGCTATCATTTGGGGCGCCGACACGAAGAGAAGTTGAGATGGCCGAGCTCATTACTCAAATGGTGCCTTCCATCGACAAAGTGAGAATGGTAAATAGTGGTACTGAAGCTACTATGTCGGCAGTTCGGTTAGCGAGAGGGTTTACAGGTAGAACTAAGATCATCAAGTTTGAAGGGTGTTATCACGGACATGGTGATTCTTTTTTGATTGCAGCGGGCAGTGGTGCAGTGACTATGGGAGTACCGGACAGTCCCGGAGTAACCGCCGGCACCGCAAATGATACGCTTACTGCTCCTTATAACGATCTTGAGTCTGTTAAGGCTTTACTAGAAGCAAATACCGGTCAGGTAGCGGCACTTATCATTGAACCGGTGGCCGGTAATATGGGATGTGTTCTTCCTAAAGCAGGGTTTCTGGAAGGGTTAAGAGCACTCTGTGATGAACATGGAGTAGTGTTGATCTTTGACGAGGTTATGACTGGCTTTCGATTATCGCCGGCCGGGGCGCAGCAGGTATATAATGTTAAGCCGGACCTGACTACCCTGGGTAAAATCATAGGCGGAGGTATGCCTGTGGGTGCATATGGAGGTAAAAAGGAGATTATGGACTGCATATCGCCCGTAGGACCGATTTATCAAGCTGGTACGTTGTCAGGAAATCCGGTTGCTATGGCGGCAGGAATTACCATGTTGCAGTATCTTCATGATCATCCCGAGGTATACACACAACTCGAGGCGATTACATCGCGTATGGTGAATGGAGTGAAGGCAAATCTTAACAAGCTTGGCCTTAGCTTCACCATCAATCATATAGGTTCTATGTGGAGCTTATTTTTTAACAATGGTCCCGTTTTTGACTTTGAATCTGCCAAGAAATGTAACACCGCGCTATTTGGACACTATTTTAAAGAGATGCTGAATCAAGGGATTTATCTCGCACCTTCCCAATTTGAGGCATTATTTGTTTCTACGGCCATCAGTGATCAAGACATTGAAAGAATCACCTCAGCAAATTACCGGGTGCTTGAATCATTGAAAATCAATGATATATAAATAGGTGAGCGGTCCTTTTCTCTAGTAAAGAAGAAAGGAAACCACGATCTCAGTAATGAAAAATATAAATATGCAGCTCAGATATATCATGCCTGTGACATTGAACTTTATCAAGGTTTTAAACCAATGCTGTTTGTATACCTTTAGGAAAGACAGGTAAGCGTAAGTAGAAACAACAATGAAGCTCAACATTCCAAAAATTGCTGCATTGTCCTCATCAGATATCGCATACACCATGACCAGCAGGCTTATCCCATAAAAAAAATAGGCAAATGTATGTAAGTGTAATGCATGTATCAGATGTTTGATATAAAGCTGATCTCTTCTCGCATAAAGTAACTTCAATATGAGTGCGAAAAATGGAATTAGTATTAACATCATAAGGGGAAGGTTTTTCAGAATATACTCCACGAATTGCTGTTGGTCAGCGCGGTTTACCCGAATGATTTGACGAATAATATGTTCCTGCAATTCTGTAATATTTCCCATATGCAAAGAATCATATACCTGGTGGTCCGTAATTTGTCTTTTGTCTCTCAACTCGTCAATGAGTTTCCAATCTATTTCATTAAACACATTAAAAAAGTCCTTATTCTCATTTGAAGTAATTTTATCTATGTCTTCTGTGGCATTGTGGCTGGATTTCTTGTAGCTGCTGTCTGTTTCGACCCTTACCGGACTTATAATAGTCGAGTTGACCTCTTTTTCGTTGTTCATGACATCAAAACGCAATAATTTTTGTGCAGTAGTGCTGTCCAGAGCTATTTGCAATGCCTCTTTTTCGGTAGATGTAATATTCTTTTTGAGTGCTTTTCGTAGATCTTTTAACTTCGGGCCGTTGAGTTGTTTTTCTATTTCCTGTAATTTTTTCGCACCTAATGTTGCTTCGAGCGTGGCGAGGTCCTCAGCTTCAAGCCCTATAACATCATCCACTGTGTGATTTACCTGTATAATACCTTCATCGCCATCCTCTTCAATAGATTTTTTACCTACTAAAGTAAATATGAAGAAAAAGAAAAGGCTCACTACCAAGTAAAACCTGAGTGGATGTGCAAAAGACATTCGCTTACCGTTTACATAGGAAATAGTTAGGTTGCCTGGTTTAAAAAGAAACGGTATGACTGTATGCGCAAATTTCGAGTCAAGGGCAAAGAAGGTGTTAAAAAAGTCACTGACCAGCATGTTGAAGGAGACATAATTATCAGTGTTCTCCTGCCCGCACCTGGGGCAATAATTATAAACGCTGTCTAATAAAGCGCCACAATTGGGACATTCATTGGTTCTTCGTCTGATTTTCATTAGCGTCGATGCAAGTAATAAAATATCCGGTAAATGCTAAGCTACAAATCCTTAAAAGAATCATTATTTGATTAAAAATTCAGTTACCTTATCGGCCGTAACATAATCTATAATACGACACATAAATAGGTGAAAAACAACAAATATCATGTGATTTACCTTAAGATGGTCCGATCTAACGGATTTTTTACTATTTTTATATTTTGACGAAGTCTGTAGTGTTATTTGTCTACATATTTTTTAATAGCATGACCGTGAAAAGACCACGCATTTTTTTAGCTGCCGGCATGATGTTTCTCTGTCTTTGTAGTTTGGCGCAAAGCCGTAAGGACAAGAACCCGGTGACCTATGAGGAACTCTACGATGAACCTTATCAGATAAATAAGCTGTTTGTGCAATTTCAGCCAATGTATGGGGAACTTTATGTTTCAAATGTCAATGCTGGATTTGGACTGGAAGCCACTTATTTTTGGAAGGATAAAATGACATTCCGGGCACATGGGCGGCTCACCTATTTCAAACGTTTTGACTTTACCCGGGACCTTGCAGAGAAAAACAGTAATGTGCAAAACGTGCCTAATGTATTTAACTATTATGAGGCAGGAGCTACCTATCACATTAAAGATTTTGAAGAGAGCTCTTCGACGAAAATGTTTCTCTACAAAAAGAGTTATCGGGGCGCCCGTTGGGCATCCCGGGTTCCGTTGACGGCTGAAATACCATGTAAAGTGAGGAAAATATATGGTACCCGGCTTGGAGGTATTATATTTGATACCTCAGTAGATATTAACCGAAGCCTTGAAGCCCAGGACAAAACTTCTGATGTATTAGTAGATACTGACGGTAACTCTATACCTGCTGTGTTTACGGATGGCAATGGGGAAGAACAAGAGCTAGACATCTATAGCGGACAAAATGTAGCCGGTATTTATGTCGGAGGTTCAATTTCATGGATCAAAAATGTGGCAGTAGATTTTGATAGTAAATATACCGAAGGTGTAGACGACCTTATTTTTACCGCTTTTTTAGATATTATAGTAGCTCCTTCCGTGGGTGTGGATGATATCCGTTATAACGGTGTTGTATATTCCTCTGATGCACTGGACACCAGTATAATTGGCTTTAGGGCTGGTATTGATGGCAAATTCAATCGGACATGGAGCTGGGGATATGGTGGTGAAGTGGGAATACGACCGGGACTTAAGGGCAGAGGCTTTTATGCATTAGTGAAAATAAGCTTCCCGGTGTTCAGCACTAACCTTGACTATTCCGTAGAGGCATTTGGCAAGTAGGCCTTTTCGAAATTCTTTATCCACACAGTCTGATAAGAGGGATTTGCAATTAAAGAATTAACTTCGTTTGACTTCACACTCAATGGATATTTCAGGCTGGAGAGAATCTGCTACTGAACAGTATTTTTCTAATGATAAGGCTGTGATTTTTTCCAATTCTTCGACGGTAGCGTCAGGGGATATGAGCAGAAATTTTAATTTTATGTCTGTAAAGCCTCTTGGGTTTTCTTCTTTACGTGTACCTTCTGCTTCTATGATAAGATCATGAACTGTTTTTCTTCGTTTGGGGACCATCAAAGCAATTTCCACAGCAATACAGCCTGAAAGTGCACTTAAAACGAGTTCCATTGGTGAAAGGTGGAGTTTGCCTTCAGGCTTCATATCAATATTCACTATTCGCCCGTCTTCAGTGCTTGCTTTATATTCATAATCACTGGAATACCTGGTGGTAACTTTCATATCTTATCGTTTAATTTGCCGGTATGACTGGAATTGATAAAATTAAGGCGAAAATCCGGGATGTTAAAGACTTTCCCAAAGAAGGTATTATTTTCAAGGATATCACACCTCTTCTTCTGGATCCGGTATCTTGCGATGATGTGCTTGACGCTTTATTGGC
The DNA here is from genome assembly GCF_007097395.1 of Fulvivirga sp. M361. Taxonomy (GTDB): domain Bacteria; phylum Bacteroidota; class Bacteroidia; order Cytophagales; family Cyclobacteriaceae; genus Fulvivirga. The sequence continues at coordinate 65,250 of NZ_VKDC01000016.1, forward strand.
GCCATGGGCCGACCAAAAAATAGACGCTATTGCCGCCATCGAATCCCGAGGGTTTTTCTTTGGAATGTTGATGGCCAATCGACTTGGTGTGCCATTTGTGCCTGTCAGGAAGGTCGGCAAGCTGCCCGCCAGGACGGTCCAGTATGCTTACGAACTTGAGTATGGACAGGCTGTTATTGAAATTCATGATGATGCATTACAAAAAGGAAGCAATGTTTTGATACATGATGATCTGCTGGCAACAGGAGGTACAGCTCGTGCAACAGCTGAATTAGTGCAACTGCTGGAGGGAACTGTTACAGGCTTTTCTTTTGTGATCGACCTGACATTTCTTAATGGGGCTTCAATTCTTCAGAAATACAATAAAAATATCCGTTCAGTTATCGCGTATTAATTCAATGTTGAAATATTTCTTTACTATCATGCGGATATGATCCTTAGTAAGAGGTTTGGAAATATATTCATCTATTTGTTCATAGCTTTCTGCCCTTCCAATGTCCTCTTTGTATACCGATGAACTGAGCATACATAATACTGATCGTTTCGGCAATTGAGGCCATACCCTGGAAATATATTCTTCCAGGAACTCCCATCCATTCATGATGGGCATATTGATATCCAGAAATATCAGATCCGGAAAATCTTCGAAATTTCCCAGGTTGTCAATCAGGTACTGCAGCGCTTGCTGTGCCCGTTGAAAATCGTCTATTTTTTTCGCGAAATTACAGTTTTCTATTACCTTCCTATAAATGAAATTTGAAACGTCATCATCGTCAATGATAAGTACCTTGAGTGTTTTATTTATTATCTTCTCCAAATCAGTACCGTTTAAAATAAACCATGAAAGAGGTGCCTTGATTTACTTCACTTTCAACCTCTATTTTTCCTCCTAAGGATTCTATTTGCGATTTTACAATGTACAGACCTAGTCCTTTTCCTTCCTTGGCTTCGTGAAAGCGTTGATACATTCCGAATAGCTTATGTCCTATCTTCTTCAAATCCATACCAATGCCATTATCTTTAATTGTGAGCACGGTATAATTGGCTATAACTTCTGTCTTGAGTGTGATGACAGGTGGAGCTTTCCCACGATACTTCAAAGAATTGATCAACAGATTTTGAAGAATACTTTCTAATGCTGACGGTCGAAATGTAATGGACCTCGCATGACTAAAATCAGCCTGAATAGTTGCCCCCACTTCTTTGATCTGAGTTTCAATGGCCCGGGATACGCGCAGTAAGATATCTTCAAATTCTACCGTTTCATTTTGTATTTCATGATGATCTTTCAAGTCTACCAGTTGTGTAAGGTCATTCAAACTGGACTTTAACTGATCTACTGAAAGTAGTATTTTCTTGTAGACCTCAAGATTGGTATCACGTAAGGGGCTTTTAGGATCGTATAGTTCCAATAATGTATCTATGTTTACCACAGGAGCACGAAGGTTGTGCGACGTGATGTAAGCAAATTGCTTCAATTCCTGGTTGGATATCATTAACTTATCTGCTAATATGGTGAGCTCTTTTTCGGTTTGTTTACGTTTTGTGATGTCTACCATCATCAATAGAATGGTAGGTTCCTTGTTTAGTTGAATAAGTTCTGCGGAGAGTAATACATTTCGTTTTTCATTGTGTCTGTTTAGTAGAATGGTCTCTTTACCATAGATTTTTCCTTCTTTGACTAACTGTTCCTTAAATGCGTTGTGGAGTTCCTGGTCTTGCCAGATATTTAAATCGATTGATTTCTTGCCTATTACCTCACCACTATCCATCTGTATCAAATCCAGGAATTTCTGATTTGCATCGAGTATTTTTCGATCTTTTAGCCGGGTGATCTTTACAGGAATTGGGCTTATATGGAAGGCCTGGTAGAACCTGCGTTCCGATTCCAGGGCATGAAAAGCAATTTCTTTATTCTTGGTTATGTTCCTTATTACAGACAAAAACATATTTTCTTTATACCAGACCGACCGTACTTCGAAATACTCTTTTTTATCCTCAGCCGTACATGAAAACTCCCATGTCCTGCTTTCATTGACATTATGTATGGATTGAAACCTTGAAATGAATTGTATGCCGATATTCTCTCCAAATACTTCCGTGACGTTTTTTTTAATGATTTCATCCGGTTTAAAAAAAATGGAAAAGTTACGAGGTATCTGGACATCAAGAATAACCCCATCTTCTTTGTTGATAAATATAGCATCAGGCAAGGTCTCAAGAAGCGCCATATTTCTGGCCTGACTTTCTCTTAGCGCTATGCCTGCTTTCTGACTTTCTGTTTCGTCCAGGATCATCCCCTCTATACTTACCAGTTCTCCTCTTTCCGCGAAAATCCCTTGTCCTCGTTCTAAAACAAATTTTGTGTCCTTGTCTTTAGTTATGATCCTGTAATGGACCTCGAACGGTTCTTTCTTGTCTAAGGCATCACGGATATCATGCCAGACACGATCCTTATCTTCAGGGTGTGTTATCCTGGTAAGGTCTACCGCATTTTTCCCAAAAAATTCGGAGTCGTGATAGCCGGTAATCTCATATGCGCCTGAACTGATAAACCTCATGGTCCAGTCTTTATCATTACCGGTGCTATACACCATGCCTGGAACATTCTGTAGGATGGCGCTAAGTTTTTGCTGACTTCTCTTTAACTCTTTTTCAGCTTGTTTTCTTTTTGTAATAAATTCAGTATGAATAATAAGTCCACCAATATTGCCTTCGTTATCTGTCCATGGCCTTACTTCCCATTTTAGCCATTGAGGAGTTCCGTCTGTTTGGACGAAATAATCTGCTGCATTTGATTCAAATGCTCCTTTTAATGCTCGTTGGTGCACTTTTTTCCAATAGTCCGTTACATCCGGAAACAACGTATAATGGTTTTTGCCTACAATGGATTCGGTCGACATTTTTTTCGGATGTTTCCACCAGTCGATGAGCCATCGGTCGCTACAAGCCATGTAATTCATACTCCGATCGAACATAGCTACGGCTACAGGCGTGTGTTTAATAAACTGCTGAAGGTTTCTTTCAGAAAGTTCTACCTCCCGGTTATGATCTTTGATGTAGGTTATGTCCTTATTGATAAGTAAAACAGCCTTTTTCCCGTGCCATACTACAGGGATCGCTGTGGAAGATACATATTTGAGTGTCCCATCTATACAAATAACCCCTTGTTCAAAGGGAGGAGCTTTTTCTCCCTTTTTCGTCACCTGGGACAGTCTTTTTTTTAGTATTTGTTTATTTTCCGGCAGTGTGAAATCTCTGGTCGACTTGCCAATCAAAGTTTCTATATTATCCGCTTTTAGTAGATCTGCAGCAATTTGGTTGGCAAATGTAATTTTTGTGTCCGGAGTTTGAATAATAATGGCTTCCGATGAATTCTCCGCTAATGCCTTATTCAATAACTTGCTCTCATTAAGTCGCTGTTTGGCTGTTTTTTGTTCGGTAACATCAACAATACATCCTGTATATCCTGCAATTTTCTCTGTTGTACCGGGGTTGGGGTGAAAGTGAATAATTAACCACTTTATGCTCCCGTTTGCGACAAGTAGCCTGGTTTCTATTGTAAAAGGTACATCTGTACCAATTTTGGCTTCCCATTCACTTTTTACTCTTCCCGTGTCTGTAAAATGCACAATGGTTAACCAATTGTTGCCCTTAATGTTAGATAATGGTGTGCCAATCAGTTTTTCCCATAGGCTATTCACATAGGAAACATTCCCATCAGCGTTCACATGGAAAATACTGAATGGGGATATTTTGCCCAATATAGATAAGGCATTGTCGTTTTGCTGATTTAAAGACAATTCAACTTGTTTCAAAGGTGCAGAGCTTCAATTGGTTAAGTAAATTATAGATTTTAAAAATAACTAACAATGAGATGTAATATAGTTACAAACATTACGTCAAGACTGATGTTATAATTAGTAATGGATGAACTAAAAAGGATTCCCGTTTTCCCTTTGAACATACTGCCCCTGCCTGGAGAATTAGTGCCCCTTCATATTTTTGAACCAAGATATAGGGAGCTTTTAAAGGATGTAGAAGTAAATGATATTGAATTTGGTATTTTATTCGCTCACCCTTCGAATGAAAAAAGATTGGGTTCTCTGGTTAAATTAGAGTCGATACTTAAAAGGTATGAAACAGGTGAGTCCGACATAGTAGTGAAATGCGTCGATACGTTTATACTGTCTAAGTTTTATAACCAATTAAGTCCTAAGCTTTATCCCGGCGGAGCGGTGTTTTTCCTGAACGCGATGGATGAGAGTTCAGTATCTGCTGATCTTTCTGCGAAATTTGAAGAATATATGGTGTTGCGCAACTCGAAAATTGATGATTGTGAATATAATATCCATGATATTGCCAATGAATTGGACCTGGATTTGACGGACAGGGTTAAATATCTGAGACTTTTGACTTCGGACAAACGCCAGCAATTTATCAATGAACGACTGGATTTTAGAAAGCACGTGCTTGACTGGGAAGTAAGAAGTAAAGACAATTATTACTTGAACTGATGATTTACCTGACTCCCCGAACCAGTTTTTAATGCCAAAATCTCCTTCTTGAATTGCCCGTCAGGCCGGTTTTTGTAATATCCATTACCAGCCATCTTGTGAACTCTACTGTTCCTGCAAGAGATTAAAATGAATTTTAATGAAATTCTATACCCTTTACGTTTACATATTCCTTCTGTACTGTCCGCCTACTTCGAAGAGTGCATTCGTAATTTGACCTAACGAGCAAACTTTACAGGCTTCCATTAATGCAGCAAAAAGGTTTTCATTTTTAATGGATGCTTCCTGAATGTTATTTAAATGGTTAATGGCCGTTTCATTATGCATGTGATGCAGGTTTTTGAGCATGTTTATTTGGTACTCTTTTTCTGCCTCTGTGGCACGTATAACTTCCTGAGGTATAATAGTAGGAGAGCCTTTTGAGCTGAGAAAGGTATTGACTCCTACTATGGGAAATTCACCGGTATGTTTTAACGTTTCATAATGCAAACTCTCCTCCTGGATTTTACTTCTTTGATACATTGTTTCCATAGCGCCTAAAACCCCTCCGCGTTCAGTTATCCTGTCAAACTCTGTAAGTACGGCTTCTTCCACTAGATTGGTGAGTTCTTCGATTATAAATGAACCCTGGAGCGGATTTTCGTTTTTTGCCAACCCTAATTCCTTGTTGATGATCAATTGTATGGCCATTGCCCGGCGTACAGATTCTTCGGTAGGTGTAGTGATGGCCTCGTCGTAGGCATTGGTATGAAGCGAGTTACAGTTGTCATAGATCGCATAGAGTGCTTGCAAGGTGGTTCGTATATCATTAAAGTCAATCTCTTGCGCATGCAGAGACCTACCGGAGGTCTGGATATGATATTTCAACATTTGAGACCTTGCATCCGCGCTGTATTTTTCTCGCATGGCTTTGGCCCATATCCTTCGTGCTACACGCCCTATAACAGCATATTCCGGGTCAATCCCATTAGAAAAGAAAAAAGACAGGTTAGGGGCAAACTTGTTGATGTCCATCCCTCTGCTGAGATAGTATTCTACATAGGTAAATCCATTGGCTAGTGTAAAAGCCAGTTGCGTGATAGGGTTAGCGCCAGCTTCTGCAATATGGTACCCTGAAATGGATACCGAATAGAAATTCCTCACATTCTGCCGGATAAAATACTCCTGGACATCGCCCATTAGCCGTAAAGCAAATTCTGTTGAAAAAATGCATGTGTTTTGGGCTTGATCTTCCTTTAATATATCCGCTTGTACCGTGCCCCGGACAGATGCTAACGTCTTGATTTTAATTTCCTCATAAATGTCTTTTTCCAGCACCATATCTCCTGTAACGCCGAGCAGCATAAGCCCTAAACCGTCGTTTCCTTCTGGTAACTCACCTTGATACTGAGGTTTTGGTATCCCCTTTTCCTGGTATATCTTGTCAATTTTTTGAGTGACTTTCTGTTCCAGTCCATTTTGCTTAATGTATAGTTCACATTGCTGGTCAATGGCTGCATTCATAAAAAAGCCTAGCAGCATTGGAGCGGGCCCATTGATTGTCATGGATACAGATGTACGCGGATCCGCCAGGTTGAAACCGGAGTAGAGTTTTTTCGCATCATCCAGGCAACATATAGAAACCCCTGCATTGCCTATTTTACCATAGATATCAGGCCTGTAGTCAGGGTCATTTCCATATAGCGTAACCGAGTCAAAGGCCGTAGAAAGCCTTTTGGCAGGCATAGCCAGGCTAACATAATGGAACCTTCTATTCGTACGTTCCGGTCCGCCTTCACCGGCAAACATACGAGTAGGATCTTCACCTTCACGTTTGAACGGATAAATGCCGCTCGTGTAGGGAAACTCACCCGGAACATTTTCCTGTAAACTCCAATGCAATATATCGCCCCAACTTTGAAATTTAGGTAAGGACACTTTAGGTATTTGTGATCCGGACAACGATTTTGAGTGTGTCGTAATGGAGATCTCTTTGTCTCTTACTTTAAACAGGTATGACTCATCTTTATATTTTTTCCATTTTTCCGCCCAACTTTCCAGGATCTTTAAATTCTTAGGGTCCAGATCCAAAACCGCCTTTTCGTACAGGTTGTCCAGTTCTTTGGATAACATTTCTTTGGTTTCTGAGTCTGACTCCTGAACTATTTCCATAGACCTTTTAAGAGCGAACAACTTTTCGGCTACCTCTTTTTGAGCATTCGCCCATTCACCATAGACGCGGTTGGATTCTGATATTTCTGATAAGTACCTTGTTCTATTGGCAGGGATCACATATACCTTTTCTGACATCTCATTGTTGATCTCAAAAGTGGAATGAAGGTCAGCAGAGGTCTTATCCACAATGTTCTGCATTACGGTCACATACAGTTGATTCATTCCAGGATCGTTAAACTGTGATGCTATGGTGCCGAAGACAGGTAAATCCTCATCCTTTGCTTCCCAAAGGTTATGGTTACGCTTGAATTGCTTCTTTACATCGCGTAAAGCATCAAGAGCTCCCCGCTTATCGAATTTGTTAATGGCTATTACATCAGCAAAATCAAGCATATCGATTTTTTCAAGCTGTGTTGCAGCCCCATACTCAGGTGTCATAACATACAGACTTACATCACTATGGTCTGCAATTTCGGTATCTGACTGACCTATGCCTGAGGTTTCAAGAATGATCAGATCATAAGAAGCAGCCTTAAGTACCTGTATAGTTTCGTCCACATGTTTGGACAGTGCCAGGTTGGACTGTCGGGTAGCTAATGATCTCATGTAGACCCGATCATTTTTTATCGCATTCATCCGGATCCTGTCACCAAGCAAAGCGCCCCCTGTTTTTCTTTTAGAGGGGTCTACAGATACAATTGCTATGGTTTTATCTTTAAAATCAAGAAGGAAACGCCTGACCAACTCGTCCACTAAAGAAGATTTACCCGCTCCACCTGTACCTGTAATTCCAAGAATGGGAGTAGCGATCTCTTTGGCTATTTCACGAATAGCAGTAAGGTCAGCGCTTGCGTCTTCCGGGAAATTTTCAGCTGCAGATATTAACTTGGCAATAGATTTATGGTCTTTTTCTGCGAGATGGTTTACTTCACCGTTCAACTGATTTCCTGTAGGGAAGTCGCTTCTTTCAATTAAATCGTTGATCATTCCCTGCAAGCCCATAGAACGTCCATCATCCGGTGAGTAGATCCTGGTGATACCATAGGCATGTAATGCTTCAATTTCATCAGGTAAAATAACTCCGCCACCGCCGCCAAAGATCTTTATATGTTCAGCGCCTTTTTCTTTTAAAAGGTCATGCATGTACTTGAAATATTCATTGTGTCCGCCCTGATATGAGGTCATGGCTATAGCCTGGGCGTCTTCTTGTATGGCAGTGTTGACCACTTCTTCCACGCTTCTGTCATGGCCCAGGTGTATTACTTCGCAGCCTGTGGCCTGAATGATACGGCGCATAATATTGATCGCTGCATCATGGCCGTCAAAAAGGCTGGCAGCGGTAACAATCCTTACTTTGTTTTTTGGTTTGTAGGGAGTTACATTATTCATAGGTCAAATTTGATTTGCGGATGAGCAAAAGTACGAGAAATAGGTGATTTTACTAACAATCATTAGTTAGGCTAATGACATCTGATATATAAGAAGGGTAATGCACTCGATTGGCTTATTCGTTTTCTTCCAGCAATTCCCTCAATTTCAGCAATGCCCGCTGATTCGAGTGGGTATCAATATTGGAGATAAGGCTTTTCTTTTCCCTTCCGGTAAGTCTCCAGCTCAGAGAGGCGCGTTGGACATTATTCATCCTGAGACTATCTGACCTGGAAAGGTTCTCTTTTGCATAGTCTTCAGGAATATATTGTACGTCGACACGGTCAATTTTGCCTTCAAACCAGTTACTGGCATAAGCAATCTTGTTGTCATTCGTAATATCTTGTAGAGATTCGAAATTTTGGTAGATGCTGCTAATGGGAAGAGTGGCCCGCTCAAAAAGGGACAGATTTTCTTTTGGTTGGATCGGACTGTTTTTTTCTGAGTCTCTGATGGAAAAAAGGATCACTCCCGAGGTGTTTTCGCTTATCCATTCTTTAAAGGCAAATAAAAAGCGCATGGCATCTGATATCCCAAAATTATCTGTAATACCGGCATCCATAATCTCCATTTTAGGATCACTGGGTAGGGTAGTGTTTGGTGTGATATAGGGGAAAGTAGCGCTCATTCTCAAGCCGCTTAAAAACCTGAGTTGCTCACTTTTTTGATCTTGGAAAAAGCGAAGAAAATCAATGCCATTCAGCTTGTTCTCATCATAAACTGTGTCCGTAACATTTGTTAAATACGACACATGCTGTGGGCTTATGTAAAGTTTTCTTCCATCATTAATAATGGTCGGGGCCATGATTAGCATGGGTATAATACTTTTTTGTTCAGCTTCTCTATAGCTGATCAAGGGCTTATCGAGAATGAATTCTGTGTTTTTGTTCAATTGATTTTCAAAGGTGTACCCTCTGTCTTTATCATATTGAAAGTTGTTATAATCAAACTTTTGGAACCCAACGAAAATATCATTCATTAATAAACTAAAGATGATGGCATTGAGATTGTCGCTGGCTATGTTTTTCAAATATTCCGGTGCGTGTGGGTCTATGTCCTCGCCAAGTTTTTGTTGGTAGATCAGCTCCCTGAAATAACTGGCACCAATTAATCCTCCCGAAGCCCCCGTGATCAGTATACTATTTTTCATGAGCCTGTCTTTGGTCATCTTACTGGCTGTCTGGAGGACGTTAAGTGTCCAAAGTGCCGCACGCTGTCCGCCACCGCTTACACAAATAAAAACCATTTTCGGTTTTTGTTCACCCGGGAATTTTGCCCGCCAATTATTAAGGAGTTCCAAAGTTTTTGTTTTATCTTCTTTCCGCTGGTCATGGTTCCCAAGAGCATTGACCCTTTCTAAATTATAGGGTGCGGGTTGGGTCGTATAGTCCAGTCCAAAAGCCGGGTAAAGTTTATTGAGAACATTATTTTTCATTAATGTGTTGGCCGCAAGTATGAGGATGATAATGGCTGTCAAAGACCAGTTGCCAAACCAGTACGAAAACGCGCCTGAAAACATGACGAATATGGTTAAAAAGAGGATAACACTGGCAGCAGCAGGCAACTGGAAGATTTCCAGGTCTTTAAAAATCCCCAGTAAGAATAAAGCAGCGACGGCAGATAGCTCTATGATCACCAGGTTAAAATGATTTTGATCAAATACCCTCAGAATGTTTTCCCTGTCATACTCTCCTTTTTCCGTATCCACTTTTATAGGGACACATCTCATATTTAGATAAAAGTCAATCCTTACCTGCTTTTTACGAGCGATATTCAGTTTTTTCATAGCGCTGGCGCGCGTGACTTTGATATTCTGTTTTAGTTTTTCATCTACTTTATCCACAACATATTTGAAGATATTTTTGTTGGTAAATCTAAAATAGGTAAAAAGCAAAAGGGTCATCAGTATATAACCAGACAGAAAACCTATGACATCTAAGAAGGTCTCATTTTGTTCGTTTGTTTCATTTGACGCCTTATAGCGAATGATAAGTAAAATGTAGTAGATGACAAAGACCAAAGGTATTATGCTGTTATTGATACTAAACGTGGTAAACGGGCGGGACAAGGTGCCAATGAAATTGAACCGGTGTCCATCCATAATATAGGACGTAATGTGGAAAGCTATACTGAACCCTGCTAATGTTAAGCCTAGCGTGAAAAAGCTTTGAAACCCGACCTGATTCATATAAACCGGATCCAGAAATAAGAAAGGGATGCCCAGGTAATTACCAAAATTGCCACTGATGATGGCAAAAAGGACTGCCCAGCATAGTAACAGAATTTGATTTCTCTTAACATGATTGACTAAAAGCTGTACAGGGAATGAGTAGAAAAGCCTTTGTATCAGCAAAAAAAGTCTGTGAAAAATCAGCTCAATGATGTTTTTTACTTCCGCCATATAGTTCATATTCCAAAAGACGGGCGTCGATCCTGGCATTGTGAAATTCTATTCTTCGCTTTGTCTTTAACCCAACATTTTTCAAAAGTTCCAGGTTGCCACTAAAAATATAGCCCCAGTAACCCTGACATTTTTGCTTAAAAAAATCACCCATTTCTGTATAAACAGGCGCCAGCTTGTTTTCGTCCCCGAGGCGCTCCCCATATTCCGGATTAAAAAATACGACCCCAGGTTGGCTTTTGGGTATAAAGGTTTCTTTAAAGTCGCATATACTGAATTCTATGAGATGATCTACACCGGCATTGGCAGCATTCTTTCTGGCTGCATCAATAGCTTTCGGACTGATATCCGTAGCAATAATTTTAAAATCAAGTTCTTTTTTAACCTTGCGCTGCGCTTCCTTATAAAGCTTTTTCCATTCTAACTCATTAAAGTACCTGAGGTGCATAAAACCATAATTTTCCCTGAATAGGCCTGGAGAGATGTTACAGGCTAATAGTGCTGCTTCTATGGCTAGTGTTCCACTTCCACACATAGGGTTAATAAAATGTGAATGACAGTCCCATTTTGAAGCGAGTAGTGCGGCTGCAGCTAATGATTCCTGCATAGGAGCTTTATGTGGGAATTTCCTGTATCCGTGTTTACTGATGGGTTCCCCTGAGGTATTGACATAAATGGTAGCCTGGTCACCTTTCCAATGAAGAAAAATAACCGTTCGGTTAGATTCCGGACCTGAATTAGGCCTTTCTCCTTTTATTTTCTGTATTCTGTCTACAATGGCATCTTTCACCTTTACGTTGGCATAGCGCGTATCACGTATGGTATCATTTCGTACAAAACCTTCAATTCTTATGTATCCTCTTTGTGGAATGATGCGTTCCCAGGCTATTTCTACAAGAGTGGCATAGAGCTCGTCCGCATTAGCTGCACGGAACGATTTAATTTCCATTAACACCTTGGAGGCCGCTCTCAGGTGCAGGTTTAACCGCATTGCATCTTGCAATGAACCTTCGATCTCTATACCCAACTGATTAATGACTCTGCTCTTATAGCCTAGTTCAAGTACTTCATTATGTACGTATGGAGAGATTCTGGGTGCACAAGAAATTATTATTTTAGACATCCGTTCTTACGTCACTGACAAAAAATGGTAAACAATATTTATATTTAGCCAATCCGAAAATGTAAACCTCTAAAGATTAATAAAATGAAAGACAATCTGCGTATTTTGTTCACTATTTTAGTTGGCACAGGTATATTCTGCTCATGCGCTCCAAAATACACCGCTGATTTTAGCCCTTCCAGAACATTTTACTCAACGGATAATATGGAAACGAAACCTGTATCTCCAAAAGGGGAGACAACGGTCAGGCATAAAGATACTTCCAGGGGATTGCCATCTACCGATTTTGAAGAGACTACATTTATCGCTTCGGCCGAACCTTTATCAAATCTCCCACAAAAAAAACAACGCACGGCTAAAGAGGTTATAGCTAAATACAGTACCAAAGAGAATCTATCCAACAGACGAGATGTAACTCACTTATCTATTAAGGAGAAAAAGGTCTTGATAAAAGAAGTCAAAGAAGATATAAAGGCGCTGAAAAAAGCTAAAAAAGAAGCCTCAATAGAAAACAAGAAAGTATATGCCGGTATAATTATTGCCGCCGCCGGACTTTTGATTGCCATTTTAGCCAGCGGAGCTTTAGGAGGATTGGCCATCATCGTAGGTATTGCATTGATAGCATGGGGACTTATAGAGGATGGAACTTTTTCTTAAAACGGAGATCATAATTGATATAATTTGATGTTGTGCTCGAAAATAACTGGGGTTTTACTTTTGAAATCTAGATGAAATGCATTTACTTGGGCCATTAATTAATCATTTTATTTTTAAACCCTTTATTATGAAAAGAGTCCTGTTACTTAGCGCATTTTTTGCGGTTATTTTTTCCTCCAACAGTTTTGCCAGCGCTAGCGACTATGTCATTGATGACATTGCTGTGGAACAAACGTTGGATAATGCTATTGAAATAGCAGTGAACAACCTGGATGTAAGTCCTGAAGTGTTAACCAATGTATTAAGTGAAAACGCTACGTTAGAAGGCAAAGTGCCTGTTATAGCATTTGTACTTGCTACCATTGGTATCACCAACTTCTTCGCTATTCACCGACTATACCTTGGTGGAACACCTATTTTGATTTTAGCATACCCATTCTTCACTTTCCTTACTTTAGGTATTCTTAATATTGGAGACTGGATTGTTCTGTTGATTGATGTCTTCAGAAACGACCTAGGGAAACACGAAGGTAGTGATGCACTATTTATGTGGTAAGACATTATAATTAATTTATAATAAAAAAAACCGATCAATTTTTGATCGGTTTTTTTATTTCCTTGTACAAAGAATTGATCTTTTCTAATACTTATATGGGAAATGATCGTGTAAGTAATTCTTTTCAACGATGTTATGCATCAGTTTTGTGTTCTTGAAATTTCCATTCAGCTTGAATCTCCATTTCCAATAAGGTTCATCATCACCTTTGGCATGGATCTTCATATTCATGTAGGTATTACTACCTGAAATATTTGCCAATTGATCTTCACTTTTCCACATCTTCTCAGACCCTTTACTGGCAGGGAGCACTAATTTGGCAGTTTCCACTCTGGTGAATATGACCGCATCCACTCCGAGTACCTCTATAAATTTAGGTATATCTTTTTCATCAAGGCCAGTAATATCATAACCGCCATCACTGAGTTTGCTGGTGATAGTCTCAATTGAAACCCACTCATGACCGTGTTTGTGCGATTTCTTGGAGAGCTCGGCATAAAGCTGTTGGTGTAATTCTCCACCTTTTTCCTTTTCGCCTTCTTTTAATGTTTCTTCGGTGATACCATCCGGAAGAGATTTATACTCTTTTTTAAGGAACTGGTAAGGAAGCAAGGCAATGGTCTTATGTGTTTTTGCCTTATCCTTATAACCTTTAACCCGGTCAGGCTTGCCTTGCGCCAAAAGGCTACTCATTGCTAACACTACGGCTAGTGCTGTAATACTTATTCTTTTTTTCATTATTAAAGGGTTTATTTTAAAAATTCAAAATAATAAAAAATTACTGGTTTCGAGCGCTTTAAATAATGAATTGGAAACCTTTTCATTAAAACGCGTAATTTTTTTTTGGTTATTTACTTTTATGGATTCAATGGCATGTTCAGTACTCCCCGCATAAAAAACATTGTACATCCCTCCACTTAGCAGTGCGGTAAAGTATAGTTTGTCTATAATATGATAGAAGGTAGAAAATACTATGCCACTTTTTAGGGTGAATGATAAAAGTCCTGAGGTGACCTGTCCCTCTCTCACTAAGACATAACCGGGAAAAAAGGTAGTAGCCAGTTGTTGTTTTTTGAGGTTCCGTATTTTCGGCCTTTTGGATACAGCAAATAACTCTGCTGTGTCCAGTTTTAGTGAATAAGATTCGTTCAGCTCTGAAACTAACTCACTTGCCAGGCCCCATTTTTGTTGTTCATTCAACGCCAATACGGCGATTACCTTTGCCTGATCAACTAAGGCGGTATCTTTCGAATAATACTTGAATTGAACATATTGATTGTAGGAATCATTATACTTAGAAGCCATAAAGGCGGTAAGTACAGACTCATACCTTAACCGGTCATTGATAGAGTCATTTTCGTCAAATAAGTTAGCGCGAAGCAAATTCTGATAGGCTTCATTGTACTGACCTAATAACTTATAACAAAATGCCTTTTTTAAAATGGCCTCATTTCGTACTTCCGGATCCTGAGTTTCGAACAGTACTCTTTCATACTCTACAGCAGCTACCTGGGTATATCCGGCTGTAAGTAGGCTGTCTGCGTATTTTACCTGTGCATTAGTTGAAAATGCTGCGTAAAGGAATATGAAGGTCCAATAATATTTTTTCATCTAAAGTAGAGTTAAGCTCGGTCCTGTAAACATTTACTGATAGTACACTGCCCCAAATATTAGCAATATATAATGCGGAGAAAAGTGATCCGAAAATGATAAATCGTGCGTCCGAACTGCCGCGTTTGACATAGGCCTCCAAAGCAGGGAGTCCAATCAGACCGGTTTTGAAAAATGTGGCCAGTGCTTCACCAGGCCTTTTAGTATATAATTTTCCCATTCCCGGTACAGCGGCAGACATAAAGCCTGCAAGAAATTTAGACTTTTTCTTAAATTTTTTCATGTTGTTATAATGGAGGTCAAGGTTTATTTCCTGCTTACTTAAAGCATGGTGCTTTTGGGTGAAATAAGTAGAAAATGATCTATACAGCGCTGTATCTCGTTTTAATAGCGATAATCCGGCCAATTGTAGTTTCTTAAGTTCAAAAAGCATTGAATCGTTGAGTGTGAGTTTACGAAGCTTTTGTTCTGCCATATCATATTCTTCCATATATGAGAGATTCAAGGCACAGTAAAAAGTACTTTCTACATGCAAGCCTGAGCTTTTGCTTACTTTATTGAAATAAGTAGTGGCCGGAGTGAAATCCTTTTGAAAATAATATGATTTACCCAGGTAGTAATTTAAAGTATCTGTTTGATTTCTGCTGAGGGGGCTGTTCTCCAATTTGAAATTTATCCATTCAGAGGCCCCTTTGTAATCGCGTGTGCTGAACAGGTAATTTAGAAAACGAATATCACTGGAAAAATTACGTTTTTGGCAGAAAACGCAACTAGTGTTAAAGATCAAAAAGAGAGTTAGGAGAGATTTTGATTTCATTTTTTATAGTAAGAAATCGGGTCTGCTACTTTTCCCTTACCATCTTTTCTAATTGGATGTGCATACAAGTAGGAAATGCGTCCTGATCGATTAATACGGTCTAGGGTTACAAACAAGTTTTTAGGAAAGCTTAAAGACTTAAAGGACTGTTTCGAAAAATGGAAAAAGTGTGTGTCAAAATATTTTTCTTTTGGGAATAAGCTTTTTAAAGGACTAATGCTTTTAGCCTGCGTAGCGCTATCAACCTTAACTTTGAGAAGGGAAAGGTCATTTTTAAAGCTTTGGGCTATACCATAACCTGTGCATGTGAAGAAAAGGATGAAAACGATATATAGTGCTTTTCTCATTATTCAACCACCCTGGCATTTACGGGTATCTCAAAGTCCAGTTGTGACTTATCCACCTGCTCATTGACCAATATATCTGAAAAAGCCACTTTAGTAATGGTAGAATCGGAAGGAGTGATGTAGTCTATTTGTGTAATAGCCGTCGGGAATGGAGTTTGACCGTTAAGCGTAATGTACTTATAAAAATAGGTCTTTTTCACTATCTGATCGTTTTGATCTGTATAGCTGAGAAAGATTGGCTTTCTTTTATCATGTACTAATTTCACCTCTTTTAACTGGCCGGAAAGTTCAATAGGTGGTTGCCATATGGTTACATTAAGACCTTCATCAAAGGATACATTGTGCATTTGAAAACCCATGGCACTTAACCCGAGGTCAGCTAATTTGTTCTGAAGGAAAAAATAGACCTGGGTCGTCTCCGTGCTGAACATAAGATTTTGGGTCTGAAAAACTACATTTTGCCTTTGATCATAAGCCTGGATATCTCCCTTACTATTCGTGATGGTAATATACGGTTTAGGCGTGGTGTAGTAGGTCACCATTTTTCCTTCCAGGTTATAGTAAACATCAGCTTCAACCTTTTTCAAATGACCATCCTTTACAGACCTGGATACCATGCTCAATTTAATGCGCTGTATAGGATTAAGGGAAGTATAGGTAAAAGAGCAGAGTAATACTAAAAGAAGTAGTCCTGTGATTTTTTTCATTGAAAAAAATTAAGTTCTAAAATAAACAAATTCGCCAAACCGATACAACAATTGTCATACCACTTTGGCGAATAAAAATTATTGCAGGCCTAAAAAAGTAGCCTTAGATATTGTCAGAACTTAGTTTAGCACCAAAAAACTCACGATTCATCATTGCTATATTCGTTAAACTAATTTCTTTAGGACATTCAGCGGAACATGCACCTGTGTTAGTACACGCACCAAAACCTTCGGCATCCATTTGAGCGACCATTTTTTCTGCTCGTGTTTTTCTTTCCGTTTGTCCTTGAGGTAACAGGGCAAATTGTGAGATCTTAGCACTGACGAATAACATGGCAGAGGCATTTTTACAGGCCGCTACACATGCACCACAACCTATACATGTGGCAGCATCCATAGCTTTGTCAGCTGCTTTTTTGGGTATAGGTATTTCATTTGCATCAGGTACTCCACCAGTATTGACCGAAACATAGCCTCCTGATTGTATAACCCTATCGAAAGCAGAACGATCTACTACAAGGTCTTTTAAAACCGGGAATGCCGTTGCCCGCCATGGCTCTACCGTAATTGTATCACCATCGCTGAAGCTACGCATATGAAGCTGACAGGTAGTAGTTTGCTTAGGTCCATGAGGTTTTCCATTGATATACAAACTACACATACCGCAAATTCCTTCACGACAATCATGATCGAAATGTACAGGGTCTTCGCCTTGTCTGACAAGCTTTTCATTCAAGACATCGAACATTTCCAAGAAAGACATATCAGTAGAAATGTCCTCCAGGTCGTAAGTTTTGAACCCGCCCTTATCTTTATTGTTCTTCTGTCTCCAGACTTTCAACTTTATTCTCATGCCAATGGTCTTTATTTATTCTCAGTATTCTTTTAGTTGACTCTATTTTGACTTGCTTATAGTCAATGGCTTATTTATAGCTTCGTTGAGTCAGTTTAACGTTTTCAAAAATCAGGTCTTCTTTATTCAGGACCTCTTCTTCTCCTTCACCTTTAAATTCCCAGGCAGAAACATAAGAATATTCATCATCTATTCTTAGTGCTTCACCTTCTTCGGTTTGAGATTCTTCTCTGAAATGGCCCCCACATGACTCAGCTCTGTCCAAAGCATCATCTACCATGAGTTCGCCCAGTTCAAGTAGGTCAGCTACCCGGTTGGCTTTTTCAAGAGATTGGTTCAATTCTTCATTGCTACCAATTACATTAACATCTTTCCAGAAGTCCTCTTTTAATTTTTTGATCTCCCCCTTGGCTTTTTTCAATCCTTCCGCATTACGAGACATACCGCAGTATTCCCACATGATCAGCCCTAATGCTTTATGGAAGTCGTCAACAGTCTTGCTGCCCTTAATATTTAATAATGTGTAGATTCTTTCCTTGACCTCTTTTTCGGCCGTTTTAAAAACTTCATCATCTGTAGATAACTTGTCATAAGGCATTTTTGCAAGGTAGTCACCTATTGTATAAGGGATCACAAAGTAACCGTCGGCCAGTCCTTGCATTAGCGCGCTGGCGCCTAGTCGGTTGGCGCCATGGTCAGAGAAATTAGCTTCTCCAATAGCATAAAGGCCCGGGACAGTTGTCATAAGGTTATAATCTACCCATAATCCGCCCATTGTATAATGAACCGCGGGATATATCATCATAGGTGTCTCGTAAGGATTTTCACCGGTGATCTGCTGGTACATATCAAACAGGTTGCCATACCTTCCTTCTATAGCATCTCTTCCATCCCTTTTTATGGCATCTGCAAAGTCAAGGTATACTGCCAAACCACTTTTGGCTACGCCTCTTCCTTCATCACATACATTTTTAGCATTCCTTGAAGCCACATCTCTTGGTACAAGGTTACCAAAAGAAGGGTATCGTACTTCCAGGTAATAATCCCTTTTATCTTCAGGGAGGTTTGTAGGCTTCAATTCACCTTTACGTATTTTTTCGGCATCTTCCACTGCTTTAGGCACCCAGACACGTCCATCATTCCTTAATGATTCTGACATAAGGGTTAATTTCGACTGGTGGTCGCCTGAAACCGGGATACAGGTAGGGTGGATCTGAGTGAAACAGGGATTGGCGAAAAAAGCACCTTTTTTATGTGCTCTCCATGCCGCTGTTACGTTAGAGCCCATGGCATTGGTAGATAGATAAAAAACATTACCATATCCTCCGGTGGCCAGTACTACGGCGTGAGCGGAATGTGACTCTATTTTTCCCGTTATTAAATTCCTTGTAATAATTCCCCGGGCCTGACCATCTTTCATCACTACATCCAGCATGTCTTCCCTGGAGTACATTTTAACCTTGCCATTGGCTACCTGCCGGCTCAAAGCGCTGTAAGCACCCAGCAACAATTGTTGTCCTGTCTGACCTTTAGCATAAAACGTACGAGATACCTGCGCGCCACCGAAAGACCTGTTGGCAAGCAGACCTCCATATTCACGTGCGAAAGGCACCCCTTGTGCTACACATTGGTCTATGATATCTACACTTACCTCAGCCAGGCGATGTACGTTTGCTTCTCTTGAACGATAATCACCGCCTTTAACGGTATCATAGAACAGCCTGAAGATACTGTCACCATCATTTTGATAATTCTTTGCTGCATTTATACCCCCTTGGGCCGCAATACTGTGTGCCCTTCTTGGGCTGTCCTGAAAACAGAAGGCTTTAACGTTATATCCAAGTTCTCCGAACGAGGCCGCCGCCGAGGCACCGGCCAGTCCAGTTCCTACTACGATAATATCATATTTACGTTTATTAGCCGGGTTAACCAACTTGACGTTGAATTTATGCTTAGACCATTTCTCTGATAGTGGTCCTTCCGGTATTTTAGAATCAAGCTTCATCTACGAAGTAGTTTAAATTAGATAGTCCTTAAAAACATAATGAGGGGTATTGCTGCAAAAGCAGCAGGTACTGCAATTGAATATACTATTCCCACTCCCTTTATAACAGGGGTATACTTCGGATGGTTTAGCCCGAGTGTTTGGAATGCACTTTGGAAGCCATGATACAAGTGGAACATTAATCCTCCCATGGCCAATACATAGAAAACTACATACCAAAGTTCACCATATGCCATGTTTACCACAGCATAGAGGTCTTTGAATTCAACTCCATCATACATTACAGTTGGTATTCCTCCCCAGTGCATCTCATACCAAAAGTGCTTTAAATGAAGCACCAAAAATATAAACACGATGGTGCCTAAAATGCCCATATTTCTGGAACTCCAGCTACTGTTAGTAGCTGCGGCAGATACAGCATAACCTACCGGCCGGGCTTTTTTGTTTTGAACGGACAACAGTATCGCCCATACTATATGAATAATAAAAGTGGCATAAAGCAGATATGAAGTCGTTTTTATGATCGGATTGGACGTCATGAACTTTGCATAAATATTAAAAGCCTGACCGTCGTCTGCATGTAGCAATTGGAAATTACCAATGAGATGTACCAATAAGAAAATAATAAGAAAAAGCCCTGTAAGGGCCATTAATACTTTTCTACCTAAAGTGCTGGATATTGTATCTGAGAACCAACTCATTAATGTATAATTTGATTGTTTAAAGTCCTTTTTTTTATGGGGTCAAATTTACATTTGAAAGACTAGGGAAGCAATTATGTTTATTATTTTTAAGAATTCTAAATAGGGTCGGGAATGGAGACCAGGAACACCTTTTATGCGGCGTTACACCATTCATAGATAAGGATGATAATGCCTGCCAGGAATACTAATCCACTTATGAAAAACTCATGCTTCACTATTCCTTTGATTTTTTTATTATGTTGCTTATTTCTTCTCACATCTAATAGACAACAATCGGTATGCCGTTAAATGAAATGTAAGTTAAATGAATAGCAATGCGAGTTTTGTTTAGGGAATAATTCTTTTAATGGGAATAGTTCTTTATTTGGGAATATATTTTAATCTGTCAGCATTCTTTATTTTTGTTTTTAAATTGAATATATCATGACGGATCAAACCATTCTGTACATTATCCTTGGCATCCTCTTTTTTGACTTTGTTTTTGAGCAGTTATTAGATTTTTTCAATCTGAAATCCAGCAAAACCGATTTGCCTGATGACGTCTCAACATTTTACAATCAGACTGAATATGAGAAGTCAATCAACTATCATAAAACATTAACCAGGTTCTCGTTCTATACGAGTACATTCAGTTTGATATTAACGCTGTTAATGTTTGCTTTCGGGTGGTTTGGAAGTATAGATGAATGGCTAAGAAGCTATTTTATGAATGATATCACATTAGCATTGTCCTACTTTGCACTACTTTTTGTCGTGTCTGATATATTGAATCTGCCTTTTCAGTTGTATAGTACTTTTGTGATTGAAGAACGGTACGGATTCAATAAAACCACTTACAGGGTCTTCTTTCTGGATAAAATAAAAGGGTACCTTCTTTCATTAGTGATCGGAGGTGTATTGATTGGAACGTTGTTGTATCTCATTACTCAACTGGGAGAGCATTTTTGGATGTATTTCTGGGGAATCGCAGGGTTTTTTATACTATTGGTCAATATGTTTTATACCAGTTTGATTTTACCTCTTTTTAATAAGCTTACCCCGTTAGAGACGGGTGAGTTAAAGACTGCCATACAGCAGTATAGTCAAAAGGTAAACTTTCCGTTAGATAATATTTTTGTCATTGATGGGTCTAAAAGATCAAATAAAGCGAATGCTTTTTTTTCCGGCATAGGCAAAAGGAAAAAGATAGTGCTTTATGATACCCTGATCAATAATCATACAACAGATGAATTAGTGGCAATATTGGCACATGAGGTAGGGCATTTCAAGAAAAAGCACATAATTCAGGGTTTTATTATGTCTATTTTACAAATGGGAGTGATGCTCTTCATTTTGTCAAAGATGGTTTTTAATGAGCAATTGAGCTTAGCCATGGGAGCGGATCAACTCGGTATTCATCTTAACCTGATAGCCTTTGCCATTTTATATACGCCTATTTCAAAGGTATTAGGGACAATAGGTAATGTAATTAGTCGGAAAAATGAATTTGAGGCAGATAATTATGCGTCTTCTACCTATTCGGGAGAATCATTGAAGGCCGCTCTTAAAAAATTATCCGTAGATAACCTGAGTAATCTTTATCCACATAAAGCGTACGTATTTTTTAACTATTCACATCCTCCGCTATTACAGCGATTAGCAGCTATTAAAGATTGAACCTGGAGCGCTGATGACAGGCGTTAGTTATCATCGTTATTTTTTGCGTAGTGTATTTTGAAGTTATATCCGATACTGCCTAATACGGCAATGAGTAAAAGGATGCAAGAGATGTATGTGATCGTATTTCCAGTGTAATAAGATTCAGGTTGGAAAGTAAACTCGATGGTATGTTGCCCTCCGGGTAGTTCAAGTGCCCTCAGTACGTAGTTAGCGCGTAGGATATCTTCGGTCTTGCCATCAACAGTAGCCTTCCATCCTACAGGATAATATATCTCTGAAAAAAGTGCAAAGGCTTTTTCTGATCCTGAGTAAGTGTATTTTAAATAATCTGGTCTTGCCTCAATCAGCTTGATTTCGCCATTGTCATTATAGCGTTCTCCGGATATCTCGAATTTGGAAACATCAACAACTGCCTGCGCTCTGGTATCAAGCTGACATGTTGCTTGTAATTCTTCTGTCGGACTGTTCACTTTCTCAATAGTTTTTACTAACCATGCAGAACCGAGAGTATGGTTATTAGTGATAACGGCATTTCTGGCATCTCCGAAAGTAATATATTTTGTGTTGAGCATATTGATAATCCCAAAGGAAGACAAATCGGTGTTGCCTTGCTGCAGCCCTTGAATAAGTTGAGTAGTTTCATTTTGGAGACAGTGATCGTACAGGTCTTGATAGCGACGCATTTTTGCTCCATGGTATCCACCAAGTGAATTGTGATGATAAGAAGTACGGGCTTCAGCCCATGCACCGCGTAGGTTATATACCCTGAATTCAGACTTATCTTTCAATATCACCTGATCAGCTTCGGTGGTTACAAAAAATGATTTGTCAGACTTTCTTCTATAATTGTCCTTACCAAAATACCGAACATCTATTGTCCATAGATCAATTAAGATAAGGAGAGAAAGGCCCAGGGACGTTAAAGTAAAAGAGACTTTTTGTTTTAGATGTCCGAAAATCAATATCAAGGCCAAAAGAATGAAAACAAAAGATCGTATTGCATCAGCTCTAAGGAGACTTTTACGGTCTTCTATTAAGGCCTCCAGAAACCAGGCGGGTAGTTGTGACTCCCCTTCTTTAGAGAAGGCGGCAACACCTGCAAAGAGCATAGCCAGCAAACAGAATCCCCCTGTAACCCCGAAAGCGACCAATAATTTCTTTTGTAACTCTTTACTCCATCGTGTAGAGAATAACTTTTCCAATCCTATCATACCAAGCAATGGCATGGCTATAAGGGTCAGGGTAAGTGCGAAAGTGACGGAACGGAATTTATTATACCCAGGAAGGTGATCGAAGATAAAATAATTGAATGACTTAAAGTTATCTCCCCAACTTAGCATAATACCCAATACAGCCACTGTGACCAGCCACACTATATGTTTTTTATCTGCAAAAAGAATTCCGATGACGAACAGAAAACAAATAATAGCCCCTACATAGTAAGGAGCTGACAGCCGCTGGTTTCCCCAGTAAGCGGAAGTATATCTGACCAACTGGTTGGCTACCTGAGGGTCTCCTGCTCTTTGTAATGCTGCCAATACCTTGCTGTCTTCATCTTGTGCCAGGAAGTTAGAGCTACTACCCCCATAAACATTTGGTAAGATCAATGTAAGTGGTTCAAATATACTGTTGCTGAATTCAAAGGCATAGTCACGCTTTAGCCCACTTTCATTTTCACCTTTTTCCAAAGTGTTGGAAATTTCAGATTTACCACGCATTGAATATTGGCTGTACTCCGCGGCAGACCATAGTCTTCCGGCATAAGTACCTACAGAAAGAATAGCTGATAGCATAAGTATTCCGCTTTTTAGGCCAAAAATTTTCAAATCCTTTTCTTTAAAAGATTCATACAACATCACCAACCCATAGATGCCTAATATCAATGCTAAATAGTAAGTGACCTGAGGGTGGTTTTCTCTCAACTGTAAGGACAGTCCTAATGAAGTGAGGCCAAACCCCAGCCATCTGTTTCCCTTGAACACAAGGTGTACTCCCGCCAACACCATTGGCATTAATGCCGTAGCTCCTATTCGTGCGTTGTGGCCTGCACTTAACCCTATGATAATAAAAGATGATAACCCAAAAGCGAGTGCTCCACCTATGGCCAGGTAAGGCCTGACTTTGAAAGCTAATAACAAAATATAGAAGCTTAAGAAAGCCAAAAAGACATTCTTTACAGGATGTGGCAGCCACAATGAAAGCACATATTTAAAACCGGAAATGATACCATCGTTCCATTTGAGGTTTACAAAATACGCAGGCATACCGCTAAACTGTGAGGTGGCCCAGAGTCCTTCTCTTCCTGTTTCCTGTCTATATTCCTTGAGCTGTTGAGCACCTCCTTGCCATTGATTGATGTCATGTTGGTTAAGGGTTTTATTATCAAAAAACAAAGGGTTAAAAAAGAGTACAGTAACCAGGAAGAAAAGAACTACAGCCAAAACATGAGGAAGAACGTCTTTCAGGAGATTAATTTTTTTCATAGCATAATTGTCGGAACCATGCAAATAAGAAAAGTTTAACTGCCAATTAAAAATATAATCTCAAGAAGCTTAAAAGCGCTTGATAAGTTCTTGATCAATAGATGGACCAATCTTTAGATAACAGCTAATTGACTATACATAAACAAAAGACTAAATATTTGGAGAACAAGCCAAAATAGTGTCCAAAGACAGTCGGATAAGGCCATTGGTTTTTTTGTCATGTGATGAGGTTTTCCATTACTACCGTGTAAATCAAAACTAAAACCTAATATATAATAAGATTGAAATGCTGCCCGGAAGTGAATAAATCTTGAGAAATATAGTGTTAAACCTGATGAAGGGCATTATGGATATTTGAGCATCGGAGATACGGACGACATTGGCTTTGAAGTATCTGCACCAAATATTGACACTGTGCAAGGTGGCACTACATAATGATACAAGTGGGAGAATCAGAAAGGTAGTATATCGAAAATCGAGGTGAAAATAATCTTCAGATAGTAATTGTGCTACAATAGAAGGATAGACTTCAGGATTTACTACTAACTTGAATTATCTTTAATCAGCTTACTTAATCTAATCAACTCAGGCTTTACAGAACCAGAAGAAAGAAGCTAATGACTAGTACAATGGCAATGGCAAAACTTAAACCGATGATGCCATAAATCTCATTCCGCATGGCTTCTTCGGTCTTTACCTCTTCTTCATCTATCCATGAATATTTAGTGTTTTTATCAAAATCCATGAAGACCCTAATATCAATAACTATGCTAGAAATAACTGTTCAAACGATTTGTAGCTTTGATTCTTTCTAAAATCCTCTGCATAAGCTACTAATACAAGACAATAAAGATTTCCACTGATAGAGAAATGTTTTGTTTGTTCTTTTTTTCCTTCCCCACATGGGAAATGTGTACTCAAACTGGGTGTCTTCTGGTACAAATTGAGTACGCGGATTGTACGATACATCTAACGAGTATGATCTCACCTGTGCCGAATATTGATTTTAGCGTTCGTTAGAACTACTAGAAATTCCTATTTTTGCAGCGCAAAAAATAATATATCATGTTCGATAATCTTAGTTACAAATTAGATAAAGCGTTTCAAACATTAAAGGGACAAGGGAGCATTACCGAGGTGAACGTAGCTACTACGGTGAAGGAGATACGTAGGGCGCTTATAGAGGCTGATGTTAATTATAAAGTAGCTAAGGAAGTAACCGATGAAATTAAAGAACAGGCCTTGGGTAAGGACGTACTTACAGCGGTATCTCCAGGTCAGTTGCTTACTAAGATCACCAATGATGAGCTCACTAACCTGATGGGAGGTAAAAGTGAGGATATTGATATTCAGGGCAATCCGGCTATTATCTTGATAGCTGGCCTTCAAGGTTCGGGTAAAACTACCTTTTCGGGGAAATTGGCGAACTACCTAAAAAAACAGGGGCGGTCTGTGATGCTCTCCGCATGTGATATATACAGACCTGCGGCTATTGACCAGTTAAAAGTACTGGGAGAGCAAATAGGAGTAGAGGTATATGCAGAGCCTGATAATAACGATGCAGTAAAAATTGCTGAGAGCGCGATTAAACAAGCTAAAGTGCTCAACAAGAAGGTGGTGATTGTCGATACAGCCGGGCGTCTGGCGGTGGATGAGCAGATGATGGATGAAATAGCCCGATTAAAAAAAGCACTCAATCCTACGGAAACACTATTTGTAGTGGATTCTATGACCGGACAGGATGCTGTGAATACGGCAAAGGCCTTCAATGATCGGTTGGATTTTAATGGAGTTGTTCTAACCAAGCTGGATGGGGATACACGTGGTGGTGCGGCTATTTCTATTAGAAGGGTCGTAGATAAACCGATAAAGTATGTTTCCCATGGAGAAAAGATGGAAGCTATCGACAGATTCCATCCTGATCGTATGGCCAATCGAATTTTGGGAATGGGAGACGTGGTTTCCTTGGTAGAGAAAGCACAGCAAAATTTTGATGAAGATGAGGCACGCCGTCTTAGCAAGAAAATACGAAAAAACCAGTTCGACTTTAACGATTTTCTTAGTCAATTGGAGCAGATCAAGAAAATGGGAAATATCAAAGATCTGATGGGTATGATCCCCGGAATGGGTAAAGCTCTGAAAGACGTAAACGTTGACGATGATTCATTTAAACCTATTGAAGCTATTATTCGCTCAATGACCATTGAAGAGCGGGAAAGGCCTGAGATATTGAACGGGGGCAGAAGAAAACGAATTGCTAATGGAAGTGGTACCTCAGTCCAACAGGTCAATAATTTGATCAAGCAGTTTGGCGATATGAAAAAACTGATGAAGACTATGAACAAAATGGGCGGTGGGAAACGTGGCCTTGCAGCTTTAAACCCACTTAGCAGATAAAATATAGCTCAGTCTTTATCCCGCTAGCTGTAGCAGTTTATGGTTACTTAAACCATAAACTCCAACGTTCCTGTCATGTACAGGATCAAAAATGCCAGGAAAACGCTGACACCTGTGATTAATAGCGTATTAAAGATCAATGTATTGCGGTTATTGACGTCATTTCTTAGTTTATTGTACGTAAATATCTCTACAAAATTGGACAGCGGTTTGCGCTTTCCTTTTTGAGGGGCTTCCTCAAAGCGTTCACCATATACATTTCGAATTTTCCTGAAGGGTTCCTTCATACCAGTGTCCGTTTATTCTAACAAAAAGTTAAAATAGGAGATTTTAATGACATTTGAATATTTTTTTGTAGATGGGCTTGCGATACATAAACTGTAACCATAATGCAGGTAGTAACAACCAGTCTAACATTTTATAAGGTGTTGTAAACGATATGTCATCAACAATTTCACTTTCAGTATCGTTCAACCTGATTACGCTATGATGATGTTCCCAGCTTTTTAAAAAGAAAGGAAGTTTCTTGCCTACGTCAATAAATTCGAAAACAGAAGAATCGCTATGGTCAAAAGTTATGAGACTTGTCCAGGTCTGCTTAAAAAGTAGAAAGTTAAGTTCGAGGCTAACACGGTCGCCTTTATTACACCCTTCAAACACCAGCAACTTTACCGGAGGAAAGGGGGGATTGAGTTTTAAAAAAAGTTTTTCAGTGAAGCCATTTTTGACTTCCAAATAATTGCACAAGACCTTGGATGAAATTTTCAGACGCATACTCCTATAATGGTGTAGGCGACGTTTTGTTCAGGAAAATATTGCGAACGAGGTGTTTCACTATGTGATTTATTTTAATAGCCGCTGTTTAGTGATAGTAAAAGGTCCTAACTAAAAAAGGCCATCTCATATTATTCTGAGATGGCCTTTTTTATGCTAAGTCTGCGATCAATTATACGTAGGAAACTGCCTTTATAGCTTCCATTGTTCTTTTTACGCTCGGAAGTATTACTTCTATAAGAGTGGGAGCATAAGGTAATGGCACATCTAAACTGTTGATCCTGTGGACGGGAGCGTCAAGATAATCGAAGGCATGTTTTTGTATATGGTAAGTGATCTCTGAGCTAATTGCGGCCAGTGGCCATGCTTCTTCAACAATCACCAGTCGGTTAGTCTTTTTCACGGACTGAACTACCGTATCATAGTCGATTGGTCGCACAGATCTGAGGTCTATTACTTCTATACTTATGCCCTCTTTTGCCGCTTCTTCGGCAGCCTGCATGGCTACTTTCATGAATTTACCAAAGGATACCAGTGTTACGTCAGTGCCTTCTCTTTTGATATCCGCTGAACCTATTGGAATAATGTATTCTCCTTCAGGCACCTCTCCTTTATCTCCATACATTAATTCAGATTCCATGAAAATAACCGGATCATCGTCTCTAATAGAAGACTTTAGGAGACCTTTAGCATCGTAGGGATTAGATGGTACAACTACCTTCAAGCCTGGTGTATTGGCAAACCAGTTTTCAAAATTCTGTGAGTGTTGTGAACTGAGCATTCCGGCATTTCCGGTAGGCCCTCTGAATACGATCGGAATATTAAATTGTCCGCCTGACATAGACATCATTTTTGCTGCTCCGTTAATTACCTGGTCTATTGCCACGAGAGAAAAATTGAAAGTCATAAATTCAATGACAGGGCGTAATCCATTCATGGCCGCTCCTACACCTACTCCTGCAAAACCTAATTCTGCAATGGGTGTATCTATAACTCTATCAGGACCAAATTCATCAAGCATGCCTTGGCTAACTTTGTAGGCACCATTGTATTCAGCAACTTCTTCTCCCATTAAGAAGATTTTCTCATCTCTTCTCATCTCTTCACTCATTGCTTCACCGAGGGCTTCCCTGAATTGTATTTCTCTCATAATATCTGATTACATGTTCAATCGTAAAAATAGTATGCAGATGGTTAACTGCAAAATTAGGTATGGACAAAATAAAAGCCCTGTGACCAAGTCACAGGGCTTTTATTATTTTTTTTCAATTTCTTACTTTAAAACGCTTCTAAAACTTTCGTTTGATACGTAAGATGCAAATTCAAGATCTTCCAAAGCTGCTTCCTTTAAAGAAGGAGTAGCTTTTACAGCAGAAGTTAAATTACTGATAACATCGGCTTCATTACTTAACCTGGCACTGGCAACCGCAGCTCCATAATAAGCAACACCCATGTTGCTATCTTCAGTTGTGGCTTCTTTGAATGAAGTCAATGCATTTTGATAGTCTTTATTAAGAATTTGTGCAAGCCCCTTGTTGAACAGGTTAACGGCGATGTTAGAGGCATTTGAAGTTGAACGAACAGCATCACCATATTTTGCCAACATGATCTCTATTGAACCTTTCACTCCATTTACGCCTTGAGCAGACTCGCCAGATAAACCAGAAGCCTTGGTAATATGATCGTACGCTTTGCTGGTGTTACCTTTCATTAAATGAACAGAGGCAAGGTTCGCATGTACTTCTGCACTGGCATTTTTGTTAGCAGCAATTTCTAATTGCGCTAAGGCCTTGTCTCCGTTTGCGTCTGCATTACCTTCCATAGCCATTGCGATGTAAACTGCGCCTAAGTTATTGTGTGCATTCCAGCTACCGCTCTTTTTAGTGGCGGCCTTGTAAATGGCTTCTTTTTCTGACAAAGAAGGTGTCAGTGTTGCACCATACATAAGTTCTTCTTCTGAAAGAGTATCCGCAGAAACTGAACCGCCAGCAATTTGCTTGGCTAAAACGGATATTTCAGCATCTGTTTTCTTTTCTTTTACTTTCAATATCTCAGTTTTAGCTACTCTTAATTTAGGATATAGTTCTCTGAACACTTTTTTGTATGTAGCTAATGACTGAAGCTTATCTTCTTTTTCTTCGTATGAACCAGGTCCGTTTACGATATCAAGATAGGCAGATTTTTCTTCCGAAGATATACCTTCATAAGCGGCTAATGAATCTTTAAATACTGTCCAGTCCTCTACAAGATCTTTCGTGATAAACTTGATAGAATCGGCTTTACCAGCATAATCATATTTTTTCATTTGCTTTTTGTAGAAAGCACTAATGGCTTCAGCCCTGTCTTTGGCCAGTTTGCTATTGACACGCTCTTCACCTTCTGGTGAGTGAGTACCCGTGATAGTAACAGTTCGGGTTACATTCTTTGCAGCGATGAATGCATCAAGCTGCTTACCTCTGTTACTTCTTCTTTCCGAATATTTCAATACGGACCTGCCCTGGTCAAAATAGAAGTTAACTTTAACAGGTGTTAACTCTTCCTGATTATTGTATCCATGATCGGCGTAAGTAGCAAAATATACAGGCTCTACTAACTGAGAGGTTGTAATTATACCAGGAGCTACACCCAGCCTTGGAGATTCCTTAGACTTATTGTTCTTAGGGTCAGAAGCTACACCTTGTACTTCTAACATACCTGTTTTCATAGCAGGGCTATAGGCGAAACTATATTCCTTGCTTGCTTTGGGCTGCTCTGTTGAAGCGTTAGGGTAGTCATCTGCTTTGAATTGGATAGGTTCCAATGCAATTTCGTTATCACCATATTTATAGAAGGTGTTGAGGGTATATATTTTGCCCTTTTTCAACATTTTCACAGGGAGATTGGCTGACATCTCAAATGAGACGGTATCTGCATGTACTTCCAGCGGCTTTGGTGATACGGTCAAGTTTTGTTGATCGGCCATTTTCACCATCTGATTCAGAGCACAGCCTGATAGTGACATCACCGCAAACAAAGCTATAGCGTAGAATAAATTTCTCATCGGATTTACGTTTTTAAATTTTTTTCGTGGAATTAGGTTAACCTTGTGTGTTCAATTTTACCTGCAATAATAGCAAAAAAATAGTAATGAACTAGTTGTAAAAGCACTAATATGGCCTATATATTTGTGAAGACGCATATTTATCGTTAAGTCTCAAATAATCCCGATCAAGTGTCTTGAATTGTTGATCAAAGGCTTGTACCTTTACTAATTGATAAAGATGATGAAAAGATTACAGGTTTTTATAGAAAAATACGCTTTTGGGGTATGCTCTCATTTAGGTGAAAAAATGGGTATAGCTTCTTCAGCTATCCGCATCACTTTTATATACGCATCCTTTATTACTTTCGGATCACCGATTATTATATATCTGGCATTAGCTTTCATAATGAACATCAGAAAATACCATAGAAGGCATAATCACGCCTGGTATTATTAAGGTAGATCATTGTATTTTCTTATTCCTTTCATGAAATATTGAAATACAATTGACCCTTTATAGATTAACTGATGCCGATCACTTGAGTTCATTTTCTTTATCTGTCTTCTTTTTTCAGCGGTAATGCTTAGTTTCTGAAGAAAATGGAGGTTTGCTTTAATTACAGCCAATCCATCTTTCGGGCTATCAAAAAGAGTAAATTTGACAGCTGCAATAATGTCTAGTATTATTCTTGCCGGGAGCTTCCAGATGAGTTCTTTCGTGGAGCTATTTTTATAGAGAAGGGTTAGTCCATTACGAAAATTGAGGTAAGTCTTTCTTGGATTGGTTCGTTGCAATGTGCCTCCTCCTACATGATAGACTTTGCTGGAACCATTGTACATTACTTTGTAACCAGCTGCATTGATCCTCCAGCATAAATCTATTTCCTCCATATGAGCGAAAAAATCCGGGTCGAGACCTCCCAATTCATGAAAGACGTCTGAACGAATGAAAAGGCACGCACCGGTAGCCCAAAATATCCTTTGAAAATCATCATATTGACCCTGATCTTTTTCTAACGTAAGGAACAGCCTTCCTCTGCAAAAAGGATAACCGAGTATGTCCAGTTGCCCACCACCTGCTCCGGCATATTCAAAACGGTCCCTTTGATTGAAATCAAGGATCTTGGGCTGTGCAGCGGCTATTGTGGGGTCTGCATCCATTGATCCGACCATGGGCTCCACCCAGCCGGGCGTTACCTCCACATCAGAGTTAAGAAGTACATAATACTTTGAAGTTACCTGCGTCAATGCCGTATTATACCCTTGGCTATAACCCTGGTTTTCATCGATTATTATTAATCGAATATTGGGGAAATTTGATTTTAAATACTGGACAGAATCATCGGATGAGTTGTTATCAGCTACTATTACCTCACATCCGGGACTATTGGCTAAGACTCCTGGCAGGAAACGTTCCAGGTAGGCCCGGCCATTGAAGTTAAGAATAACAATGGATACATTGTCCATCTACATTAACCCACCGAGGTCCAGGCCTGGAATGTTTGGCAACAACCCCTCTGTACTTTTTTTCATTTCCTCTTTGGCGAGTATTTCCACCTCAGCAGTGGCCTTGTTGACAGCAGCTATTATCAAGTCCTGGAGCATTTCCTGATCTTCTGGTTTGATAAGGTCCTGGTCCAGTTCCAATTTGATTACTTCTTTTTTGCCGTTTACCGTAGCTTTCACCATACCACCTCCTGATTCTGCTGTGGTTTTAATATTTACCAGATTATTCTGAGCTTCCTTGACTTTGGCTTGAACCTCTTTCATCTTGCCCATCATTTTCATCATATCAAACATAGCTGCATACTTTATATTATAATCTATGTGCCGTTCTAAAGGGGGGACAAAAATGGCGTGATTAAGAATGAAATCAAAGAGTTAGTGTTTTTTTCGGTTTGCTTATCTGATGAGAAGTACGGTGCCGGTTTTTGCGATCTCACGACCCGCCTGGTCTATGATCTCTACTTTGAATACATATGTGCCTAACGGTAAATCTTTTCCTTCAAAAGTGCCATCCCATCCGGTTTCAGGATTGTCGGAAGTAAAAACAAGTTCACCCCATCGATTAAAAATATTTAGTTCATACGATATCATAAACTTACCATTAACAGTAAATGTCTCGTTGATATTATTCCTGTTGGGAGTGAAGGCATTGGGGTAATAAATATTATTGGGTTTAATAATGGTAAGCACATTTGAAAAAGCTTCTGAAAGAGAATTATCGATGGGGTTAGCGCGTATGCGATAACGAATTACCTGTTCCGCATCGTTATTATCGATTTCCTGTAGTTCAGAGGCTGCTGAGACAATAGCAGGTGCAGGAGTATTAAGGTAAGATTTTTCTATTGTGTAATTACTCAGACCATTTTCCCACCCTTCATAATCATTCCAATCCAGCCTGATCGTATTGTCAGGGGAAATGGTACCTGTAAGTAGCATAGAGCATGCAATAACCCCATCTTCATTACGATTGCTGCACTCATCGACAGCATCTATCCTGTAGCAATACGAAATTTCATCAGGGATTAAATTTTCTTCTCTAAAACTTGCTTCTGTAATGCGGGCAATGGTACTGAGGGAGTTTACATTGGTGCCCCTTGATATGGCGTATTCTGCAATCGGCTCAGCCGGATTTTCCGGCCATATCAAATCAATGGCGTTTCCCTCTACACTTACCGTCAGGTTATTAACCGGTTCGGGAGGTACGGTGCTGAACGAGGTGCCACATCTTTCCAGCGATTTGCTAATAAATCCTGCCGCATAGTTTGCGTTAAGTACGTAACAATATTCTGTGTCACAATCTATGTCGGTATCATTCGAGGAGGTACCCGTCAGACCGGGGCGAACCAATTGACTTCCCCCTCCATTTCGTCTAAATTCGAAATCATCAATAACCCCCAATGCCGGGGAAGACCAGTTTAATTCGTTCACATTATCCTCAAATGCTACATTAAATAAGACATTACAAATGACCGGTGACGTGACTTCTGAACCTGCACACGGGTCTATCGAACGGATCCGGAAGCAATAGAAATTGTTTTCAAGATCTAGGTTTTGGATAGTATCTTGTTCTGAAGTGTCTTCTAATAAAGCATTGAAACTGGTCCAGGCCCCATCGTTAACACTTATTTCCAGGCGATGTTGAATGTCCGGTTGTAAATTGTAATATAAGGCCAATTGGTCGTTAGTAAGGCTTACCAGTGAATCGAATGAGGATGGAATGATAAGATTTACAGGAACCAGATCATCATTTGTGAGTGCACAATTGTCAGCGGAATTAGTATCTATCCCCCTGACTGAAACGATACGAGGAACCGTATTTGCATAGTTGTGCTCAGCGTTGGAGGCGCCTAGTGGAACTTCCAACTCCGGGCTGCCATCGCCAAAATTTATAATGTAGTTATTGTATTGATTATCCTGGATATCTACTTGTATTGAGCGGCCTGCACATGAATAAATGTTGAAGTCAGGCGCCGTTTTATCATTGATCTGAATATCCATAAAGTCTGGTCCGTTAGGTCTTTCGAATAAGACCTGAAGTCGGTAATTACCCGCTTGAGTATAGGTGAATTGCTCCGGATTAGGTTTTACAACAAATACATTCTCCTCTAAATAAGAAAAATCACAACAACCTATGCCAGCAAAGCAATCGCAAGGCGAAGTGGCGGTCATGCGAATGATAATTTGTAAGCCCTCACAGCCTCTAACGATGGTTCCGGAGCACCCTCCCGTACAGTCATTTATTACATCTACTTCAAACCAGCCCTTTTCACTCGTATACTGACCGTATACGTTTGGCGTACTTAGAATAGCAGCAAGAAAAATAATGGTTTGAGGTATTTTCATCATTCCAACTCTTCAGGTTTCAGAAACGCAATAGTTTGTTGGATGTCATCGTGCAGGATACGATCATTTTCTATGAACGAGATAGGTTGCTTGAAATTGTCCATGAAGTTCTCCTGTGCCTCTGAAGGACTTAGTTGATGTCTGTATTGGATTATCGGTGTTGAAAGCTTTTGTTCTTTTGTAATACCCCATAATTTAGCCATTGACGTCAACAAAAATACTATTTCTGATATAGTATAGACTTTACGCACTTAGTCAATGGATAGTTTTCCGATGATACTTTCTAATGTGCATTTTTCTTCATTTCCGGTATGCATATCTTTAAAAGTAAGCAAGCCGGTGTTAACCTCTTCTGATCCTACAACGATCACATAAGGGATCCCTTTTTTATTTGCATAACTAAATTGCTTTTTAGGTTTGGCCGGATCAGGGAATATTTCTGAGGAAATACTTTTCCTTCGAAGCCTGTTTAAGGCACCCAGCCCATATTCAAAAGAAGTTTGATCCAGATGAATAATAAGCACTTTGGTGCCTGTGAGTTTGTCAGAAGGAAATAAGTCAAGCTCTTCCATAACATCATAGATGCGATCTACTCCAAAAGAAAAGCCTACACCACTTAAGTCAGGAACACCGAAAACCCCCGTAAGATCATCATAACGTCCACCTCCTGTGACGCTTCCCATGCTGACGTTATTCACTTTTACCTCGAAAATGGTGCCGGTGTAATAGGAAAGCCCTCGTGCAAGTGTAACATCCAGCTCTATGTGGTGATCATCCAGTCCGAACTTTTGGACCATAGCTAAGATGGATTCTATATCATTGATACCTTCTTCACCTGAAGGAAAGCCTTCAAGCACATTTTTCAGAATATTCAACCTTTCTAAGTTCTCACCACTTATGTTCAAAACTTGCTCAGCTTTTTCCACTGATTCATTTGTTAGCCCTCGATTGACCAATTCCTGTTTGACTTTGGCCATACCTATCTTATCGAGCTTGTCAATAGCCACTAAAAAATCGGTTTCCTTGTCTTTCGCCCCTATATATTCCGTAACACCATTCAGTATCTTGCGGTGATTCATTTTAATGGTGAAATCGGTAATCCCTAACTGTTCAAAGACCTCATTGATCATAAGTATGATCTCGGTTTCACACAGTAGTGATTCTGTACCTATTACGTCGGCATCGCATTGATAAAATTCTCTGTAACGTCCTTTTTGAGGGTTATCAGCTCTCCAGACCGGCTGCATTTGATAGCGCTTGAACGGTATAGTCAGCTCATGCCTGTTTTTAACTACATATCTGGCGAAAGGTACGGTAAGATCATATTTGAGGCCTTTTTCAGAAACCTTAGGCAGTACTTCTTTTGAACCTGAAGTAAAATCGTCTGAGGTAACCTTTCCTAAGAAGTCGCCTGAGTTAAGCACTTTATACAATAGCCGATCACCTTCGTCGCCATACTTTCCGGTCAGTACGGATAAGTTTTCCATTGCCGGTGTTTCCAGGGGCATAAAGCCGTATTTTTGAAAAACATCTTTTATATTTTGGAAGATATAGTTTCTTTTGGTCATTTGTTCCGGACCAAAATCACGCATTCCTCTGGGTAAGTTAGGCTTTTGACTCATGGCGGCAAAACTACAAAAAAGGCTGAAAACCGTTTTTTATTAGGAATGACCTTACACAATTTACAAATACCTTTTTTCTATTAGAAATTATTACTTTAAGTTTGCACCCTATTTTTATTAAGATACGATTGAAATGGCAGTTACCAGACTAAAAAGAAAAGCAAAAAGAAATAAATCCAGAGCGAAAGCAAGGAAGCAAGATATTCAACGACTCAGTCAAAAGCCTGTGATTAAAAATGTTGATATAGAGCAGATCAAAGAAGAATTTGCTAAAGGAGGTAAGAAAACCACTGCCAAGGAGAAAAAAGAAGTAACAGAAAAAAAAACACCTAAGGCAGCAGAAGCAAAATCCGATGTTGCAGTGGAGGAGGCTCCGAAGAAAAAGGCAGCACCAAAAAAGAAACCTGCAGCCAAGGCAGAGAAACCGGTAGCTGAGGCTAAAACTGAAAAGAAGCCTAAGGCAGCAACTAAGGAAAAAAAGCATAAGGAAGACAAAGAAGATAAATAATCAGATCTTAAACATAAATAAAACCTTGATTTGATCAGGGTTTTTTTATGCCCTTTTGCCAAGTTCTATCACTTGCATATTTTCAATTTTGGCTTGATTGATCTCAAACCTCATGAGTGTTTTGACCTTGTGAAAGCCTTGTATTCCGGCTGCGCCCGGATTGATATGTAGTAAGCCGTTCTTTGGATCTTTGATCACTTTAAGAATATGTGAATGTCCGCATATGAAAATATCGGGGACCTTATCCGCCAGTACCTTTTTTGTTCTGGCATTATACCTGGGAGGATAGCCTCCTATATGAGTGATCCATACATTAAGGCCCTCACAGGAAAACCATAGATCTTCCGGACATAGTGTTCTTATGTCATGTCCGTCGATATTTCCATAAACTCCTCTGAATGTCTTAAACTGTTCTAATTGAAGGACAATGTTTGATGTGCCTATGTCTCCGGCATGCCAGATCTCATCACAAGATTCAAAATGTTGGAATATACGATCATCCAGGTGACCATGGGTATCTGATAGGAGTCCGATCTTCATATTTATGCTAAATTAAGTGATTTGAGAATGATATTTTTTTTCTAATGCGGGAACGAATGAATTATTTAATGGATTTACTTTATTAATTTCACCAAGTACTAACTCAACTTGAAGCTATGGCACTGACACCCTCCACTATGATTCCTCTGGGAACTGAGGCTCCTTTTTTTAAGCTGCCTGATACTATTACGGATCGCATGTATGACTTGAATGATTTTCAGTCTGATGTTGCAACTATTATTATGTTCGTTTGTAATCATTGCCCTTATGTGAAGCACGTACAGCCAGAACTGGTTAAACTTGCTGAGGATTATATACCCGAAGGAGTCAAACTAGTGGCTATTAGCTCCAATGACGTAGAAAACTATCCGGAAGATTCGCCTGAACTGATGCGTGAAGAAGCCAAAAAATGGGGTTATCCTTTCCCTTATTTATATGATGAAACTCAGGTTGTGGCAAGATCTTTTGATGCTGCCTGTACCCCGGATTTTTATATTTTTGATAAAGACCTTAAGCTTGTCTACCGAGGTCAGTTGGATGACTCGCGCCCTGGTAATGGAAAACCGTTAACAGGAAAATCCATAAGAGAGGCACTCAATGACCTTTTAAAAGGAAATCCTATTTCAGAGAACCAAGTGCCCAGCCAGGGATGTAATATAAAGTGGAGATAACACTCCGGGTGTAGTGAATTTATCTATGTTCCCCGTGAGCTTTATCCTAGTTAAAGTAAGTAATACAACTATTTTTAAAGTTTAAACAAGAAGCATTACATGAGCAAAATTCAAAAAATCCTGATCCCCACAGATTTTTCTACCCAGGCTCAAAAGGCCGTACAATATGCAGTAGATTTTATTAAAGAGGACAGCGACATAGAGCTTCTTTTGGTTCATGTCTTTGATCCGGAGAACAGTATTGTGACAGTGGATGAAGCAGAGTTACAATTAAAAAAAATACAAGAAGAGACGATCAAGCCAAAGGGCATACCAAGTGATTTCATTGTGCACTCAGGTGAACTTATGACTTCTCTGCAAAAGCTTCAGAAAGATGAAAACGTCGATTTGATCATGATGGGGACGGTAAGACCAGAATCCCCTGATGTAGAGATGGTGACCCGTGCCGCTCAATTCGTTAAGGCAGCGGACTGTCCAATACTTATTATACCTGAGAATGTACAGTCTTTCAGACTTAAGAAAATCGCCCTTGCATTGGGTAAAAATGAAATTGACGATTCGTTTGCACTAGGTATCCTTCACTTTATTGCGCGTTATTTTGATGCGAAGGTGCACATACTCACTATTACAAGCGATGATTCTTCCTCCACTGTGGAAAATAAGAATGCGGCTACATTATCATATTACCTGGAAACAATAGATTATGAACATCATTTCCCGGTTTATTCAGATATCGAGCAGGGAATTACCGAATACGTTGCACAGAATAATATTGATATGGTGGCCATACTACCACGAAATCATGCTAAAAAGGATAAACCATCCGAAGGTAGACTTACGAAGCTGTTAGCTCTTCATACGCGCGTACCTTTGCTTGCTATTGATTAAGCATATAGTCATGTGATTTTGAAAAATACCCGGGCCCTTCGTGCCTGGGTAACTTTAGTTAAAAATCAGCTGCTTGCCTGTGATTTAACAAAAAATCCTTCCAATGTGTAACCAATCCGATTACACTAAGTTTACCCCGATGAACATGAGCATCATATAACTAACCGGTAGACTTGGAATCAATTTCAGATAATGCTCTCATGCTTAATGTGCGTGATGGGAAACTCGACCATTTGGGGCTTTTATTCGAAAGATATAAGAAGATACTTTTTGGATTCTTTTACAACCTCAGTGGTGATCCGAACCTTAGTGAAGACCTGGTGCAAAGCGTATTCGAAAGAATATTGAAGTATAGACAGGGCTTCAAAGGAGATGGTGAGTTTAAGCTATGGATGTTTCATATTGCCAGGAATGTGAATATAGACCACTACCGGAAAACGAATAAACTTCAAAAAGAAGATATTGAACATTGGAGAGAGCGTATAGGGGATAAAGTATGCAATAGTGAGGAGGCTATGGGTAAAGCTGAGGAACTTAAGATCCTTCAAATGGCTATCGCAAGGCTGGATATGGAAAAAAGAGAGGTGATCATTTTCAGTAAAATTGATGGTCTGAAGTACAAGCAAATTGGAGAGCTGTTAAACTGTAGCGAGGGAGCTGTTAAAGTAAAGGTTTTCAGGGCTATGCAGACTCTGAAAGCGGAGTACCTGAAAATTGAAAAGGCAATTTGAACGAATGTAGCGTGGAAAAGGATAAAGATAGACTTATTGAAAAATACCATCAGGGCAACCTGACATATGAAGAAGGAAAGCAGCTTGAAAGCTGCATCGAAAAGGGCATCATTAAGCTGGAAGACCTTAGCGACCTGTGTCATTTGAATAAAAAGTTAGACATGATGGCTTCCGTTGAACCTTCGGAAAGCCTTACCTATTCCTTTCATCAATTATTAAATGAACAAAGGAAGGCGAGAAAACCATTGGGCTTTAAACTATCCGGTATATGGAATGCAAAACCCATATTTCGTTGGACGTATAGTTTAGCGCTCATGATGGCCGGTATTACCATCGGATGGTTGGCTAAAAATAGCAATGCTACCCATACTGAGGTAGGTAAATTATATGCCGAAGTACAGGAAATGAAGGAAATGATGATGCTCACACTTCTTGAAAAAGAGTCTACCAGTGATCGATTAAGGGCGGTAGGGCTGACCAGTGATATTTCCGAGGTGAGTGATAAAATCACGGATGCACTTTTGAAGACATTAAATAATGATGAAAATGTAAATGTTCGATTAGCAGCATTAGAAGCATTATTTCCCTATGCCAGTAATACCAAAGTAAGAAAAGGACTGATAACCTCTATTACAAACCAGGAATCACCTATGGTTCAGATGGGGTTGGCAGAAATGATGGTGGCCCTGCAAGAGAAACGAGCTATTGGCTCTCTTCGAGAGCTACTTAAAAAAGAAGAAACACCGCAGGAAGCGAAAGACAGGATAAATGAGAGCATTCAAATCCTGATATGATAGAATTAAGCTCAAAATCTGGTCCAAAAAATAAATAGGATAAGTTAACAACGAAAATCATGAAAAGTCTCAAACAATTATTAGCAGTAACGTTGGTCATACTTACTGTTCCGGCAGGAGTATCTCAAGATAATGGCGAATTTACTGTGCCATTTACTGATCCGGGTAAACGTGGAAAAATAAAAGTAGATATCAGGAAAGGTTCCATAGATGTGATCGGGTCAGAGCGTAAGGATATATTGATCAGATATTCTCCGGCTAAATATAAATATAAAGTGAAGAATAAAGAGAAGGAAAAAGCAAAGGAGAAAGACGGTCTTAAAAGGATCTCCAGTGGATTAACTAATCTCGAAGTCAGTGAAAAAAACAATTACATTAACGTAGAGTCTGATTCATGGGAAAAAGGGATTGATTTAGTCTTTGAGGTCCCTAAAAATATAGACTTACATGTTGAAACTTATCAGTATGGAGATATTTTTATTAAGAATATAGCGGGAGAAGTAGTCGCTGATAATTATAATGGTAAGATAAAAGCTGAGACTATTTCAGGGTCATTAGTGGCAAATACCTATAACGGATCTATTAAAGCAACTTTTATTACCGTAAAACCTGATACACCTATGGCTTTTACCACCTACAACGGAGATGTTGACCTTTCTCTACCGGCTGATTTTAAGGCATCTCTCAAGATGAAAACATCCCAGGGGGAAATCTACTCCGGATTTGATTTTAGTGCAAAAGAAACTAATCGATTGAAAGAGGAAAAAAAGTCTGGCACCTACAAAATTTATTTGGAAGATTGGGTGCGAGGAGATGTTAATGGTGGTGGGCCTGAGATTATGATCAAAAATTATAATGGAGATATCTATCTACGCAAGTAGAAACAGCATCTCTTTATTTCTTGCCAAACCAGTTGATTTTATAGGTAGGCCCGGAAGCCTACCTTTCTTTGATGACTACATTCGATCATTACTTTTAGAGAACCACACCAAAACTGAAGGCATTAAGTTTTGGCCCCTTGTTATCCGCAAAAAGTTCATTAAGATCATAATTAAAGAAGAGGTCCAGGCCCCTAAAGCCTACTTGGCCACGCACACCATATCGGATATTATTTAGGAAAAAGCTGTCTTTATCTCTATCTCTTTCTTTGTCTCCATCCATTTCGGTGACATATTTGGCATAACTCATAATCCGGTATCCTGCGTACATGCCAGCTCCTATGCTGAAATCACTTCCATTACCACTACATTCCCAATGCCTCCATCGTTTATGACGACGACTATTTGTGCCAAATTTTAAAGTGGGAACAGCGCTGACGTTCACAAAGGCGGCTGTGAGCTTACTTTTCCTAAAGTCAATATCTTCAGTAAACTGGCTGAAAACGACCCCATCAGGTTCTTTTGTTATACGTACCGATTCATCCTGGAACTTGAAATTGTACCAGCTCACATCTGCCCCCCAATCCAGGTATAAAGGGCCGGTAATTTGGGTCTCGTTGATGGCCTTAAGTGCAATGTACCATGACCCCCAGGGGCGAACTTCATATAATTCATTGTCTTCAACGGGTGATTTTCCGCCTTCCAGGTAGTCGTTAATGCCCAGATCGATCCTAAAGTCGCTGTAGGTTCGGTAGCGCCTCTTTCT
Source organism: Fulvivirga sp. M361 (assembly GCF_007097395.1). Lineage (GTDB taxonomy): Bacteria > Bacteroidota > Bacteroidia > Cytophagales > Cyclobacteriaceae > Fulvivirga. The sequence goes on from NZ_VKDC01000016.1 coordinate 106,712, forward strand.
TTTCTCCTTTTTTTCAGTGTTATCCTGAGAATATGCTCCTGTTACGAATCCTGTTGCCAGGAAAATGGTTAAAAATAATTTCATCCTTTTCATCATTTTTGAGTTTTGATCCTGTTGTTATATATACATAGTTATTCCATTTGCAGTATCCTTGAGGACCTGCATCCATAAGTTAAATTTTCTTGTTGTTTATAAAGTCAGGCCTATGCTGAAAGCATTAAGTGCTGGCCCTTTTCCTTCATTAAAGAGCTCGTTAATATCATAATTAAAGAATATGTCAGTACCGCCAAAGCCTATTTGAGCGCGTATACCATATCTGAGGTTAGATAAGTTGAAGCTGTCCTTATCCCTGTCCTTGTTCTTGTCACCATCTTCCCTCACTACTATTTTACTGTAACTTCCAATACGATAACCAACATAACCTCCCACGCCAAACCTGAAGCCACTTTTGTCCCCTCTTTTCTCGAACCAGTCACGGTTTCTGCGCCTGCGAGGTTCTTCTGAAACGAACATAGGAACCATTGAAAAATTGACATAAGCCGCGGTGAGCTTGCTTTTCACATAGTTTAATCCGGCGTTATCTTCCCGGAATTCAATCACATCACCATCTACTATCCTGACAGCATCATTTTCAAATTTGAAGTTGTACCAGGTGATACTGGGACCCCATTCCAGGAAAAGAGAGTTACTCAGATGAGTTTGGTTTACTGCGGCAAAACCTATGTACCATGATCCCCATGGACGTACGGAATACAAGGCATTGTTCTCATCCGGAAAATTTCCATTTTCCAGGTAGTTATTGGTACCCAATTCTACATTGACAAAATGATAGGTAGAACGTCTCCTTCGATTTCGGTCGCGATCTTCTTCCCGGTCTTTTTCACGATACTTTACGTAGCGTACCTCATCATACTCTTCTAATTCTTCTTCGACTCTATCCACTACTATGGTAGTGTCTGCCAGGGTACTTGCGTTTGTGTCTGTCATGGTCGAGTCCTGATTTAGCTTCAGACTAAGTTCTTTCAGGATTTGATTAAGGTCATAGTTTTTTAATCGTTCCAGGTCTTCCTGGTCCCTTACCAGAAAGATGATCTGACTTTCCCCCACATTAATGATTAAAGAATCGGTGACTTCTTGCGCTAAAATAGGAGGTATGTTACTCCCAAGTAGAAATAGCAAGAGCGCCCATGATAACCTCAGTTTTGGTGTTGTTATGTTATTTTGAGTTGTCATGTTCTCTTTTTTTGGAGTTCAGGGCAAGCAAGTTGTTTTTTGCCTCCCGAAGCTCTGCCAGTCCATCTCCTTCTCTAATATTTTTCACAAAACCAATGATCTTCTTGAAGCCTTTTTTATCCATTTCTTCAGGCGTATTCTCTTCCGGTCTCTCATCAGTGATGGCGGCAACAGCTATCTTGGCATTAAACTGTTCTATATCAAAGGTTAATGTCTTGCCCTCAACCTCAGATGTCTTTTGTTCTGTAGATGCCATAGTTGCCATTTTGGTTGCATTGGTGCCTGTAGTTTGCTCGGCTGACACCTCTGGCACTTCATTTTTCTCTACCTTTGTTAATGTTGCTGTAGCTTTTTGGTCAGCTGTTATTAGATTGGTCGTATTTTTACTCTTTTTCCTAAGTCCTTTCTTCACCGGTATAGCAGTGGTTCTTTCAGGCTCATCCTTTTTTGCAATCACTTGCTCAGTGGCCATCGATCGTTTTGAAATATCATTTGTTGCGAGGGGCGGTGAAGCTTCAGCCGTAATGTTTTGTGGTGTCCTGGATTCATCTGTAATGGGTTCTTCCATTAGGACAGGTTTCTTTTGTTTTATCTCATCATCATTCTTTACCTTGTCAATGCTATCTTTAAAAGCAATGGGCTGTTGCTTTTCTTCTAAGGCAAACCGCATGATAACACCCCCAGCCATGAAAAGTAATAGAACCGCAGCTGCTATCCTGGTGTAAAACCAAATGCCACGATTTTTTCCACTATTGATCCCCTGCTCTACTTTAGACCAGGATCGGGGTGAAGGCCGTTTTTGTAATGCCTCCAGTTTATTTTTAAAAAGGTCATCTAGCTCCTGACTGCTCATGCCTATTGTATTTTTTGATTTAATAGCTGTTCTGTTTTAAGCAATTTTTTTTGGAGTAAGCCCCTGGCTCTGCTCAACTGTGATTTTGAGGTGTTCTCACTAATACCCAATTGCTCTGCGATTTCCTTGTGTGAATAACCTTCTACAGCATACATGTTAAAAACCGTTCGATATCCGGTGGGTAACTGATGCACCAATTGGAGAAGATCATCTGCTTCCAGCTCACTGTTCAGCGTGTGATAGTTAGGTTCGCGGTCAATCGTTTCGATATCTACTTCCAAATACATGTTCTTATTCTTACGTATGAATGTAAGCGCTTCATTTACCATAACCCTTCTTAGCCAACCTTCAAAACTTCCTTCACCCTTGAACTGGTCTATTTTTCTGAATACTTTTACAAAACCACCTATCATTACATCTTCTGCCTGATCCGGATCTTTAATATACCGGCAACAGGTGCCCAGCATGGAAGCAGCATACCTGTTATACAGTGCTTCCTGTGCCTGACCGTCTTGCTGGCAGCATTTCCTGATCAGAATATCTTCTTCAGATCGATGAATTTTGAGTGTCATTTAAAGTGTTCTCGAAGACTAGATGCAATATACTAAACAAGGGTTGCACCTTAAGTTAAAAAAACACTTACGCCGATTTTTCAGAAGGGTAGACCAGGCCTATATCGTTCCTGATTTTGTCCATAAGAGAAAGAAATTCTCTGCTTTTTGACAGCGGCACTACTTCACTTTCCATTTTGCCTGCAAGAACTGAACGCGTTACTTCATCCGCCTCAAAATTGTATCCTATGGATTCGCGAGAATCTTCAAAAATAACAGGTTCTGAACCATCATATTGTGTCAAGATGGCCTTACGTGCCTTCCAGAAATTAGGAATATGTATATGCCCTTTTGTACCATAGATAAAACCATCGTTAAGCATGGAGTGTCCTACCGAACAAGACAGGTCTGCCAATATACCGTCAGAAAATCTTAGTTGATAAATATCTGTAATATCTACATTGGTGGGGGCTTTAGAAGACATTACCTGCACGTCTTCTATTGGGGCGTTGGAAAATAGCAGAGAAAGTGCAATAGGATAAATGCCTACATCCAGTAAAGCACCACCCGCCAGATCAGGGTTAAAAAGCCTTGATTGAGGGTCGTAATTGGCTTTAAAACCGAAGTTTGCCTTGATCATATTAATTTCACCAATAGCGCCTTCAGCCACCCATGCTTTGGCTCTTTGCAACGGAGGTAGAAAATAGGTCCACATGGCTTCCATCAAAAAGAGCTGCTTTTCACGAGCGAGTTGCGTTAATTCATCTAATTCATGAACATTAATACCAATGGGCTTTTCGCACAGTACGGATTTATTGTTTTCCAGACATAATAAAGTGTTCTCCCGGTGTAATGTGTGTGGTGTAGATATGTATATGACATCTATATCCGGGTTTAAGGTTAATTGTTCATATGAACTATGATATGTTTTGATTTGGTGAGTTTCAGCAAATTGCCGGGCAGAGACCTCTGTTCTCGAACCTACAGCTACGAGTTCGGCATCCTTTACAAACCTAAAATCCTCAGCAAATTGCCGGGCTATCTTTCCTGTTCCGAGTATTCCCCATTTTACCATAGGTATTGTTGGTTCCTGGTCGTTCTAAAGTGGATATCGATTGAATGTTAATGTTGGACACTTTTGTTTATTTAATCAACTTTCTGACGGGTAATTATCATTGATATAACGGTATTTCATCTCTTGCTTATGACTGATGGGTAATAAATAAGGAATATAAAAAGCAAAGGGCCTTTAATTCAGACCCCTCCCTGATTATTCGATCCATTTAATTATTCTCCGGATCGTTGACTACCGTGGCGCCGCCCCGGAATTTTATATTGCTGATAAGTGATTCATCCATGATGATTTCGTCGGTAACAAATGCTTTGGCACCAGCTGCTCCTTTTGCTTGTAACGTGGCCCTTTTTACTTCGTAGTCATACGCATTAAGTTGTGATGCGCCCCTGAGGTCTGCAGTTAACTCGGACCCCGTACCCTCTAATTCTATTTCAGCGGCACCTGATGCGTCAATCTCCAGGTTATCAATGTTGAAATTACCTTTTACATATGAAGCTCCATCAACTTCCATCATAAGGTCTCTTTGCTTCAAACCTTTGATATAAACCTTAGATGATCCGCTAAGGTCCAGTCCATGCAGGTAGGGCATCATGATAACCATTCGTATTTCTTTTTTGCGAATACTTCTTTTATCATACGCTCCATAGCGGTCCCAACTGATTCTGATCTGATCACCGTTTTCTCTTACTCTGACCTGATTAAGGTCAGGAGTGCTACCTTTTAGCAATATTTCATATTTGTTGGACTTTATAATGTCTACAGTATAGGCTCCCTGTATAGAAAGGTCCTGAAAGCCATCAAACTGCATGGTACGGTTATACTTTTCACCGTCTAACTCTGTGCTGTTATAGTTGTCGTTTTCCTCACAGGTAAGGCAAGTCAAACCTTCTTCCGGGGTGAAGGACCATACATTGTCTTCCATATCAGATACCCGATAACCATTCACATAAATCGTATTCCTCATAATATGGCGTAAATCTTCATCCATCATAAATTTACTGCCGTAAGGAATGTACAGGTACGATTCCAGGCGTTGTCCCCGAAATATAGCATCTCCCCTGAACTCTATATTAGAGTCAAAAACTAAGACGGAATCCTGAAAATCCACATTATAGGTAACCATTTTGGCATTTTCAATGGCATTTCTTCTTGAACTGCCCTGTGATTCAAAATTCTTTTCAAGTTTGTATTCATTTCCGTCATACCCACGCAATGTTAATGTTGCCACCTGGTAATCCTCCATGCCAATTTCATTAAGTTTTAAAATCGCTGTTTTATTACCTACATCATATGTTTCAGTCACAGAGTATTCTCCATCCTCCTTAAACCGATAGACTATTCCAGGTACATTGACACTGACTATAATAATACTGACGATAAACATGGCAAAAAGTGTCCAACCTGTAGAGGTACTGAACACAATCTTTCTTGCTATCATAGACGACCCGAGTAACATGATGAAAATACTCGGTACTAATACTGTGGTAAGCGCGGCAAGAGCAGTAAATGTAGGGAAGCTGTTAGATACTAACTCCACAGGAAAACCAATGTCGTTCCAACTGAAATATTCAGGGCTCCATATCCCTGCTGAGAATACTCCAAATACGACACCGAGGCTAACTACCATGGAAAATACCAGTACAAGCCCAATAAAAATGAGAAACAGTCCTATGATAATTCGTATGAAATCGGTCAGGAAAACAAAAATGGGGGCTATAATCGCCCCTAATGTTTTAATGATCAATGCAATAAGCCTAAAAGGAAATAAGAGGATCTTAACAAAAATGCTCTCCTCTTCCTGATCTTCTACCTTAAGATTCTTTTTTACATTGGTTTCAATGTTTGATAGGGTCACCGGTTCACCCTTCATCTTTACCTTATCAGTAATAGACTTTGCTTCAGGGAGTATGATCCATAAAATAACATAGATGATCAGGCCAGTACCTCCAAGGAAAATGGTAAGCACAAAAATTAGTCGAATAACAGCTGCATCTACCGCAAAGTAGGCTGCCATTCCGGAACTTACGCCAGCAATAACCTTTTTTTCCGGATCACGATACATCTTCTTTATATCGTTGTCTTCTTTAGGTTCATCGCTCCCGGGAAGTACGATCCATAAAATGATATAGAATAAGAAGATAATTCCATAACCAAATAACAGAAGCAGGAAGGCAAGCCGTATCCAAAGTGGATCTACTTTAAAATAATCTGCAATGCCTGAGCATACTCCTCCAATAATTTTCCTGTTAAGGTTTCGTCTTAACTTTTTTGAGTCATCTTCACGTGTTTCTGTTTCCTGTTCTTGTTGTTTGTCATCGGGCTCATCTATTTCAGGTTCTTCAACCGCCTGAAAGTCACGAATACTTCCCATTGTGGCGATGAGCGCTTTAACATCTTCTTCGGTAATAACCTGTTTATCTTCATGAAGTTTGGCCAGGAATATCTCGGCCATCCTATTTTCAATGTCTGCAATAATTTCCTGGTTGTCTTCGAATGAAGCGAAATACTTGTTAATGGAATCCAGGTAGTTTTTTAACTCTTCATAAGCATCTTCTTCAATGTGAAAGATAATGCCGCTGATATTGATACTTATATTTTTTTTCATTGTTGTATTCTTTAGTGGTGGATGAATGGGCGATTAGCTGGCAGTCTTTTTTTGTGTTATCAACCGGGTAGATTTTACCAGATCTTTCCAGGTAGCATTCAGGCTACCTAGAAAATTGCCGCCATCTTCCGTAAGTGTATAATACTTACGAGGTGGCCCTGAGTTAGACTCCACCCATTTATACTCTACCAGTCCGGCTTTTCTAAGACGGGTGAGTAATGGGTACAACGTACCTTCCACCACCATGATCTTGGCAGACGTGAGCTCTTCCAGCATATCCGAAGCATATACCTCACCACGCGAAATAATGTGCAGAATGCAGTATTCCAAAATACCCTTCCGCATCTGTACTTGTGTATTTTCCAAATTCATTCTGTTTATTTTAAGTTTCCCCATTCAATCAATACATTGAGAGTAAGCTTGAAAAGAGGTTTTTGACCTTGTTCTACAAGTATACGCAAAAAGGTACTATGTGTTGCATAGTACTAAGTAAATACTATTAGCTTGTTATATATTCATGCTAAACAAAATGAGTAGTTTAGTGCTTTTATAAATAACCACATATATATTCCAGGTCAAAACCCATTGTTACCTGCCAGACCATTCTGGCATTTACTTATTCAGAAGTAGGGAGAGAACTAGCTGGTTTTAATATATTTACATTGTTTAGTTGAGGATATTAATGGTGAGAATTTTTCTTTTATTGGGATTGTTATTTTCCTGTTCAGCTGAGGTTTTTTCTCAGACCAGTGCACCTAAATTCAGCAACGAATTTTTATCTATAGGGGTAGGGGCCAGAGGGTTAGCCATGTCCGGAAATCAGGTAGCTACCGTTTCTGATGCTACAGCAGGATATTGGAATCCCGCCGGATTGCTGAATAGTCAGACTAAATATGACTTTTCACTTATGCATGCTGAATACTTTGCAGGTATTGCCAAATACGATTATGCTGCCTTTTCTACCCCCATTGATTCCATGAGCCGATTAGGTATATCTTTGATTCGTTTTGCTATTGATGATATACCTGATACCCGGTTTTTGTACGATGCCAACGGTGCATTAAACTATGAAAATATCCGTTTTTTTTCTGCAGCAGATTATGCCCTTCTTATTTCCTATGCACGGAAAGTACCGATTTTAGGAGGATTGAAAATGGGGGCTAACTTCAAAGTGATCCACCGTATTGCAGGTAACTTTGCCAATGCCTGGGGTTTTGGGTTGGACCTGGGCGCTCAAATTGACCTCAAGAAATGGAATTTTGGTATTATGGTAAGTGATATTACCGGAACCTTTAACGCCTGGAACCATAATACAGGTTTGGTGATTGATGTTTTTACACAAACAGGCAATGAAATTCCAAGTAATTCACTGGAAGTAACGCTTCCCAAAGCTACCGTTGGTGTAGCAAGATATTTTCCAATTAAAGAGAAGTTTGGTGTTCAACTGGCACTGGATTTTGTTACATCCTTTGACGGACGAAGAAATGTATTGATCAAGTCTGACCCTGTTTCTATCGATCCTGCATTGGGATTGGAAATGGACTACAAAAAAACGATCTTATTGCGTTTTGGCCTGGGAGACATTCAGGAGGTAAAAGATTTTGACGGATCTACCTATCAAACTTTCCAGCCTAATTTTGGCATGGGCGTTAATATAAAAAAGATAACCATTGACTATGCACTAACAGATATTGGTGACCAGTCTGAGTCGTTGTATAGCCATGTTTTCTCCCTTAAAGCAGCGTTAGATTGAAACATATTACAGGCATAGTATTAATTCTGATGAGTGTAGCTCATGTGTTGAGCGGACAGGACTATGGGAATGAATGGATTAATTTTGATCAGCAGTATTTCAAAATAGGAGTAGCCGAGGATGGAATATACAGGATCAGCTTTTCGGATTTACAAAATGCAGGTTTTCCTTTAAATACTACTGACCCTCGCAGACTCCAGCTTTTCCATCGGGGTGAGGAAGTAGCCATTCATGTAGAAGGAGAAGGAGATGCCGTTTTTAATACTACGGACTTTATAGAATTCTATGGCCTTCGTAATGATGGCACACTTGATGCAGACCTTTATGAGCCACCTGCATCCCAGCCTCATCCTTTTTATAACATATTTAGTGATACTTCTGCCTATTTTCTCACGTTTAGGCTGACTCCCGGAAATGGGAAGCGCATGGAAAACTTTTCAGAAAACAATACGGGCAGCCTTCCCGCACAGGTAGCACATTTGGAAGATGTTTTACAACTTAATGTAAATGATTACTCACAGGGACGAGGGTTCTCTACTGATGAAGTGATACGATTTACAGGCTATGACATTGGTGAGGGGTGGACCAGTGGAGCAATACAAGAGGGACAGAACCTTGAATTTGTCATTGATGGTATTTCCAATGCGAACCAGGCTGCAGGAGATCCACAGTTAGAAGTCCTTTTGGTAGGTCGTGATAATTTACAGCACAACGTAGAAGTGCAGGTAGGCCCTGACGTAGGGGCGTTGCGATCCTTGGGAACCGTTCAATTTTTCGGATTTGAGACTGGTTCACTCACCAGTACATTGAACTGGTCAGATATTGACCTGCCTTCGGGTGAGCTTTTGGTTCGGGTTCTGGCCCTGGGGATAAGTGGTAGTAACGACCTGATCAGTACTTCTTTTCTGAGACTTAACTACCCTCAGGAATTTGATGCGGCTTCTGCCAGTAAAACCTTTAACCTAATTAGTAATCCGGGAAATAAGTCTTTCGTGGAGATTACAAACGTGGTGAACAATACTGGGATCTATGACATTACAGATATCAATAACATAATAAGAATAGGTTTCAATCAGACAGGTAGTACTGCTGATCTTATTCTTGATAATACGCTTGTTGAGCGACAGCTTCATGTAAATAATGGAGGGAATTTCAGAACACCGGTAGTGAGCCGGGTGGACTTTCGCGAAATTAATGCTGCGGCACATGATTACATTATTATTACTCATAAGCTGTTAATGCGCCCTTCCGGTGGCATAAGTAATCCGGTAAAAGCATATGCGGAATACAGGGCCAGTAATGCTGGCGGCGGATTTGACACACTCATAGTAGACATGGACCAGCTGTATAATCAATTTAGCTTTGGAGAAACAAGCCCTTTGGCCATTTATAAGTTTATGGAATACCTGGTAGCAGAAGGTGATCCGGAATATCTTTTCTTAATAGGTAAGGGATTAAGTCCTCAATCCAACTTCCATAGAAATGTTACCGGTTTTTTTGAGGTGACTAAGTTTGGACAGACTTTCCAGGTACGTGACCTTGTACCTCCTGCAGGATTTCCAGGTTCTGATATTGTATTTACGGCCGGGTTAAATGGTACCCAGTTTGAGCCGGCTGTGCCAGTGGGCAGACTGCCGGCTAAGTCTTCATCAGAAGTGGTGGCATATCTTAACAAAGTATTAGAAATGGAGTCCTTGCCTTTTGATGACCTATGGAGGAAAAGACTTTTGCACTTAAGCGGCGGAATACGTGAAAATGAGCTTTCCCGGTTCCTGGGGTATGTTAACGGCTTCGCCAGTGTAGCTGAGAACGACTTTCTCGGTGGAGATGTGACCACCGTAGCTAAAAGCTTAAGCAGTGAAATAGAATTGATCAATATTGCGGATGAACTGAATAAGGGACTCAACCTGGTAACATTTTATGGTCATTCAGCGCCAGGTGTTACGGATATTGATATTGGTTTTGCTTCCGACCCTGTTCAAGGTTACAACAATGCCGGAAGGTACCCTACATTCCTCATCAATGGTTGTAACGCAGGTCAGTTTTTTCGACCGGACGTGATTTTTGGAGAAGATTGGATAGTAGCGGCCAATCGTGGTGCAGTGGGTTTTATAGCACACTCATTTTTCGGCTTTGAGATTGCGCTTAGAAGTTATTCCAATACTTTTTATCAGGTAGGTTATGGCGATTCCACATTTATCAGTCGTTCATTGGGAGACATTCAGAAACAAGTGGTATTAGAGTATTTGGAAAACAATTCATCTACCCCTGCCAATATTACCCAAGTCCAACAGATGATGTTGTTGGGGGACCCGGCTGTGCGTTTGTTTGGAGCCGAAAGAGTAGATTACGAGATTACAGAAGATAACCTTTTCCTGGAATCGTTCAACGATGAACCGATCACAACTCTGTCTGATTCATTTGCACTGAAGGTGATTGTAAGGAATTTTGGACGTACCTCTGGTGATTCCATCAGCGTTAATGTTACCCGCACATTGAGCAATGGTAATGTGCTTCAATATGATTCTATTTATCCACCCGTACTTTTTCAGGATACCCTCACCTTAGTGATCCAACAGTCCGGTGAGAGTTCCTTTGGGAATAACCGTTTTGACGTTGCCCTGGATCCGGTCAATATGATTGCTGAACTCAGTGAAAACAATAATACGGCCACATTAAATGCTTTTATTCAATCCTTCGGTACTCGGAATCTGTTTCCTTTGGATTATAGCATCGTTTCTGCGCAGCCGGTCAGGCTTTTGGTCCAATCCGCCAACCTTTTGGAAGGAACGCGGGATTTTCTCATAGAGCTTGATACTGCTTTTTCGTTTGACAGCCCCTTCAAAAAAACAACTACTGTAAATGCTGAGCTTCTTGCGCAGTGGGAAGTAGACCTGTTGCCTGGTACTACGGCCAATGACAGTACTGTATACTTCTGGAGAAGCCGATTTGCTCAACTCCAGCCGGGTGAAAATGAAGATTGGTTTACCACTTCCTTCACTTACATTAATAATGGGGCAGAGGGTTGGTCCCAAAGTGTTTTTGATCAGGTTAACCAAAATCAATTGGCAGACCTGCAAAGTAATCCTGATCAGAGAAATTTCGAATTTTTAAGGTCTTCTACAGACATTAGTTTGCTGACCTTAGGTTCAGAGAATGAACTGCTTCCCAACGGTGGTGACCCTAACAGTGCAGACTCACTGCTTAATATGTCGCTCTCTTTAAATGGTATTCAATTTATTATCAATAATGGCTTTGCTTGTAGAAATAATACGATCAACCTGGTGGCTTTTGATAGAAATACAGGTAATCCTTATGCAGGTATTGCTTATGCCATTGAAGACCTCAGAAGTTGCGGGCGGTTATCCCAGATCATTAATAGTTATGTGGTTTCGGGTACGTCGAACCTGATCCAATACATTGATAATGTAAATGAAGGGGACAGTGTGTTACTTTTTAGCATAGGTGATGCCGGCTTTTCCGGGTGGTCTGCTTCAGTGGAATCAAAGCTGGAAGAATTAGGCATCAGCACAGCTACCATTAATGGCTTTCAGGATGGCGAACCTGTGATCATCCTTGCAAAGAAAGGAACGCCTCCCGGCAGTGCCACTATCATTCGGGCATCAGCTACGCCTGTAGAAGAACAACAACTTACATTAGATACTCAGCTTACAGGAGTTTCACCCTCTGGCGCTATACTGTCCACTACGATTGGTCCGGCTTCTGCATGGGGTTCACTGGTTCAGTCCGTCACACCTTCTGAGCAGCCTGTCACAGATCAATTCAGATTTGATGTGTTGGGAATAAACCTGCAAGGACAGGAAAGCTCGCTGTTGACTAATGTGACATCATCAAATGTGGATTTATCGTTCATTGACGTGACTATGTTCCCTTTTCTGAGGTTAAGAGCTAACCTTATTGATGAAACGAACCTTACACCCCCTAATCTGGATAAATGGATGGTACTCTTTACCGGAGTGCCTGAGGGAATATTACTACCGTTTGATAAAGAAAACCTTTCGGAATCCAGGCAAGAGGGAGAAGACTATAGCAGACAATTTGGTTTTTGGAATATCGGAGGAAGGTCCTTTCCGGATTCACTCACAGTCAGGTCAACTCTGTTGAACATTGACAGAAGGCAATCCACAATGAATGAATTTCAGATAACCTCACCGGCGCCTACAGATACTACGCTATTTACAGTTGATGTTAATACATTGGGTAGATCTGGTCAGAATAATCTTAATGTTTTTGTTAATCCGTCCATTACTCCGGAGGCCTATTATGATAACAATGTACAGGATTTTCCCGGGCTGTTAACCGTTATTGCTGATAACATCAATCCGGTAATTGATGTGGTGTTTGATGGGGAGTATATTTTAGATGGGGACATTGTTTCACCCACACCACTAATAGCTATTAAGTTAAAGGACGAAAATAACTTCATACTTAAGACGGACACTGCAGGTGTGAACTTGTTTTTGAAAGAGCAGGAAGAAACCTCATTTCGTCGTGTGTCGTTCTCTTCTGAAAATATACAGTGGACTGCCGCATCAGAGGAGCAGGATTTTAGCGTTGATTATCGGCCTGACAGGTTAGCAGATGGTATTTACACGTTGAGAGTAGAGGCCGAAGATGGTAGTGGAAATGCCTCTGGTACAGAGCCTTATGTGATAAATTTTGAAGTTATCAACGAATCTTCCATAACTAATTTTTACCCTTACCCGAATCCTTTTTCTACCAGCACCCGTTTTGTTTTTACACTTACGGGAAGTGAGGTGCCCAATCAAATTAAAATACAGATTATGACCGTATCCGGAAAGATAGTCCGTGAGATCACGCAAGATGAACTTGGACCTATACGTATCGGCAACAACCTGTCAGATTTTGCATGGAACGGCAAAGATGAGTTTGGAGATCAGCTTGCCAACGGGGTGTATCTGTACAAGGTAATTGTTCAACAGGACGGCCAAACGCTCGAACAAAGAAATACTGCTGCGGATAAGGCCTTTAAAAATGGATTCGGTAAATTATACCTACTTCGTTAGTATAAACGGCTAAATCCATACCCCAAAAGGGGTGAAACCTCTATAGTTGTTATTTTGCCATGTGAAATGATGAGGAGAACTGTCGAAATATTTTTTTTGACGTTGTGTTTAACGGCAACGTATTTATCCACTTTTGGTCAAAGCTATAACTTCATTAATTATAATATAGATGATGGGCTGGCGCATGAGAAGATTACAGATATTTGCCAGGATAAATTCGGGAACCTGTGGCTGGCTACCCTGGGGGGCGGTCTTTCATGCTTTAATGGTATCGGATTTCGTAACTATACTGAAAAAGATGGACTTGCGAATAACATCGTAAGAGATGTATTAGTAGATAAAAATGGATATATCTGGGCGGCTACTGCCAATGGGATTTCAATGTTTGACGGGCGCCGTTTCGTTAATTACCTTACGGATTCTATCAGTTTTACAGCCTCAATAAATGTCATCGCCAATGACGATCAGAATACGATTTGGTTTTCTTATCCTGATGGTGGTTTAGGTTATCTTGATCATGGAAGACTGGATCAACGCATCGAATTGGAGGGTTGGATCAAGAATGATAAAATCATAGATATTGCCATCAATGGTGATGGTAGTGTATATTTTATTACCGCAATAAAAGGGTTGTTTAAGTACGATAAAAAAGAGCTTAGAGAGGTACTTGGTAATTCTGATTTCAAAGGATATCTTCTGGATATAGAGATAGCTTCGGATTCTACCTTTTTGTTAGGCTCAAACAAAGGGCTGGTAACATTGAATCTCAATAGACCGATGTCTTATGACGTTCGTTTTCCGGATAAATTTATTACATCGTCGGTGTTCAAAAGTAAAAACGAAGCCTGGTTTATTTCTGCCAATAGAGCCATAAGATATAAGAACCATGGTTTAAGGCTTATGAATGAACTTCATGGCTTCACCAATACAGCAATCAACAAGATATTTAGTGATAGAGAGGGTAACGACTGGTTTGCTACAAACGGAGATGGCCTGTACAAACTGGCAAACGATGTTTTTGAGTTTTATGGCCCTCAACATGGCCTTACGAGGTTACCCGTAAGTACTATTACTAAAGACCTTAAAGGTAATTACTGGGCAGGGATCTACGGAGGAGGTGTGACTAAAATTACGGCTGATGGGCAAATAAGTGAGGATAACAGCTTTAATCTTATGAATCAACATATCACCGCCAGCGCTACGGATAAACAAGGTAACATTTGGTTTGGAACAAGGAATGCAGGATTGATTAAATATGATGGAGTTCAATGCTATAATTATACTAAGAACAATGGTGTATTACATAATTCGGTCCGGGTACTTTTCAATGATAGCCAAAACAATTTATGGGTAGGTAAGGCCAATGGACTGAGTGTTTGTGATAGCGAGCAGTTTTACAATTTCACCACGGAAGATGGGCTATATGACGATATTATTTGGGGAATATCGGAGCCACAACCAGGTAAGATCTTAATCGTGTCGAGAAAGGGACTGAATTATTATCGTGACGGACGCCTTGAAAAAATTGTCCTTGATGAAAATATCTTTGACAGGCGTGTTAATGTGTGCCTTGAGGATAGTTTGGGGAATTTTTGGATAGGTTATTCCGGGCATGGTATCCTTCGAATATCGGCAGATAAAACACAAGAGACCCATATAACGGCAGGTGATGGTCTCTCTTCAGATCTTATTTATAATATGGTATTCGATAATGATGGGAACCTGGTAGTAGGCTCGGAAAGAGGTATTGACAAACTTTATTTGGATGAAGCCAATGAAGTAGAACGTATAAAAAACTATGGTAGAGTAGAAGGCTTTGATGGTATCAGAACCTCCTACAGCTCTGTTTATAAGGAAAAAGACGGTAGTATTTGGTTTGGAAATAGTCAGGGAATCATTAAGTATAAGGCTTTTATGGAATCCCTGAACACCAACCCTCCACTCGTTTACATTTCGGGGATCAGACTATTTGATAACAATGTAAATTGGACTGAGTATTCTGATGGATTATCCAACTGGCACAATATTCCATCGAACCTCAAATTGCCTCATGATGATAATAACGTTATCATAGAATATTTTGGCAACAGCCTTAGAAACCCTGATGAGGTAAATTATCAATTCAGATTATCGGGCCTTCAAAAAGAATGGTCACCGTTAACAGAAAAAAAAGAGGTGGTTTATACCAACCTTCCACCAGGAGATTACACCTTCGAAGTTAAGGCTGCCAATAGTGACGGGGTATGGTCCCGGGAATATGCTGAGTTTACTTTTAGCATCGTACCACCCTTCTGGATGGAACCCTGGTTTTTTATTATAGTGGCGATACTCATCATATTGGGTATAAAGTTCTTTAATGATTATAGAGTAAAGAAAAACCTGGATAAACTGTTAACGATAGAGCGTATACGTGCGGAGGAATTGGTGAAAGTGAGAAAACGTATGGCACGTGATTTTCATGATAATATGGGAAATCAATTGGCCAGTATCACTGTATTTACCAATCTGATAAGCTTAAAGCTCAAAGATAAGTCACTTGAGATAAATGATTTATTGCTAAATATTGAAAAGCATACCAAATCCCTTTTCAATGGCACTAAAGATTTTATCTGGTCTATGGATCCTGATAGCGATAACCTTAATGAGCTATTTACTTATATAAAAGATTTTGGAGAAGAACTGTTCGAAAACACACGTATTGATTTTTTTTCCGGTAAAGATGATTTTGTGGAAAAACCACTACCTTCCGGCTGGAGCCGTCAGATTGTTCTTGTTTTTAAAGAGGCCATGACCAATGCACTGAAGCATTCTCAGTCTACCGAAGTACATTTTGAATTGAACCTCAATGAAAACAGTTTCGTACTAAGATTATGGGATAACGGTCATGGAGTGCCGGCCGACTACTTGAAAAAAGGGAACGGTTTCAAAAATATGTCATCACGTGCCACTCAAATAGGATGCACATTAAATATACTCAATGGCAATCAACAGTATGGGTTAGCGATAGAGTTAAAAGGAAAATTACAATCAGAGCCAAGAAAAAGTGAGGTCAAACTTTATAAAACAACCATGTTATGAACAATTACTTTAGATCTAGAATTGTCATCGTTGAAGACAATAATGCCGTGAGGGAAGGGTTCTCTCTGATTATTAATAGTGTTAGTAATTATTATGTAGTGAATTCATATGATAATGCAGAAGACGCTATTAAAAACTTGAAAAAGGATGCTCCTGAGATTATACTCATGGACCTGGAACTACCGGGGATGAATGGTATCGAAGCCATAGGAGTGATTAAGAAAACACATCCAAATATTGAACTTATTGTCAATACTATTTATGAAAATAGCGAATTGGTGTTTCAGGCGTTATGCTCTGGCGCCAGTGGCTATATCACTAAGAATACCAGCCATTCAGAGTTATTGGATGCCATAGATGAAGTGATCAATGGAGGGGCACCAATGAGCTCTAAAATAGCTAAAATGGTGGTAAACTCATTCCAGAAGAATCCAAACTCTCCTTTGTCATCCAGAGAGACACAAGTATTGGAGTTATTGTCGAAGGGAAAGAGTTATAGCATGATCGCCCAGGAACTATTTATTACTAAAGAAACAGCAAAATCTCATATTAAGAATATCTACTCTAAGCTTCAGGTGAATAGTAAATCAGAAGCAATTGCCAAGGCCACGAAGGAAAAGCTTATCTAAAAAGGCTTAAAATAACCCCATTATCACCCAATCAAGGGTATGTTAACCCTCCAAATATCGTCCCATTTGGAGGGTTTTTCTTATTCCCCCTTTGTTCACCTTTGAGTTAAGGCCTAAACCACCTATTCTACACCCATATGACTTCCCAGTCAGTGTTATAAGTGTGCAGCCGATAATCTATACATAACTTAAACAAAACAGTATGAAGAACTTTTTACTCATTAGTTTTTTGCTGACTTCATCCCTGATTTTTGACAGGGTGCTGGCGCAGGAAAGAACCGTTGCCGGTAAGGTAACATCTCAAGCAGATGGGGAGGCACTGCCAGGTGTTAATGTCGTTTTAAAAGGCACCTCCGTAGGGACCGTTACAGATATTGAGGGTAATTATACGATAAACATACCCGATGCTAACGGAATATTGGTTTTCTCATTCATTGGATTGGTATCTCAGGAAGTGGAAGTAGCATCACGAGCCGTAATTGACTTACAGATGGCACAGGATGTAACGGAACTCAGTGAGGTTTTGGTCACTGCCGTAGGTATTCAAAGAAAAACAAAGGCGCTGGGTTATTCTGTTGAAAATATTGGAGCGGATCAGGTACAGCAAATTTCTGAACCAGATGCGGTAAGAGCGTTACAGGGTAAAGTCCCGGGTGTATATATAGCCGGTTCTAATGGGGCTCCGGGGAGTGCTACCCGAATAACTATAAGAGGAAATGCGTCACTGTTGAACAGTAACCTGCCACTTTTTGTAGTGGACGGTATACCATTTGATAATCAGGAGTTCAACATTGGAGGAAGGTTAGCTAATGGCGCACCTTATTCGAACAGGATTGCTGACTTGGATCCTAATAACATCGAGTCCATGACCGTGTTAAAAGGAGGTGCAGCAGCTGCTTTATATGGCTCACGTGCTGCTAATGGTGTAGTGGTAGTTACTACCAAATCAGGCTCATCACGAAATAGTAAGAAAGGCCTGGAGGTGATACTTAATAGCTCTTATTCTTTTGAAGAGATCGCTAACCTTCCGGATTACCAGAATACTTATGGTGCCGGTGTTGACTTCACCTATGGTAATGTGAATGGTTCCTGGGGGCCACGTTTTAGTGAACGTGATTCTATACCTCATTGGTACGGTTTCGGTCAGAATGGTTTTCAGAATGCATTTCCACAATTTACAGTCTTTGATGATGACGGTAATCCTGTACGTGCAGTGAATATACCTTATGTCGCGCAGCCTGATAATGTCAAGGATTTCCTGAATAGAGGAAGCCTGTTTGAAAACTCTGTGACAATTTCCGGAGGTAATGAAGTGGCTAATATCACTGCCGTGGCTTCCAGACTACAGCAAGAAGGTATTATACCTAACTCAGAGTTTAACAGGACTAACCTTAGCATAGGCGGTAATACGGTTTTAGCAAATAAACTCATTTTAGGAGGTTCACTGAGTTATGTTAAAACAGAAACCAAAGGACCTCCTATAAACGGAAATGCTGTGGGTACCACTTCTATCACCTCCAGGTTACTTTGGATGAACAGGACCTGGCCAATTAACGATTTCAATTTGCTGCCCGCGGTCAACCCTGTCACCGGAGGTAGTGTTTTCGCCAGCCCTACCATAGACAACCCTTACTGGCTGACGGATAATGCTGTTTTTGATAGTGAAGTCAATAGAGTGGTTGCTAATATGAGTCTTACCTATGATCTGCTTGACTGGATCACGTTAAGTTATAAAATAGGGATCAACACTTATACTGATCGCAGGGTTCAGGCGTTGAACTCCGGATCAGTGGTATCACCATTGGGCTTTGCGAATACAGATGACATTACAAACGAAGAGATCGAATCCAATTTTCTTGTTACACTAAGCAGAGATATCAATGAAGATCTGGACTTTACTGCGGTAGTTGGACACAATATCAATCAGAGAACGAATAACCGGCAGTCGGTAAATGGCACCGGAATTGTATCCAGCGGAATTTTTGATCTTGACAATACAAGTGCTGTAGTACCCAATGGAGGTACTTTTCAACGCAGAAGGCTATTCGGAGTATTTGCCGATGTGAGTTTAGGCTATAAAAACTTTTTATTCTTAAACATGTCCGGTAGAAATGATTGGTCTTCCACCTTGCCGGAAGACAACCGAAGTTTCTTCTATCCTGCGGTTAGTTCGTCTTTTGTATTTACAGATGCCTTTAAAATACAGAGTAAGATACTCACTTCTGGTAAATTGAGGGCGGGTTGGTCCAAAGTTGGTAATGACGCCCTTCCTTATCTGTTAAGTCCTACTTTTGGTGCAAACCCTACGTTTGGAACAAATTCAGAAACTACTTCCTTCCCATTTTTAGGAATTCCGGGGGCTTCTGAAGGTGATAATACCACCCTGGAAAATAATTCCTTGGGTGATCCCAACCTGACACCGGAATTTACTACAGAGATTGAGCTTGGTTTTGCTTTGCAACTTTTAGATTCAAGAGTAGGCATAGACTTCACCTATTATTCGAAAAAGACCACAGACCAAATACTTCAGATCACTGTACCTGCCGTTTCAGGGTATGATCAGCTGACCACGAATATTGGTGAATCGTCCAATGAAGGGGTTGAAATAGGGGTTAACGTTGTTCCCGTTCAACTCAACAACGGATTTAGATGGGAAGTATACGGATCATTTACACATAACAGAAATATGGTGGAAGACCTGGGACCGGACATTCGTTCGGTGAGGTTAGCCGGTGGTTTTAGTGATCCCACGTTAGAGCTTATTCCGGGACAACCATACGGAGTTATTTTTGGAAGTGTAGCTGCAAGAGATGACGAAGGTAATTTCCTTGTGGCATCTAATGGATGGAATATTAAAGATCCGAATTTTCAGATTATCGGCGACCCTAACCCAGACTATTTACTGAATGCTACTAATACATTTTCTTTCAAAGGGTTAACCCTGTCTGCTGTGTTTGACTTCAAAAAAGGAGGAGATATTTACTCCAGGAGTGCGGAACGTTTGCTATTTAGAGGAACTACCAAGGACACTGAAAATAGAGAAACCTCTATTGTCATCCCGGGTTTTCTGGGAGATGGAAATACAGGACAACCCATTCGTGATGCAGAAGGTAATAAAATACCGAATAACATTGCTATCAATGCCAACGATCTTTGGTTCAGTAATATAGTTACGAATAACGGAGGAGCAAGTGGTGCCGCTGAATTTTCAGTGTTTGACGGAACGGTACTCAGGTTGAGAGAGGTATCACTGGCTTATGACTTTCCAAAAACATTATTAGAGAAAACTCCTTTTGGAGGGGTAAGGATCTCCTTCACGGGCAGAAACCTATGGTATCATGCTCCAGGTTTTCCTGAACACACCAACTTTGATCCGGAGTTAGGAACCTTTGGTTCTACAAATGCTCAAGGCCTTGAGTTCAGTACGCTGCCAACCACCAAGAGGTATGGTGTCAACTTAAGAGTTAGTTTCTAATATAAAATTTAAAAGCTACATGAAGAATTTAAGCTTATATATAAAAAGTCTGATGATAATGATCTCAGTCATCATCATGACGAGCTGTGAAGAGAACTTTTTGGATATCAACACAGATCCAAATAACCCTGCCGATGTGCCGATCAATCAGTTACTTCCTGCGGCAGAGGCCGGATTGGCGTTTTACTTAGGTCAGAATACCGACGGATGGAATAATGCCTGTGCCACATTTGTGCACCATGTGACGAATTTTCGGGTGGATCAATACAATATGGCAAACAACCAATATGACCAACAGTGGGCTGCTTTTTTCTCAGGGCCAATGCGCGATCTACAGATAATCATTAATAAAGCAACTGAATCCGGAGACATGCACTATGTGGGTATAGCCAAGATCCTAAAAGCTTATGGTTATAGCATTGCCGTTGACCTTTGGGACCGTGTGCCCTATTTCGAAGCGCTTCAGGGCGCAGAGAACTTCAGTCCCAACTATGATGACGGAGCCGCTATCTATACGGACTTGTTGCGATTGTTAGATGAAGCTGCTGGTAATTTAAACGAAGCATCCAGTTTATCACCTTCTACTGACGATCTGATCTACCAGGGGAATTTGACCCGTTGGAGAAAAATGGCCAATACGCTGAAACTGAAGTTATACAACCAGGTGCGTTTGGTGCAGGACAATAATGCTGCTATTCAGGCATTATTAACAGCCAATGATTTCCTTACGTCAGCAGCAGATGATTTTGAAATGCCATATGGCACCAGCTTTTCACCTGAAAATCGAAATCCCGGTTTTATTAACAACTGGTCAAACACCTCAAGAGAAACGCAGATTAGCCCCTGGTTCTACCAGATAATGATTGATTTGAATGATCCCCGTATTCCCTACTATTGGTATAACCAGATAGCACAGGGTGGGAATGCACAGAACCCAACAGATTTTCAGGATGACACGCAGTTTGGTCTTTTTGTTAGTGTAAGATTTGGCTCTCAGGCTCCAAACGCTTCTTTTGCACAACAGGGGTCTTTCACTATACCTGGACTATACCCTGTTGGAGGGGCTTTGAATCCTGTACCTAATACCACCAGTCTTGTAGCTGTAGGACAATCTCCTGGTGCCGGACAAATAACGGGGCCGGGCAATGTTCCTCAGCGTTTTCTAACTTATTATGCTCTAAAGTTTATCCAGGCCGAACTCGCCCTTGAAGAGGGGATAGGAGGCAATGCCGAGACGATATTCCGTGAAGCTATGGAAGCGGCATTTGCCAAAGTAAATGAAGTAGCTGCCGGGGCAAGTCAGTCCACCATATCCAGTACGGATATAGAAGCGTATGTTACAAGCAGAGTGGCAGAGTTTACGGCAGCTGATGATGCAGGTAAATTGGAATTGATCATTACACAAAAATGGATTGCCACCTTTGGGTTTTCTATTGATGCTTATACCGATTACCGAAGGACAGGATTTCCGGAAATATTTGACCCAAATGCAGATACAGATCCTGCTACCGTAAGTACAAGGTCTTTTCCGGTCAGCTTTCCTTACAGTCAGTCAGACCTCGCAGCTCACATAAACCCACCGTCACAAAGGGTTATTGCACAAGACAGGGTTTTTTGGGACGCAAATTGATATTCTTGAATACAAACTGTAATCAGACATGAAATTAATTATAAATACTAAGTACATCCTTGCCTTTATGCTGCTGGCACTATGGGCATGCGATAGTGAAGATAAATATGTTAATCCTGCTGACGAATATCCAAAAGGAGGTTTGGTAAGAGCAGACATACGGGAAGAAAGCCAGTCCATCAATCTGTTTGGAGATTTAAATGCACAAACGATCACCTTTGATCTTACACCTTTTGATGACAGTGGTACAAGAGGCGAATTCATTGAAAAACTGGATATATTCGGAGTTTATTCTTCTCCATTGGGCGGTTTTAATAGTGATACGGTACTCATCAGTACAGAAACGACCCTGGTAGATGCAACGGTGTCTTACACTTTGCAACAAATGGTGGATACTTATAATGAACTCACTACTTTAGGTGACATAAATGGTGGTGATAATTTTATTTTTGTCTTTCAAACCACTATGAAAGATGGTCGTGTATTCCATCCGAATAATATTGCACCGGCCATCTGTGGTGCGCCAAATGCAAGAGGTACTTGTACGTTTTCAATTCCGGTAGTGTGTCCCTCAGATATACCTGAAGGTACTTATGCCGGGACTTCAGTTGGCTTTTCAAGGACCACTACTAAAGATGTGACCATTGCAAAATCAGGTGATCTGATCTACGATATATCAGATCTCTCCGCCGGAATGTTAGGTTCTTTGACCAATAACCCCGCTTTTGAGGGAGGTGGACAAATTCAGGATTTATGTAATCTTATTAATGTACCCACTTTTAGCCCTCCGGGTTTAATTCCCGTAAGCCAGGTAGCCGGAGATTTTGGTAGCTATAATCCTACCACAGGAATTATTGTGATAAAATGGTCCATTGCGGGTAGTAATGTAACCACCACATTAGTCCCGAAATAATGCTTAAAAAATATAGTGATCGATGATCACTGAATTTTAAACTGGATATTATGAAAAATATATTTCTTATAATCGCCTTATTTGGCGGAATTTTATTAGGCTGTGATCACGATGATTTCGGAGTAGCCAATACATTAGATTCTCCTGCATTCAACCTTTCGGCTGACAAGACTGAATTGACGACCGGAGAAACGGCAACCGTGAGTATATTGGTTACCGATGCTCCGGGTAAAATTGATTCCATTGCTGTCAGTGTTACCAATGACTTTGGTATCATAGATATCGATGAGGCATCGTTGAATGCGGTCAGAGGACAGACTACAGGTACTATTAACTTAAATTATACAGCGCCTGAAGATAATATAGGTAGTATAAGCCTGACGGTGACACTCTTTGATCAGCAAAACTTCCTGATAAATGCACAGGCGTCTGAAACTCAATCTCAGTCTTTTACTACATCTATTTCATTCGAGGTAGCTTACATCTCTGCAGCACCGTCTTTTACGGTAGAAACGGATAGTGATACACTGTTTAGTGGAGAAACAACCCCACTTACAATCGAAGTAACCGATGCGCCGGGCGGAGGTATTGATCAGATAATTGTTACGGCTGATGCCGGTACGGTGGAGCTGGATGAAGCCTCACTTGCCGCTGCCTTAGGACAAACAAACGCTACTATTACCGGAACATATCAGGTGGGTGACCTGGGATCGACTGGTGAAGTTGGTATTTCTGTAACTGTAGTAGATAGGATACAAAAACGTAGTGGAAGTGCGAGTGCTGAGGTATTTGGGATATGCCCGGCTGCTGAGGATGTTGCAGGGGCATACGATGTCTTTGTCTCAGGCCAGCTGGGAGGTGATGCCGGACCCGCGTATGATGCACTTAATGCTTCGGTGAACATCACCAAATTAAATGATGGTCAATTCATGATTGATGATATGAGTTTTGGAGTATATGATGCACTATATACTGATCGTGTGGCACCTTCAGGCAAACTGAATATTTGTGGCGATACAATCATAGGAACTGGTGATAAAGATGAGGATGACCGGACATTTACCATAAACGGAACACTACCGGCTGATGGTAATTTGAATGGTGCCATCAGGATTGTTTGGTCTAATTCCTTTGGTGATCAGGGAACGGCCATATTAACATTGGACTGACAGTTTTAGGATGATCAAATAGTCAAGGGTTGTTTCGCTTTAGAAACAACCCTTTTTTGTATTACTTTTAATCAGAGTGGTTTGACCTTATTCAAGTTTTTACAAGTAGGAAGCGGGGGCAACTGAGGATATGTTTTACACTTTATGTCTTTTCAATGATCTTATCACCCAACTTGAATATAGTGCACATTTGAAGGTTGTGCCATCTGCAATCGTTATCTAATACGTCTGGTTTTGTTCTAATCAAACGTCTTTCTATCATTTGATTGTTATAGAAAGCCTGGCTTCTCATTTTACCCTGGGGTAAAGTAGGCCACTCATGAAAAATAGTTTTAGCTCAAAAAGTGTATTTTTGACGTTTAAATGCACCTTTTTATGGGAGGTTTGGGTGTTTTGAACCTCAAAATCATTGATATTATGCCATTTTCGAGGTTTTTATCTTCTATCACGGTCTGATTTGCAATAAGCGACTG
>NZ_VKDC01000017.1 GCF_007097395.1 Fulvivirga sp. M361
CCACTTGACTCCCACTCCTTCATCAACTCAAACATCTTAGATTCCTTGCTCATCGCTCTTTTTGTGAACAAAAATCACTATTCAGAAAGCATACAGCAATACGCCCAACACCGAAGGGATACCAAATATCTCAAATGTATCGGATCCAAATGCCCTCTGCAAACAACTCAGTAAGCCGATTGGGCTTAGCGCCTGTTACCAGCTTTTATGTTGTTTTGAAAAGATACCAGTTGGAAGCAATTTGCCTCACCATTATGTATCTGTTCGGATTCATTTTAGGAACTTGGTCTAGATCTGTTAAATAAAGATAACCTACTGTATTGTCGACCATCCCTCCAATTGTCAATTCCATGCAGTCTTCACAGCTGTACGCCCCATCGGTTATGTGGCTAATCAAAAGTTCCTGTCTTAACTGCTTTTGATTTTCTCCTAATGGAGTTCGTCTCATTGGATTGAACTCAGGTCTATCTTGATTTACTTCGTTTACCAACACTTGAAATTTTTCTTGATTTGTGATAAAGTGCTCAATTAGTTCCCGATCTGATGCAAGAGTTAGCTTGGAGTTCATAAGCTCAAAATCAAACTCTTTTCGGTTCTTAAAGCGGCTATTTTCTTGATTTATTAAGCTATCAATTTGTTGTTCGTTCAGTGAGTCATACATCTGAACAACTTGCTCTATCAGACCAGTCATCGCCAAACCTCTAAATGCAGCCAGTTTCCAAATCTGGTCTTCGAACTTGAAATGAAGGTAAACATCTGTAACCGGAATTCCCGTTGAATCTACAAGAGTTAGAGCGACAACAGATATATCTTCCAATTTTGTCAGCAGTTCAAATTCTAATTCAATTGTAGATGATAAATCTGTTCCATTCGGATGGTTTTTATTGCTCTGGTATTCCCCGGTAGTATATTTTTTGAGCTGTTTGAATTTTGTCTTGGAGAAGATTTGCTTAGACAGTTCTAAAGGCTCAATCAGTTCTTGTGATTGACCAAAATGTCCGACAAATAATAATAAAAGTAGAATTATCCTCATTGGTGAAATTGCTGGTAACGCCCGTATAGGACGCTGTGCCTATCCGGAACTTAATGGTGATGAAAGTAGTATTTTCTGTGTTTCCTTCCAAGTAGCAGAGAACTTAGCGACAACCTTTCTGCGTGATCACCAGCCGGAACCTGCGTGCAGGCCAACCACAACAACTTGCTCCATCGAGACCTACTTAATCCGCCATGAAACTCTAAACACAGAAAATACGGACTAGTCGCATGGACTTAAATAAACGAGAGTAAAGGCATGCGTTTCTATACGATGTTAGTGGCTGGACTATTTTATCTTTGTCGAAATTTAATTCAAATGCCATTTTCACTAAGCCATTTTTCATAAAGATTGTCTTTGATCTTTTCTCTCAAAAATCTCTTGCGAAGGTATTTTTTTGTTTGTGTTGATTTCAAAAGTGTAAGTGTTGGTTGCCTTGGTAGATCAAAAACATTTTGATTTAAGAACCCACATTTCACAAAGTAGGTATCTCCAGACTTCAAATTGATTGGGTATTGAACACTCTTGATTTTCTTATATTTTGTTCTTTTATCAGCATTTAAAGAAGGTGCTTTCGTTGTTGCCCTAAGCGTGGCAACACTGGAATTTATATCTACCATATAAACGTCATGAGTTCTGATTCTCCCTATTAGACTGTCAGCCATATAAAGGTTATAATTGAACCCGAAGTCGAAAATATTAAAAGTTCTAAAAAATATAACTGTTGAGTGTGGGTTATCATAAAAGCCACTAGAATTGTTTTGCGAGAAGACATCCAAACAAGTCACAGAGGTTATTCCAATCGTTAAACAAGCTATTTTCAGGAATTGATGCATAATAGTATGATTTGTTTTCTCCTAAATTAACAACTCCAATTCTTGATAAAATATTGTAATCGGATAAGTTATTTATGTATGACCAACTTGCCACTAACGTCCAGATATGGCACGTGACTCTGAACTTTATTTATATCTACAATCTAGGGGATTTGCAGATCAGTTTCAAGTAACTTCTTAGAGGCATGTGCTATATCATTTGTTGTGTATAGTTTTTCTAATTGCATGTTTGGTTACCAGGATTTTATATTGTCTCCTGTATTCATTTGATCCAAATTCGTTGTCGAATATAAGGCTATATTCAATTTTTCCTTCATCATTAAAAAAGTGTTTCTCTTGCTTATAACCCCAATCTTCTAAAGTCAATTGTCCATTGATATTATAGACGTAGTTTGCACTGTGGTTGTATCCTGTATGTGCGGAATGTTTATTCTCAATCGTATAAGATGAAGAAATAACCTTATTCAAAGTATCATACTCTAAATACTCACTTCCCCAAAACTTAGGCGACCCTCTTAAAAAATCATATGTCTCAATTTTGAACACTAGGCCTTTTTCGTTGTAGTGATAAATTAATTTAGTCTGTTTCTTTTTCTTATCATATACTAAAATATGCTTAACACGTCTATTTTTGTATTTAGGAACAAATCTTTGATTAAGAATCAAGGCTTCAACCAAGAATCCGTTCTCATTATATTTGTACCAGTTTTTCCAATATCCGTTATCTTTCCAAATCCCTTTTTGTTTCCTTTCCACTTTTATATTTACAATAGAATCTTTGATGTGATTCATGCTTTGAAATGGAACTAGATATAATGTTTGGGAAAATGCTGCCAAATTCATATTGAGGCAGCAGAACAGCATTACTAAACTAAAATTACTCATGAAGTCAATTATACACAACATGTGAATAACAGGAACTGTTCCTGTTATCTACCTTTCAAAGGTACTCAAATCTTCCAGCATACTTAGTGGGCTCCGGATCTCAGAAATATGCTGGTTACACAAGTGCGTGTAAATTTCTGTGGTTTTACTACTGGTATGTCCTAACAGTGTTTGAATGTACCGTAAATTTACTCCTGACTCCATTAAGTGGGTGGCAAAGGAATGTCTTAGCGTATGAGGGGTTACTTTTTTTCTAACCCCGGCTTTGAAACAAGCACGCTTCAGTATTTTTCGTATACTGCTCGCACTGTATATACCACCATCAGGCCCTTCAAAAAGAAACTTTTCAGGCCGGTGTTTTCGATAATAAGCACGTAATAACATCAGAAGATTATCCGGTAATAAGGTGGCACGGTCTTTATTGCCCTTGCCTGATCGTATCCATATTCGGCGATGATCTGAGTCGATATCTTCAATTTTCAGATGTTGTAATTCTGATATTCGCAGGCCTGTACCATAGATAGTGCTGATGATCGCCCGGTGCTTTATGGACTTAATGCAGCTAATGACCCTGGCAACTTCTTTTTTTGAGAGGATTACCGGCAATGTATTTTCTTTTTTCGGTCTTTCCAGCTTAAAGCGTTGTTTTTTACAATGTAATACCTTCTCAAAGTAAAACTTGATCGCATTGATACTTTGGTTTTGGTAGGAACGGCTGATCTTTTTTCGTGTGATCAGGGCAGATTGAAACCGAACGATATCCTGCCCATTGATGCTATGCAGACGTCGGGGGTACAGGTAGTTCAGAAATTCACGGAACATAGTTACATAAATTCTGCATGTAGACTCACTATACCTGTGAGCGGATAAGGTATGGTTAAAAGCTAAAAGCTCACTTTGGTAAAACTGTAAATGATCCATGTTCCAAATAAACCCTTTGCATTAGCCATATCTGTTTTTTAAACATTTATATTCGACAATAAGCACTTAAAAAATGGATAATTATCAACAAAAACACTGTCAACAATGCGGGAAAGAGCTCACAGGTCGCACGGACAAACGGTTTTGCGATTCTTACTGCAGGAATACCTTTAATAATCAAAATAAATCGGAAGGTGAAAAAGTAATTGCAGAAACACACATCATTTTAAGGCGTAACCGAAAAATTCTCAGGCAGCTAAGTCCTATGGGGAAGGCTACCGTGCGAAAAGAGGTATTAGATACACTTGGTTATGATTATAGATTCTTTACCGGAATATATAGGTCCAGGCAAGGTAAATACTATTATGTCTGCTATGACTTTGCCTTTTCGCCTATCAACGATGATCGCGGTGTAAAGAAGGTGATCATCGTACAGCGGCAGTCTTATTTCGACCAATATATACCTGCCTTGTGGGGGAAATCTTAAGACTTGATCTCAAGGAATATGTTTGTAGGTAGTATTTATTCTGTTTGTTCGATGTTGTTACGAGTAATCGTTTCTCTCAACTGGCTTAAGTTTATAACCATAGCCCTCAAATCCTAGGCAGTTTGTAACTGCCGTTAACTCAAAGTATTTATTAAAGCTCGGCAAAGCAAGTGATACGTTTCTGCCAAAATGGTCATGAAGGCTATGGGACTTGCGGTTATGGGTAGGCATAAGTTACGCTTTGTCAAACTTATGTCAGGATGGGAATGGAGTAGTTGTATGAGTTATGAAAGAGAGGTTAGGGGTAAGTTGGAAATAGTTTTTATGGTTTAATTTGATGGGTATTGCTACTACCCTATGCGTGGTGATGTCGACCCTGTGGGCTAGTGTTGTGAATTTTAGAGGATGTTTTCTAAAGGAGTTCCGAGCGGACGCTCTCGGCTATTTAGGGTCTTAGGACCGCTGCGCTTAACCTAAGACCAGGGTGATTTCTCTCAATATTTGAATGATCAATCTTCACTATTCTATCTTAGTTTTAAATCTGAATAAAGCTCTTTAAAGACTTCTCCGGGGTCAGCATCAATAGCTAAAGCGATCAAGTAAAGCTCGTCTGCTCTTAGCTTTGTAGTTTCATTGGAGGTTAGCTGTGTCAACCGAGATTTGCTAATTCCTGTCCTTCTCGATACTTCTGCCTTGTTAACAGTCTTTTTCGCAAGATACAAGCCTAAATCCGTCATTTTTGTATCGTTTTTTAAAACGTAAATTTAGATACATGAAACTTTTGTTGCTATTATTTATATAATTGTTTTGAAAATAGGTTTTTTATCTACACTTTTGTATAGAAATAATAAACAATAATTTCAAAAAATGACACATGAGTAGAAGATATACCAAAGCCGATTTAGAACAAATCGTTTCCGTCCAATTGGAAAACCTCAATGCCATGCATGACCTTTTGAGTATCATGAAACATCAAAATGAATTACTGAATAGCGCCAACAAGAAATTAAAAGATGAAATCACTGATTCTAAGCAGAAGTTATATCCAACTCGAAAGCGAAATTCAAATTCTTAAATCTGCGGGAGGGAAGGCAAGCTCTTTGTGGCTGTCCCGAAGGGCAGACGCAATGTGCTTGTCAGTGTGTCGGCAAAATCAAATAAAAATCTCTACGGATAAAATTTACTTTGTAGACACAGCTTCCTGTAACATGGTAAGCTGTGCTTCCAGCCCTTTCACCTGGGTCTGTAACATTACTTCCCAAGCCAGGGGGCTTTCTTTTAGCTTACCGGTAAGGTGCCGCTTTCTTAGCTTCACCCATTTGGTCTGGTGGGAGGAGAGTTGCTCTTTTTCCAGCAGGCTATCACAAGCATTTAACCCACGTAGTAGTCGCTGGCGGTAGGCTTTTAGTTGGGCCAGGGCGTCTTGCCGTCTCAGTAGTTTGTTTTCCATCTTTTTGATGGACTGTGCCAGGGCTACTGGCAGCTTTTGCTGTTCATGCGCTATAAAACGCCGGGCATGGGGTAGCGCTTCACAGGGCGTATCCACTTCCAGCGCTTCCTGGAGGAGTAGCAGGGGCTGAATGTGGTATAGCGATAATGACCTGCGGCCGGAACTCACAGAATGAACCAGGGAAGAAGACGCTCCGATCAAATGCGCTATGGAGGTGTTACTGATATCAAAATAGTGTCTGAGGGTTTCCAGGAGTGACATGTTGTACAATATTTTATTTTTTTCTACCACATGTTGTACAAGCTTGTACAAAGTTTTAACGAAAATATTTTTACGTTGTACAAATGCCTTTTGTGTTTTGTACAACATCACTTCGGGTTTATTTTTTCGTTGTACAACACCTACATAAAAAAACCCGAACACATCGGGTTTTCAGGCACTGCGTATTGGATTAGAGCGTGCCTTTATGGGTTTCTACCATGGTAATGGCATCATCCAGTACGGGAAGTTGTGCTTCCAGCTGGGTATGGTCTACCTGGTCTTCCACCACCGAAACAGCATTATAGTTGGCCTGACGGTTTTGTAAGGCTTTGAGCTTAGTCTCTTCCCGTTCTATCTTCAGTTCCAGCTCACGTTTGGCTTTCTCATCGGTAATCAGGTCTACCGCGGCCTGATAGCCTGTAAGGATGGCTTGCACACTGTCTATGCCTTCACTCACATCCACCGTAGTAGCCGAGCGGCTTTCCAGTCGCTCTCCCAGGTTGCGCAGCCTACGCTGTAGCTGGGTCTTTTCAGCCTGCAGGATCTCCAGGGCGGTGTCACATTCTTCTGCGGTGGTTAATAACGCTACGTTAATCTCCATTTGTTTTGGGGTTTATTCGTTTAAACAATTTTAAAGCCGCCAAAAAGACCTAGAAATTTTAATAGTAGCAACCGGATGTAACAAAATAGTAGGACGCCATCAGCAAAAAAATAAAAGCTTTCTGAAGTACAGCAGGTTCCTTTTCAGACTCACCGCATAAAAAAAATATTACATTGTAAAATATAACCTGATCATGGAAAAACATGGACGGAATGGGGGTAGAATGGTGAAGTCAGGGCAGTGTATGCGCACGTGGAATGTGCCTTTTTTCGTCCAAATTTAACACCATTTGAAAACTGCCGTTGACTCAACGTGCTTATTAAAACTCGGTAAAGCAGGTTGTACGTGTCTATCGAAATGGGCCATAGATCTTGCGGTTGTGGACAATGACCTCCTCCCTAAAAACCGGAACGATTGAAACTATAAAATAATCGTAACTTTAACTTAGGGAGATGAAAAAATCACGTTACACCGAAACTCAAATCATTAAGATTCTCACCGAGCATGAAAATGGTCGTAAGCTTGGAGACCTTTGCCGTGAGTATGGGATTAGCCAGGCTACCTTTTACAATTGGAAGAGCAAGTATGGTGGTATGGATGCCAACCAGTTAAAACGAGTGAAAGAGTTAGAATCTAAACTGGCCCAATACAAGAAGATGTACGCCGAGTTAGCCCATGATAATTATATCCTTAAAGATGTCATAGAAAAAAGCTTTAAGGCCTGTTGAAAAACGGGAACTGGCTCGCTACATATGTGCTACGCATCAAGCCAGTGTTCGACAGGCCTGTAACCTAGACGTTCGATGGGACACCGGAATTGGCTATTTAGTGAGTAACGATCTTCAACAGGACCTACCGGGTGGTTTTGGTAAGAATGAGGGCCTCACAGACTGGTTTATAGATACGGGTATCTCCTGGAGAATACGGTTTGCCGAATAGAATAGCAAAGGCAATGTTTAAGCTCTTTCCATTTTTTGTCACAGATCATATTTTATTACTTTTACCGGCCATTTATTCATCTATATATATGGAAAAGCCGGTAATCAGCTCGCGGAATTGGATTCACCGTTTTTTGACAGGCTCGCTCTGCGCAGCATGTATTTTAGATTGACAAGAACTTACACTTAACTGCCTCAAAATACAAGTTAGCCACATCATCCGGTGGCTTGATTTTCATTGTTTATACTGAAAAGGTACCCTGTGTAGAAGAGCCCTTGTTGCAGTGGGTGTTTTAGCATAATCGGAGGGGTATATCAATCAATGATAAGCTGTATATACACAAGTGCTGGTGAGTATACTTAACTTGTCGTAACCAAGAGAATTAGGTCAATGAACACAGCTGCATCTATTAAAAGTGCTTTACGCCCTTTAATATCAATTTTTATTTTTGTTGCCTTCATGAATGGGGCTGCTTATGCACAACTTACCTACTGGTTAGACCAATCGGTATTGGACAGCCCCTATGAAAGCCAGATCAGGAGATCTATGGATTCCTGTGTGACTATATACAACCGTTACAGTAACTACACTGAAAATGTGAAAGTGATCTATAGCGCTTCAGTACCAACGGCAAATGCAAGTTATAAAGGCCGGATTGCCTTTGGCGGATCCAGGGGACAGCGAACTGCTTTGCACGAAATGGCGCATGTTTTAGGGGTAGGCACCTATAGTAACTGGGGAGCGAATCGAGATGATGAGAAGAAGGTGTGGACGGGTCCGGTTGCGAATGCACTTATCATGGAGTATAACGGAGCCGATGCTGTTTTGCACGCTGATAAATGGCATTTCTGGCCTTACGGGCTAAATTCAAAAGATGAAGATGTGCAGCGTCATGTATACATGGTTGGGGCCTTGCGTGAGGATATGGGGCTTTCCAATACAAGCGGGCAAGGGAATGGCTGCTTTCCATCAGCTGTTACTAGTCAGCTGCAGGTCAATCAAGATAGCCCGCAAAAAACTTCATTTGCCTTTGTCAAGATTGGTGATGCTTTAACCATGACCCCCGGACCAGCAAATACCCCAGGCTCATGGAGCTGGGAGGGACCAAATAACTTTACAGCATCAAACCGCCAAATTGCGCTGGATCAGATTCAAATGGATCATAAAGGGGTCTATAACGTTACTTATACCAATGAATGCGGCGCAAAAACACAGCAAACCTTTAGGGTTGTTGTTAATAGCGGTAATGGGACTCCCTACTACTATTTAGTCTTGCAAACGGATAGCCTTAAAATGAGACCCGAGCATGCCGGAGGTGGTGCGGAAATGGTTCACACTACTGCTCAAACCGAGGACCATTGGGTTCAATGGGAAAAAATAGACACAGATAGTAGTTACTTCCTCTTAAAAAACAGGGAAACCAAAAAGTATTTCAGGCCGATTGATATTACAGATGCCTCTCGTATGGTACAGGTGCCGGGTGGTTCATTAGGGCATTGGGTACAGTGGAAACTGGTAGGCACAAGGGATGGCTATGCGCATATTGTTAATAGGCACACCCAAAAGAAATTAAGGATAATTTCGCAAAATAGTGACAATCCATTCATTGAACAGGCAAAAAATACCAGCACCGGTGAATGGACCAGGTGGGTACCGGTATTCGCCTCAGAAGAAGCGGTAATATTGGGAAATGAGCCTTTACGGATGGCATCAGCCGCCCTCCGAAGTTATCCTAACCCCTTTAACGGTAAGACAGCCATTGGATTTACACTACCAAAAAATGAGATAGTGTATCTATACATCTATGATATGAAAGGGCAGAAGGTGCATACTCTTATCCCTGGGATCAAGCATGCGGCGGGTAACTATTCTTATGAGTGGTCCGGACAGGGACAAAATGGAACCACTCTCTTAAACGGCCTTTATATTATTCAGCTAATTACCGGTGAATTTCAAACTCATCATAGCATTTTGTTTAATCAGTAAGGCTGTAAAGCCTCTCGTTATCCATCTTCGATCATGTTAAAGGCCATGATCCTTCTCAAATAAAGGTGTCATAAAATTCAGTGCTAATGTTTACCGTTTCTCCTGTACCAGACAGGTACGAGTTAGAAGTGAATATAGGATTACTGTAGAGCGCTCTCTTTTTGTTGTCCAGTTCCCCCAGGGTGTTTAGGAGGAATTACCTAAGGGGGAAGGATAACAGAGAGCTGTAGTTATTGAAGGGGTGTTTGATCAATTTCATATTGTAAGAATAAAAACCCGGCTGGATTTTCAATTTCTACATTCAACCCACCTTGTGGGCCAATGTTTTCGATCATTTTTTCACCGGACTGAATATCCAGTAACTTTACCATTCTGTTCTTCACAAACCTCAGTGCAATTTGGTTTTTAGCATTGATATTATTCAGCTCTCTAAAAATCATTAGATAGCCGATATTTTTTTGTGGATTGTACCATTGAAACCCTGTCCAGCTGGCATTGTCAGGTTCGTTGCCTATGGGGAAAACATAACTGTCGTACATTTCTTCCCGATGTTCTTTATAGGTTGCAATAAGCGGCCTGATCTGGTCTTTAGCTTCACTGCTGTACAAATGCGTTTCCTGAAAGAATAATGGGGTTCCGACCAATCCAATAGCTACGGCATAAGGATGATTGTGCATATAAGCGTCACTTATTTTTTGGTTGACCCTATCTATATTCTGTATAGAGGTTTGAAACTTATTAATGTTAGTGTATTTCGCCACATGCCAGATATCACGCAATACCAAATAAGGGATGTATACCACATTTGAGGGTTTGTCCGGTTTCCGGTTCTCCAAATAAATGCATCCATATTCCCTGGCCCAGAAGTAACCGAAACGCGGGGCATTTTCTGTAAGGTCCCAGTTCACCCTTACTTTGTGGTCAGTATATTTAATAAAGCTCCTGATCTTGCCGGTTAACGCTTGCATATTTTTGTGATTCCCCAAATTGGCGAAATCAAGTTTGTACGTTGTAAACCCCGCTTGATCATAATGCCATTTCAGTGCTTCATATGTAACGGGCATGGCCGCAGCCCATAGCCCTAGCCTTACACCGGTTTCGTGTGATTTTGCTACAACATTTTTCCAACCTTCCGGATACCAGTCTTCACGTAGCTTCCAGTTTTTGGTTTGCCAGCCATCATCTATTTGCTGGATATCTATGCCAAGGTCAGCCTGAGATCCTATTTCCAGCAAAACGTTTGCTTCTTTTGACCCTTCACGGTTTTTCCCTGAGCCCCACGTATTCGCTTGTAAGTAAATATCTCGTTCCTTGTCTACCGGGTAGCGCAGGCGATCGAATTGTTTCAATGCCAGCTCAGCCTCGTCCTGGCTTCCTGAATATAAAATGCTCCAGGAGGCCCAACATTGCTTGTATTCTTCCGGTGATATATCCGAGGGGAACAAAGAGGTTCCTGTGTTCCGGATCCCTGTTTTATCCAGCAGAAATTCCCCGGTCTCAACACCATACTGATTAACACATTTATGGGATTCTTTTACCATGAGTACGCCGTTTCCATGCTTTTCCATACGTACTATGTTACTCCAGTTGACCTTTTCCTCATGATCAATCCCTTGGCTGGTCATTTCTTCTCTTAAAATGGGAGTTCCCGGTTTGTTACGATGTTGTGTGTCGTTATAATAGCCAATATAGGTTCGTGTTACATTTATAGCGCTGACAGGCAGGTAATCTACCCGTCCGGCTGTCATCATTTTTTCTCCTTGTATACGTTCACCACAGTTCATATAACCTGTGAGCGCGTACCCGGATGGAGCACTCTTTTTAAGCTCATCGACACGTTCATCTGAATTATTTAGTATTTCAGGGTCTGAGCCTCCTTTTTCATAAATGAAAACTTCTGAGACCTGTGCTATATCACCGGCTATTTTATCTAAAAATATACGGCATGTGCCATCAAGCAGTGTTTCCGACGGGAGGTCTACCAGCACGGTTTCAAACGGCTTTTGATCGTTTTTATAATCAGGCAGCCTGGCAGATGAAATAACGTTGACATTGATTTCTCCATCAACGCTTGTTACACGTACGTCCTGTTCAGTTCCCTGCCCTTTGAAATCCCACCAGGTAAAGCCTAATTTGTAGCTTTTTTTCTTTTCCAATCCTTTTACATGAAGTTCGATAGATCGGTCATCCTCGAGTGTGCTGCCAACGTGTCTTTCACCAACTGTTGCCGCATGATAATCGAATTTGTTTTTTCCCGAAACCACATCGAAGCGGATGTCTTTTCTCTTCGTAGCGGTTGAAAGTTTTATATGCTTTTTAGCTTCTCCCTTTATAAAAATTTGCGTTCTTATACCGGGAGCATCAGGATAAGCCCATATCACATATTTTACACTACTTTCCACTTCAGGATAATCAACTTCGGCTATAATCTCAATATGATTTGAGGTGAATTGTTCATCATTAGACTGCTTGGCGGTAAGGCTGGCCAAAGTGCCGGTGGTTTTCTCCCCGATCAGTCCAAAGTATGACCAGTCAGCACCAATACCGTTAGTTTCTCCGGCATATTGCACCCCATTAGTCAGATCTTTGAATGCAATAGTGAGTAATCCGGAGCTCGTTAGCTCCCATACCCTTTCAACTTTGCCTGTCGAAACAACCAATTTATTTCCCTTTGTATAGGCTTGGGAACTTTCGAATGAAACATTCAGCTCCGGGAGTTTTTGGGTAGAGCATGAAAACATCCATAACACAATACAAAAAATAAAAACAGATCTTGTTTTATGGTAATTGAGCTTATTATTCTTTCTTGCAGCTGGATAATAGTACATGGTTATTTGACGATGACTCTAATTGATAAAAAAGCGATGAACTAACTGGCTTCTATTTGTAAAGTATATCTTTATCAAATAAGTGCCTTTTTCCAGGTCTGCCACATAAATACTCCTTTTGTTGCCAAAGGATTCTTTCATCAATTTTCCGGTAAGATCAAAAACTTTGGCACTCGAAAGCGTGAGGTCCGGTTTAGTCTTTATTTTCAGATATTCATTGGCCGGGTTAGGGAAGAATATAACCTCTCCGTCCGATATTTCAGGTATCGATCCGGTTACGATTGTTTCAGGTTCTTGGAAAGAAATCACAGTCACAGAATAAGGGTCTAATGTGATCTCAAAAGTATTGTCGCTGATCTCTGCTTCATCATGTTGTTTAATGGTCGGAGCCAGGTCCATAGGTGAAGTGCCTGTAAATACCCATTTAGTGTGTCTTAGGCTGCCTACATAATTTTTCAAAAGCACCTCGGTTTCCACAGGCTTGTCATCTTTGTTGAGCAGGAATAAGGAAAGTTCATTGCTGGTTTCATCAAAGCTGGCGAATGACCTCAGCTTTCCTGCTTCCAGGGTGGATGCAACCATTTCCTGTTTCAGATGTTCTGACCATAATCTATGCACGTGGCCGGTAGCCAGCACCTGGTTTTCGAGATCCAGTGCAGTAGCATCAAATCGGTTTGTAGTAGGAGAAGTAGACCCAAAGGCATTATGACTTGTCCAGTGCATGTAATAGGTGACTTCTTTATTCCTGATCATTCGTCCTGTTTGCTCGAAAAATGCAAGCGCTTTTAGCAAATTGTTATTCCTGTTCTCCCATTTGTTACCTGTACTAAATGGACCAACCTCAGTTAAAAGAACCTCTATGCCTTCATCTGGAGCGAAAGTCCTTATACTGTTAAGGGCGTTATTGAGTGCTTTTAAGGTGTTGAAAGTGAGGTCATCCCGGTACTCTTCATACGTTTTCCATTTGTTTAAGTAGGAATGTGCCACAAAAAAGTCGACTTCCGTTTTATGGTCCTTTAAGATATCGTCATACCAGCCTTTACAGCAGAAACCTAATAGCCCGAATCCAACTTTAATAGAGGGATCTATGGATTTCATGGCTTCAGTAACTTCCAGGAAGAAGTCTACATATTCTTTTTGAGTGATCTCTCCTCTTTTGGCATGAAGATCCACTTCATTACCTATCTCCCAGTATTTGATGCCAAAATCATTTGTCACATTGGCATAACGTACCCATTCCTTGGCGCTTTCTATGAGATAGCCTCTTGTAGGGCCGTCGGCATATTTCCAGGATAAGGCATTGACCATTATGACGGGTTCTATACCTTGCCTGTTGCAAATGGATATATATTCGTCGAAATCCATATCGTTGATGAAAGTCCCATCAGGGTTGACCATTTGTTTCCACCTGTCTTTTTGTGTAGGTGAGGGGTCTTCGCTGAACGCTGCTATCTTGGGTTTCAAGCCATTAGATGCGCTTGACCAATCACCGGTATGCCATAAGTAGTTATCAGCCAAATGACCGAAGGGAAACCGAAGCGCTCCTATACCCATATCTGCAATAGCAGCCTCGAAGCTGTTTATTCTGTTTGGATAACCTTTATCGGAACTCAAAAGCCAGCAGGCGTTAAGCCCTACCGGATTATGAGAGACATCGGACAATTTCATCGCTGGATCTACAATGATCTTCTCCTGAGATGTGGCGCTTAAAAAAGCGAACACTGCAAATATGATTATGAGGACTGTTTTCATTAGTTATTTGGCATGATTAAGGTTTAACTTAATTTGGATCTACCAGAATTGACCTCTGGTAGATCCAAAGTTGTACGACTGCTTATGACCCGAAAGCCAGAATGTCGTCGGAGATTATTTATTACCGTCTAGCACAATAATAGTGATCGGTAATGCCTTCATCGCCTGTTTTTAACGACAGACTGGCTCCCGGAGATCTCTGTGACGGTATAGAAAGTATCCGGGAAATCACTGCCATTATTCATTTCTAAACAATGTAGCCCAGCTGTCAGCGATACGTAAACCATCTATTTTAGACCCATCGCCGACGTTGTTCCAATTTCTCAAGATAAAACCAATAGGGGTCATTTCGGTCACCACTTCCTTACTTATTGCATCTGGCACAACCGGTTCTGTGGCTGGGATCCCATCAGCCTGGTTGAATACATATAAACTTACATCTCCTGTAGCGGGACTTTGCTTGTAAACGACTACATAGGTTTCACCATTGTTATATGAGGTTTCACTGTAAACGGCAGCACTGGCCAGATCTTTTCTTGCCGACAATTGCCATTTTGTCGCATCGTTGCCATCCACTCTCACATTAAACCTGGTTCTCCAGGAAACGCCGCCGACTCCATCATCTGCCAAAATATTGGCAAATGGCCCTCCAAACCCTGTGGCCGTTACACTGGTAAGGTTGACCATAGCGGCGTAGTAGAAATCTTTAGTAGGGTTAGACAGATCTTCAACGGTTGCATCTCTAAAGGCTCCCGGGCCACCAGCTGCACCGGATAGGTCAAATGCTTTGCCAATTCCCGACCCCGGATACCCTGTAAATGTAAGTCCTTCTGTTAATGTCATAGGGGAAATAGTGTTCGCATAATGGTACCATCCTTCAGTATCCGGGTCCGTCAGTGCGAACCATTCTTCCTGAGTACCTGCAGGGGTAATGGCATCAGCATCGTAATCAAAGTTTTCTACAAAGTATAGTGTTCCTGCTGTAGCCGTTCCATTTAAAGCGACTGTTTTACCCGGATCCAGCTCTGTGGAAGAAATAGTCAGAGTTTCTTCAAAAGTCCCTATGTCTGTAGGTGAAAATTTAATATACACAGGGGTAGCTTCAGCCGAACCGTTTAGATCTGCTGCGGCAAGTGCCAGATCAGAGCCAAAAGTACCGTCTTCTGCGTCTGAAATGGTGAAGGCATTGCCTGATACGGTAACCGTTAGATCTTCGGTGAGATTATCGGCGCTAATATTGATAAATTTTGTGGCCGCCGTATTTGGTTCGGCACTGAATGTGACTGCTTCGGCAGATACTTCAAGGCTTGCCTCAGCGTTCTCAAAAACAGATCCTGATAGAGCCACTTTTTTATCGGCGTCCAGCTCACTGATGATCGTAAGCTCACCTTCAAAATCTCCTGTTGAGGATGAAGAGAACTTTACAAAAACAGAAGCTGTACCTGCTCCGTTAATAGCCGATGCTAAAATTGCTATAGAATTACCGTAGGAGCCATCCTCAGTATCGGCGATGGAAAATCCATTTCCGGTCACCGTTACTACTATGTTTTCCGTCAGATCTGCTGCCGTAATAGTGACGAACTTAATAGCCGAAGTCCCGGACTCTATATCTTCAAAATCCAAAGTGGTAGATGAGACATCCAAAGAAGGGTCTTTTTCAGTTTCAACCGTTCCTGAAAGTGTTACAGTAAACTCTCCTATCTCACTCGTTATTTTCAAAGAACCTGTGATGTCTCCAGTTGTTTCTGATTCGAATCTCACAAAAACGGAAACGGTTCCTGCCGTGTTTGCGTCGACGGCCGGTATGGTCAAAGAGTTAGTAAAAGTACCATTTTGGTCGTCAGAAATAGAAAATGCGTCACCGCTCACGGTGATGATCACATCTTCGGTTAGGTCGCTGGCGGTTACTGACATTGATTTGATAGCGGTTGTTTTTACTGTGATGTTACCTAAATCCAGGGTATTCGTGGAAACGTCGAAAGCAGGATTCAGGCTGCTTCCTTCATCGTCGTTACATGCTATAGAAAATATCAATAACATCAGGCTCAACAGCCATGAAGGTTTGAAGTTGGTATAAGTGTTCTTCATTGTAGTTTTGGTTTGAGAATTTTCAGGATAGATTGTGAAACCTATCACACTGAATAGTTTAGACTTTATTTGAAAATGGCCATGTTAGCAACATTACATGTGACTTTTTAATTTTATGTCTTTACCCATGAACAGGAAGACTATTGCCCGTCTGCTGTGCATGGTAGATTTTAGCCAGGTTTCAGTGCTGTCACGGCATTTCAAATTTATTGAATGAGTTTCCCGTACCTTGGGGGTGTTTTCATAAAATAAGTGGGACATTTTAACAAGCGGAGTAAAAAAATGCCTATCCCAACAAAAGTGTCGCTGAGAAAGACAATCTTTTTCTGCTAAGGCAAAATATGAACAGTAAGGAGGTTTTGGACTCAGGATCGCACTAAGGATAAGCTCCTTAGTGCGATAGTATCCCATATCACTTTGCAGTAACACTATCGGTTTAAAGGACATGTCATGCCCTAAAGAAAGCACCGGATATTAATCATTGCCGTTCTTCAAAGTTTGCTTTTATGAGTTACATAATATCAGCTTACACAGGCTAATTCATTGTATTTGAAAAATATTTATAGATGATACCAGCCTGGAAATCAAGCAGCATTACCATACCCGAAATGACCGATTAGAAAGTAATGATCCAATGGTGCTCCGTTAGGCAAGGAAAACCATAGTAGACACTTTGTAGTCATTTGTCGTTGGTTCCTTTTTATAAACAATTCCAAATTAAAGGTTGGAATCTATTTTTTCATTTTCATATGTGTCGTTTTGAGAAAGTTCAACTTTTTGATGAGTTTTCGGAAACCTATTATAAAAATACCTAACCTTGGGTATTTCATTTAAGCTTAGTATCGATTTGATTTACTATAAAAATTAATATTCTAAAAAAAGCTCCAGAATGGATAAATTTCCTTAAGACTCGACAATAAGATTTCATCCGTTGATATTACGAAATACAAGGAAAATGTTTTAGGACCTGGATATATTAATTCCATTCCAAAGCTCAATGTTGGGGCTCTTATAAAACTGAAAATAGATAAACAAACAAGTAAGATTAAGGATCTAGTTCAACTGATCGATCCTATTCTCACAAATACTCCTGGTAAGTTGAAAACCAAGACTGTCGAAACTATAGCTTTTTCAGATAGTAATTTTGTGGAAATCTTAAATTACGGGGAATTACCGCAGGAAGTTCAGACCGCTGTTGGTCAAACTGAAGCCTTACTAGATTGTACCTATGTTGTACCAGTACAAAATAATAAGAGCTTCAAGAAATTCTTGAAGCTCCTAACCACTTGATTAACAGTGCATACAGGAGCATTACTTGAACCCGCACGGGCGCAATGCCCACATAGTTTTAAGTCCTGCCTATGCAGTAGCTCCCATGAAATAAGTCTATAGAGTTTTAAACCCAAATTCCAAAAACACGCCGGGAGGCAAACAAAAAAGCCAGCTACTAAACGTAACTGGCTAATCTTCAAGCTCCCCCTCTTGGACTCGAACCAAGGACCTACTGATTAACAGTCAGCCGCTCTAACCAACTGAGCTAAGGGGGAGTGTTATAAATGGTTTGCAATATTAGAGTTTGATAGTTTAATTTCCAATAGATAAAATCGAAAAAATTTTAAGATCATACGATCAGCACATAAAAATAAATGAGTGTGAATGCACTTAAGAAAATAAGACCGGCAATAGCCAGCAATTTCAGCCACTGTGGCGGTCGGAATTCTTCCTTTACATCATTCGAAAAAACAGCCTTATAATTCAGAAAAGCGGCAAATGGTGCAATCACAAATGACAGGATCGTTGCCATGTCAATGAGGCTCCTCAGGTTATTCAAAAATTGAGAGATCACCATGAATGAGCCTACACTTAATAAGACGATCCAAAAATTGTAATTCCATTTGTATGATTTTCCGGTTAACAGCTTAACCATACGGTCCATGGTACGGCCATAACCATCTAAAACAGTGATGGAAGTGCTAAACATGGTACTAAAAACCGCGGTAGAGATGATCAGATAGCTCCATGCTCCTATAGAATCTGTATAAAGACTGATCAATTGCCCGGCAAAAACAGGAGAGCTATTGGACAACTCTGTACCGGACCCATAGATCACCAGCGCTCCAAGTGACAAAAAGATGACTGCAAGTACTGCCGTAACAATGTACCCCAAATTAAAGTCAAGCAATGTCTCTTTGAGGGTAGGCTTATAGCCTGTTTGAGTAATACGCGCCTCAGCCCACAGGCCGGTCCAGGTACCGATATCAACAGCAGTAGGCATCCATCCCATTAAGGCTATTAAAAAGATCACACCTCCTGAAGTCCATACTTCTTTCGGCACAAAACTCTCTATGGGTTCTACCCCTCCTCTATAAAAGGCGATAACAGCAGCTATCATCGTGGAAATCAATAATACGGTACTCACTACTTTAAGCAGACTATCCAGTGCATTGTATTTACCAGTAGAAAGTAAAGCAACACAAAATATAAATATAACACCGGCCCACAGGTTGGTAGAAAGGTCTATCCCCAAAAGATTGCTGAGTAACCCTGCTGCAACGAAAGTAACGGCTGATGTAACGGCAAACATGCTGACAAAGGTGATAATACCATATAGCCATACGATCCATTTTCCCATTTTTGCATACCCTTCCAGGATACTTACTCCTGTCGCACTGGTATAACGAGACGAAAACTCAAAAAAAGGATACTTAAAAAGGTTAGCAGCTATCACTGCGGCCAGCAGGGAAAATCCATAATCCGCACCTGCGCGCGTGGATTGTACCAGGTGTGATACACCGATACACATTCCGGCAAAAACAATCCCCGGACCTAGTGTTTTAATAAAGTTTTTAATCTTACGCTCCACTCGAGTGACTATAATCTCTAAATATAAGGATTATCATATGAATGCGTGAATACGACAAATTTGAAATAATAATGACATTTTGTCTTGCTCAAAAAGGGTGGATTTGATTTTTTATGACAAAATGACTTGTTTGGATGTTAAAAATGAGTTTGATCATCATTGGTACGGTATTGATAGATAGAACCATCAAATAACTAAATGTAAAAAGATATGACACTTGTTAGATACAACCCATTGAATGATTTCCTTCCCACCACGTTTGGAGATCTGATTGAAAGCACTTTGAATAATGACCGCAAGCCTACTTCTTTCAGGCCCCAGGTAGATATCTTCAAAACGGAAAAGCACTATGAATTACATTTTGTAGTTCCGGGGATGAAAAAAAGTTATCTCATTATTGACATCGACGAAAATCGATTGACCGTGAAAGGAGAAAGGAAACTCGAAGAAGATAAGGCTAACACTCTTTTGAAAAGGGAATCTGGGTACGGAAAATTTGAAAGGACTTTCAAACTTTCCGAAGACATAAACCAGTCAAAGATAAAGGCGAATTATGAGGAAGGCATTCTGAAACTAGAATTGCCTTTAAACAAAAAAGTTGATAACCGGCGGATCATCAACATTAACTAAAGGACATAAAAAAAGCGGCAAATGCCGCTTTTTTTTTATATTAATTTGGTTTTAAATCATTGCGATATAAAAATTCTTCATACGCTTCCTGAAAGGTAGATACCTCAGGCGCCATGGCAATGGCTTGTTCATAACTGGTTAAGGCATCAGCCAAAAGGTTATTTTCTTCAAAGAAACCGGCAAGTATAAATTTATTCAGCGCATTGACTTCTTCCACGCCAGCCATCAACTCTTCCAGCTGTGTTTTGACCTGATTTGATTTATCAGCATTTAATTTCCGCATTGCTTTTGCTTTAGGCTTAACTGATTTATCATTATTGTCAATTACTTCTACCAGTAATA
The DNA here is from genome assembly GCF_007097395.1 of Fulvivirga sp. M361. Lineage (GTDB taxonomy): Bacteria > Bacteroidota > Bacteroidia > Cytophagales > Cyclobacteriaceae > Fulvivirga. The sequence goes on from NZ_VKDC01000017.1 coordinate 19,903, forward strand.
CATTTTCTTTCGCAATTTTTGGATCGGTCATGTCTATTTCAACGCTGTTCTCATTCGTCTCTATTTCAAGAATAACGTCTTCAAACATATTTTTGAGCGTCACTTTATAGACTTCGGCGTCTTCTGAAAGATCCCATCTCACCACTGTTTTGTCACCGTATATCTCTGAGATGGAGTTAGGTAAATATACGTTGATGGGTGTCCCTATGCCTCGATGAACAGCTCCCGTAGCACTCAGCCTGTTCTTCTTACCTTCAGCAGACATTTTACTTAGCACGAAATCTGCATATTTGCTGGCTACACTGGAACCTCCATTATTTACCCTTTCTGCCAGGTCGGCTACCTTGTGTGTGCCGGCATCTTTCAATTCCATTGTTTTACCACTTGCGTGTACTAACCCGAGGTAAGCATCGTCAGATACCACCAATTCGTCGCCCGTATTCAATGAAGCTCCGGTCTTCAATGCTTTCCAGTCCGATCCCGTTTTGATCTTATTATCGCCCTTATTGGCCAAGACCTTAAACGTATAACCCTGACCGAAGGAGTGCCCTACTGTCAGAAGAAATACAAAAACTATTACTAAATTCCTTTTCATGGTTTCACAGATAATTTGAAGATTCTAATATCAGATGATATTTAAGATATACATGTCATTTTATACCTCAATGTACTACTTGGTAAACAGATACCCTGCCAATTTTTTCAAAAACCTCTTAATATCAGGTTTTTACGCCTATATATTAACAAATGTAAGCATCTGTTCTGCAAAAGAAAACAAATTAAGCCTTTAGCCTTTTGTTCTTTCTAAACATTAAACGTCTACCGGTTTCCGTAAAAAGATTTCTTACCACACCATAATAAACTTCCAGAAGGTCACCCGCCAGAGCCAGGGCAATAAGGCCGTAAGTAAGTTCCAGCTTAAAGCTATGCGTTGAGAACAGTTGAATGATCAGGAAGAGAATCAGAATTACTTCTATTACCTGTATCAACTTCGTCAGGCCATCATACCACACACCGTACTTTCTGTAGATATAAGAAAAAAGTAAAACATTCAAATAACATAACAGTACTCCAAGAATGTTTTCAAAAGTCGGTCGATAGGTATCTACATAGTCATTATTCAATATCATAGAGAGTATATTGGCATGGATCACGGGTCCAAACATATCCGGATTTGCTCGGCCGGCTATTTTCGGGTTCAGCGGCGTAAAAAACTTATCTTCCCATTCCGGTGCTCCAAACTGTGCTCCTAAAAAACCAAACAGCACAATTTTGTCTTTTAAAAGACCGGGTTCAAAATCTTCATTTAATACCTGGTACCAATCCAATGAGTAAAACCGTGTGGAGAATTTATCTTCTTCAAAAAAATTCACAAAATCTCCCCGGTAGTTGATGATCTCATAGTCATTATCCCTCTTAAACAACTTTTCCGTACTACCTGGCCGATACAATTCGGCCATTTTTGCAGCAAACGCCACATAGGTATCGCCGCTGGTAAGTGACCGCCTGGGAGGGAACTGCCGGCATATTTTTATGTCATCCTGAAACCGGGCATCGGTATCCAGGTTAGCAATGGCCTGATGGGTGTTTTCTATAAAAATAGAATCAGACTGGTAAAGGTAATCATACACTTCATCACCTAAATGTAGTTCCGCAATAGAATCTGTTTGCTCTACTTTTGTCACCATCACCACTTCCGAATTGGCCTGCGTAAGAGCACTCGCCAGGCTCAGTGTTTCCAGGGTATCTGTATATCCTTTAAAAAAACTATCAATACCAATGACCTTAGGATCATATTTATCTACAATTCTGATCTGTTCAGCAATACCCCCGCGACTTAAATTACCCATATTTACCAACACAATGGAAGTATCAGGTGGCAACGGTTCCCGGAGTTGGCTAAAGGCCACATCGGTCATTTCCATATCTTCCAATGCCTGACCTACGGCATCAAATGCATCAAAAATCCCAAACGCAGGAATTTGAGATATAACGTACATAAACAGGTATATAAATAACGTAGCGAATATACTATCCACCCAAATATTACCTTCTAGTTTTTTCTTAGCCATAACACAGATTTATTAACAATCGAACAAATTAAGAATTATCTCAAAATTCCCACAATTTCGACTCTAAATGTATCGATCTTCTTAATTTAGAAGTGATATGACAACCACCGTTAAAACAAGGCTTTCCGTAGATGAATATGTACAAGGAATAGTGGAAAAAGACACTATTACTTTGAGCAGAGCCATAACACTTATTGAAAGTGGCCGGAAAGATGATCTGCACCTTTCCGAACAAGTATTGAGCGCCATACTGCCTTACACCGGCCAATCAAAACGCATTGGGATCACAGGTGTGCCAGGGGTTGGTAAAAGTACTTTTATAGAGTCATTAGGGCTCTTCCTGGCAGACAAAGGACATAAACTGGCGGTACTTGCCATAGACCCCAGCAGTCAACGAACGGGGGGCAGTATCCTGGGTGATAAAACAAGAATGGACAACCTTTCGAAGCATCCAAATGCGTATATCCGTCCTTCTGCTACAGGTTCCTCGCTTGGAGGAGTCGCCAATAAAACCCGCGAAGCGTTATTGCTTTGTGAAGCTGCCGGCTTTGATGTAATATTCATTGAAACAGTAGGTGTAGGTCAGTCAGAAACTGCTGTTAAAGGCATGGTTGATTTCTTTCTTTTACTAATGCTTGCCGGGGCAGGTGATGAGCTTCAAGGCATAAAAAAGGGTATCATGGAAATGGCAGATGCCGTAGTGATCAATAAAGCGGATGGAGACAACATAACTCCTGCCAAATTGGCCAAAGCAGAATATCAAAATGCACTGCATCTCTTCCCTCCCACTGCCTCCGGATGGATACCACAAGTAAAACTATGTTCTGCTCTCAAAAGCAGTGGCATAGCCGAGGTCTGGGAAATGATGGAAAGCTACTTTACACAGCTGGGAGGTGAGGGTGTTGATGAACAACGCAAAAGTCAGAACCTTAACTGGATGCATGAAAGTATAGGTCATCTGCTTAAAACTACATTTTATAGATCTCCCCTGGTGGAAAAAGAGATCCCCGTGTTAGAAGATGATATCAGATCAGGTAAAATAACCCCTTTTGCGGCAGCAAGACGCTTGATCGAGTTAGCTTATTGATCCGGGAAGATGTTATCATGCAGTTAGGGCTCTCTCGAAAATTCCATTTTCAAGGTTTGTTTCCGGGTGCTGGTCACTGGGCCACTGGCAATACAGCGCACAATTTATTGATTATCATCATATTACAAATACACTTGAAAAATGATATTGCTCAGTCGCTTATTGCAAATCAGACCGTGATAGAAGACAAAAACCTCGAAAATGGTATAATACCAATGATTTTGAGGTTCAAAACACCAAAACCTCCCATAAAAAGGTGCATTTAAACGTCAAAACACACTTTTGAGCTAAAACTATTTTTCATGAGTGGCCCAGTTAATAATGGCTTGATTGATAAAAGGTCATCAGGTATTTGGTAAGCGTTTGTATCTGACACTTCATCCAAATACTGCTTTTTTAGTGGTATTCCTAAAACAGAAGCTTGTTGTTCAATCAAATCTTCATGAATGCCATGTGACCTTACACATTTGGTATCCACATCGAATACAGTATGAATATGCTCTACTTCCCATTTCCCACTTTGAAGAATTTTGTAAAAGGCAAAAGCACTATTCTTCCCTCCACTCCAGGCAACAGATACGGGTTGTTTTTCCTCCATCCGCTAGCGATTTACATATTCTACCCGCATGATATCCCCATGTCTGGCAATTTTATTTACACTACCATAATCGAGATGAAAATGAAAAGTGTTACGAAGAGGTATATGTAACAGATGACTGATGATTACACGAATAACACCGCCATGAATACACAATATAACGGGGTCTTCAAGCTTTTTATTTATTAACTCCCCCCAAAATTCAAGTACGCGTGCACTCAGATCTTCAAACGACTCCCCTCCCGCGGGTCTTTCGCCCACAAAGTTGTCCATCCAGACATTGAGCCCTTCCGTACCAATATCGTCCCATTTCTTTAGTTCCCAATCACCAAATGACATTTCCTTGAGTCTGTCATCAAAAGATATTTCATCCGACAGTTGCTGCGCCAACACTTTACACCTTTTCAACGGACTGGAATAAACCTTTCCGATATCCTTTGGTAAATGAAACTTTAAACGATTGACTTCTTCTTGAAATGACGAGATCACATCCAGGTCTGCCTGGCCATAACACACTCCTTTATCAACTTCAGGGGTGGTATGACGTACTAAATATATTTCCATAAGATCATAAAGCTAAGATAAAACACCACTTCTGTCACCTGCTGAACCGCTCCCAGGCAGTCGCCTGTATAGCCACCTATCCATTTTTTAAAATAGTAGCTCAAATAAAGTGTCATGCCTATCATGGGTAATAACAGTAGTGCTATCATGAGGTTTTGAAAAAATATCAATGGCGTCAGCCCAAAAGCCATAGCGACCAAAAAAGAACGAATGGATAGCTGTTTAGCTACTGGTTTAGCCTTACTATCTTCGTTTTCCCTAACATATTCGTTTAAATACATGATAGTTATTGGCATTAAGCGGCTTGTACTATGTGCTGATATCATCACTAAGATCATCTCAGGAACAGAAACTACCCCACCGGTTTCCCAAAGTAAGACATACTTCATTAATAGCATCAATACCATTCCTACAACGCCATAAGCCCCAATCACACTATCTTTCATAATGGTCAGGATACGCTCCTTGGTCCAGCCTCCACCAAACCCATCGCAAACATCCGCCCAACCATCTTCATGGAAAGCACCTGTTACTAAAATACCCGTGATCATAGAAAGAAGAATACTAACAGATAGCGGTAGTAAATGAATAGAAGCCCAAAAAACAAGCACAGTAAAACCACCTACTATCCAACCGATCAGCGGGAAATACCGGGTGGACTTATTGAGCATATCAGCGGAGTGGTCCACCCACCTTGGGCAAGGCAACCGGGTGTAGAACATTAAAGCGGTAAAAAACACATTTACCTCAGATTTAATCCATTTCATGACTTCTTCTCACTCACTCCGGCAGACTCAAAAGAAGCCATATCGTTGAGGAATTGTACCGCAGACTGAAGTAATGGATAAGCCAATGCGCAGCCTGTCCCCTCTCCCAGCCTTAAGTCCAGTTTCAATAACGCCTTACCTCCCAGGTATTTTAGTATTTTCTGGTGGCCCTGTTCGGCCGACTCATGACAAAAAACTGCATATTGAAGTATATTCTTATTCAATTGGTAAGCGGCTAAAAGCGCTGCTGAAGCAATGAACCCATCTACTAATACGATCATTTTCCGTTCTGCAGCCGCTAACATACTTCCTGCCATCATCACAATCTCAAACCCACCAAATGCCTCCATCACTTTCAACGGATCAGATCGATCCAACTGATGAAACTCCAAAGCCCTGGTCAAACGTTCCTGCTTATGTTGCAATTGGGTGTCAGTAAGCCCAGTACCTCTACCCACGCACTCTGTTAAGGGCAGATCACAGAAAACACTCATCAACAGGCTGGCAGATGAGGTATTACCTATTCCCATTTCGCCAAAACCTATTACATTTGATCCTTTTTCAAACAGGTCTTTAACGATCTCCCGACCATGTTCAAGTGCTGTACTGCATTGCTCAGCAGTCATGGCTGCCGTTTCAACAAAATTCTGCGTGCCATGCGCTATTTTGAAGTCCGCAGGCTTATTATGCCCTTCAAAATCACCCTTTACACCGGCATCTACAATGGTAAGTCCCAAGCCGTTTTGACGGCAAAAAACATTGATGGCTGCACCTCCTCCGAGGAAATTCATTACCATTTGATAAGTAACCTCTTGCGGAAATGCGCTAACGCCGTCAAGGGCTACTCCATGGTCTGCGGCAAATACCAACAAATGCGGTGCTTTTAATTCGGGCGTCAGCGTCTGCTGAATTAACCCTATCTTCAGGGCTAACGCTTCCAGGTTACCCAAGGCTCCCAGCGGTTTTGTTTTTTGATCAATTTTGTTTTGTAAAGCTTGTTCCAAGCCTAAGTCCGGCGGTAGTATTTTTTCTGATAACATTTATTTTTTCTTGAATCCATACGGGCAGTGGCGACAGCCGCTTTTACAGCAATATCCTCTTTTTAAATGATATTCTTCTGTAAACACGTACAGGCCGTTTTCTATATAATAAAGCTCGCCTTTCCTTTTTTTTATGTCCCTCACTGCACCATCATTTTATAGTTGGGTTATTCGCTTACTTTACCTTTAATGGCAACCCTGAAACCATTAGTGTCACACTATCGGAATAACTGGCTATATACTGGTTAACCCAGCCCTGTACCTCTACAAAGTCTCTACCCAGTTTGGTTTGGGCATGAACACCCATTCCTATTTCATTGGTAATGACCAGGAGTGTACCATTATAGTCCTTTATCTTGTTAAACTCACTTTTAGCAACTTCCAGGCTTTTTTCCTTTTCATTATTACATTGATGAAAAATGTTGGTAAGCCAGAGCGTGACACAATCCATTAACACCACCCTATCTGATGGAAGAACCGCGCTAAGCCTTATTTGTTCCTCGATCGTTTCCCAGGTTTTAGTACCGCGCTCAGCCTTATGCCTATTCACCCGTTCTTTCATCTCTTCATCCCATACCTTAGCTGTAGCCAGGTAAACAGGCTTATCTGTAAGGTTTTCTGCCATCTCCTGACCATAGGAAGACTTACCGGATCTTTCTCCTCCTGTAATTAAGTGGATCATTTCAATACTCTTTCCAGAGGAACATAGCCTTTACCTAAATGTTGCTTTTCAAATACTTCGGGATGTAATATCTCCGCGAGTATTTCTGCTGAATCTTTTATACGTGGCCCCGGACGATTGAAATATTGATTGCCATCCGTCACAAAAACACGATCATTTTTAACCGCCTTCAGTTCATCCCACCCGGGCAGATCAGTCAGTAGTCCAATTTCCTCCATGGTTCTGTCAATGTCAAAGCCACAAGGCATAACCGCGATGACTTCAGGATCTTCAAGCCGTATTTCCTCCCACTTAAAATAGTGGGAATGCTGATCTTTTGCAGCAAGTACATTTTCACCACCTGCTATTTCTACTAACTCAGGCACCCAGTTACCTGCCAGCATGATAGGACTCAACCATTCTATACAAGCGATCCTGGGCCTATTCAGACCGCTTGTTATATCACGTATCTTGGCAAATACCGACTGCATACTGCTCACTAACTCCTGAGCTCTGCCTTTGACATCCAGGGCCTCTCCCACCTTATCAACGTCATCCAATACATCTCGCAGGCTGTTAGGTTCAAGGTTGATAATGGTAGGGTTGGAACTGATCAATTGGCATACAGCAGCTTCTACATCTTTCATGTTCACAGCACACACCTCACACTGTGACTGCGTAATGATATAATCGGGCTTAAGTTCTTCCAACTGCTCTACATCCAGTTGATAAACAGAAAGGCCATAACGCAATATCTGGCGTACCTCTTTGTCAATTTGAAGGCTGGAGCCCTTTGGATTGAATTTTGGTGATGTAAGTATGGGTAATGAACCAATTCCTGCGGGAAAATCACATTCATGTGACCTTCCCACCAGGCGGTCTCTAAAACCCAGGGCATCTGCTATTTCAGTACTACTGGGAAGTAAGCTTACTATTCTTGGCATTTTCATGGCCATATTATTTGAATGTCGCGCTATTTGGGGCTATCCCTGAAGTATGCTCACCTATTAATTCACCTTCTTCCGTATATCTTATAATGAAACCATCACTTGAAAAACCAGGTGCTACTGTGCCAATAAAATTACCATTTGAAGGGTTAACAGCGAATCCGTAAAACTCCTTTTCTCTATCTATGAAAAGATTCATTTCAAAGTCTTCCTCCGTGTTTGTACCTATGGTTCCTACATTATAAATATCTTTTTCATAATCCAGATACAGCCCGTCCTTGCTCTTATTGAATACCAGGTGATTAGGCCCTACGTTCTTTTGAGACATGAAAACTGTAAACAAGACTTCATTATCCGGAGATATTTTTGAGATGAAACCCGGAGTAGTAGCATCCAGGTTCACAGAAAAGTCATCATTAAGAACTATGTTACCTGTTCCTGCTACCCAGATATTCCCTTCGCTATCTATATCAAGACTTTTAGGGTTATCTCCCACTGTGATCTCTTGTGTTACTTCATCGGTAGAAGTATTGATCACTACCACTCTGTTATCTTTTTTAGGCTCAAAAGTAATATTGTTAAAACCTCCACCATTAGCAGCATATACATTTTCACCTACCAGGATCATACGGTTGGTACCAAAACCTGTGGGAATCGTCTTGGTTACCGTATTTGTTGTGAGATCCAATACTTTAACCGTTCCTACATCTCCTGTAGCACCCCAGTCGGATATATAAGCTTTTTCATCATTTATCGCAAGCAAATACCTTGGTGACGCTATTCCTTTTGTTCCGTCAATAGTAGCTAATGAAATGACATTATCTGTATCGATGACCTCTATCTTATTGGAGTTTTGCACTACAATGTATCCTTTATCTCCTATTATGGTCATAGACTGTGCCTGATCACCTAATGGCTGACCATTTACAGTAAAAAAGATGTTGTTTTGGATTTGCTCCGTATCAACATCAAAAAAAGAAAGGCTGGCGGTACCACCATTGAAAAGGCCTTCATTAACTATAAAGAATCCATTCTCTCCCAGCGATATGGGCGAAACATCTTCGTCATTGTTACAAGAAAAAGTGCCCCATAGTAATGTAAAAAGTATGATTTTAGAAAAGTGTCGTAATTTGTTCATCATGCAATAGGTATTAATGAAATGAGTAGGTTATGTTAAAATTATAATGTCTTCCGGGCATGGGGTAGGCGCTTCTTATCTCGTAATCTTTATTGAAAAGATTGTTGACGCCTACACCAACATTTATTTTATGTGCTCCAAGATCAGCTGCGTAACCCAGGTTCAGATCGGTGAGCGCGAAAGGATCAAGCGCCCATCGTGGATTATTATCGAACGTACTGAATTGCTCACCCGTAAAAGTTTGGTTTAAAGAAGCTACGAACCGGGAATAGCTGAAAGACAGGTTAGCTGAAGCCTGATGTAAAGGAACGTAGATCAATTTTTTACCTAACTCATCCATGTTTCCCCCTTCCTCTATGCGTTCTTTGGATGACTCCGTATAGGTATAATGTATTTTACCACCGACCTTTATCTTTTCATGGAGAGTTCTCTGAGCATCTAAAGAAAATTCCATCCCACGTAACCAGGCCGTCAGCACATTAATTGGAGACCAGTTCCCATTATCGTCAGGCTGCCAGCTTATCCAGTTCTTGACATAATTACTGAATGCAGTAATTTCCGCTGTTATTGTTTCGCCCTGACCAAAAACAATGTACTGGCCTAACTCCAGGTTCACACCGTCTTCAGGTTTCAAATCAGGATTACCACTATCGGTACCACTTACCCAAAACAGATCATTAAAAGTAGGTATTCGAAAGCTACGGGCAGCTTTAGCTTTCAGGCTATACCCGGGAAATACATGATAGTTCACTCCTACAGAGGGTACAAACGGAGTAGTTTCACCATCTACCAATACCTCACGCGCGGAAAGAGATACTTCGAATTTGGTAAAAAGCAGCTTTGTCGCGGAAATAAATAACGCAGTTTGATCTCTCCTGGCGTCGTTATTGGCATAGTTTTGCACATCAGCTATTTCCAGTGTGTGGTTTATACCCCATTGCACTTTAAGAAAATGCTTGAATGATTGATCCATTTGAAATTCCGATATCCATGAGTTGGACCGGATCGGTGTGGTTTCATTGTAAATCAACTCATGATTTATCCAGGAAGTGAAAGCTTTAATACGAAGGTTTGGTAGGTTGTTAGCGTACGTAAGCACCGTTCTATGAAATCTGTCTTTCTGAAAATCGGTTCCATCCACCGTTTCTCCGGCTGTTTTGGGGATTTGCACATCATTGTCCTGAAACCAATATTTTAGCTTTACTAAGCCTTTAGACCCAACTTTGACGGAAGGCTCTACTAAAAGTCCCTTCTGACGAATACCTGCATTAGCCAACGTTTCTTCCCGGTTTGAAAACCGATTATAGAATTGAAAATCATTGTCCGCCTGATGTACAAACCCTCTTAACTTGAGCTGTGCTTTATTCCCGGTAGATGATAACTGAATACCTGAATAACGCTGACCAAAACTACCTACTTGCTGTTGCCACGAAAGCGCCAATGGTCTTTTTGAAAAAGCTGGATCCTCTGTACGCAGTTGAACAGAACCGCCTATGGCACCTGATCCATAAAATGAACTGCCTGCACCGTATTGAAGTACAATATCATCGACAAATGATATAGGAACTAATGTCAGGTCAAGCCCTCCATTCATAGGGCTTTGTAAATTCACACCTTCCCAAAGTATAGTGGAATGATTAGTTCCTGCCCCCCGAAATGACACGCCGGAAAGGCCACTTACACCGTAAGATCGTACATTTAATCCTGAATAGCGGGAAAGTACCTGGTTAAGATTGGCCTGATTTTGAATGCCGGTTATTTTCTTATCTAGTGTTACACTTTTGTTCGCCGTACCATAGTCTTCCAGACGTGTAGAAAAAACACTGACATCGTCCAGTACCAAAGTATCACGTACCGACTGGCCTGTTACCTGATAAGTATAGACATAGCAAACAAGCAAAACGCTCAAAAATCTTTTCATACTTTGACACAATCACTGTGGCCAAAGCTTATCGAAAAATAAAAGTGGATAAGAATAAATGTGTATCTATATCCAAGCCATAACTCCCGAAAGCTTATTTAATAAAGTTTTCTTTGGCAGGTCTCCTGGCTTGCTCTCTTGCTGGCGCCTTCCCATCTTTCAGGTAATAATGAAAGACAGTGGCAAAGATGACCGGCAAACTTTCTTAGAGCTCACAGTTGCGGGTACAGCCCCCGGTTTTCACGGGGTTCCCTTTTAATCTTTGTAGTCTGTTATGACCAATAAGAACCAAAATATGCGGCAAAGGTAGTTAACAAAGTTTATCCATTGCAAAACAAATCACTAATATTGTCACTCTGTCCTAAATGATATGATAAAAGCTGGTAGTACTTTCCTGATTATATTACTTTTTACCGCCTGCCAACCACCCGAAAAAACAGTTACTACGGTAACTGAAGAACTCGTGGATAATGAAGCATTTTATCCACTTGAGATCAAACATGCGCAAAAGCTAAAAATTGAGTATCACGACCAAATGGCTATGGTAACCATTAGCGAGCCTTTTAAAGGGGCATCCGAAGCCATCAAATACTTCTTAATCCCTAAAGGATCCGCCATACCTGATACACTTTTGGGAAGACGAGTAATACAAACGCCGGTAGAACGCTTTGTATGTACTTCTACGACCCACCTGCCCGGCATTGATATGCTAGGAGTTACTGACCGCCTGGTTGGATTTCCATCTTTGCAGTTAGTTTCATCGAAGCATGTTAAGCAAAGGGCAAAAGAAGGTAAAGTGGTGGATCTAGGCAGAGATTACAACTTAAACACAGAATTGGCCATTGAGCTTTCCCCTGAAGTTGTGATGATCTTTACATTAGATGGAAACTACAAGCACTTATCTCCGCTCGAAAAAATGGGTTCAAACATCGTTTTGAATTCCGATTACTTAGAAAACACTCCGTTGGGAAGAGCTGAGTGGATCAAATTTTTTGGTCTTTTATTTAGACAAGAACAAGTGGCAGACTCTATTTTTAATGGTATTGAAACACAATATAACGAGGTGATCACAACAGTCAATGCAATAGAAAAGGACGAACCCACATCTTTTTGTGGTATTAACTATAAAGGCGTATGGTATATGCCTGGTGGGGACAGTTGGATGGGTAAGTTTCTCCGGGACGCTCGCTCGTCATACCTGTGGAAGGAAGATACAAGCACAGGTAGCCTGGAGCTAAGTTTTGAAACTGTTTATGACCGTGCCCAGGACGCCGATATATGGATCAATGCACATAGTTTCACTTCATTACAACAATTGGGGGATAACGATGAAAGATATAAGGCATTTAATGCCTACAAAAACAAAATGGTATATAATAGTAATGCCCGTGTTACAAAAGCTGGTGGGAATGATTATTATGAATCGGGTTATTCCCGGCCGGACATCGTATTAAAAGACCTAGCCAAAATATTTCATCCGGAGCTGTTCCCGGAATATAACCTTTATTATTTTCAAAAGCTTAATTAGACCTGTTTGCAGAAGTCGTTTCCCTATACCAAATGGACCTTTCAACTAGGGATCTTACTCCCTACACTGGTAATCATTTTGCTCATTCTCGATGTTTCACTGGGCAGTGTGAATATACCTTTGCTCCAAATTGTAAAAGCGCTTTTAGGCGCTGAAACAGACAAGGTAAGCTGGCAAAATATTATTTGGGAGTTCCGGATGCCGAAAGCTTTCACCGCTATACTGGCCGGTGCTACATTAGCTGTGAGTGGATTACAAATGCAAACTTTATTTAGAAACCCTCTGGCAGGACCCTATGTACTGGGTATCAGTTCAGGTGCCAGCCTGGGAGTGGCCCTGGTAGTTTTGGCAAGTTACTCACTAGGCAGCATTTTCAACACTTCACTCCTGGGGGATTGGATCGTGGTATTGGCGGCAAGTACCGGCTCCGGAGTAGTACTTATGGCTGTGTTAGCCTTATCTCTAAAGGTAAAAGACAGCATGACACTACTTATCATAGGCCTGATGTTTGGAAGTCTGGCTGGTGCCATAGTGAGTGTATTACAATTCTTTAGTGAAGCACAACAACTTCAGATCTATCTTATCTGGACCTTTGGAAGTCTGGGAGGATTGGACTGGAATGAACTTTACCTTCTGGCGGTACTTTGTGGCCTGGGCCTATTGATCGCTTTTTACCTGTCAAAACCTCTCAACACCTTACTAATGGGCGAAAGTTATGCGCAGAGTATGGGTATAAACGTGAAAAAGGTCAGGATTTTGATCGTTGTCAGTACCAGCCTTATGGCGGGTTCAGTTACAGCTTTCTGCGGACCGATTGCATTCATCGGCCTGGCGGTACCTCACCTCACGCGTATCCTGTTTAACACTGCTAACCACAAAGTACTGATACCAGCAGTAGCTTTATCAGGAATGATCATCATGCTTACCTGTGATATTGTTTCACAGCTGCCGGGAAGCCAATATATTCTCCCTATTAATGCCATTACTTCGCTTATAGGGGCACCTGTTGTCATTTGGGTGATCTTGTCCAAAGGTGGTATAAAAACTTCTTTTAGCAGATAATGAGTATCCAGCTTCATACCAAAGATCTAGCGGTTGGATATCGAATAAAAAGGAGGGATGTTCTCATTATAGACCATCTTAACGTACAGCTCATGGCTGGAAAGCTGGTATGTTTTATGGGACCTAATGGCGTGGGTAAATCAACGTTACTACGTACATTATGTGGTGTACAACGCCCTTTGAGGGGTGGGGTGTTTATCCAGGATAAAGCAATAGAAAGTATTCAAAAGGATGTATTGGCACGTAAGATCAGCGTAGTGCTTACAGACCCTGTCTATATTGGAAATATTACTGTACGGGAGCTTGTCTCTTTCGGCAGATACCCATACACCGGATGGAACATGAATTTCTCACCGGAAGATGCCAGGATAATTGACCGGGCAATAAAAGAGACACAACTACAACCAATAGCAGACACTAAGCTGGCAGAACTCAGTGACGGGCAACGTCAAAAAGCGCTTATAGCCAGAGCTTTATGCCAGGATACTGACATTATAATTTTAGATGAACCCACCGCCCACTTAGATTTAAACAATCGCGTAGAGATCATCAATCTTTTAAAACACCTCTCAAGGCAGACGGGAAAAGCCATTGTGATGGCAACACACGAACTAGATTTGGCGTTGCAAACCGCTGATGAGCTTTGGATTGTAGGGTTTGACAAAAAACTGCAGGTAGGTTTTCCGGAAGACCTGGTACTGAATGGAAAGGTTGATCATGTGTTTCAGTTAAAGGGTTTCGACTTAAGGACCGGCCATCTTGAAAAAAGAAAATCCAAGAGAAATGTAAGTTTAACAGGTGAAAGTGAAGGGCATTACTTGCTATGGACTAAAAATGCCCTGGAAAGAAACGGCTATGGCATCGATCCTGAAAATGATTTTACCATAGAAACAATGGTAACCTCTGACAAAGCATATTGGAAAATAAATGAAGGAGTCACTCTGGACTCCCTCGAAAAACTTATTCAATACCTGGACCAGTTATAATTAACCTTCATTAAGGCCCCAGTTATATTCATAATAGGTGATGTTGTAGGCATCCGGTATAGGAGAGGCTTTATACTTATTTATAAACTCCAGAACAGAATTCTCACCATTCATTGTAAAATCTTTCTCGTACCAGTCAAATATCTTCGAGATCGCTACTTGTTTATTTTTATCATCTCGTTTAAGCCAGGCCGCATTATTGATGGAATTTTTAGTACGTGCATCCAACTGCCGATCCAATTTACCCGGAACATAGGCGAAATCGGCAAGCGGAGGACAGCTGATTGCAGCACAGGCCAGCGCGAAATGAATGCGAGCATCTTTGTAGGCAATCACGATTTTTTTGATCTCCAGGGCATTCAAAGTCATAGACTCACCAGCAATAACATGTTTCACGCGATCAAAAAAACCGCTTCTGTCAAGGGGGGATTTGAGTGGATAATATTTGGCTACCTGATAAATTACTGAAAGGTTATACGCATTGATATAGAAGGCTTTTTTTGTCTGATCATTCGCATTGGACAGGTCCATATCAGCAATACTTTGATATAAACTTTCTATCTCGGAAAAATTGGAGTTGATCTGTTTGTAATGCACCATTCCGTTATCCACATACTTCTTCAAAAAAGCGTCAGTCTGCGAAAAAAAACTAGTTACGTCAGCAGCAACTGAAGTAACATGCAGCATAGTAGTTGCTATAAAAATTAAAAATACACTTTTCATAATCTCTTTAATTAAGTTATCAGTAGATACGGCGCTCCTCGAAAACTGGTTTGTCTGCGAATTGACATCACTACACATTTAGAATAAAACGATACCCTTTCATTATTGGACACACTGCCATCGAATATAAAAGAAAGCAAGGACTTATTTGACCATTATTTCAAAAGACTTGTGACATGTTACTCACTCAACCTTCGTTCAAACTCCAGTCATATTTGTAAAAATCAACCGTAAAATCAGGAGGTATAGGACTGTCTCTGTATTGATTGATATATTGAACGACGGTATTCCCGTTTTGTGTAAAGTCTTTTCTGTACCAATCAAATATTTTCGAGAGAAAAACTTTCTTCTGGTCAGTATTCAATCTTAACCAATCCGTGTCATTGAGAGCCATCTTTGTTCGGGTTTCCAATTGTTGTTCAAGTTTTTCAGGATGAAAGGCATAGCTCGCTAGCGGAGGGCAGCTTTTAGCAGCACAGGCCAGTACAAAATGAATTCTTGGATCTTTATACACCAGTAATAGTTTTTTAATTTCCAATTGATTCAGGGTCATTAAACTCCCCGCCACAGTATGTTTCATTTTATCAAAAAAGCCGCTTTGATCCATGGGTGATTTTTTGTTGAACTCGTAATATTTCGCTATTTGATAAATGACGATCAGATTGTAAGCATTGATGTAAAAGGCTTTTTGTTCCTGATCACTAGCACCGTTCAAATTAATAGTACTTTGGTAATTATAAAGATTTTCTATTTCTGAAAAATGCCTGACAATATCTTTATAATCTACCTTGCCATCTTTTACATTGGTTTTTAGAAAAGTATTCGCTTTATTGAAATAGTCCTCCAGGCTTGTAGCAGACGTAACAGTCGCCGTCTCCGCCAATACTATAAAAGTCATTATTAAAAATGAGAATTTCATAATCTTTCCGGTTTAGGTTTCAACACATTCTAAATAACTCTTTAAATAGGTAAATATCTGATAGTTAAACATCAAACCTGTATAAGAGTTACAATGGAATTTTTAACTACTTTTAATATAAGTTTTAATTAACGCCTTAACTGATGTTCCTTCCTGTGAGGGGTATTGTTCACGGGGACACTTGTCAATAGAATGACAATTGCCTTTTATTTGTTAACAAACGAAAGGTCAATTCGTAACAAAAACCAAACTTTAAACAAATATCAACCTGAATGAAGCATATTGTAATTGTGGGGAATGGGGTATCTGGGATCACAGCCGCGAGACATATCCGCAAAAATAGTGATTTTGACATCACTGTAATTTCTGCTGAGACTGATCACTTCTGGTCTCGTACTGCCCTGATGTACATCTACATGGGTCACATGAAATTTGAGAATACCAAGCCATATGAAGATTGGTTTTGGAAGAAGAATCGCATTAACCTGATCAATGATTATGTAGAGCAAATAGACCCTGAAGCAAAAAACATCAAGCTCACCCGGAAAGGTGTCATGGACTATGATGCATTAATTTTAGCCACAGGTGCAAAGCCTAATAAATTCGGCTGGCCGGGTCAGGACCTTGAAGGAGTAAGTGGAATGGTGAGTTATCAAGACTTGCAATACATTGAAAAACACTCTAAGGGAATTTCAAGAGCGGTGATCGTAGGTGGCGGTTTGATAGGTGTGGAAATGGCAGAAATGTTCCACTCCAGAAAAATAGATGTGACTTTTTTAGTACGTGAAAAACAATTCTGGAATAACGTACTTCCGCAGCAAGAAGCTTCATTGATCAGTCGTCACATCCTGGAAAACCATATTGACCTCCGCTTGGGCGAAGAACTCAAAGAGATCCTGGCAGATGATAAGGGCCATGTCAAGAGAATAATAACAGGAAGCGGAGAAGAGATAGCCTGTCAATTTGTGGGGTTGACAGCCGGAGTGCACCCTAATATCAATCTTGCAAAAGCTTCCGGAATAGAAACAGATCGTGGCATACTTGTCAATGAATACCTGGAAACCAATCAACCTGATATCTATGCCATTGGAGATTGCGCCCAGCGAAAGGACCCCCTTCCCAGCCGACGCCCCATAGAACAGGTGTGGTATACCGGACGCATGATGGGAGAAACCGTAGCCCAAACGATAACAGGAAACCGGTCCGATTATAAACCAGGTCACTGGTTCAATTCGGCGAAGTTCTTTGATATAGAATACCAAACCTATGGGTGGGTATGGAACCAACTTAAGGAAAACGAGGAAGAATTCTACTGGGAGCATAAATCAGGAAAGAAATGTATGCATTTTATTTTCGACAAGTCAAGTAAAAAATTCCTCGGGGTAAACACGTTCGGCATCCGGTTAAGACATGAATCTTTTGACAAATGGCTGAACGAGGAACGGGATATTTATCATGTGCTTGAAAACCTGAGGGAGGCCAATTTCGATCCTGAGTTTTTCGACCGCCATGAACAGGAGATTTCTGACACATTTAATCATCAGTTTCCTCAAAAACCAATCACACTTAAAGGCAAAAAATCTTTACTAGAATCAATATTTGGATAAGACATGAAAGCAATAAAAATTATAGGGTTAGGATTGTTCCTTACAGGCTTTGCCATATTCCTGGGGTCATTTTTCATGGCGTCCTACACTGTAACGGATGAAGTGCTGGCAAACCAGCTAGGTGATAAAGCACAGTTATTCAAGGAATCAAATAAAATTACCGGACAGTCTTATTCGTCCAATTTCAAACTGGTAAGTGATCTTGAAACTGCCTTCAATGATATTAACACACAGCAACTTAAAATATACGGCATTACAGAGACAGAAATAGAAAAGATAGTCAGTGCCAATACCGGAAGCTTTCAACTCACCAGTTTAGACCAACTAGGGGAAGGAGATATAGCAGCATATAAAAAAAGTACCTTCAAAGACTACGGCGGATGGCTTGATAGCAGAGAATTTGGCAGCGCTGAGGAAATGAAATCACAGATTTCAGGAGTTGTGGAAAATATTAAAAAGTATCAGATCGTCAATGAAAAAGGTTTTGACAAGTATAAGATCAAAGATCTTAAATATTCCATGACAAAGGAATCAAGTATCGGGCCGGTAAGCAGTTCTCCCAGCTTGTTCCTATTTCTCACCTACGTACTTTGTATTGTAGGGGCACTGATGTATATCCTGCCTAAAATCAAAGACGGCCCTCCTGGCATAAAAAATAACGGCTTATTTCACAGGGCCATGACCAGTGTAGGCTGGTTAGGGATTTTGACCGGCTCTTTTCTGATTGCATTTTATGTCATTTTATATTTCTTTCCTGAATACATGACCAACTGGATCATAATGGTAGATCCGGTAAGTCAATTCCTAAAAGGCTCTGACGCAGGTAGGTTTTTCCTTTATGGTTTTATTTACACACTTTGCATACTGGTAATGGGCGTACGTATGATGATCAAATACCGGCACAGTAAATATCAGATCGTGCGCACCGCCTCAGTGATGTTTTTCCAAACCTCTTTCGCGTTTTTATTGCCAGAGATCTTACTGCGTCTTAACAAGCCGTATTTTGATTTCAAAAACATTTGGCCCTTGGATTATGACTTCTTTTTTGACAATGAGCTCAGTACCTTAATAGAGAGTGGCTCTCTCGGAATATTTATGCTTGGCTGGGGTATTGCTCTGATCATAATAGGAGTACCTGTATTTGTTTATTTCTTTGGAAAACGCTGGTATTGCTCCTGGGTGTGTGGTTGTGGTGGACTTGCTGAAACACTGGGCGACCCGTACCGTCAACTTTCAGATAAATCATTGAAAGCCTGGAAAGTGGAACGATGGATGATCCATACGGTGTTAGCCTTCGCCATTGTAATGACCGGGGGAGTACTGTATACCTATTGGACGGGAAATAGTCAAATTCTGGGATTTAGCAGCTATGATGTACGTTCTGTATACGGCGCCTGGATAGGCGCAGGTTTTGCAGGAGTAGTAGGTACTGGTTTTTATCCCTTAATGGGGAACAGAGTGTGGTGTCGTTATGGCTGCCCGTTAGCTGCCTATTTAGGAATAGTACAGCGTTTTAAATCACGTTTTAGAATTACTACCAATGGCGGTCAGTGTATAAGTTGTGGCAATTGCTCTACCTACTGTGAGATGGGTATTGACGTGCGTTGGTATGCACAGCGCGGTCAGAATATTGTACGTTCCTCATGTGTAGGATGCGGAGTATGTTCTTCGGTTTGTCCTCGTGGCGTACTTAACCTGGAAGTTAAAGATGAAGCAGATAGATTTGGAAAGCCAATATTGCTTGGCAATGATGGTGTAAAATTGGATGCCTAGTAATTCCTGTTTTACGTCATAAATCGGAAGTTCCATTCAAAAACATACCCTAAGTGCTGATACAGTGCTTAGGGTTTTTTCATGCATTTCGTTAAAGGTAACGGCTGGAAATAGCTCAAAAAACCAGGCACTTCATATCTTTATTGCCCGAATCAAAACAACGTAGTTAATGAAATTTTTCAACCAAACGATACTTGTTTCTTTAATGTGCTGGGGAGTGGCCTGTAGTCCATCTGCTGACAAACTGATCACTGTAGAATCTCCTTCCGGCAATAACCTGATCACCTTCTTCTTAACTGACGCAGGGGAAGCTGCTTACCTTGTTGCACACAATAATAAAATAGTTATCGATACTTCGTATCTGAGTTTTGAATTTAAAGGCCAACCCACTCTTCAACAAGGGTTGATAACAGCTGGCCAGCATGAGCGGACATTTAATGAACAATGGGAGATGCCCTGGGGCGAACAACGTACAGTGATCAATCACTACAACGAACTAAAAATAGACCTGATCGAAGAGCAAGGGCTTAACCGACAGTTTTCCATTATCTTCAAAGTCTACGACGATGGTATAGGCTTAAGGTATTTTTTCCCGGAACAAACCAATTTAACGGAGGTGATGATTACCGATGAAAATACTCAGTTCAACCTGACGGGTGATCATGATGTATGGTGGATACCCGGGGATTGGGATATTTATGAATACCTGTATAATGAAACTAAACTTTCTGCCGTTGACGCTACCTCCAAACGCAATCACCCTAACCTTGGTCAGCATAACTACATACCTGAAAATGCCGTAAATACCCCGGTAACTATGAAAACAAAGAATGGAACCTACCTTAGTTTTCATGAAGCTAACCTTACTGATTATGCCGGGATGACACTGAAAGTCGATGTTGTTAAGCTAAGCTTACAAAGTGAACTGGTAGGGTCTGAAAATACAGATTATAAGGTGATACGTACTACTCCGTTCAGTACCCCATGGCGAACTGTCCAAATAGCTGATCGTGCAGGTGACCTGATTGAATCCAATCTGATCGTAAATCTGAATGAGCCTAACAAACTTGGCGATGTGAGCTGGTTCAAACCTACAAAGTACGTTGGGATATGGTGGGAGATGCATCTGGGTAAATCATCCTGGTCCAAAGCCGATGGCAAGCATGGGGCTACTACCGAAAATGCTAAAAAATACATTGATTTTGCTGCGGCAAATGATATTGGCGCAGTACTCGTAGAAGGGTGGAATACCGGCTGGGAACATTGGATAGGCTTTGAAGACCGTGAGGGAGTATTCGATTTCGTTACTCCATATGAAGACTATGACCTCGAAGAGGTAGTAAGGTACGGCAGAGAAAAAGGAGTAGAGCTAATCATGCATCACGAAACCTCTGCGGCACCAAGAACTTATGAACAACAAATGGACACAGCCTATTCATTAATGCAGAGTTTAGGCATCCATGCTGTTAAAACAGGATATGTAGGAAAAATTATTCCAAAAGGTGAATACCATCATGGTCAGTGGATGGTAAACCACTATCGTAAGGCAATAGAAAAAGGAGCTCAGTACCAGGTAGCCATTAATGCCCATGAGCCGATAAAAGCCACGGGTATTAGAAGAACCTATCCTAATGCAATATCCAGGGAAGGGTTGAGAGGCCAGGAATTCAATGCATGGTCTGTAGAAAAAGGTAATCCTCCGGACCATCTCCCTACTGTAGCTTTTACGCGGATGCTGGCGGGCCCCATAGATTTTACTCCTGGTATTTTCAATATAAAATTAAGCCCATATAAAGAAGAGCATCAGGTAAATACCACACTTGCCCATCAACTCGCACTGTATGTAGTGATATACAGCCCTGTTCAAATGGCAGCCGACCTACCGGAGAGCTATTCCGGTCATCCGGCATTTCAGTTTATTCGTGATGTAGGTGTGAACTGGGAACAAACACGCGTTTTAGATGGAGAAGTAGGAGATTTTGTAGCTATAGCAAGACAAGAAAGAGGTACAAGAAAATGGTTTTTCGGAGCCATTACGGACGAAGAACCCAGGGAATTGACCATCAGCCTTGACTTTCTGGATGACAACAAAAACTATACAGCCACCATATATTCTGATGGAGATAAGTCTCATTGGAATGACAACCCAACAGATTACAAAATCACCACTGCAGATGTGAATAATGCATCTTCTCTGGACCTAAAGCTTGCCGCAGGGGGTGGAGTAGCTATTAGCTTCACTGAAAAATAGATAATACAGTCAGAATGCGCATTTTATTGAAACTCATACACCGATTTCCTTAAAGAGAAATTGACTTTACAAATGCGAATACCCTACAAAAAACCTTAATTACCATAACCATACAGACGTTTTATATTCTTGTTCCGATCTATAACCTTGTGTGATATGACAGTTCCATTTTTCATAGCACTTGCCTTGAATCTAGGTATATCGACCACCGGATACACCTCGATTGATAATAATCGTATTGTGGTAAAGATTGAAAATCTTAAATCAGACAAAGGAGTTTTGATCATTGCTTTATTCAACTCAGAAGAGAGTTACTTAAAGAAGGATTATAAAAGACTGATCGTCGACGCAAAGAATATCAAAGAAAGTGTTGTGTTTGAAGATGTGCCTCAAGGAATATATTCCGCGAGTATCATACATGACGAAAATGAGAATGGCGAATTGGATAAAAATTGGATAGGCATCCCAAAAGAAAGCTTTGGGTTTACAAAAAAGTCTTTAGGAGTTATGGGACCTCCTTCTTTCAAAGAGACATGCTTTGAGGTAAAGGGTAAAGAAATTTCGGTACTCATAAAAATGAAAACCTTTTAGGCAAAAGAGTAATGTTATTATTTTGTCGTAGGACAGGTTTTTAACACTTTCTCTACCTCTTTCACGGACGTTAAGCCCTCTGCCCTTCCCCAGCTATTATAGATATAAGTGGTGATCTCTGCAATTTCCAGCGCCGTCAATTTAGGGTTAGCAGGCATGGGTTGATTGAACTCTATACCGTTTACCACAATAGCGCCTTTCATACCATTTCTAATAATACAAATTACATCCTCTGTATTATTTTCAAGATAGTCCGACTGATTTAAAGGAGGGAAAAGTTTAGCCAGCCCCTCACCTTCACGCTGGTGGCAACTACTGCAGTTTTGTAAATAAAGTTGCTGGCCTTCCACCAGGTATTGCTCCAGCTTAACGTCTTTCTGTTGGGCTCCACCCCCACTTTTACCTGTGCAACTTACTAAAAACACCCAGAGGCTAAATAAAACTAACGAACCTTTATTCATATTCTTTCAACAGCACTAACATATCCCCCATCAACTTATTCACCTGATCTTCTTTCGTTCCATCGTATACTCCTCTTACTCTCCGCTGTTTATCTATTAATATAAATGCTCCACTATGAATAAAACCACCCGGTTCATTAGGGTCCTCCACCGCACTTACCATGTAGCTGGTTTGACCTATCTTATAAATTTCCTCTTTCTCGCCCGTAACAAAGTGCCACTTACTACTTTCTACCCCCAGACGTGAAGCAAACTCTTTTAATACACCTACTGTATCATGCTTAGGGTCTATTGTATGCGACAGTATACTTACTTGATCATTATCTTTAAATTGTTCATACACTCTCAACATTTGAGTTTTCATGATAGGGCATATGGTAGGGCAAGTGGTGAAGAAAAAGTCAGACACATATATCTGGCCTTTGAAATTCTCATGTGTTACCACATTACTATCCTGGTTTACAAATTTAAAATCGCTTATGGTATGATATGTCGTATCCTGACCATTGATCTCCTTCCTGCCAAGGTAAGGTAGTTTCTCTTCTGTTCCCGGCTGACAAGCCACAGCAAACATTACCAGTACCACAATACACACAAGTACACTGTTAACCTTCATTTTTCTCTCTTATTTTTTTGTAAATTTTTATTGCCATCAACAGGATTAATGTAAATACGGCAAGCCCCAGGAATCCCCAGAACATGCTCAGCGTATCTTTCAAAACAATAATGAAAACAATGCCTACCAGAAAAATAGTAGCCACTTCATTCCATACTCTTAGTCTTTGCGAGGAATATTTGTATATATCATTTTGCAATTGCTTGTAAATGCTATGACAAATAAAGTGGTATACATATAATAAAAATACCATGCCCAGCTTGACATGCATATAGGACTGAGTCAAAAAATGTGGGGAATCCCATAATATAACCGTTCCCAAAAGTAACGTAAGCACAGCAGATGGCCAGGTAATCCCTAACCACAACCTCATAGAGTTTCTTTGGTATTCTTTAATAAGTATTGATCTGTCAGGCTCTGGTTTGGCATTAGCTTCTACTTGATAGATAAATAATCTGATAATATAAAACAACCCTGCAAACCACGTTACAATAAAAATAATATGCAGGGCCTTTATATAGTAAAATGTCATATTCACCTCAAAGTTAAAGGACAAATCATTGATGAAGGGGTTCGAAAGGAGAATCTTTATACTGATGAACAATAATTTCGTCCCCTACCTTGATGGATTTATGTTCCATAGCTGTGGCATGCTGTCCAAAAACAAGCTTATTGTCAATTTCCTGTTTTGACAGGGTTAATAATGGTTCTTTTCCTTTTTCTCCGGTAGTCAGGTCATATGTGGTAACCACGCATCGCGCACATGGTTTAAGCCCTTGAAAACGGCATTCACCAACATCAAACGCTGACCAGTTAAACTCCTCGTAGGATTGCCCTCCTTCAAAGACCAGGTTGGGCCTGAAGCGTTCCATTTCGATTGGTGTAGTGAGTTTGTTGTTCAACGCTTGAAGAGAAGCTTTACCAATGATCAGGTAGGGATAACCATCGGCAAAACTCACCGCCCTTGACCCCCATTGCGGTTTTATAAGCCGGCGCGAACTTGCAGGCATATATACAAGCTTGCATTGTTTTCCTAACCTCTCGGAAAACCACTGATTCCACTCATCTTTCCCTTCAATAACCTCTACCTCATCATCCCAGACCTTTGTTTTAAAGCTGCTGCCCTGTTCTATTGAGAAAGGAATACTTAGAAACTCTCCCCTATATTCAACTGAGTACCCTTCCTCTTGTAAGTTGACTTTAAAAAATAAAAATTCAGTGAACCTGCGAATGGTCATAAAATTACCAGAATCAGCCTCTAACAACATCCATCTTCTATCATGGTTTAATCCTTTTTCAGCTACTTGTGCTTCTTCCAGGTGTATGCCTCCCAATGATTTAATCGGATAAACATAGATATCCGAAAGATAAAGTTTAGTCATATGTGTTTAAACTGGTTATATTTACTTTTTCAAATATTGCTACTCCCAACAACAGGATACTTTGATTACAACTAAAAATGACCTGTCAGCAAATGAGCTTTAAGAAGGTATGTTCTTTAGATGCAATCAAACTCCACTATATTACGTTTTTTGGTGATAAGGAATAAAATAAGTTAGTGAATAAAGATTATGGGTGAAAAAACTAAATTTTGGTATTTTCAAGATGTTGATCTTTTCAATGTATTATGCCCTCACAAGGTCAAAACCATGGAAGATCACCATGAGTTCAACAACTTTAAGAAGAACGATTTTATTTATTTCCCTAACGAAAAGGCCAAATATGTCTACATGATTGCAGACGGCCGGGTGAAAATAGGTCACTATACAGAAGATGGTAAAGAAGTAGTTAAAGCCATATTAAGTGCAGGTGAGATGTTTGGAGAACTGGCGCTTACAGGAGAAGAGACACGAACAGATTTCGCTCAGGCTATGGATGACGAAACCTCGGTGTGCCCTATGAGTATAGAAGATATGCAGGCTCTGATGGCGGACGACAAAGAGTTAAGCTTTAAAATCTACAAACTTATAGGTCTGCGTATCAGAAGACTGGAAAGAAAGGTTGAATTACTTGTATTTAAAGATGCCCGAACAAGGATCATAGAATTTTTGAAAGAAGCCGCTGCCTGGAAAGGGAGAAAAGTGGGCTTTGAGACCATGATCCCTACCCGGTTAACGCATAAAGATATTGCAAATTTAACGGGAACCTCCCGACAGACTGTCACGACTATTTTAAATGAATTAAAAGAAAGTAACCTGATCAATTTCGATAGAAGAAAGATATTGATCCGTGATCTTGATAAATTGAAATAGATAACCCTTACCCTGTGAAGATCAGGATTTAAGTGCACTTGCAACGGAAAGTAAATCCGTCCCTTGCAAATCTTCCTCTACATCTATGTCATTCAGTTTATCGACCAGCCCAAAGCTGGCGTTTAGTCCTTTAATATGATTCAATGTCTCTGTTATCACTGTATGATGACTCCATTTACTTAATTCAAAGACCTTTTTAGTCGCTTTCTTCATACCTATCAAATAATAGCCTCCATCTTCAGCAGGACCTATTACCATGTCCTTCTTGTCCAACGTTTCAAAGGCATCCCTGATTATGGCCGAAGTCAAAGCATAGATATCTGCTCCTATCAAACATACTGACTCATATCCCATTTCCAGGCCCTCAGAAATGGCATTGTACATTTTATCCCCTATATCGTCACCATGTTGAAGTCTGCGTAAATAGCTTTTATTCCAATCGTCCTGATGATCAATATAATTTGAATAGTAAACAGCTATATCTGCTTTTATAGCACCGACCACTTCACGTGTATGGCGGAGTAATTTCAAATAGATAGCAAGCGCAGCGTCATCTCCCAACGTCCTGGCCAACCTGGTTTTTACCTGCCCTAGCTCGGGATTCTTACAAAAAACAATCAGCAGCTTAGTCATAAACTTTTACTCCTTTAACCAGCCATTTTGACCAGTTCTTATTGTAGGTATGGACACTATCTGTAGGCGTATCTCTACCTCTTACTACTTCTTGGTCATTGTTTTTCCAATCGAATATACCTCCATACAGGTTAAATACGTTAGTGAAGCCTAACTCTTTCAGTCGTTCCCCGATCTTTTCACTTCTATAGCCCACCGAGCAATATAAAACCACCGGGCTTTCTTTATTTATATCCTTAACCATTTCCGCCGAAAAATTATCATAATCAATGAACTGAGCGTCTTTGATATGGCTTGTTTCAAACTCATCTTTGGTCCTGGTATCCAACAAAACCAGATTCTCATACTGTAGCTTTTCACTCAACTCATCCTGATGGATCAGATCTACCGTATGGCTGAGAAGCTCATTGATCTTCTTATCAAAATCTTTTTGCGACATACCCATCAGGGGAATAAGAATAAAAAACAAAGCTAATCGCCACGGCATTCTAATGAAATACCATGGGCTTCTTAACTCCTTTAAATGAATAAAATAGCTCATAACCAATGAAGATAAAGACAATAAAATATTCTATTAAAACCACAAACATACTTTCTACATAGGTAGTTTCAGTATACCCGATATACGTCAAAAAAATCAACCCTGACCAAATCATTGGAAAACGTAGGTTGGTAAGAACAGATAAGGCGAGTAGCGTGGTGATATACCAGGGATGGACTGTTGTTGCCATGACCAGGTAGATGAACAATATCCATAAAAACACCAGGGGCAATCTTATCTTTTCCGGCTTCGGTACCAATGAAATCATAATAATAAGTAAAAAAGTGATCACGGAGAGCCATTTACCCGCTACACCAATAATGTTATATCCTTTTACCCAAAACCCTACCTCACGCACCAGGTAATAAATACTGGCATTAAATTCGAATTTTTGAAAGTACAATGCAATACTTGATCCCATTCCCTTGAACAAGGAAAAGTCTACAAGCGGAAGAAATAGCAAGACAGCGCCAATAGCCACTAGTAAGTAAAGGAAAATGAGCTTTTTAAATGACATTCTACGAAAAAATGAAGGTAAAAACATCAAAGGCAAGAGTTTGGCCGCGATGGCCAGCGCCAGACCTGTAGCAACTCCGGCTATCTTTTGTTTTTTATATAGATAAAGGCTCAATAAAATGAAAAAGATCATAAAAGCCTCAAAATGAAGGTTACCGGTAAGCTCCAGTATCACAAGGGGATTTAAAGCATAAATGAGTGCATTATGAGACTTCGTCTGGTAAATATTACATAGCTTAATTAAAAGCCAAAGTGTACCCAATTCAGCAGTAAAAATACAACTGCGTATAAAAATCGCGCTTCCTAAAACGGTATCAGAAACCACCGTTGACAGCCAAAAAACAAACTGGGCAACAGGGGGATAAATGGTAAAGTAATCAGGGGAGTTCAATTGATTAAACAATTCCAGTGTCAAACTACCTGGCAAGTCTCCTGCTTCAACAAGTTGACGTGGCAAATAGCTGAAAGGATGTATTCCTGCATTTATCAATTTACCGTCCCAAACAAAACGATAGATGTCATCAGAAAGGTTAGGAAAAGAAAAAAACAGTACTAATCTAAAAACTACACCTGCTCCTATGGCCGCTTTGATATTGACATTAGCAGATTTATTTAATAAAAAAAAGTAACATAAAAAAAGTGTACCATAGGCAGTTAATAGTGTTACTGAATCATGTCTGTTGATAAAGTAAACTATTCCGATATAAAGAAATGCAGATAGAAATGAAGCGCCATAGAATACATTAATGGAGCGCTTATCATCCATTTACGATAGGTTTAACAGAGTGATAGAATACACTTCCAAATCCCAGGGCCAACATAAAATGAAAAATAATAAGCCCCCAATCGTGTAAATAGATCCCCGACGCAATACCCATTATAAAATAAAGGCTAAAGACGCCTTCAAATAAGGTAAGCCAGTTAAAAGTAGGTTTCACATACGTGTTGCCCTTCCATGAATCTCCCTTTTTCAAAATATTGAACTTTGGCGTTCTGACAAATGGACTTTTGAAGCCAAAGAGGCCCTCTAGAACGGCCAGTCCATTGTGAAGGGATAGCCCCATAGAAACTACCAAAAAAGATGGAAACAATCTGAAATAATATTTGCCGGTTTTCAAGGGATGTAAACTCTTACTTGCCACCCAATAGAAAAAAGCAATCGAAAAGAACCCTACCAGGAATACACTCCCAAGATCAAACAGTATTTCCAGCCTCGGATTAGCATCTTTAATAAAAAGCATCGGAATACTTAAAATAGAGGCAATCAGAAGGCAAATGAATACAGAACTGTTAAACAAATGAAATACAGCATGGATCTTTCCGGACAATTTTATATCTGACAAAAGCACCTTAGACAGGTTCTTCCTTGCTGTTTCAGCTGCTCCTTTGTTCCAACGGTATTGTTGAGATTTAATAGCCGGCATGATAATAGGTAACTCTGCCGGCGCCACACAGTCTTCCAAGTACTGGAACTTCCAGCCTTTGAGTTGAGCACGGTAACTAAGGTCAAGGTCTTCTGTCAGCGTATCTGCTGACCAACCTCCTGCATCAACAATTGTGGACTTCCTCCAGATGCCTCCCGTTCCGTTAAAGTTAATAAAGCTACCGGCATAACTACGACCGCCTTGCTCTACTGAAAAATGGGCGTCCAAGCCAAAAGCCTGAAGCTGTGTAAGCAATGAATAATCTTTATTGAGATGCCCCCAACGGGTTTGGACAAGGCCAACAGACTCATCAAAGTGGGGTAACGTTTTCTTCAGAAAGTCCTTTTCAGGCAAAAAGTCTGAATCAAAAATTGCAATGAACTCTCCACGGCTTGCCTCCAGGCCATATTGCAAAGCACCTGCCTTAAAACCTTCTCTATCCGTCCGTTGTATATGTTTTACATCTACTCCCCGCGCTTGCCATTCTGCTACTTTACGTTGTATTATTTGTACTGTTTCATCGGTAGAATCATCCAGCACTTGTATTTCGAGCAGTGTGTCCGGATAGTCAAATGTGCAAACAGCATCGATCAATCGCTCTACTACATACTTTTCATTATAAATAGGGAGTTGTACTGTTACCACGGGAAGTGACTCAGGTAGTAATTTATCACCTTCTTTAGGTTTCCTTTTGCTTTTGATGTAATTCCAAGCCAGGTTTAATTGTCCCATACTAAAGAAAAAAATCAAAAGTAAACTAAAGCAATATAGTATGATGATAATGTAATTCAGCATTACAAATATTTAAAAATGGTCCATATAATCTTATACCCAGCCATTATTGTGCCTTTTACCGTTCCTGATATCTTAGAAAAGCCTATCCTTTTGCGGTAGGCTACCGGTACTTCTATGCATTTAAAGTGCTGTTTGGCTGCTTTTAACTGCATTTCCACGGTCCAACCATAGGTCTTATCCTGCATCTCCAACGCCATAAGTGTATCATATCGAATAGCCCTAAAAGGCCCCAGATCGGTGAATTTTACCCCATAAAAAAGCTTAAGCAAAGTAGTAGCCAGCCAGTTCCCGAAGAGTTGTTGGGGGGTCATAGCACCCCTTTCCAGGTTACCTAATGCACGAGACCCAATCACAAGATCAGCCTTGTCCTCTACAATAGGCTTTATTAACTCTGTCATTTCTTCGGGATAATCCGAATAATCAGCATCAATAAATACAATAATATCTACTTTGTCAACAGAAGACTTAACATATTCAATCCCTTTCAGACATGCCCTTCCATAGCCTTTAGTATCTTCTTTTAACACAGTGGCCCCGGCCTCTGTTGCTACCGTTTCCGTTTCATCCGTAGATGCATTGTTAACGACTATTACTTCGGAGATGATGTCTTTAGGAATATCCCGGATCACATTTCCTACACCATTTTGCTCATTAAATGCCGGGATGATCACTTTTACAACTGAAGTCATATGTGCATCAAAATAAGCCCCCAAAATTAACCGAATTATGGTGCAATGAAAGTCTTATATCAGACAAAAGCGAAGAGAGTTTAAAAGTTATCAAATGAAAGTTCAAAACGTGTAATTGGTGGATTATCAGTATTTAAACGAATGGTACCATTAAGCCTTTTCACAGCAAGATATACGACATACAGGCCAAATCCCTGGTCCATCGAAGTAATAACTCCTTTTGTAAAGATCTTCGCTATACTATTTTTCATACTGACATCTATATTACCTCCGTTATCAGATACAGAGAAATGAAGTATCTTTCCTTGTTTGAAGGCCCTTACAATGATCTGTGGATTAGCGTCGGTGACACCATATTGAATGGCATTTTCAATTAATTCATTTACTACCAAAATGAACATGTCAATGTCAGTATTCAATTCTATTGTATCCCTTTGCTCAAATTGAAAATTAATCGAACTTTTAGTAATATCAGATAAGTGGTCCTGTTTGATCTTTTCTATTACAGCTTTCAGGTTAAACGTTTCTTTTCTAAGGTTTCTTGTTTTAATATGATACACTTCCTCAATACCGTTTATTACCGTACTGAGCTTATGTGTTGATTGACTCATCATTTGCACAAAATGGGCCGCATTTTTAGTGGTCATATCCTTTTCAGCCACATAACATAAGCCTTTAAGTGTAGCCAAAGGTCCCTGTACATCGTGAGAAGAACGATACAGGAAAGTCTCCAGGTCTCTGTTTGCTTTCAGTAGTTCATGAGTTCTTTTTCGTACCTGTAAATCCAGGTCCCTGTTACGTACTTCAATAATTCGTTTCGCATCTTCCAGGCGATTGCTATTTTGAATAATTAATTCGTTCTGCACCCTGATCTCTTCATTTTTTTCCTTAAGAAATTGCTTTGACTCTTCTTCATTCATCAGCATTTTATTGACCAGAGAGTATAATAGCAGTAACGAAGGCACCAGAATCACCAAAGCAATCAAGACATTATTAATGAGACCATCGGAAGCACGGTCCAGAAAGTCATCGAATCGTTCATCCGCCTGTATCAATGCCACAGGGTTGCCATTTAAATCCTTCACCGGGGCATACGCGGATAACCAGCTGCCATTTTCATCATCATAAACATCTAACACACCACCGGTTTCATAATTATCCAATAGTTCACTGGGAAATAACTCATAATCATGTCGGTAATAAGGGCGATCTGAAGAAGTAGCCAAAAACTGAAACTTCTCTGTTGAGTTATTAAACACCATAATGTAAATTGGGCTCTCCAATTTATTGACCAAATGAATTTTTTTCAGGAAGAGATGTAGTTCCTGGTAAATCGGATGTTGTTCATTGGTCAGAATGTCATCTCTGTCGGGTGCTTCTTTTTGGAGTTGTAGTAGTTTTTCAGCATCGATTTGCAAAGATGCTGTGCATGAAATGGCCTTTAACCTCTGGTGTACTTCATTTTTAGCGTGTTCTAAAAAGCTGTAATGCTGATAGACAATAAAGTAGACTACCAACAGCACCACGAATGTAAAAATTATGACGAGTATCCTATGCCTACCTTTTAATTTCAAAAGCCAACCTGTAAGAATGAAAACACATTACTACATTTTAGTCTGGTTCGTATAAAACTCAACGATAGACACCTATTCAGTGTATCCAAAAAAGTAAACGGACCAAACTAAAGACAATAGGCCTATTAACGATACTGTATAGACATTAGTTTGTCGCGCAGAAAACCTTTATAGCAATCTTTGATCAGTAAGCCCTGGCAAATAACACCCGACCTTTAGAAGATTTGTTGCTGTAGATACATTTCCCAGCCTCTTCCTTACTTTTCAAAGGAATACAACGAATAGTAGCCTTTGTTTCTTCTTTGATCTTAGCCTCAGTTTCAGCTGTTCCATCCCAATGGGCCAATATAAATCCCCCTTTTTCATCTAAAACCGATTTAAAGCCATCATAGTTATCTACGGTGTATGTCTTCTGATCACGATGGTTCAATGCCTTTTGATAAATATTTGATTGAATATCATCCAGCAGATCATTAATTCGGGATTCTATTCCGCTAATATCCAAGGTTTGTTTCTCTCCAGTATCTCTTCTGGCTACTTCTATTGTATTGTTTTCCAGATCTCTGGGGCCCATTGCCAATCGTATAGGAATACCTTTTAGCTCATATTCGGCAAACTTCCATCCGGGCGATTGAGTATCTCTATCATCAAATTTCACACTTACACCAAGTGCTTTTAATTTGCTTGAAATATCATCGGCGACCTCTCTGATGGCATTAAGTTGCTCTTCAGACTTAAATATTGGCACCATTACCACCTGGATAGGCGCCAATTTGGGAGGCAATACCAAACCCTGATCATCAGAGTGGGCCATTATCAATGCACCCATCAGACGAGTACTCGTACCCCAAGAGGTGCCCCACACGAGTTCTTCCTTACCATCCTTACCTGCAAATTTCACATCAAACGCTTTGGCAAAATTCTGACCTAAAAAGTGGGATGTTCCGGCTTGCAAAGCTTTACCATCTTGCATTAATGCTTCAATACAATAGGTATCAACAGCACCCGGGAAACGCTCACTCTCCGTTTTCACCCCTTTGATCACTGGCATAGCCATTAGATCTTGAGCAAAATCAGCATATATATTGAGCATCTGTGTGGTTTCATCAATGGCTTCCTGCCGGGTAGCATGAGCGGTGTGTCCTTCCTGCCATAAAAACTCTGTTGTTCTTAAAAACAGACGTGTACGCATCTCCCATCTTACTACATTGGCCCACTGGTTTACAAGTATAGGTAAGTCTCTATACGATTGTATCCAATTTTTGTAGGTACTCCAGATCACTGTCTCAGAGGTAGGGCGTACAATAAGTTCTTCTTCCAGTCTGGCTTCAGGATCTACCACCAACCCGCTTCCGTCATCAGCATTTTTGAGTCTGTAATGAGTTACCACAGCACACTCTTTGGCAAACCCCTCAACATGATCTGCCTCTTTACTCAGGTACGATTTTGGCACGAATAATGGGAAGTAGGCATTAGAATGACCTGTATCTTTAAACATTTGGTCCATAGCAGACTGCATTTTTTCCCATATGCTAAAACCATACGGTTTAATTACCATACAGCCACGTACAGCCGAATGTTCAGCCAGATCAGCTTTCTTTACAAGTTCATTATACCACAGAGAATAATCTTCTGTTCTTTTCGGTAAGCCCTTCGCCATTTTTAGATTTGGTACGTTTTTTGTTACTTTTGATAATGTAAATGGCGACAAATATAATGATAATAATGAACCTGTTTTTTGGATTTGCCGTTGAATAAACTAAGTTTAAATGTAAAACCTGCAGAATCATGAATACCTACCGCAAAATTTTCGTCCCGGTCGTGCTAGTAGCTTGCGTGGCAGCGTCTAATGTTTCAGCCCAGTCTTCTACTGAATACGATGATATGTATTTCAACTCCAAAGACCGTGTGGTTAAGGAGGAAAAAGTAGCCAGACAAAGTGCAGAGTTAAAAGAAATTGAACAGGCCACTATAGATTCCGATATTAGCTATTCACAAAAAAATGTAAACCCTGAATACCTTGCCAAATATAGAGCAGATCAGGAAGAATCTGACAGAGGTAACGATTACAATCAGGACGAATATTTCGACGAGGATTTTAATCAAAGCAACGGTAATAGTATTCAAGGTTTTAGAAATAATGCGGATGTAGTGGTTCAAGACCGGTTTGGTAACACTACTTATTACAGAGATGCTCAGGACCTTTATTGGAGCGATCCATTTCTTTACAGAGGTACCGCCTTTGATCCATTTATGAACCCTGGATTTGGATGGAATCGTTTTAGACCGGGCTGGAATGTTAATATAGGTTTCGGCAGAAATTCATGGGGTCGGTGGGGTTCGGGCTTCGGTGTAAGCTATGGCTGGGGAGCCGGGTGGCGAGATCCATGGCTTTTCGGTGGTGGTTTCTACGACCCATGGTTCTATGATCCATTCTTTTGCCCTTCACCATTCCGTAATAATGTTGTAGTGATCAACAATATAGAAAACAGGTCAAACCGGACATTAAGAAGAGGTGTAAGCTCATCACGACGCACCGCAGTTACCAGTAACAGATCTACCGGAGACATTTCAACAAGCAGGACCAGTAGATCAAACAGCCGCGTAGCAAGTAACAGCAGATCAGGTGAATCAACCAGAAGCAGATATTCTTCAAGATCGGCTGACCGTAGCAGTCAGGGGAACTACTATCGCAGATCCCGATCAGCCAACAATACTACTGGTAATGTATCACGATCCCGATCCAATACTGATCGGTCGTACAGCAACAACCGCTCATCACGGTCGTCCTCTAACTATTCAAGGGTCTCACAAACGGAACAAAGACGATCATACCGTTCGAATAGCAATGGGTCCAGAAGTTCAGGTAATAATAGTTACAGCAGACCTTCTTCCAGATCAAGAAGCTATAGCACTCCATCCAGATCATCTAATAATAGATACAACTCTGGCAGTCGCTCCAGCAGCGGAAGCAGAAGTTATTCAGGAAGTAGAAGCAGTGGTGGATCTCGTTCAATTAGCAGTTCTCCCAGCAGATCTAGTTCAGGAAGTCGAAGTTATTCAGGAAGAAGACGTAACTAATCCAACTTAATAGGTTCTCTTCTAATTAAACGTTATGAAAGTTCTAGCAACGCTTATAAAAGTAAGCCTTATATTGGTATGCGCTCAAGTGGCTGTATTCGCACAAGACGCCACTAATTTCTCCTCCACAGTACTCAATCTATCCAGGATCAATAATGGAGGTAGTGCACGAATACTGGGACTTGGAGGGGCGCAAACGGCCATTGGAGGGGACATAAGTTCCGTATCGTCCAATCCAGCCGGATTAGGGTTCTTTAACCGATCGGAAGTATCGTTCAGTATGCAATTCAATAGCATCTCAACTTCGTCCAGCTACTTGGGAAACACAAGAAATGATTCAAAATTAAACTTTAACCTTCCAAATTTAGGAGTGGTGATCAAGAATAAAGGAGAAAAGGGAAAGTGGAAAAGTCAGTCTTTCGGCGTAAGTATTAACCGTATGGCAGACTTCCAAAACCGTATTACTTATCAGGGCAATACCTTTCTCGAAATAACACCTGATAATCGCCCGGTCGATTTTCTGGATCAGGCAGTTTTTGATACGGAATTGAATGGTAATACCCCCAGTTTTTTCAGTGATTTTGCTGAGTTGGCTTATAACACATTTCTTACCGAGGTCTTTGAAGATGCCGATAATCCAGGTGAATTTTTTGTAGATCGTAACATTCTTGACAGTCAAACCGGCGAACCCAGATTTCCCACCGAAGAATTTCCTACCACCCAGCGCGAGACTATTGATATTAGAGGTGCCAGTTCTCAATTCAGTATTTCTTATGGAGCCAATTACGATGATATATTATACATAGGAGCTGGAATCGGCATTGCCAGTTTTAACCAGGAGGTGGAACGTATTTTCACAGAAAGACCCATAAGAACGGACCTATCTGAATTAGCACTAACAGACGTTTATGAACAAAGTGGAATAGGCATTAACGCTACGCTGGGGATTATCGCCCGACCTGTTGATGAGGTACTATTAGGGTTGAGCTATACCTCTCCTACTTACTATACGGTCACACAAGATCAGGAACTCGTACTGAATTCTGTATTTACAGATGGGGACAATTTTGAAGATGGGATTATCTTTGAAGCATTCGACTATAGTATTACCACGCCTTCAAGGTTAAAAGGTGGTGCAACTATTTTTATCAATAAAAATGGTTTTATAACGGGTGAAATAGAATATGTAGATTATACAGGTGGGCGCCTCTCGCGTGCAGATGACGGGCTATCGTTTGACGGCGACAATCAGACGATCAATACCTTTAATAATGCTTTCAATTACCGGGCCGGAATGGAATATCGATATGACATTTTCAGACTTAGAGGTGGTTTTGCTTACCTCAATGACCCTTTCAATAATAGCTTAAATGAAGAAGAACGTCAGATCACCTTTGGAGCAGGTATAAGGAAAAAAGACTTTTATTTCGACGTGGCCGTGGCTAGTGTTACTAATCCTGAATCAGATGTAATTCCCTATCCCTTTGCACCTGTAGCTCTTGTAGAGAATAATCGAACAAGGATTACTTTCACAGCCGGATTTAAATTTTAACTACAACTGACTGTTCACGAGTTATTACGTCCTCTCTTTTCAGATTTGAAAAATACATTAATCATTGGCCTTAATTGACTGATCACATAGTTTTTTTATCTCCAAAACCAACACCACTCCCTGATCATTACAAGGATAAGGATGGAAATCAGACAGACTATCAGATTCTACTTCAAATCTAACGCAGTAACAACATCCATGACGGTAATTTCCGGCCCTGTGATCTTTATTTTAGCTTTCCTGTAAATATCGATCCGCTCCCTGTAGGTAATTTCCAATTGTTGAAAAAGATCATTTTCAATACCGATTTTGGGTCTTTGTGCAAGGTCAGTAGCCCTCAAACGTTTTATGAGGTGATCTAAGGGCACATCGATAAACACGGATAATCCATGCGCATTGATAAACGTCATATTATCATAAAAGCAAGGTGTTCCACCTCCTGTGGATAGTAGAAATTTAGGATGCTGTAAAGTGATCTTTTCTAATTCTCTTTTCTCTGCTTGTCTGAAATAATCTTCTCCTTCAGCTTCGAAGATCTCTTTTATAGTTTTATTTTCCCGCTTTTCTATTTCCTCATCCAAATCCAGGAACATAAGGCCATATTCAATAGCCACCTCTCTACCTAAGGTAGATTTGCCTGAACCAGGCATCCCAATGAAAAATATCTTATCCAAGGAGTTCTGAGATTTCCCTGGCGGAAGGAATGTCATGATAGTGCCACTTTCCTAATACTGTACCATTTCTCAACAGCATAACCCCAGGGTCTGACCGGATCATTGCCTTCAATACAGTAGCATCCGTGAAAAAAAACGGTGCCGCCAACTGGTGTTCATGACGGAAATTTTCAAAATCCGCCTCAGATGAGGACGTTAACATCATAGTTTCAGCGGAAACCGAACTAATCAAAGCACTTAATTGCTCTGCTGTTTCATTATCTGCTTCTGCAGTATAGAAAACGAGAATGAGTTTATCCCCCTGAAAGGTTTGTTCGGTATAGTCATCGCCATCTGTACCAATTACCTGATAGTCCGTAATCTTAGGCGTGGAAGCCTTTTCATTTAAAATTTTGGATGATACATATTCATATCCCTGATCAGGACTGTAATATTTGGTAGAGGTCACCTCTTCACCATCCTTCATAAAAGTATATTCCAGAACAGGACTTTCTTTGGCTATCATATTAGCAGGAATATTGTTCCCGATTTTATAGGGTCTGAAATCAATAAATGGCAAATGATCCACAGCATATTTACCAACAATGAAGCATATTAAAGTCGTACCTACTATGATAGCAGTAGAAGGTAAACTTCTGAATAATCCACTATACTTTTTTCGATACCAAAAAAGATGAAGTATAAAGACCATTAAGATGACATCTTTATAAAAAGATTGCCAGGGTGTAAGTGGAATAGCATCTCCAAAACAACCGCAATCCGTGACCTTATTAAAATAAGCAGAGTAAAACGTTAGAAATGAAAAAAACACCATTAACCCAAGAAGCACCTTGGTAGTCCACTCCATTTTATAAAAAAGCAGCACCGACACACCCAATACTACCTCCAATATTATAATGACAAATCCTAACGGTAAGGCTGCCGGTATAAACCATTCAAATAAAGTGCTAAAGTCATTCGAAAAAACCTGGAAGTAATCTTGTAGTTTGATCTTTGTACCTACAGGATCATTTAGCTTGATAAGCCCTGAAAAAATAAAGAGTCCTCCTACGAAAACCCTTGAAAAGAGATCAACGATTTTTCTAAACATGTTTTACAAAATTTAATTTGATCAGACAGAA
This sequence comes from Fulvivirga sp. M361, assembly GCF_007097395.1. GTDB lineage: Bacteria > Bacteroidota > Bacteroidia > Cytophagales > Cyclobacteriaceae > Fulvivirga. The sequence goes on from NZ_VKDC01000017.1 coordinate 58,067, forward strand.
TACTGCGTAGTTGATCATATCCTGATAGTTAGCCTCTATCCCTTCTGAAACCAGTGTTTTACCTTGATTATCTTCTATCTGCTTCACACGAAGTAATTTCATAAGTATGATGTCCGTTATACTATTCACGCGCATTTCTCGCCAGGCCTCACCATAGTCATGATTCTTATTGGTAAGCAAATTCAGTGTCTCAGCACTGATCTTATCATAAAGTGGATTCAGTTCCTTGTGGGACATATTCAGGTTACTATTGTCCTTCAATTCTATTTGCATAATAGCCATGATGCAATAGTTGATAATGGCCACAAACTCATCAGAAATGTCCTCGTCTACTTTTTGCTCTCCTTTTTCCTGGATAGAGCGAATTCGCTGTGCTTTAATGAAGATCTGATCTGTTAGAGAAGGTATACGTAAAATACGCCATGCAGTGCCATAATCTTTCGTCTTCTTTTCAAATAGCGCTTTACACTCCCCTATAACCTGCTTATATTCGCTAATCGTTTTATCTATCAATTTCAACCAATAATTAGAATTTAATCCCGTTTATAAAGGTGGCGAAAGTTACAGCTTTTTCGACTAAAATGATACTCAACATCAGGGGAAATCTGGTGATACTGGACAGCCCGAAGGTGATGGGTATTATCAATGCTACGCCGGATTCTTTTTACCACGGAAGCAGATCTCTTAACGAGACGGAGGTGTTAAAAAAAACAGAACTTATGGCTTCAGAAGGTGCTTTTATAATAGACATCGGTGGTTACTCTTCACGTCCCGGCGCTGATGACCTTACGGAGGAAGAGGAATTGAACAGAGTATTGCCACACATCGCGAATATTCGAAAAAGGTTTCCTGAATTATACATTTCCATTGATACTTTTCGATCAAAAGTGGCTAAAGAAGCTATTTTAAATGGCGCAGATGTTGTCAACGACATTTCGGGAGGAGAATTAGACTCAATAATGTTTGATACAGTCGCTGAACTACAAGTTCCATATGTCATGATGCATATGAAGGGCACTCCTCAAGACATGAATAAGCAAACTAACTATAAAGACTTGCTGGCCGACATATTTTTATTCTTTCAAAGAAAGGTTACAGAATTACGTCAAAAGGGATTAAAAGATATAATTATTGACCCAGGTTTTGGGTTTGCAAAAACTATGAAACAAAACTACCAGGTACTGGGTCATCTGGAGTTTTTTAAAACACTGAGCGTACCGTTACTCGTGGGGTTATCAAGGAAGTCAATGATATACAAAGCGCTTGAGACTACCCCGGAAGAAGCACTCAATGGGACTACTGCCTTAAACATGGTCTCATTGCTGCGTGGTGCCGACATTTTGCGCGTTCATGATGTAAAAGAAGCAATGGAAACAGTCAAATTGTTTAACTTAACGTACAATAACTAAGAAGTAGAGCTTAAGTGATATTTTTATTTAGCATAGGGTTTTTGGAGATCAGTTGGGTGGATATTATTGATATCTTACTGGTCAGTATCCTGCTATATCAAATCTACAAGCTCATGCGGGGTAGTGTAGCCATTAAGATCTTTCTGGGAGTACTGTCTGTGTATTTGGCTTACCTAATTGTAAGGGCGGCCCAAATGGAACTTTTAAGTTTGATTTTGGGACAATTTATGGGAGTTGGTGTATTAGCCGCCATTATTCTTTTCCAGCCTGAAATACGAAAATTTTTACTTTTGGTAGGTAAGACCACCGATTTTAATAAAGCCAGTTTTTTGAGCAACTTACTGGTATGGAAAAAAAAGGACGAACGCGAAGCATTTAATATTACACCAGTAATAGAGGCCTCAAAAACACTGGGAGGGACAAATACAGGTGCATTAATCGTTTTCTCACGAGACTCTGAATTACGATTTTATTCAGAATCCGGGGATAAAATAGATGCCTTTCTTTCTAAAAGATTATTACTGGCCATTTTCAATAAAAACAGCCCCCTTCATGACGGCGCAGTGATCGTATATAAGGGCAAGATCAAGGCAGCAAGGTGTGTGCTTCCCGTTTCAGAAACTGAGACTCTTTCAGCGCAATTCGGATTACGCCACAGAGCTGCTCTTGGGATGTCTGAAATAACGGACACTATGGTACTCATAGTATCGGAAGAGACCGGACAGTATTCTATTGCCAGAAATGGAATACTTTCGCATAACTTATCCCCGCTTGAATTGCGAAAAATGATAAATGATTATCTTACCGATATTCCGCGTAATCTTCGTGAAGTAGAAGATTCCACTAAAGAAGAGACACAAACTTCAAGTGCAATAGGTGCGGAAGCTAAGGCTGGCGCCTAAGCCACCGCAGCCTCTTATAATATAGACTAGATTACATTTAACTCTTTACCGACTTCTGTGAATGCCTGTATGGCTCTGTCAAGATGACTTCTTTCATGGCCTGCAGAAATCTGGACCCTTATTCTTGCCTGACCTTTTGGCACTACCGGATAAAAGAAGCCAATAACATATATGCCTTTTTTAAGTAACGCATCTGCAAATTGTTGAGAAAGCGGGGCATCATACAACATAATAGGAACAATAGCATGCTGCCCCGGCTTAATATCGAAACCTGCTTTTGTCATTTCAGAACGGAAGTAAAGTGTATTTTCCTCTAGCTTATCCCGTAATTCAGTAGTCTCACTTAGCATATCAATTACGGCTATTGAAGCACCTGTAATTGATGGCGCCAGGGTATTAGAAAAGAGATAAGGCCGAGATCTTTGCCTTAACAGTTCAATTATCTCCTTTTTCCCAGAAGTAAATCCTCCCGAAGCACCGCCTAAAGCCTTGCCCAATGTACCTGTAATGATATCCACTCTGTCCATCACATCACAATGCTCATGCACTCCACGGCCAGTCTTACCCATAAAACCGGTAGAGTGGCACTCATCCGTCATGACCAAAGCTCCATATTTATCTGCCAGATCACATATCTTATCAAGCTGGGCAATAGTACCGTCCATCGAAAACACGCCATCTGTGACAATAATTTTTTGCTTAGCTCCGGACTCATCAGCATCTCTAAGCTGTTTTTCCAAATCCATCATGTCATTGTGCTTGTATCGATAACGCATAGCTTTACATAATCTGACACCATCTATGATCGATGCATGATTTAATGCATCCGATATAATGGCATCTTCGGGCCCAAATAGCGGCTCGAAAACTCCACCATTAGCATCAAAAGCTGCCGCATAAAGAATGGTATCTTCCATACCCAAAAATTGTGATATCTTTTTTTCCAACTCTTTATGAATATCCTGGGTACCACAAATAAATCTGACAGAAGACATACCATATCCATGAGTGTTAATAGCCTGTTTTGCAGCCTCAACTACTTTCGGATGGGAGGAAAGCCCCAGATAGTTGTTTGCACAAAAGTTTATCACTTCCTCGCCTTCCTCTGTCTTGATATCAGCTCCCTGAGGGGTAGAAATAATTCTTTCTTTCTTGAAGAGTCCGGCTTCTTTTATTGAAGCAAGTTCTGCTTCCAGCACCGGCTTTAATTTGTCATACATTATTCGTCGCTTTTTGGTCTTTTAAAAATCGGTTTGGTACTGGCCATTTTTGGTTTTGCTGAAGTAACAGGCTTAGGCTTTACCTTAGATTGAGTGACCTTAACAATAGGTTTCGCCGCCTTCTTAACTTCTTGAGACGATACATCAGTGACAGCAAGAGGATATTTTCTTCTCACCGGGTTGATCAAATACAGTTTTTGAGCTACAAAGCTTTTAGGGTGCATCTGTTCATACAGTCCCTTCCATTGCGTCCATAATTCAGGTTCATGTTGCTTAAAAGCATCACCGTCAATTTTTTTTTTCGTCAAAAAATCTTCCCAGACCATGTGGCAAATATAAAAACTTTGTCGATAGCTTTATATGTACATTTCAATCGTTTACGATTTGGTTTAACACACTTTAAATTCCTAATTTCACGGCTTAGATTTGAATGAAATTTTATGAGTAAGGTATTAGTTATTGGCGCTTTTGGTCAGCTTGGTTCTGAACTCACTACAGCCCTTAGAAATATCTATGGTGATAACAACGTAGTTGCCTCGGACCTGAAAGAACCACAGGATATTCTTTCAGCGGGGCCAACAGAACAGCTGGATGTAAGAGATAAGCAGACTCTGTCACAAATTGTTGATAAACACGGCATCACTCAAATATATCATCTGGCTGCCATACTTTCAGCCAAAGGTGAGTCCGACCCGAAATTTGCCTGGCAACTTAATATGGACAGCCTGATAAATGTGTTAGAATTAGCACGTGAAAAGCAATTGGATAAGATTTTTTGGCCAAGTTCAATTGCTGTCTTTGGACCTGGTACGCCTAAACAAAATACGCCTCAGGATACAGTGATGGATCCCAATACGATATATGGTATCAGCAAACTGGCAGGAGAACGCTGGTGCGCCTACTATTTTGAAAAGTATGGCGTAGATGTAAGAAGCCTGCGCTACCCAGGCCTTATAGGCTATAAAGCCAAGCCAGGTGGGGGTACAACGGACTATGCTGTTGATATCTTTTACCAGGCCATTGAGCATGGCACATATGAGTGTTTCCTGAAATCGGACACCTACCTTCCCATGATGTACATGAGTGACGCCATCAAAGCCACCATAGAGCTAATGGAGGCTGACAGATCAAAGGTTAAAGTTCGTTCCAGTTACAATGTTAGTGCATTGTCTTTCTCTCCGGACGAATTAAAAAAAGAGATAGAAAAGTTCATCCCTGAATTTTCTATGTCATATAGGCCTGACTTCAGACAAGAAATTGCCGAGTCCTGGCCAAGTTCCATTGATGACACCGAGGCCCGTGAGGACTGGGGTTGGCAGCATGATGTTAATCTCAATCGAATGACTCAGACTATGTTGGACGGATTAAGAACGCTAGCGAATCACTAACCTTTTAGTTTTTTGAATGTTACCAACATTTGCCTGTACCATGTAGATACCAGGTAAAGCATTCTCCCCTAATGAGACAGTAGAAAAATACCCAGATACGGTTCCCTTGTCAATAGCTTCTCCCTTCAGGTTAACGATGCTAATGCTGACTTTTTCGTTGCTATCTACGCCCATGATCACTTCGATAACACCTTGGTTTCCCGATATTGATGGAAAAATATGCATTCCATTTTTAGTCATGTTGCTCACGTAAGTCACCACGGTCGTAAAGAAAGTCTCTTTTCCATGGTAATCTGTATTTACCAATCTGTAATATGCTTTACCGTTCAAAGGAGTGGTATCATTAAAAGCATATTCCAACTCAACAGAACTATTGCCACTACCTCTGACCATACCAATAGCTTCATAATGAATGCTATCCAATGATCTTTCTACAGTAAAAAATTCGCTATTTATTTCAATAGTTGTTAACCATTTAAGTCTAATGGAGCTTTTATTCACATCAGCTTGAAAATAATCAACTAAAGTCTGCGGAAAGGGTGTAGTTACGTATTGTGTCAAGCTTTCTTTTTTAGCTACTGTACTACCTTCATAAATATATAAATTTTGCATTTACTGAACTGAAACCTATTACCATCAGCGCAACCACTATCATCTTATTCATCATTGGCATCTACTTAACTTCTCTCAAATAAATAATCAAAGCTACGCAGTAGCTGGCCTTCTTATAAAGAGCAGAAAAGCGTAATTTTAGTTAAGTAGTTTAACCGAATATGCTTTACCAGGTAATGCTGAAAGGTCTTTGAAATTACAAGCTCAAGCCATTTTAAAATTAAAATGACTATAATTTCACAGAAAGTATGATCTCTTTTATTCTTAGGGTTGATCCAGATCATCAATTTAATCTGAGGGCTTTACTACTTTGTTTTTACATTATGCAATGTCTTGTATCTTTGAATCAATCACTTTGATAGACCTATGACTCTATATAACAATCTAAAAACCGAATTATTAGAGGGAATTCTGACTGTAACCATTTCCAGGCCGGCAAGTCTGAATGCACTGAATATCGAAACCATGTCAGAATTAAAAGCTGTAATGGAAGATGTTTATAACAATAAAGATATACAGGGAGCAATATTTATAGGGGACGGAGAAAAGGCATTTGTAGCTGGCGCGGATATCACGGAAATAGCTGATCTCAATGAATTAAATGCACGCAAGTTCGCAGAAAATGGTCAAGAGGTATTTTCCATGATAGAAGAAAGTGAAAAACCGGTGATTGCTGCTGTAAACGGCTTCGCACTCGGCGGCGGATGTGAGCTGGCAATGTCATGCCATATTCGCATCGCATCGTCAAATGCCAAATTCGGTTTGCCGGAAGTAAGCCTGGGCATTCTGCCGGGTTTTGGTGGTACACAACGCCTTACGCAACTGGTGGGTAAAGGAAAAGCGCTGGAACTAATGGCTACTGGTGATATGATCACTGCAGATCAGGCACATTCAATTAGATTAGTGAACCATGTGACTCAAACCAGAGAAGAATTACTCATTTTGGCCAATACCATTATGTCCAAAATAACGGCAAAAGCTCCATTGGCTGTTGGGATGGTAATCAATTGTGTGAATGCTTTTTTCTCACCGGAGGAAAACGGATACCAAACGGAAGCTAATAGCTTTTCACACTGCACTAAAACAGAAGATTTCAAGGAAGGAACCACTGCTTTTTTAGAAAAACGAAAACCTGAATTCAAGGGCGAATAATTTGAGTCAGCTTCAAAAACTAGCTGGACATACAGTCATCTATGGAGCTAGCAGTATCTTAGGCCGCATGCTTAACTACCTGCTTGTTCCTTACTATACAAAAGTTTTTGACACCGCTGAATATGGTATTGTCACGGAGTTTTATGCTTATGCAGCCTTTTTTAATGTAATATATACGTATGGGTTGGAAACAGCCTATTTTCGGTATGCCTCTATTAATCGTAACAATGAAGCCTCTATTTACAGCACAGCCACTTCCTCCATATTTATCACTAGTATAGGCCTGTCTGTTTGCCTATCACTTTTTGCCACACCAATAGTAACATTACTTCAGTACCCGGGTAAAGAATACTATGTGTACTGGCTATCTGCTATTTTCGCTTTAGATGCTATAGTGGCCATCCCTTTTGCCAAACTGCGGATAGAGAATAAGGCCAAACTATTTGCTATCGCCAGGTTGGTAAATATCATGGTTAATATTGGTCTGAACCTTTTCTTCATATCCTTCTGCAGTTCTGTTTTTAAAGGAGACTACCTACCCACATTAAAACCCTGGATTGAAAAAATATACAACCCTGGGTTTGGTGTAGAGTATGTTTTTTTATCCAACCTAATTGCAAATGCACTGTTTCTGATACTTCTATGGCGACCACTGAGTCAATTGAGACTAAGAATCAAATGGCATTTGTTAAAGCCGATGTTAAGGTATGGCTATCCTATTCTTTTCACCGGTCTGGCCTATGCCACTAATGAAATGCTCTCACGAGGCGCTTTAAAATATTGGCTGACACCGAATGTATATTCTGGTTTTACTAACATGGAGGTACTTGGCATTTTTGGTGCGGTCTATAAACTTTCCATTTTTATGACCTTGGGAATTCAAGCTTTTCGTTATGCGGCTGAACCCTTTTTCTTTTCTCAAGCAGGTAATAAGCAATCACCCCAGTTATTCAGTAAGGTAATGCACTGGTTTATAGTATTTGGGTGTTTTATATTTCTAGCCATTAGCCTCAATCTGGATATTCTAAAATACCTATTGCGTAACCCGGATTATAGAATGGGAATAGATGTTGTCCCCATGTTATTAATGGCAAATCTTTTCTATGGGATCTATTACAATCTGTCTGTTTGGTATAAGCTCACGGACAAAACCTATTATGGCACATGGATCACAATTGTTGGGGCCATCACTACCATTACACTCAATTATCTCGTTATACCTGTTTATGGTTTTCATGGAAGTGCCTTTGTAACACTTATTTCATTTGCTTTAATGACCGTTATCAGCTACCTGGCCGGTAAAAGACATTACCCAATACCTTATAAAACTTTAAGTGGATTGGGGTATATCACAGTTACTTCCATCATTGCCTATTTGCTCCTCACCATACAGATAGAAAATTTTGTACTCTCCAAAACGCTCCATTTCATAGTAATAATCTCCTTTGCACTTGTCGTGCTCAGATTGGAAAAAGACAATTTGCCTGCTAAAACGACTTGAATTTTATTAGCTTTGCGCCTTCATAATTTTTCAATCAAAGCTATCGTATAATGAACGTAGTGATCCCAATGGCGGGAAGGGGTACACGCTTAAGGCCCCATACTTTAACCGTTCCCAAACCTCTGATACCTATTGCAGGAAAACCTATCGTCCAACGACTGGTAGAGGATATTGCACAGGTTTGTAACGAAAAAATTGATAAAATAGGCTTTATCATCGATAGAAATTTTGGAGAAGAGATAGAGGATAATCTTCAAAAAATAGCCAACGAGGTAGGTGGCGAAGGTTACATTTATTATCAAGATGATAAATTAGGTACTGCTCACGCTATTTTATGCGCTCAGCAGCTACTGGAAGGAAACGTGGTGGTAGCCTTTGCAGATACTTTATTTAAAGCAGACTTCGTACTGGACACCAGTCAGGACGGTATCATATGGGTGCAGCAGGTAGACGACCCTTCGGCTTTTGGTGTGGTGAAATTAGACGATGATGAAGTGATATCAGATTTTGTAGAAAAACCGCAAGATTTCATTTCTGATCTGGCTATAATAGGCATTTATTATTTTAAGGATGCTGTCACTCTAAGAACCGAACTACAGCATCTTATTGACCGTAACCTTAAAGTGAAAGGTGAATATCAGTTAACTGATGCCCTTGAAAGCATGAAAGAAAAAGGGACAAAATTTATTCCCGGAGTAGTATCAGAATGGCTGGATTGTGGAAACAAAAATGCAACTGTTTATGCTAACAAGCGATATTTAGAATATTTAAGCAAGGAAGAACTTATCGATCCATCTGTTCAAAAAAAGAACGCTGTGATTATCCCTCCTGTTTATATCGGCAAAGATGTAATTGTAGAAAATAGTGTGATTGGTCCACATGTTTCTATCGGTGATAGTACTGTGGTGAAGAACAGTATTATTCAGAATTCCATCATACAAACCCACTCAGACCTTAATAATTTGAATATTAAAAACTCTATGATTGGGAATTTTGTTAATTTCAAAGGTAGGCAAGAAGACCTCAGTTTAGGAGACTACAACGTTTTGATATAAATCCCGTTATTTTTTAAATGCGTTTTTTGAAACTATATCTACTCATCTTTCTGTTTTTAGGGGGCATTTTTGCATCACCCGAAACCCAGGCGCAAAAGGGGAAATCCAGAAAGAATAAGACCGGTGAGTCTAATCTACGAGAAGCTGAATTCTATTTCACAGAAGGTGAGAAGTATTATATATTGGAGGATTACGCTAAAGCTTTGGTGCTTTTTCAAAAATCTCTGGCCATTAACGACCAAAATGCTACTGTTCATTATAAGATAGCTCAGATTCTTGCCGAAGGTAATGATCTTCAGAAAGCCTTGGAAAGTGCTAAAGAATCCATCCGACTAGACCAGGACAATAAGTATTTTTACATATTAGCTGCTGACATTTATAGCCAGTTAGGTGATTTTGAAAACGCCTCAGCTATTTATGAGGAATTGGTAGGTAGAATTGATAATACCGATCAATACCTTTTTGAGCTAGCTGCGCTTTATTTGTACCAGGCACGATATGATGATGCATTAATAGCGTATGATAAAATAGAAAGGGCTTTCGGTTTAAGTGAAGAAGTAGTTTTTCAAAAGCAAAAAATTCATTTACAAAACAATGACCTGGAAAAAGCGCTGGCAGAAGGTAAAAAACTGGTGGATGCATTTCCAGGAGAAGAACCGTACTTATTAAAACAAGTGGAAATATTACTCGCAAACGATAAAAGTGAAGATGCTAAAATACTATTGGAAGAGTTCCTGAAAGATTATCCTAATAGCGCCCAGGCCAGGTTGGTAGTAGCAGAAATAAAAAGAAAAGGGGGTGATTTTGAAAGTGCCGAAGAAGATTTAACCGTTACTTTCGGTAGTCCTGATTTAAGCGCTCAGAATAAAATACAGCTTCTTGCGGAATATAGAACACAAATGAGCACTGATCAATTGGGGACCCTGGGGGTTAAGTTAGCCAAGGTACTGGTAGAAACACATCCGAATGAAGCTAATGCATATGCAATTCAAGGGGATCTTTTACAAACTCTGGGCAAGAAAGAAGCGGCTAAAAACGCTTATTTTCAAGCACTTCAACTAGACAAATCAAATTTCAATATTTGGCAAAACGTCATACAGCTTTGTTTTGATCTGAATCAGGTGGACAGTGTAGTCATCGTATCAGAAGATGCACTGGAGCTATTTCCTAATCAAGGCTCGTTATATTACTACAATGGTGCGGCCAACCTACAACAGCGTGATTATGAGGAAGCCGTACCGGTATTGGAACAAGGCAAAAAACTGTCCTCTGCTAACCTTAGTTTACTTAGTGCCTTCAACAGTATGCTGGGAGATGCATATAATGGGCTGAAAGAATATAAAAAGTCTGATATCTCCTATGATGCCGCACTCGATTTTGATCCTGACAACTATATCGTACTCAACAATTACAGCTACTACCTGGCACTACGTAAAGAGAATTTGGAGAAAGCAGAGAAGATGGCCGCCAAAGCAGTCAAGAATAACCCTAAAAACGCCACTTATATTGACACCTATTCATGGGTGCTTTATATGCGCGAAAAATATAAAGAAGCAAAAAAGGTCATGCAAAAGGCGTTTGAACTGGACCCCGACAATGTTTCTGCTATTCATTATGAACATTACGGAGACATCCTATATCAACTTGGCGACATCGATGAGGCAGTAAAAAACTGGCGCATTGCAAAAGGCCTAAACCCCAATGCAGAACTCATTGACCAGAAAATTGCCGACAGGAAATTACATGAATAAAATTTACATACTTCTGGCGATTTTTTCATTCGCCCTTCTATCATCTTGTAGTAAAAAAACAACAGGGATAAGCCTCACTTCTGACCACAGTAAGCTTGATGTTAGGGAAGTTAGTTTTGATTATTTTTCTGGTAAAGCAAAAATAAACTACAAAGATCATGAGTTAGATATTAAAGCCAAGGCCAATGTGCGAATGAAAAAGGATAGTGTGATATGGATATCTTTTTCTGCAGTTGGTATCCAAGGAGCAAGGTGTATGATCAATAAAGATTCCATTATAATAGTGAATATGTTTAAAAAGGAGTACTACGTATTCCACTACGATTCGCTCAGCGAGCAATTTAATTTTGATGTGAATTTTGGGTCTATTCAATCTGCTGCTTTAGGTAACCTTATCAGACCCAACGGAAAAAATGATAATGTAGAAAAAAGAGATGACTTTTTTATCCTTGAACAGAACTCAGGTTCAGTACATATCAACAATTATGTGAACCCCAAAACCATGAAACTCGAACGAGTGGAAATGTTGGAAGATAAATCTAATAACTCAGGTACCATAAGTTATTATGATTTTCAAATGATTGAAGATCAGGCATTCCCATTTTCTGCTATTATTTCCTTATTTTACAAAGCAAATAATAAAACGTTGAATACTCAGATAGAGTTTAAATACAATAAAGCTCAATTGGAAGAAAAGGAACTTAGATTCCCTTTTAATATACCTAAAAAATATGAGCGGAAGTAGAAGTGTAATAGGCATACTATTCGTTTTTATTTTACTTGTTTCCTCAAATCTCCAGGCTCAAAAAACGAAGGCCCAACTTCAAAGAGAAAAGCAAGATAACCTGAAGAAAATTGAAGAAGCAGAAAAAATCCTCTCCCAGACCAAAGGTAAAAAGCAGAATACCCTTGGCCAGTTGAATGCTTTAAACCAACGTATTAAGACACAGGAAGCGCTCATAAGGTCAATCAGAAAAGAATTGACCTTGTTAAACAGTGAGATAGGTGAAAATAACGGCATCATTGACGCTTTGGAAGAGGATGTGTCACGTCTCAAAGAAGAGTATGGCGCAATGGTCTATGCTACTTATAAAGCTAACAAAGGCTTTAACAAACTTACTTTTCTCTTTTCAGCAACATCTTTTAATCAATTTTTGATGAGACTGAAATACATGGATTACTATGGTAAGACCCGGAAAAAACAGGCCGAGCAGATAGAAAAAGTACAACACGCTCTTGCAAGTCAAATCACTATTATAGAAAGCCGAATGTCCGAAAAGAGTATTCTTTTGGCCGAACAACTTCAGGAAGGTAAGAACCTTACAAAACTTAAAGGGTCCAAGACCCGTCTTGTGGCTAATCTTCAGAAGGAGGAAAAAACCCTTATGAAAGATCTGGAAGAAAAAAAGTCAGCGGTGGCAAAGTTGGAAAAATACATTAATGATATCATTAAAGATGAAATGGAACGTGCACGACTGGCTAAAAAGAGAGATTCTGATGCTAGTATAAAACTTTCAAACAATTTCGCTGAGAATAAATCTAAGTTACCCTGGCCAGTCAAAGGTTTCGTAGCACAAAAATTCGGAAGACGGAATCATCCGGTTTTAAAAAGAATTGTTGTGGAAAGTACCGGGATCCAAATACAAACTACTAAAGATGAAAAGGTCAAGTCTATTTTTGAAGGGGAAGTGAGTATGGTAGCCTTTATTAAATACCTGGGTAACACACTATTAATTAGTCACGGAGACTATATCACGGTTTATGCCGGGTTAAAAGACGTATTTGTCAAAAAAGGTCAAAAAATCAGTACTGCACAAGAGCTTGGAACAGTTTTGACGAATAAAGATGGCGTTTCAGAACTAAAATTCGAGATCCGAAAAAGTGATAAACCCCTGGATCCGCAGCTATGGCTTACCCGAAATTAACCCGTTAAGTATCCGTCTTATATACTAACATCATAATTCATCTTTTTACGTTGAACAATTAATATCTATCTTTACATATACGTTCTTTACAGGACTTTGAAAAGATAACAACTAATAGCAATCATATGAATAGTTTATTAGCTCTAGGTATGCCCGGAGGTTGGGAGTGGATCGTGATTATCCTGGTAGTGCTGATTTTCTTTGGTGCAAAGAAAATACCAGAATTAGCTCGCGGACTTGGTAAAGGCATCAGAGAGTTCAAAGATGCTACCAAGGAAATCAAAAAGGATATTGAAGAATCCGCCAGTTCTACTGACGAGGCGGTAAAAAAATAATATCCTCTATTATGCACACTTCATTTAATCTTATCCGCAAGGATCTGGAAAATGGAGCGCTCACCTGTTCTCAACTCGTACGGTATTACCTGGATAATATCAACAAGAAGACACATCTTAATGTCTTTGTAGAGATATATCAGGAAGAAGCAAAAGCCAGGGCTGCTAAAATTGATCTTAAGATCAAGGCAGGAACGGCTGGTCGACTAGCTGGTATGGTAATCACTGTAAAAGATGTGATTTGTCACAAAGACCACAAGCTTCAAGCGGGAAGTAAAATACTTGAAGGGTTTGATTCACAGTTTGACGCTACCGCTATAGAACGACTCTTAGCTGAAGACGCTATCATAATAGGTCGCACAAATTGTGATGAATTTGCCATGGGTTCCAGCAATGAAAACTCTGCTTTCGGACCTGTACTCAATGATGCAGATAATGAACGGGTACCAGGAGGTTCCTCAGGTGGATCCGCTGTATCTGTTCAGGCAGATACTTGCCTGGTAGCTTTAGGATCGGATACTGGTGGTTCTGTACGTCAACCAGCCTCTTTCTGTGGTGTTTTGGGGCTTAAACCCACTTATTCCCGAATATCACGGCATGGGTTGATAGCCTATGCTTCATCATTTGACACCATTGGTATTTTTGCCAAAAATGTGGCAACCATAGCACTTGTATTGGAAGTCGTTGCGGGAGCAGATGAATTTGATAGCACAGTATCTCAAAAAGAGGTCCCTGCTTACACTAAAAAACTCGATCCAAAAAACCACTACCGATTGGCTTATATCAAAGAAGCCCTTGAGGGTGAGGGCCTTTCGGAAAGTGTTAGAAATAATCTGTTGGAAAATCTGGATCGTTTGAGAGATGCCGGTCACACTGTTGAGCAGGTTGATTTTCCTATGTTGGAACATATACTACCAACTTATTACATACTTACATGGGCAGAAGCAAGCTCAAACCTCTCTCGCTTCGATGGAGTGCGATATGGATATAGAAGCCCAAACACATATAACCTGGAGTCGATGTACAAAAAAACACGTACAGAAGGCTTTGGTGAAGAAGTAAAAAGTCGCATCATGTTAGGCACATTTGTCCTTAGCGCCAACTACTATGACGCTTATTATACCAAGGCACAAAAGGTCCGAAGACTGGTGAGGGATCACACTCGCGCTATATTGCAGGACTATGACTTTATAGTGCTGCCCACCTCTCCCACCACCGCGTTTAAATTAGGAGAACATAATAAAAATCCTTTAGAAATGTACCTGGCCGACTTATTTACCGTTCAATCATCCGTAGCAGGGTTACCTGCCATCTCCATTCCCAAAGGAGTGGATGAAAATAATTTGCCTATTGGCATACAGTTAATGGCTGATGATTTTAAAGAAGAAGAATTGTTGGCTTTTTCTGACTATTTTTTAAATCTTAGTTAAGATGAAATTACTTATTTTTTTAACTGCCATTTTTCCTTACGCCGGAGCAGAAGACTCCACAGTAGTACAACAGGATTCTACAGTTACATATTTTACTCCTGTATCAGATTATGAATACATACCTGCTGAAATTGATTACGACCTGGTACGTGACAGGTTAAGCTGTATACAAAAAGAAATCCCTCTTAACTATACCACCAAAGTACATGCCTTTGTAAATTATTTCGCTGTTAAAGACAGAGCATACACACACTTAATGCTACAACGGAAAAATGTGTATTTTCCACTTTTCGAGAAATATTTAAAGAAGTACGGATTGCCTGATGAACTTAAATACTTGTCAATTATAGAATCCGGCTTAAATCCAAAAGCAGTTTCCAGAGCAAGAGCAGTAGGATTATGGCAGTTCATGTCTTCTACAGGTAAAAGTTACGACTTGCATCAAGATTGGTATATCGACGAACGTATGGATCCTGAAAAGTCAACTGAAGCTGCCTGCAGGTTTCTGAAACAGTTGTACAACATGTTTGGTAATTGGGAGTTAGCCATAGCCGCTTATAATACCGGGCCGGGTAACGTAAGAAAAGCCATACGCAGATCCGGTTATAAAAGGACATTTTGGGAGATCTATCCTTATCTGTACAGAGAAACCCGGTCTTATTTACCTCAATTTGTAGCCATACTTTATGTCTTTAATTATGCCGAAGAACATAATTTTTTGACGGAAGATATGGAATACCTTGTAGCCTCAGATACTATAAGTACAGGCAGTTATATTCATCTGGAAACGTTGGCCAATCAATTGAATTTGTGCAAAGAAGACATTGAAAAGCTTAATCCCGGTCTCAAGCGGGGGGCAATACCTTCCATAAAGGGTGGGTATACTTTCAGGATACCAAAGGATGCCAAAGTCTTGCTGCAAGCCAATAGAGCAACAATACTCGACAGTGCCGGTAAAACCGGTAAAAAACGACTGGAACAGCTCGCAAAAAACTCTGTAGGAAGCACCTATAATCGGGACAGAATAGTATATCGGGTCAAAAGTGGAGATGTTCTGGGTACTATTGCAGAACGTTACCGGGTCAGGGTTTCGGATATCAAAAGATGGAATAATTTACGAGGAAGTACCATTCGCGTAGGTCAGCGATTGAATATATGGCGAAAACCAGGTACCTATCAGGCAATTGCGAAAAAAGAGGCTGATCCTATTACGCAAAGCATTAACGGTATTAAAACTTATGTAGTACAGCCTGGTGATACTCTCTGGGATATCTCCAGAAAGTTTAATGGTTTGAGTATTGAAAAGCTAAAAAAAATGAATCGACTACAGACCAATAAAATTAAACCCGGCCAGCAATTAATTATTGGAGGGTAGCATTTCTGTGACTATTGCAAGCACATGAATTATACAAGTAAACGTATGATGAAGACAAAAATATTAACAATACTTTCCCTTATTACCATCTTAATATCCGTTGGATGTAGTGAAAATGACGGAAAAAGGGATAAAACCTTTTTACCTAAGGCCACTGGCCGAGCCGGGGAAATGATAGTAGTAATGGATTCAGCACAATGGGCCGGAGAACTGGGCGAAGAAATAAAACAGACTTTTCGTGCCGAACTTGAAGGATTACCACGGGATGAACGAATGTTCAAGATAAACCGGGTAGACCCCACCAAGCTTAATAACTTGCTAAAAGGGGTGAAGAACCTTCTTTTCGTAATGACACTGGATAGCAGATCCGGGCAGAGTAAAGTGTTAAAAAACTATTTTACCAAGTCCTCGCTGGATAGAATTAAAAAAGATTCATCCATATATGTTCATACTAAAACAGATGAGTTTGCCAAAGGACAAAGTATCATGTACCTCTTCAGCAGTACGGAAAAAGCCTTAATACAGAAAATCAAAGGCAACAAAGATGTTCTGCAAAACTATTTTAACAATGCGGAAAAAGACAGGCTAACCAAGGGTTTGTTTAAAGCCAAAGAATCAAAAGGGCTGCGTGACATGCTCAGAAAAGAACATGAATGTTCTATGAGAGTACCATTTGGCTATAAGTTAGTGGTCAATGAAAAGGGATTCATATGGTTCCGACAGATCAATGATGAAAGTGATAAAAATGTATTCATCACTTACAAGGATTATATTTCACGAGAAGACTTCCAAAAAGGAAAACTCATCCTTTGGAGAGATTCTGTGGCTGGTGAACAATTGTTTGAAGATCCCGATTTAACCGATAGTTATATTGTAACGGAGACATCCGTCCCCTACATACCAGTAACTACCAAGGAAACTAACTTTAACGGAAAGTATGGTGTAGAAATGAAAGGACTTTGGAAAACCAATAATCTGTCCATGGGAGGTCCTTTTCTTGGCTTTTCAGTAGTAGACGAAGCGCTGGGTCGTATCTATTACATTGAGGGGTTTGTATACAGTCCTGGAAAAAATCAGCGTGAATTTATGAGGGAAATGGAAGTCATATTATCGACATTTCGCATAAAAGAAGAGTTTAAATCCTGATAACCAATTAAATCCTATCCGTTAAAGGTGAAAGTATATTGCATACTTTCACCCGCTGTCTTATCGGTACGTCAAAATTAGGGACGGAACTTATGAGTTTAAACTAATAACTCCTCACCTTTTCTTATTTTAGCCAATTGAATTTCGAAGCATACTATGGCTATTAAGATACGTAAGCAAGACGCATTAAATTATCATCAGCAAGGACAACCGGGTAAGATCGAGGTGGTCCCTACTAAATCTCTGGGTTCTCAGATAGATCTTGCCTTAGCTTATTCTCCAGGTGTGGCTGAACCATGCATGGAAATAGCTTCCAATAAAGATGATGTTTATAAATACACTTCTAAAGGAAACCTGGTAGGTGTTATATCCAATGGCACAGCAGTGTTAGGCCTGGGGAACATCGGTCCTGATGCTTCCAAACCAGTAATGGAGGGTAAAGGGGTATTATTTAAAAAATTTGCGGGCATAGACGTGTTTGATATTGAGATCAACGAAGAAGACCCGGACAAATTCATTTCAATTGTTCAGTCGTTAGAACCTACTTTCGGAGGCATTAATCTGGAAGATATCAAAGCTCCTGAGAGTTTTCAAATAGAAAATGAACTCAGGGAAAAAATGAATATCCCGGTCATGCACGATGACCAGCACGGAACAGCCATCATATCTGGTGCAGCACTACTGAACGCACTGGAATTGATCGGCAAGAAAATAGATGAAATTTCTATAGTGGTAAACGGCGCAGGGGCAGCAGCCATCAGTTGCACCAAAATATATTGCACTCTTGGAGCCCGTAAAGAAAATATTGTCATGTGTGACAGTAAAGGTGTCATTCGCAAAGACCGTGAGAGTCTGGATGCGAGTAAAGCGGAATTCGCTACAGATAAAGATTTGAACACTTTATCTGATGCCATAAAAGGAGCCGATTTCTTTCTTGGTCTTTCCATAGAGGATATAATGACTCCTGATGACCTGATGGCCATGGCTGAAAATCCAGTTGTTTTCGCACTGGCTAATCCCAACCCTGAAATAGCCTATGACGTAGCTATGGGCACCAGGAAAGATATTATTATGGCTACCGGAAGGTCTGATCATCCTAATCAGGTGAACAATGTGTTGGGTTTTCCTTATATCTTCAGAGGAGCACTTGATGTAAGGGCAACCACCATAAATGAGGAGATGAAACTGGCAGCTGTCAAGGCTATTGCAAACTTAGCCAAAGAAGCAGTTCCTGAAATGGTGAACAAAGCCTATGGTAATAGTAAAATTCAGTTTGGAGCGGATTACCTTATCCCCAAACCTCTTGATCCACGATTGATCACTACAATATCCCCTGCCGTTGCCAAAGCAGCAATTGAATCAGGTGTTGCCGGACTCAATATAAACAACTGGGATCAATATCATATTGACCTGCAAAAGAGGATCGGGATAGATGAAAGACTTATGACCCGGGTTATTAACAGGGCCAAGAAAAATCCGAAACGTATTGTACTGGCAGAAGCACATGAGTTAAAAATCCTAAAAGCTGCACAGGTCATCCAGGATGAGAAAATAGGTAAACCTATCCTGCTGGGAAGAAAAGATGTCATACAGTCGCTGATAGAAGAACACAATCTGGAACTTCCCGACTGTCAAATCATTGACAGTTATGACGAAAATGACCGGATACACCGATACGCAGAAACTTTATACGAAAAAAGAAAACGCAAAGGACTCTCATTGTATGAAGCGGTTAAGCTTATGCGCGACCGAAATTATTTCGGTTGTATGATGGTTGAAAAAGGTGAAGCTGATGCCTTTATATCAGGATTATCTAAGGACTATCCGAAAACCATTCTCCCGGCACTACGAGTTATAGGTACGGAAGAGGAAATGAAGAAAGTAGCCGGAATGTACATCATTACCAACAAAAAAGGCACGTTCTTTTTCTCAGACACCACAGTAAACGTAGACCCAAGCCCTGAAGAACTGGTAGAGATCATAGCCATGACATCAAGAGGCGTACGGTTTTTCGACATGGAGCCCAGGATAGCAGTATTATCCTACTCCAACTTCGGTTCTACTTCCGGATATGTTCCCAGTAAGACACAGGAAGCCGTCAGGTTAGTAAAACAGAAATATCCTGAGTTAAAGATTGATGGAGATATACAGGCCAACGTAGCACTAAACACTAAGATCCAAAAGGAAAATTACCCATTCAGCGAACTGGCTGAAGAAGGCGCTAATACCCTTATATTTCCAGACCTGGCCTCAGGAAATATTGCTTATAAACTCCTCATGGAAATAGGAGGAGCAGAAGCTATAGGCCCTGTATTATTAGGGATGAAAAAACCTGTACACATCCTACAACTCGGTAGTTCAGTAAGGGATATAATAAATATGGCTGCTATAGCTGTGGTTGATGCGCAAGAAGTAGAAGAGAAAGAAGAATGATAGCATACTTAAAAGGTAAACTAGTTACCAAAGACCCAACACATATCTTAATCGATGTAAATGGTATTGGATACTTTGTGAACATTTCACTAGCCACCTACAGTGATTTAAAAGACAAGGAAAACACATTAATACATACCTACTTACATGTCAAAGAAGATTCTCATACCTTATATGGTTTTACCAATGAAGCAGAGAAAAAGATGTTCCTACTGTTACTTTCTATATCAGGTGTAGGGCCAAGCACAGGACTAATGATACAATCGTCTTTATCATCAGACGAATTGAAGCAGGCCATTGCTGATGAAAATGTAAAGACCATCCAGGGTGTAAAGGGTGTTGGGGCAAAAACTGCCCAACGGATCATCCTGGAATTAAAGGATAAAATCAAAAAAGAAGGTATTCAAAAAGATTTCGTACCATCCCAACACAATACTGTCCGATCGGAAGCGTTATCCGCTTTAATTACATTAGGAATCAGCAAAAGCACAGCTGAAAAAAGTATTGATGCCGTCCTGAAAAATTCGGGAAATACAATTACATTGGAGGAATTAATCAAGCTCGCATTAAAAAACGCCTGATAATATTTTAAGTTTTGATATTCGATAAATTCAATAGTTCTTTATCGGCCTTTCTTTTTGCTTTCACTTGTTGTCTTGGGTTAGCTTTTTCGGTAAGTCCAAAAGGTATATTGGATGAAGTGAATTCATCTACCTTACTACTGGCTCTTTCCGACACAACGGAACAAGATACCACTGAAAGACCATATGAACCTTCCAGGAGGCCTACCTATAAGCCTGAAGACAGGTTTGGAGATCCCTTTAGTAACATGTCCAGTAATTCTCCATTACAATTACAGGATCCCGCTAGTCTCAAACTGGAAGCAGAGATAGATACTAGTTTAAACTATACTATCTATGAAAAAATAGGAGACCTGAACTATCGCCCCACTTCTTCTATGTCCTTTGAAGAGTTTAAGCAATATCAGGAACGCGAAATGCTAAAAGACTACTGGAAAAACCGCAGCGCCGGGCTGGATGGAGAAAGTGCAGTAAGTGGGAGAAACCTTATCCCACCAATCTATGTCAGTCCCATTTTCGATCGCATCTTTGGCGGTACCTATGTAGAAATTATCCCAAGGGGTTTCGTAACACTGGACTTTGGTGGTAGGTGGCAACGTGTAAACAACCCAAATATCCCTATACGTCAGCAGCGAAACGGCGGGTTTGAATTCGACCAGCAAATTAGTATGAATGTGACTGGTAAGATCGGCGAAAAACTGCAGGTAACGGCCAATTTCGACAATAATAACTCCTTTGATTTTGAAAACAATCTAAAAGTGGAATATACAGGATTTGAAGAAGACATTCTTCAAAAGCTGGAAATAGGAAATGTCAGTCTACCCCTTAATAATAGTTTGATCACCGGAGCACAAAATCTATTCGGGGTAAAGGCGCAATTACAGTTTGGTGACCTGTTTGTCACAGCCGTGGCTTCTACGCAAAGAGGTAAGTCAGAAACGATAGAAATTGAAGGTGGAGGCGCACAGGGACGTGAGTTTGAGATCCTTGCCTCTAATTATGACGAAAACAGGCATTTCTTTCTGGGACATTATTTCCGTGATAATTATGAAAGATGGTTAGAAGGGGTTCCCTTAATAAGTTCAGGAATCATTGTAAGTAATGTAGAAGTTTATGTGGTAAATAGAAATAATGATACCGAAACGTTGCGCGATGTAGTAGGTCTCATGGACCTGGGAGAACCTAATACTGAGAATGTTTTCAGGAATACGCAATTTCTCCCTTCCGGAAGTGACCCTAACCCTGTAAACCGTAACGATGCCAATGAACTTTTTGCAGCTTTACCTGGCCAGAATGAAAACGGACGGAATTCCAATGAGATCAATGGTATTCTTGAAGGCCTGGGGCTGGATGAAGGGTTAGACTTCGAAAAAATTACCAGCGCCAGAAAATTGGATTTTAATGAATATACAATCAATTCCCGTTTGGGATATATTAGCCTCTTTAGAAAACTACAGAATGATGAAGCCCTGGCAGTTTCCTATCAGTATAGTTCAAACGGCCGCCCTTATACCGTAGGGGAACTCTCACGTGATTATACCAACCTGGATGAAAATAAAGTGGTATTCTTAAAGTTACTCAGGCCTCGCAAAATAAGTATTGAGGCTAACACAGATTCTGAACCCGAACCCCAGAGAGTACCTACCTGGGATCTAATGATGAAAAATATCTACTCGCTTAACGCAAGTAACGTCAACCCGGAAGGATTTCAACTTCGTGTCATTTACCGGGACGATAATACAGGAATAGATAATCCGCAACTTCAAGAAGGTCAGATAACCAGTACCACCCCATTAATTGAAGTCTTAGGCTTGGATAAGCTTAATCCTAACAATGACCCGCAACGCGACGGGAATTTCGATTTTGTAGAAGATATTACTATCGACACCGAAACAGGAACAGTGATTTTCCCTTTCCTTGAGCCTTTCGATGCGGCGTTAAGAGAAGCGTTTCGAAATGACCCGAGAGAAGATGATTTAATAGCAAAGTATGCCTATAATGAACTTTACGATAACACTCAAATTGATGCACAATTAGTTTCCAGTAAGAACAAGTTCCTGCTTCAAGGTATTTTTCAATCCGGTTCTTCCAATGAAATTGTTATTCCAGGATTTAACATTGCGGAAGGCTCGGTAAGGGTATTTGCCGGCGGATCGCCATTAGTGGAAGGGACTGACTTCCAGGTGGATTACACCTTCGGCAAAGTAAATATCATTAATGAAGGCGTACTAAATTCCGGTAAGAAAATATCCATCTCTTATGAAAAGGCTGACCTGTTTAACTTTCAATCCAGGTCACTATTCGGTGCACGGTTTGATTACAAAGTGAATGATGATATCAACCTGGGCGCAACCATTTTACAATTAAATGAACGACCACTTATATCCCGGATAAGTATAGGCAACGAACCTACCCGAAACACAAAATATGGCTTTGATATCAACGTCCAGAAAGAATCACGTTTTATCACAAAGATGTTGGATAAGCTACCGATCTTACAAACCAAGGAACCTTCCAGCGTTACTTTCAATGCTGAGTTTGCTCAACTGATCCCTGGAACCACCAATATCATAGATGGAGAGGGTACTTCTTATATCGATGATTTCGAAAACACCGCCACACCCTTTTCCCTGAATAATCCTAATACCTGGAAACTGGCTGCAACTCCAAACGCCGAATTCAGGCCCGAACTCCATGAACGTGGTGATGCCGATCTGGGTCAAAACTATTTCAGAGCTAAATTAGCCTGGTATCAGATTGACAATTTATTTTATCGTAATGACCGAAGAACGCCTTCAGGAATTTCTGAAGAAGACTTGTTAAATCACTACGTACGATCGGTAACGCCACAGGAAATATTTCCCGGGTTAGATCCGAACATCATTAACTTTCAACAAATATTCGATTTAGCCTATTACCCGGAGGAGCGAGGCCCTTATAATTACAATCCTCAAACCTCAACGGATGGAGAGCTATTGACGAATGACCCTAAGCGAAACTGGGGAGGGGTAACACATGCTATACGTTCAGAAGTGGATTTTGACAAAGCCAACGTGGAGTACATTGAGTTTTGGTTAATGGACCCCTTCCTGGGCGGACGTTTAACCAGTTCTAATGGAGTGATTGATGATGGACGTGGAAACAATAAGGGCAACACCACGGGAGGCGACCTGTATTTCAACCTGGGAAGTATTTCTGAAGATGTTATCCCTGATAATCAACATGGTTTTGAAAATGGACTCCCTCCAAATGGCATAGCCAGTAACCCGGAAGCTGTCGCAAGTACACCTTGGGGGTTTGTTACTCAGCAACCTTTTCTTACCAATGCCTTTGACAATTCTACATCATCACGTGCCAATCAGGATGTAGGGCTGGATGGACTAGATAGTGATGCGGAAAGAGACTTTTTTAATAGTGGGTTTCAAGACCCTTCTGCTGACGATTTCACCTATTTTCTTGGAGATGAATTCGATCAATCAGATGCGGGTATACTAGAGCGTTATAAAAATTTCAACGGACTTGAAAATAACTCACCGGTTGTTACCAGTGCTAACTCATTGTTCACCCCTTCAGGTAGTACTCTCCCTGATAATGAGGACTTGAATGATGATAATACACTAAGTAGTCTGGAAGAGTATTATGAATACAAACTCGACTTGGACCCAGGCCAGTTGTCTGATAATAAATATGTTGTTGACCAGGTTACAGAAACACGTACAGGAGAAGATGTCACCTGGTATTTGTTTAGAGTACCCATCCGACAGCCTGATGATGATTTTGGAAACATTTCCGACTTTAAATCGATTCGATATTTAAGAATGTACTTAACAGATTTTGAAGAGCCTGTAGTACTCCGTATGGCTAATTTCCGTTTTATATCCAGCCGGTGGCGACGATCTAATAATCGCTTTGAAGAAGCGAATTTTGCCGACGGAGGTGATCAAGATGGAATCCCTGATGATTTTACAGTATCGGTAGTAAACATCGAGGAAAATGCAGCAGGTACAGCTACTCAATCACCTTATGTTCTTCCTCCAGGGTTCGATCGAGATAGGGATAACACATCGGCAGTGGAAAGAAGATTAAATGAACAATCAATACAAGTTTGTGTGGAAGACATCAACGACGGAGAATCAAGAGCAGTGGTTAAGCCCGTAAGCCTGGACCTTATCAACTACGGACGGATAAAAATGTTTCTACATGCCGACAGTGAAGCAGAAGATGGTGAGATAAGCGCTTTTTTACGATTAGGTACGGATGTAGATTCAAACTATTATGAAATAGAGGTACCGCTTCAGATCACACCATTAGGATCAGAATTACCCACAGAAATATGGCCGGAAGAAAATGAAATAGACCTGGATATTAATGAATTGTATGCATTGAAGTCCGAAAGGGATCGGCTCAATCTATCCAAAAGGCAAGTATTTCCAAGAGACAGTGCCAAAATAGTGGGCAGGCATCGTATCAGAGTAAGAGGTAATCCTGATATGAGTGCTGTCGACTGGCTGACGATAGGTGTGCGTAACCCCAAATCAAGGGATGGCCTTGCACAAACAGCCTGTGTTTGGGCAAATGAACTAAGAGTTACCGATTTTGATGACACCAAAGGGTGGGCGGCAAATGCTACGCTAAATACCAAACTGGCTGATTTTGCTAATGTTACGGCTAATGTACGCCATACTACCTTCGGATTTGGAGGTATCCAGTCAAGGATAGCAGAACGAACGCGGGAAGAAACTACAGCTTATGACATTTCAGCGAATATAACCCTCGACAAACTACTTCCGGAAAAGCTGGGACTAAAAGTACCTATGTTCGTGAGTTATCAAAAAACAACCATCAAACCACAATTCGATCCGGCTAATCCGGATATAACACTCGAGGCTGCATTACTTTCGAGAGGTGAAGATGAAAGAGATGAATATGAAAAAATAGTGACGGACACTGAAACCCGACGGAGTATCAATTTTATAAACGTCAGGAAAGTAAAAGTAAAGGAAGATGCAAAAAAGCACATATACGATTTTGAAAACCTAAGCTTTTCCTATTCCTACAGTGAACTGGTACAAACCAACTTCAACCTGCAACGTTTTTTAAGGGAAAATCAGAACGGTTCCATAGCTTATAACTATAGCCCTACAAATGAACCCGTTGAACCATTCAAGAACGTTAAATTCCTGGATGGCAAATACCTGAAACTGATAAAGGATTTTAATTTTAATCCTATCCCTAGCAATATATCGGTAAGATGGGACCTTAACCGACAGTTAGTACAGCGCCTATACAGAAATACAAATAGCGGGAATCTGGAGAATTTTGAGAAATTCTTCACATTTGACCGTAATTATAACGTGCGCTGGGACCTTACCAAAAGCCTTTCCATTGATTATACAGCACGAGCCGAAGCCATTATTGATGAACCTAACAGTAGTCCCTTTGGAGGGTTAAATCAGGAGAGAACGGACACAGCCATTTTTGTAAGTAAAAAACAGTATCAGGATTCTATCTGGTCTAACTTGAAACGCTTGGGTAGAATGAAAAACTTCAATCAAAGCCTCAGCGCCAACTACCAACTGCCACTGGATAAAATTCCGATAACTGATTGGTTAAGCTCAGACTATCGTTACCAGGCTAGTTATGCATGGACAGCTGGACCTCTTTATTCAGATTCAACTGCCAGGGCGGAACGTGACTTCGGTAACACCATTCAAAACAGCAGGGACAATACCGTAAGTGGCAAAGTAGATCTGGTGAAACTCTACAATAAAGTAGGCTTCCTGAAAAAGATAAATTCACCGCCCAAAAGCAGTCGAAGAAGTAGTTTAAGACAAAATACTCAGTCGGCAGCCGACACTACTCAAACTAAAAAGTCTGAGAGCAAAGCATTAAACGGCTTTCTTAAACTATTGATGTCAGTACGCTCGGTCAATGCCACTTATACATTGAGAGAAGGTACATCCATTACCGGCTTTACCCCCAGGCCATATTTGTTTGGCTTGGACAGTGGTTTTAATGAGCCTGGGATAGGCTTTATTCTTGGAGATCAGGACCCCTCCATCCGGACTCGGTTAGCCGAACAAGGATTAATTACCCGAAATCCCGGTCTCACGACTCCATTTACACAAACAGAAACAGAAGATATTAATATACGTGCTGATGTTGAACCGTTTAAGGATTTTAAAATTCAGTTAACTTCAAAAAAAACCAAGACATCGACATTTGAGGAAATATTTAAATTTGATACTCTAGGTGGTTTCAACGACTTTAGATCATTAAGTCCCGTGCGTTCCGGATCTTACAATATTTCATTTTTCACCTTAAAAACAGCCTTCAAAGCTGATGACGGTGACAATAATTCCCCTGTATTCCAGGATTTCGAAGAAAACAGGTTGGAAATTCTGGCTCGATTCAGAGAGGTAAATACCAAATATGATACCAATTCCCAGGATGTCTTGATCCCGGCATTTATTGCCGCATATACGGGTACAGATCCTAATGATGTCAACCTTAGTCCATTTCCAAAATTTCCCATTCCCAACTGGCGCATTGACTACGCAGGGTTGGGTAAGATCCCTGCACTTCAAGAGCAGTTCCAATCCATTAGTATTACTCATGCCTATCAATCCAGTTACTCGGTCACCAATTACAATAGTAACTTAGAATATACGGACAACCTGGACCTGAGTAATGGGTTGGATGATTATAATAACACTGTTTTTTCAAACCTTGAAAACGACAGCGAAGAGATAATTCCCATTTATAACATTAGCCAGGTAATTATTAGCGAGCAATTTTCACCACTATTTGGCGTCAGCATCAGAACGAAAAAAAGATTAACAGCGAAACTGGAATACAAAACCAAGCGAGATATAGCCCTTAGCATTAATAATGCTCAGGTTACGGAAGTAAAAAGCAATGATGTAGTAGCTGAACTGGGTTTCACAAAAGCAAATTTCAAACTACCATTTAAATCACGCGGACGTGTTGTAACCCTAAAAAATGACCTCACCTTCCGTATGAATTTCACGATAAGAAATACAAAAACCATTCAACGTAGAATTGATGAAATCAATGTGATCACCAATGGCGCTTTAAATATACAGTTACGGCCTAATGTAAGTTACGTGCTTAATGAAAAATTAAACCTTCAATTTTATTTTGAACGTAATATTAACGAACCTAAAACATCACAGGCGTTTAGAAGGGCCACTACTCGTTTGGGGGTGCAAGTGAGGTTTAGTTTGGCCCAATAATATTTCTGCATTCCGAAAAAGAATGTATTTTTGATTTCAAAAAACAGACCATGAATATACCAGAAACACTGAAGTTTACAAAAGATCATGAATGGGTTAAAATAGAAGGAAATACAGCTACTGTAGGGATCACAGAATTCGCCCAGGGTGAACTGGGAGATATCGTTTATGTAGAAATAGAAACTGAAGGTGAAGAGGTAGAGCAAGGCGATGTTTTTGGTACTGTGGAAGCTGTAAAAACCGTTTCCGATCTGCTTATGCCTATCACTGGTACCGTTAGTGAATTTAATACAGAACTCGAATCATCTCCGGAAATAGTGAATGAAGATCCTTATGAAAAGGGATGGATGATCAAGGTAACCATCAGTGATGGTGCTAATATGGATGAATTGCTTACACCGGAACAATACAAAGAACTGATAGGTAGCTAACCTTCTGTGAACAGATACTTAATAGGTGCCGTCGCCTGGGCACTTTTGATTTTAATACTCACCCTTACTCCCGGTAAAGCCGTTCCGGATATTGGCTTATTTGATTACGATAAGCTTGGACATGCAGGAATATTTATGGTTCAGTCCTATTTAATCATCATGGGATTGTATAAGGTTAATCCATTAAAAGGTAATAGGCTCAAGTATGCACTATCAGGATTAGTAATTGTTGTTTTATATGGATTTGCTATTGAGTATGCTCAGAGCTTCATACCTGACCGGGGCATGGAGTTATATGATGCGATTGCCAATATAATTGGATCTTTTTTTGGAGTAACATTGTTTTATTTGCATAATAAGCTTTTTGAACAATGAAAATTTTGTTTGAACTTTCGTATATTTGATAATACGACATTTTATAAATCGTAACAAGCTAACAGATAAATGGAATCAAAAAAAACTGAGAAAGCCGATCTAGGCAAGCGAGGAGGTCTTTTTTTTAATATTGGACTCTTTTCTGCGATGCTTATCATTGTGTTCGCCTTCGAATACAAGAATTATGATGACGGTTCATTAGTGGACCTTGGACAGATCACGGATGACTTCGAAGATCTTCTGGAAATACCACCTACTGAGCAACCACCGCCACCACCACCAAAAATTCAGCAGCCTGAAATTATCGAGGTACCTGATGAGGAAGAAATAGAAGAGGAAATTGAGGTAGATCTTGATGTTGAAATTACTGAAGAAGAAGTAATTGAAGATATTATTGTAGAAGAAGCGCCAGAAGAAGAAGTAGCGGATGAAATATTCCAAATCGTGGAAGATCCGGCAATGCCTCCTGGTGGATACCAGGCTTTCTACGATTATGTGGGCAAAAAAATGAAATACCCTTCACAAGCTAGGCGTATGGGAATCGAAGGAAAGGTTTACGTTCAATTTGTTGTAGACCGTGACGGATCATTAACAGATGTAACTGCTGTAAAAGGTATTGGTGCAGGATGTGATGAAGAAGCTGTAAGAGTAATTAAAGGTGCGCCAAAGTGGAGTCCTCCAAAGCAAAGAGGTAAGCCGGTAAAACAGAGAATTATATTACCTATCACTTTTAAGTTAGGTTAAAAAATAAAATCCCGGACAAGCCGGGATTTATTTTTACATCATTAACTAAATCATTAGTTAATGATGATTCTTATTTATTATCAGCTCTTCCACAGAGCAGCAATACTTACGGTGAACGCAACCGCAACGGTTTGACCTATCGACTTTTTATCCGACCAGGCTAGGCTCCACTATTAGTACTGCCATAATTTTATTAATTATCCACGATGTGACGCCACGTTCCTCACCAAGAGAAGAACATTTTAATTTGATTAAGCCCCTCAGTCACCATAAAAACCCTGCAAGTAAACCGGACAAGATAATGAAGGGAGCAGGAATTTTTGTGAAGGTCAGTATACCAAATGTAACTAGAACGATCAGCAAATTTTGAATCGAGTTATCCAGGGGCATGAACATGATCAGTGCCGCCGCTATCACCATACCTGTACTGGCAGCATTGATGCCTTCCAAAGAAGCTTTTATTATCCGGTATTTTTTCAACTGCTCCCAGAAGCGTATGACAAAAAAGATCAGAAAAGTACCTGGCAGAAATATACCAAAAGCAGCAGCAAAAGCACCGATAATCTCCCCTCCTGTACCAAAACTACGCATTGAAAGCGATCCTATATATGCACAAAATGAAAACACCGGACCTGGCAGAGATTGCATCAAGGCATATCCGGAAAGGAACTCTTCCGAGCTGAGGTAATATTTAAATTCAACAAACTCAGTATATAGAAAAGGTATGAGCACCTGCCCACCACCAAATATCAGCGACCCGCTTCGATAAAAGTTTTCAAACAGCCTGAACGGAAGTAAACCCGGTTCATTACGCGTTAATGCCCCAAGTAAAGCAGCTGCCAGAATAACTGATATCCATAATATGAAGTTTGACCACTGCACCCTGATTCTGTCTTTTTCTTCCACTGGCTGTGCTTTATATTTAAGGCCGGTAATACCTCCACTAATAATAAGCAGTATAGGAAAAGCGTACGGTGACCTTAGCAAAAACGAACCTACGGCAGCCATAACCATGATAGCTGCTGCCGTCTTTGTTTTAATTACTTTTTGACCTATCCGTAAAGCTGCATAACCTACAAAACCCACTGCCATAGGTTGAATGTACTTGGTAAACTCTATTGAAATCTCCCGTTCCTGCAGGTTACTGATCACTATTGCTGCTACTGTCATCGCCGTAACAGCAGGCAACATCCAAATTAGCAACGTGAGATATGCAAGGTTAGGGCCTCCTATTTTAAACCCTACCGCCGTAATTGTTTGTGTAGATGTAGGGCCTGGAAGTATTTGACAAAGCGCCGTTAGCTCAATAAGGTCTTCTTCCGACAGATATCCCCTCTTCTGGACCAATAGATCTACGAACATCGCAAAGTGCGCCTGAGGCCCTCCAAAAGCGGAAATAGAAAGAATAAAAATGTCTCTAAGAAAAATGTAATATCGTACTCTTTTGAACACGCCTTATTTACATTATTTTTTCAGGCCAATCTCAGCTAATCTTTGATCCAAAAATTCACCCGCCGTAATGTCATCGAATTGCTTATTATTTTGGTCATCAATGCAGTTAGGCAGACACGACAAATCCATTTCCGATCTTGGGTGCATAAAAAAAGGCACCGAAAACCTGGAGGTCCTCATAAGTTCCTTTGGAGGATTGATCACTCGGTGAATGGTGGATTTCAACTTCTTGTTCGTTAGTCGTTCAAGCATATCCCCTACGTTAATAACCAATTGATCTGGTAAGGCGGTTATGGATATCCATTCACCGTCTCTGCGAAGCACCTGCAATCCATCTGCACTGGCTCCCATCAATAAGGTAATGAGATTGATATCCCCATGCTCAGCTGCTCTTACGGCATCATCTGGAATCTCTTCTGGATTCTCAATTGGGAAATAATGTATTGGCCGAAGTATGCTATTCCCGTTCTTTACTTTATCATCAAAATAATTTTCGTCCAGTTCAAGATATAGTGCTATGGCCTTTAACATTTCCATACCAGTACGTTCCAACCTTCGGTAAACATCAAGTCCAATCTCTTTTAACTCCGGCACTTCGTCCACCCATACATTATCAGGATATTGATACTTAATACTGTCACCATCTGTTACTTCCTGGCCTATATGAAAGAATTCTTTCAGGTCACCCGTAGACCGCCCCTTGGCATGCTCTTTCCCCTTACCGATGTACCCTCGTTGGCCCGCAAGTTCAGGGATTTCATAACGTTGTTTGATCTCTTCCGGTAAGGCAAAGAATTCTTCAATACTAGTATATAAATTGCGACTTAACTCATTAGTGAGATAATGGTTTTTCACAGCCACAAAGCCTATGTTATTATAAGCTTCTCCCAATTCCTTCACAAACCTGGTCCGTTGCTCTTCACTACCTTTGGTGAAATCATTCAAATCTAGTGAAGGTATCTCTTCATAAAGTCGTTGGTCCATAATATTTTCAATGTTTTCGGCTTAATTGGAGGCCAACCATTTTCCGGTGACATTTCTCCCAGATCATTAGTTCTGTATAACTTAAACCTGATGAAATTAAGCGTTTTGTTTTGAATATACCACAAAAAAAAAGCCTTTAGAAAACTAAAGGCTTATGATTTTTATCAGGGTTGTTCTTTATACTTTAATCTCTACGTCCACACCACTCGGTAACTCCAACTTCATTAAAGCATCAACTGTTTTAGTGCTATTCGAATAAATATCAACAAGTCTCTTGTAAGTACACAGTTGAAATTGTTCTCTCGATTTTTTATTAACGTGAGGAGATCTAAGTACTGTAAATTTCTCCTTAACTGTAGGCAATGGAATAGGTCCACTAACTACTGCTCCGGTAGTCTTAACAGCCCGTACAATTTTTTCAGAAGATTTATCAACCAAGTTATGGTCGTAAGATTTTAATTTTATTCTTATTTTCTGGTTCATGATCTTAGATTTTAAGCTGGTTGACCTTTTACTTTTGTGATCACAGCCTCGGCTATATTCTGAGGAACAGGATCATAGTGTGAGAATGTCAATGAT
Organism: Fulvivirga sp. M361; assembly: GCF_007097395.1. GTDB lineage: Bacteria > Bacteroidota > Bacteroidia > Cytophagales > Cyclobacteriaceae > Fulvivirga. The sequence goes on from NZ_VKDC01000017.1 coordinate 90,103, forward strand.
GCTGTTGCTCTACCTGAGGTAATGGTCCTCAAATCTGTTACGTAACCGAATAATTCAGAAAGAGGAACATCTGCTTTAATTACTTGTGCTACACCCCTGGTATCCATTCCTTTCATGATACCTCTTCTCCTATTCAGGTCACCGGTTACAGAACCTGTATATTCATCAGGAGTAACCACTTCTACTGCCATAATAGGTTCTAAAAGAACAGGCTTCGCTTTTTTACCTGCCTCTCTGAAACCCATTCGAGCAGCTAATTCAAAAGAAAGCGCATCGGAATCAACATCATGAAAAGAGCCATGAAATAGCCTCACCTTCATATGATCGATAGGATATCCTGCCAAAGGGCCGTTGAACATGGCATCCTTAAATCCTTTTTCAATAGCTGGAATAAACTCTCGTGGTATAACACCACCAACAATATTATTTACAAATTGAAGTCCTGCACTCTCGTGATCTTCATCTTTAGGGCCTATTTCGAAGACAATGTCAGCAAATTTACCTCTACCACCCGTTTGCTTCTTATAGACCTCTTTATGCTCTACTGTCTCCCTCAGCGCTTCTTTATAAGCTACCTGTGGCGCTCCCTGATTAATTTCAACCTTAAACTCTCGTTTCAAACGGTCGATGATGATATCCAGGTGAAGTTCCCCCATACCTCTCAGGATTGTCTGACCGGTATCCTGATCCGTTTCCACCTGCAACGTAGGGTCTTCTTCTATGAGCTTGCCTATTGCAATACCTAACTTGTCAACGTCAGCTTGTGTTTTAGGCTCAATAGCATAACCAATAACCGGGTCAGGGAACACCATAGATTCAAGAACCACCTTAGCCTTTTCATCACAGAGCGTATCTCCTGTTTTGATATCTTTAAACCCTACCACAGCACCAATATCTCCGCAATGCAATCGATCAATTTGATTTTGCTTATTGGCATGCATTTGAAATATTCGGGAAATTCTCTCCTTTTTGCCTGTTCTCGAGTTAAAAACATATGACCCTGAGTTCAACATACCAGAATAAGAACGAACAAAGCATAACCGACCCACAAATGGATCCGTGGCAATTTTAAATGCCAATGCCGCAAAAGGTTCATCCGGATTTGGCGCACGACTTACCTCCTCATCGGTATCAGGATTCGTTCCTTTTACACTCTCTCTGTCCAAAGGAGATGGAAGTAATTCCATTACATAGTCCAACATCGTTTGAACTCCCTTATTCTTGAAAGCAGAACCGCACATCATAGGAACAAAAGCCAAATCAATAGTGGCTTTTCTCAATGCTGCGATGATCTCATCTTTTGTAATGGACTCAGGGTCTTCAAAGAATTTTTCAAGAAGCTCGTCATCATATTCAGCTACGGCTTCCACCAGATTAGCTCTGTATTCATTCACCTCATCGACCATATCCGCAGGAATTTCGATTTCCTCGTAGGTCATGCCTTTATCTTCTTCGTTCCAAACAATGGCCTTATTCTCAACAAGGTCTACCACCCCTTTGAAATTATCTTCTGCACCTATAGGCAATTGAAGAGGCACTGCCTTGGTACCTAACATTTCTTTCACCTGTTTACACACGTTTAGAAAGTCAGCGCCAGCACGATCCATCTTATTTACGAATCCTATTCTTGCCACCTTATAATTGTCGGCAAGTCTCCAGTTTGTTTCTGATTGTGGCTCAACCCCATCCACAGCACTGAATAAAAACACCAGACCGTCCAAGACTCTTAATGACCTGTTCACCTCAACAGTGAAGTCCACGTGTCCGGGAGTGTCTATAATGTTAATGTGATATTCATTGCCTTTATAAGGCCAGAACACAGTAGTGGCAGCAGAAGTAATCGTAATACCCCTCTCCTGCTCTTGTTCCATCCAGTCCATGGTAGCGGCACCATCATGTACCTCACCAATTTTATGACTCACTCCGGTGTAATACAGAACGCGTTCTGTAGTAGTGGTTTTTCCGGCATCGATATGCGCTGCAATACCGATATTACGTGTATATGTTAAATCTCTTGTTGCCATTGTAAAACTGCCTGAAATTATAGTCTAAAATGAGAAAATGCCTTATTTGCGTCAGCCATTCTATGTGTGTCGTCCTTCTTTTTAATAGCAGCTCCCTCGCCTTTTGACGCAGCGATGATCTCACCAGCCAACCGATCTCTCATTGTCTTCTCACCCCTGGATCTGGCATAACGGATCATCCATTTTATACCTAAGGTTATCTTACGGTCAGGGCGTACTTCCATTGGCACCTGAAAGGTAGCTCCACCTACTCTTCGACTTTTTACCTCAACAGCAGGCATGACATTATTTAATGCCTTTTTCCAGGTTTCCAATCCATTTTCACCTGTTTTACTTTCTACCTGCTCTATAGCTTGATAAAAAATATTGTAAGCAATACTTTTCTTTCCATCAACCATCAGATAATTAACAAATTTAGTAACAAGTGTATCACTAAATTTGGGATCAGGAAGGATATACCTCTTTTTAGGTTTAGCTTTTCTCATTCTTTTTACTATTTATTTCTTGGGCCTTTTAGCACCGTATTTAGACCTTCGTTGTAGTCTGCCATTCACACCGGCAGTATCTAAGGCACCTCTAATGATATGATATCGCACACCAGGAAGGTCTTTCACTCTCCCTCCTCTAATTAAAACAATAGAGTGCTCCTGAAGGTTATGACCTTCTCCCGGAATATAGGCGTTCACTTCTTTACCATTAGTCAAGCGAACTCTCGCTACTTTACGCATCGCTGAATTCGGCTTTTTAGGTGTAGTAGTGTAAACTCTGGTACAAACACCACGTCTTTGCGGACATGAATCTAGAGCTGGTGATTTTGACTTTGATATCAAATTCTTTCTGCCCTTCCTTACCAATTGTTGAATAGTAGGCATTTATATTTATTTCTTAAATTACAACGTTCTCAAAATTCGGACTGCAAAGGTATAAAAAGAGCTAGATTAAACAAATAAATCTAATTTATTTAATCCTTCAGAGAGGGCATTAAAAAAGCCCGTAATATCTAAAGAAGGTTCTTTCTTGGACGATATTACAGGCTTTTTGTATTAGGCTTCTCCTACTGTTCCTCCAAAATTAATAGGGAACTTAGGAGCTTCATCAGTTTTTTTAATTGAACCAAAAGTATCTTCATATTTTTGGATATTATCATTCAAGGCATTAAGTAATCTCTTGGCATGTTCCGGCGTTATCACAATCCTGGATTTTACCTTTGCCTTAGGTACACCTGGCATCAAACGAATAAAGTCAATAACAAATTCACTGTTTGAATGCGCAATCATTGCCAGATTAGCATATTCACCTTCAGCAATCTCTTCAGATAATTCTATATTGATCTGATTTGGATTTGCTTTTTTATCTTTATTCTCTTCAGCCATTAGCTATCTGCTTGTAATTCCCTTGGTGAATCAGTGGCTTGTTCACCAGCTGTAACCAGTTGATCATATTCTTCATGCGAACCAACGATGTACTTATTAAAGTTCCGTTGACCGGTACCCGCAGGAATCAAATGACCTACAATCACGTTCTCTTTCAAGCCGAGCAATTGATCCGCCTTACCTCGAATAGCAGCTTCACTAAGCACTTTAGTAGTTTCCTGGAATGAAGCAGCCGACAAGAAGCTCTCCGTTTTCAGTGATGCCTGCGTAATACCCTGGAGTGTAGGTTTAGACACTGCGGGCATTGCCTCCCGCACCTCGACAGGTTTCATATCTTTACGCTTGAGTGTAGAGTTTTCATCTCTCAATTCTCTTGCGGTAACAATTTGTCCGGGCTTAAGATTTTCCGAATCCCCTGCATCCATAACCACCTTTTTATCCAGAACCATATCGTTCTCCTCGCCAAAGACGAATTTATCAATACTCTCACCCGTCAGGAAGCTTGTATCTCCCGGATCAAGGATCTGCACCTTTTGCATCATTTGGCTAACAATAGCTTCTATGTGCTTATCATTGATCTTAACCCCTTGTAAACGGTATACTTCTTGAATTTCATTAACAAGGTATTCCTGAACTGCTGTAGGACCTTTTATGGCAAGAATATCAGAAGGTGTTATTGCACCATCCGATAAAGGATAACCTGCTCTGACAAAGTCATTATCCTGTACAAGTATATGCTTTGAAAGAGGGACCAGGTATCTCTTCTTCACACCGTCTTTCGATTCAATAAATATCTCTCGATTTCCTCTCTTTATTCCACCATAAGTCACAACACCGTCAATTTCACTAACGACTGCAGGATTAGACGGGTTCCTGGCTTCGAAAAGTTCAGTAACACGAGGAAGACCTCCGGTAATATCCCGTGATTTACCCATAGTCCTGGGGATCTTTGACAGTATTTGACCAGCCTTGATCGTTTGCCCTTCCTCTACTGACAAGTGAGCTCCCACGGGTATATTATAGCCTTTAGACTCGTTCTTGGCATTAACAACCACGGCTGGGTTTTTAGTCTTATCTTTTGTATCAGTAATTACTTTTTCTCTGTGACCGGTTTGTTCATCGGACTCTTCCTTGTAAGTAATTCCTTCTATGATGGAGTCAAACTCGATCGTTCCATCAAACTCTGATAAGATCACGGCATTATAAGGATCCCAGAAACACATTTGATCACCCTTTGAAATCTTCTGTCCTTCTTTAACAGTAAGGAAAGAACCATAGGGTACATGATTGGAAATAAGTACTTGCTTCTTCTTAGGGTCAACGATTTTTATCTCGCCAGTCCTACCCATGATAACATCTACTTTCTCATCCTCACTGTTAATGGTAGATATTGTTCTAATTCCTTCGAACTCAATCACACCATCAAATTTAGCTCTGATACTGGCATCCACAGCAATATTCGAAGCCGTACCACCTACATGGAATGTTCTTAAGGTAAGTTGTGTACCAGGTTCACCAATAGATTGTGCAGCTATTACACCAACAGCCTCACCTGCATGTACCATTCTACCGGTAGATAGATTTCTTCCATAGCATTTCGCGCAACCTCCCTGCTTGGTTTCGCAAGTCAATAACGAGCGAATTTCAATTTCTTCCAAGCTAGTCTCATCGATCTGTTTTGCGATATCTTCTGTAATTTCTTCTCCTGATTCACAAATGATTTCATCTGTAAGCGGATCATAGATATCGTGAACAGATACTCTACCCAGTATTCTTTCAGATAATGGCTCAACAATGTCTTCATTGTCCTTAAGTGCGGCAACGGTAAGACCTCTCAACGTACCGCAATCAGCCTCGGTAATCACAAGATCTTGTGCTACATCCACTAATCTCCTGGTCAAGTATCCTGCATCAGCCGTTTTGAGTGCGGTATCTGCAAGCCCCTTTCTAGCACCGTGTGTTGAGATAAAGTATTCTAATACGTCCAGTCCCTCTTTAAAGTTAGACAGAATAGGGTTTTCAATAATCGCCCCTACAGAACCTGCCAGGTTTTTTTGAGGTTTGGCCATAAGTCCTCTCATTCCTCCCAACTGACGTATTTGTTCTCTTGAACCTCTTGCGCCAGAGTGCATCATCATATAGATAGAGTTGAATCCCTGATCGTCTTCTTCCAACTGATGCATCAACGTATTTGTCAACTGAGTGTTGATCCTCGTCCAGATATCAATCACCTGGTTGTATCGCTCATTATCAGTGATCAGCCCCATCAAGTAGTTATTCCAAACTACATCTACTTCTTCTTTGGCCTGGTTAACCAGATTTTCTTTCTCCGCAGGAACTGCTACATCGTTCAGCCCCATTGAAAGACCGCCTTTGTAGGCAGACTGGAAGCCTAACTCCTTAATATCATCAAGGAATTGAGCAGTTCTGGCCATACCAGAAATTTTAAAGACATCTGATATAATGGTTTGTAACTTTTTCTTTGTCAGTAGTTCGTCGACAAAACCCACTTCTTCAGGAACATACTGATTGAATAAAACTCTACCAGCCACTGTCTCAACTACTTTGGTCTCTAACTCTCCACTCTCTGTTCTAACTTTAGTTCTTACTTTGATGTGAGCGTGTTTAGAAAGTTTCTTTTCATTAAGCGCTATCACTACTTCTTCAGCGCTGTAGAAGATTCTGCCCTCACCGGGAACAGCTTCCTGCTTAGTTCCTTTTCTACCTTTAGTCACATAATACAGACCCAGTACCATATCTTGAGAGGGTACAGTAATAGGTGCACCATTGGCAGGGTTCAATATATTATGTGATGATAACATCAACAATGACGCTTCCAAAACAGCCTCCTGACCTAACGGTACATGAACCGCCATTTGATCACCGTCAAAATCAGCATTAAAGGCAGTACATACCAATGGATGAAGTTGGATTGCTTTTCCCTCGATTAATTTGGGTTGGAAAGCCTGAATACCCAGTCTGTGAAGCGTTGGAGCCCTGTTAAGTAATACGGGATGGCCTTTCAAAACATTTTCCAGAATATCCCAAACAACAGGATCTTTCCTGTCCACAATCTTTTTAGCGGATTTTACTGTTTTTACAATACCTCTCTCTATAAGCTTTCTTATAATGAATGGTTTGAAAAGCTCCGCTGCCATATCTTTTGGCAACCCACACTCATGCAGCTTTAGTTCCGGACCTACAACGATTACCGAACGTCCAGAATAATCCACCCTCTTACCCAATAAGTTTTGACGAAAACGACCTTGTTTTCCTTTGAGCATATCGCTTAAGGATTTCAGTGCTCTATTCCCATCAGAACGCACGGCATTTACTTTTCTTGAATTATCAAAAAGTGAGTCAACCGCTTCCTGGAGCATCCGCTTTTCATTCCTTAGGATAACTTCAGGCGCTTTAATATCAATAAGTCTTTTTAGACGATTGTTTCTAATGATCACTCTTCTGTAAAGATCGTTCAAATCAGACGTAGCAAACCTTCCACCATCTAAAGGCACTAGTGGCCTTAATTCAGGCGGAATAACGGGCACCATACGGATCACCATCCACTCCGGGCGATTTTCTATTCTGGTCTTAGCATCTCTAAAAGCCTCGACTACTTTAAGTCTTTTCAGAGCTTCTGCCTTCCGCTGTTGTGATGTATCTGTGGCCGCCTGATGCCTTAGGTCATAAGACAAGGTATCCAAATCAAGACGAGACAACAGCATCTCCAAGGATTCAGCTCCCATCTTGGCAATGAATTTATTAGGGTCATCGTCATCTAGCAACTGGTTTTCTCTTGGCAATTTATCCAGAATATCCAGGTATTCGTCTTCCGTAAGGAAATCCATGTAGGCTAGTCCATCCTCTTCCTTCACGCCGGCCTGAATAACTACGTAGCGCTCATAGTAAATGATCTGATCCAACTTTTTAGTTGGTAGACCTAAAAGATAACCTATCTTATTAGGTAAAGACTTAAAGTACCAAATGTGAGCTACGGGAACCACGAGTTCAATGTGCCCCATTCTCTCACGTCTTACTTTCTTCTCGGTAACTTCTACTCCACAACGATCACAAATAATACCTTTGTAACGTATTCGCTTATATTTTCCACAATGACATTCCCAATCTTTAACCGGACCGAATATTCTTTCACAAAATAAACCGCCCATTTCAGGCTTGTACGTTCTGTAGTTGATCGTTTCAGGCTGTGTTACTTCTCCGTGCGAACTTTCTAAGATCGACTCCGGAGATGCCAGGCTGATAGTAACTTTTGAAAAATCGTTATTTAACTTTTTGTTTTTTCTGAACGACATAGTTAGATTTTTTATGAGCAATGTTGTGCAGGAAAAATCCTGTACAACATATATTTATTAGTCTAAGGTAATTTCAAGTGCTAATCCACGAAGTTCGTGTACAAGTACATTGAAGGATTCAGGTATATTAGGCTTTTTCATATTTTCACCTTTAACGATAGCTTCATACGCTTTCGCTCTTCCTATCACATCATCAGACTTAATGGTAAGAATTTCCTGAAGTACATTGGATGCTCCAAACGCTTCAAGAGCCCAAACTTCCATTTCACCGAACCTTTGACCTCCAAACTGCGCTTTACCTCCCAGGGGTTGTTGAGTAATTAATGAGTACGGCCCGATGGATCTGGCGTGCATCTTATCATCTACAAGGTGTCCCAGTTTCAACATGTAAGCAATACCGACCGTAACCGGTTGATCGAATTTCTCACCACTTAGCCCATCATATAGAAATGTTCTGCCATATTTAGGTAGTCCGGCTTCATTCAGTTCTGTCGCTACCTCTTCCATCGATGCACCGTCAAAAATCGGAGTAGCATATTTTCTTCCAAGCTGTAGGCCTGCCCATCCAAGAACCGTTTCGTATATTTGTCCAAGGTTCATCCTGGAAGGTACACCTAAAGGATTGAGGCAAATATCAACAGGTGTTCCATCTTCAAGGAACGGCATATCTTCCGTTCTCACGATTCTGGCTACCACACCTTTATTACCATGGCGACCTGCCATTTTATCACCTACTTTTAGCTTTCTTTTCTTCGCGATATAGACTTTAGCCAACTGTACGATACCGGCTGGTAATTCATCACCTACTTCCAATGTAAATCTTTCCCTCTTGAAGTCTCCGGCAATCTCATTCCTCTTGATGTTATAACTTTTGACAAGCTTGAATACCATTTCATTCGCCTTCTCATCACTTGTCCAATTATCTAAATTAACATCAGATACCAGATTAACCTCCTCGGGAACATTATAGGTACTCTCATCTTTATAGATGTTCTTTTCCGGAAAAAGATTCTCTTCAATATTTCTAGCTCCGAATTTAACTCCTTTGCTAATGAGTTCGTCACCAAATTTGTGCTTGATACCCTGGCTGGTTTTTCCATTAAGAAGTGTCGTCATCTTCTCGATCATTTCACTTCTCAGTCCAAGTAACTGCTTACTATACTTATTCTTAAGTATTTCAACCTCTTTCTTCGATTTGGCCCTAAGTTCCTTATCCTTCTTAGGTCTTGAAAAAAGCTTGGTATCTATTACAACTCCGCGAAGTGATGGAGGCGCTTTAAGAGAAGCATCTTTTACATCACCTGCTTTATCTCCGAAAATAGCCCTTAGCAGCTTTTCTTCTGGAGTAGGGTCAGTCTCTCCTTTCGGTGTTATTTTACCGATTAAGATATCTCCTTCTTTTACTTCTGCCCCAATACGAATAATACCGTTTTCGTCCAGGTGCTTAACTGCTTCCTCACTAACATTCGGTATCTCAGAAGTAAGTTCTTCCTCTCCTCGCTTAGTATCCCTTACTTCAAGTTCAAATTCCTCTATATGGATAGATGTATACACATCGTCCCTGACTACTTTTTCGGAAATTACGATGGCATCCTCAAAGTTGTAACCTTGCCATGGCATGTAAGCTACTTTCAAATTTCGACCCAAGGCCAATTCACCACCTTCAGTAGCGTAACCTTCTACCAAAGGCTGCCCTTTAAGAACTCTATCTCCTTTTTTAACAATTGGAGTAAGGTTAATGCACGTATCCTGGTTTGTCCTTCTGAACTTAATCAGATCATATGTCTTACTGTCTTTATCGAAACTGATCAACAGGTCGTCTTCATCCATATCATATTTTACTATGATCCTTTTGGCATCGACAAATTCAACAATACCGTTTTCTTCCGCAAGAACCAGTGCTCTTGAGTCCAGCGCAACCCGACTTTCCAAACCTGTACCTACTATTGGTGCTTGAGGTTTCATAAGTGGAACCGCCTGACGTTGCATGTTTGATCCCATCAAAGCACGGTTGGCATCGTCATGTTCCAAGAATGGGATAAGGGAGGCTGCCACAGAAACAATTTGATTAGGTGCAACGTCCATATATTTAACTTCCGCTGGTTCCACCACAGGAAAGTCTCCCTCAAATCTGGCCTTGACCCTTTCGTTCAGGAAGTCACCGCTATCTTTCAAAGGAGCGTTAGCCTGGGCTATGTTATGTGTATCTTCTTCTTCAGCTGTAAGGTATTTGACATTTCCGGTCATATCTACCTTGCCGCCATTTACCTCCCGGTAAGGTGTTTCAATAAAGCCCATATGGTTCACCTTAGCATGAACACATAAGGAAGATATCAATCCAATATTCGGACCCTCGGGAGTTTCAATAGTACAAAGCCTCCCATAGTGTGTGTAATGCACATCACGTACCTCGAATCCGGCACGCTCTCTGGATAGACCTCCAGGTCCAAGCGCAGACATTCTTCTCTTGTGGGTAATCTCCGCCAATGGATTCGTTTGATCCATAAACTGAGATAGTTGATTAGTACCAAAGAAAGAGTTGATAACTGATGACAATGTTCTTGCGTTGATCAGATCAACCGGCTTGAAATCTTCGTTATCTCTAACGTTCATTCTCTCTTTGATAGTTCTTGCCATTCTGGCCAGACCTACACCAAATTGAGTATATAATTGTTCCCCAACTGTTCTTACCCTTCTGTTACTCAAATGGTCAATATCATCAACTACTGCTTTTGAATTAATAAGACCAATCAAATATTTAACAATAAGAATAATATCTTCGGTGGTCAAAACTCTTTGGTCAGTATCAAGATCTAACCCGAGTTTCTTGTTAATTCTATATCTACCTACTTCTCCCAGATCATAGCGCTTCTCACTGAAGAATAAACTCTGGATAATATCACGTGCTGTTTGTTCATCTGGTGCTTCAGTATTTCTCAACTGACGATAGATTTGCTCAACAGCCTCCTTCTCAGAATTTGAGTTATCTTTAGATAACGTATTAAAAATGATAGTATAATCTGTTACGTTTACGTCATCCCTATGAAGTATAATTGACTTAGCACCAGAATCAACTATAATGTCAATATCCTCTTCCGTAAGAATGTGATCTCTCTCAAGCAGCACCTCATTTCGGTCTATCGATACTACTTCGCCAGTATCCTCATCCACGAAATCCTCAGTCCAGGTTCTAAGCACTCTGGCTGCAAGTTTTCGACCACTTACATCTTTTAAATCTTTCTTGGTAGCTTTTACCTCTTCTGACAATCCGAAAAGGTCCAGAATATCTTTATCTGTACCATAACCAATAGCTCTCAAAAGTGTGGTAACAGGGAACTTTTTCTTTCTATCGATGTAAGCATACATTACATTATTTACATCTGTAGCAAATTCTATCCAGGACCCTTTAAAAGGAATAATTCTGGCTGAATATAATTTCGTTCCGTTGGTATGCTTGCTTTGAGCGAAGAACACACCAGGTGATCTGTGCAATTGGGACACAATTACCCTTTCAGCTCCGTTAATGACAAAAGAACCCTTCTTGGTCATATAAGGAATATTACCCAAGAATACTTCCTGTTCTATGGTTTCAAAATCCTCATTGTCCTCATCATTGCAAGTTAACTTCAATTTTGCCTTCAAAGGAACAGAATACGTAAGACCTCTGTCTATGCATTCGTCAACAGAATATTTTGGAGGATCAACAATGTAATCGATGAATTCAAGAACAAAATTTTCCCTTGAGTCTGAAATAGGGAAGTTTTCAGAGAAAACTTTGAACAAACCTTCTTGCTCTCTTTTCTCAGCAGGCGTCTCCAGCTGGAAAAAATCTTTGAAAGACTGTAATTGAATATCCAAGAAACCAGGATAGTCGATTACTTTCTTTATGGATGAGAAATTGATTCTTGAGGTTTCTGTGTTATTAGCCAAAGCATTATTTTTTTAATTACCAGAACTTTCTTGTCCGGCCTGTCCTTTATATTTGTAAGAAAGAAGGTAGGCCTAAGATATTTGTTTGTATATCTACAAACAGGAAAAGACCCTATTATCCCATTCACCTTTTCAGGCCTCTGGAATAAGGGTCTGTAAATTTTTGACAACTATGTGTCGTCGCCAAGGATTATTTTAACTCTACTTCTGCCCCGGCTTCTTCAAGCTGCTTTTTAAGGCCTTCTGCTTCGTCTTTTGCTATCCCTTCTTTAATGGATTTAGGAGCGCCATCTACCATCTCCTTCGCTTCTTTAAGTCCTAAACCTGTAAGCTCTTTTACCAATTTAACTACTGCTAGTTTCGTTCCTCCTGCTGATTTCAGGACAACATCAAACTCAGATTTTTCAGCCGCTGCGTCACCACCTTCAGTTCCACCTGCTGCAGGACCAGCTACTGCTACTGCCGCTGCTGCCGGCTCAATGCCATGTGTTTCTTTTAAGTATTCCGCAAGCTCGTTTACTTCTTTAACAGTAAGTTCAACTAGTTGATCGCCAAGTGCTTTAACGTCTGCCATTTTTATTCTATTTAATATTCCTTTTTAATTCAAACTTAATTTTCTCTTTCAGCTAAGGTTTTTATCAGTCCGCCTAATGTACCTTTTCCACTTTGAAGTGCAGAAAGTACGTTTTTAGCAGGTGATTGTAGTAAACCTATAACTTCGCCCAGTAACTCGTTTTTAGATTTGAGTTGACTTAACGATTTTAAATGATCTTCTCCGATGAAAAGATCTCTTTCAATGGAAGCAGCCTTTAAAAGTGGTTTTCCGCCACCTTGTTTTTTTCTATATTCAGTGATAATTTTAGCCGGTATATTTGCAGCTTCTTCTACAAACATTACGCCTGATGAGCCTTTAAGAACATCATTCAAGCCATCATAGTCGCCCTCTACATCCTGTAGCGCTTTCTTTATCAATGTATTTTTAAATACTCGATACTCAACTCCCTTTTCAAAGCACAACCTACGAAAGGCATTGATCTGTGCCACGGATAATCCTGAAGCATCAGTAATATAGAAATGCCCATTATTAGCAAATTTATCTTTGAGATCGTCTATTATCGTCGCTTTTTCTTGTCTCGTCATGGCTATATTCCTCCTATTGAGTTTTTATCGATTGTAATTGAAGGACTCATGGTAGTTGATACGTTGATACTTTTGAAATAAGTACCTTTTGAAGAAGATGGCTTTAACTTCGCTATAGTCTGAACCATTTCATTAATATTGTCTTGGATTTTATCAGCTGTAAAAGACGACTTAGCCACTCTGGTATGTATTATACCGAACTTGTCTACTTTAAAGTCAATTTTACCTGCTTTAATCTCTTTTACCGCTTTTGCTACGTCTAACGTCACCGTTCCGGATTTTGGATTAGGCATCAAGCCTCTTGGTCCCAGAACGCGGCCTAATCGCCCCACTTTGGCCATTACTGTTGGCATGGTGATAATTACATCAACATCGGTCCAACCACCTTCAATCTTAGCTATATAATCATCAAGGCCTACATGGTCAGCACCAGCATCCTTCGCTTCCTGCTCTTTGTCAGGAGTACATAACACTAGTACATTAAGGTCTTTACCCGTACCGTGAGGAAGAGTAACAACACCTCTAACCATTTGATCCGCCTTCTTAGGATCAACACCCAAACGAATGTCAATATCAACAGAAGCGTCAAATTTGGTAAATGTTATTTCCTTTAAAAGCGCAGATGCTTCTTCCACAGAATATTCTTTTTGAGGCTCAACTTTAGCCAGCACTGCTTTTTGATTCTTTGTTAGCTTTCCCATTAGATGCTATATTAATTACTCCAAGGAGCTGTTCCTGTAACTTTTATACCCATACTGCGGGCTGTACCTGCTACCATTTTCATAGCAGACTCCATTTTAAAGGCATTAAGATCAGGCATCTTTGTCTCAGCAATTGTTTGAACCTGGTCCCAGGTAATCGACCCTACCTTATTTCTATTAGGCTCAGGTGAACCTTTTTTCTTCTTGGATGCCTCTAACACCATCACGGCAGCCGGCGGTGTTTTGATTACGAACTCAAAAGACTTGTCGGCGTATATCGTAATTAAGACGGGTAATACCTGACCTTGTTTTTCTTGTGTCCTGGCATTGAACTGCTTACAAAAGTCCATTATATTCAGACCTTTACTACCAAGGGCAGGTCCTACCGGAGGTGAAGGATTTGCCTGACCTCCACGGATTTGTAACTTTAAGTATCCACTAATTTCCTTAGCCATTATCTTAATCTAATTTTTCTACTTGCATATAATTCAATTCAACAGGAGTATTCCTGCCGAATATCTTCACCATAACATTCAATTTCTTCCTCTCCTCAAATACCTCTTCCACAGTACCCGTAAAACCACTGAACGGTCCGTCCATCACTTTCACTGACTCTCCCACTATATAAGGTGTATCCAGCTTTTCTTCAAACTCATCCATTTCATCCACCTTGCCAAGAATTCTATTGATCTCAGCTTGCCTTAAAGGAACAGGTTGCTTGGAAGAGCCTGTACCATTATTACCGAGAAAACCGATCACTCCTGGTATGCTTGTCACCAGGTGATTTGCCTCCCCATTGCTCAAATCTGCCGAGACTAGAACATATCCTGGAAAAAAGTTTCTTTCTCGAACTCTTTTTTTCCCATTCCTCATCTCATACACCTTTTCAGAAGGTATCAACACTTGAGGAACAAAATCTGCCAACCCCTCTCTTTCAACCTCCGTCTCAAGATAGCTCTTAACTTTCTTTTCCTGACCGCTAACGACCCTAACTACATACCATTTTAATTCGCTCACAACTAGCTAAGGTTTAAATTAGAATTCCTTGTAAAACAAGTCCATGCCATTTTGAAAGACATAATCCATAGCGCCAATAATCAGTGCAAATATTAAAGAAGCAATTAACACCAACATAGAACTATTTTGTAGTTGACTATATTTCGGCCAAGAGACTTTATTTTTCATCTCATCGTAAGCATCCAGGATAAAAGTCTTTAATTTTTGCATTGTTTTTTATTTTCCTTGCACGGGTGGAGAGACTCGAACTCCCAGCCAACGGTTTTGGAGACCGCTACTCTACCAATTGAGCTACACCCGTTTTTCATTATATAAATACGAGCCAAAGACGCACCTCTCTATCCTACTCCTATGCCGTCATTTTGGATACAATTTTTACACTACTGGCCCCACATCATCCAAAATGGTCTGCAAAGGTAGCATAAGTTTTTACAAAACAAAAGCGTTCTGAAAAAATTCAGAACGCTTTTACATTGTTTATTTATTCTTAGTCCAGAATCTCAGTTACCTGACCTGAACCTACCGTTCTACCACCTTCTCTGATAGCAAACCTAAGTCCCTTGCCCATAGCAACCGGGTTAATCAAGTTCACTTCGATCGACACGTTATCGCCAGGCATAACCATTTCAACACCTGAAGGAAGCATGATCTCTCCCGTCACATCTGTAGTCCTGAGATAAAACTGAGGACGATATTTATTAAAGAAAGGTGTATGACGTCCTCCTTCTTCTTTAGACAGCACATAAACTTCTGCCTTGAATTTTGAATGAGGAGTTACTGAACCTGGTTTACAGATTACCATTCCTCTTTTAATATCGGTTTTTTCAATACCTCTTAATAAAAGACCCACGTTATCACCGGCTTCTCCTCTATCGAGGATCTTTCTGAACATTTCAACACCAGTTACAGTAGACTTCAAGTTTTCTGCTCCCATCCCTAATATATCTACAGGATCACCAGAGTTAATAACACCACTTTCAATTCTACCAGTAGCCACAGTCCCTCTACCTGTAATGGAGAATACATCTTCCACAGGCATCAGAAAATCTTTATCTATCAATCTTTCAGGAATAGGAATGAAGTTATCAACAGCATCCATAAGCTCTTCCACTTTCTCCACCCATTGAGATTCCCCATTAAGTGCACCAAGAGCAGAACCCTGTATCACTGGAATATCATCACCTGGGAAATCGTAGGCAGAAAGTAATTCTCTGATTTCCATTTCAACAAGCTCCAACAGTTCGGGATCATCCACTAAATCTACTTTGTTCATAAAAACAACCAAAGCAGGAACACCTACCTGACGTGAAAGCAGGATGTGCTCACGTGTTTGAGGCATAGGACCGTCAGTAGCAGCAACCACTATAATCGCTCCGTCCATCTGAGCAGCTCCAGTAACCATATTCTTTACGTAATCAGCGTGACCAGGGCAGTCAACGTGAGCGTAATGACGATTAGCTGTTTCATACTCAATGTGTGAAGTATTAATCGTAATACCTCTTTCCTTTTCTTCAGGTGCATTGTCAATCGAAGAAAAGTCTCTCGTTTGCGCCAGACCTTTGTCTGACAATACTTTAGAAATAGCCGCAGTCAAGGTAGTTTTACCATGGTCAACGTGACCGATTGTCCCAATATTAACATGGGGTTTTGAACGGTCGAATGTTTCTTTAGCCATATTTGAAAATCCCTAAGTTTAGTTTAAAATTTATTTCTTTTATCAATTAAAATTCTTTTTATACTGGCGCAGCAAGCGATCTACTATTGAGCCAAGAAGGGGATTTGAACCCCCGACCTCTTCCTTACCAAGGAAGCGCTCTACCCCTGAGCTATCTCGGCTTTAAATTCAGGAAAGGTTTAATCCATTCCAATTTGGTGCAAAGCGTTTTTTTTTGAACTCTCTTAGTTCTAAAAACTTCCCAGTATAACAGTAATTACCAGATATTACTTTCCCTGAAAGAATACCTGGTAATCAAGTTCTTTGATCGACTTAAGTGACATTTATTTCAATTAAACATCTACCCATGATGTCGAACAGAGCGGGAGACGAGGTTCGAACTCGCGACCTACAGCTTGGAAGGCTGTCGCTCTACCAGCTGAGCTACTCCCGCTTAATCAACGCCTTCCTGGAAACCCACCTTCATGAAAGAAAGTAGTAATGCGAAGATCGTTGCAGTGGGGGGAGCAGGATTCGAACCTGCGAAGTCATAAGACAACGGATTTACAGTCCGTCCCAGTTGGCCGCTTTGGTATCCCCCCTCCCTAAATACTTTAAAAGAACAAGATTTGAAAAATGACTTATTAACAGCCGATTTTTCAAAGGAAGTGCAAAATTATACGCTTTTTTATTTTATTCAAGCATTTAGAAAAAAAGATGTTTTATTTTCCTTGCTATTTTACTCCTGGAAATGAAGTCAAATGAATATGATATCGTCCACCACATTTTTACCAAACTTCTTTTCAATAATATCTTTGACCCTGGCCTTAGACATATTTAATTCATACTTAAGTGGTCCAGAGCTAATCTCAACAAAAAGTACGTTGTTTCTCATGTAGATTTCTCCCGTCTTACTGCTTATGGTTTTACCCATTAAACCGGGCCAGGAAGCTATTAATTGAACTTCATCAAATCTAGGTTTCAAATGGTATTGATTCAGCAACTCGTTAATAGCTTCACGTACGGTGGAGGTTTGTGCCTTTCGCTTATTATCATTTTTGCGGTGCATATTTCGTGGTAGTCTTCACAAGACCATTTTCTACTTGAAAAAAAGTTGACTGCAAATTTAACTCATTTAATATAGTTCTGGTCCTTTCCTGACGTGCATCGGTAATAAAAATTTGACCAAAGCTATCACCCGATACAATATTCATTAAGCTGGATATCCTGTCACTATCAAGTTTATCATAGATGTCGTCAAGTAAAAGAATTGGTTTAAAGCCTATGTTATTACAAATAACATGGTAATTGGCCAATTTTAAAGCGATGACAAAAGCTTTTTGTTGCCCCTGAGAACCGAATTTTTTTAGCGAATGGTTATCTATAAAAAATTTAAAATCATCTTTATGTATCCCTGTCGTGGTGCGTTCAAGAACAAGGTCACGTTGTAACGTTTTTTTTAGAAGTTTATCAAATTCTTCATTTTCCAAATCTGAATGGTATTCAATGCTGACGTTCTCCTTATGCGAAGAGATAACTTCATAGGACTCTTTAAACTTTGACTGAAATTCTTCTAGAAACGATTTCCTTTTTTCGAAAAGAAACATTCCACTTGTGACCAGTTTGATATCATAAGGTTCTAAAAGATCCTGATCAAAACTTAGGCCATTCCCAAACTGTTTAAGGAGTGAGTTTCTTTGTTTCAGCAGATGATTATATTCTATTAATGCCTGAAGGTATTTGCGGTCTAGCTGTGAAAGTATGGTATCATAGAACTTTCTTCTAATCTCGCTTGAATCACGAATAATGTCCGTATCATCCGGTGTCATCAATACCACGGGAAACATACCGATATGGTCGGACAATTTATCGTGCTCCTTTTTGTTTACTTTAACGATTTTCTTTTGTCCTTTCACAACAGCACACGTCACCTCGATGGTAGTTTTTTCTTTAACGAAATGGCCACGGACTGTAAACAGTTGTTCTCCAAATAAGATATTCTGGCTATCGACTGTGTTAAAGGCACTCTTAGTTAATGACAGGTACTGCACGGCATCGAGTAAATTCGTTTTCCCTGATCCGTTAGGCCCTAAAAAACAGTTGATTTTATCCGAAAAACGAAGATTCAAATCCTTGTAGTTTTTGAAATTAATCAGGCTTAGTTTTTCAATGTACATTGACTTTTTTTACTTATTTTCGCACTCCATTGGACCAAAACTAAGACTATGGCTACGACTGCAAAAGGTAAATCCAAAGCTAAAACTACGAAAAATACATTTTCCAAGGAGACCTATATGACATGGTTTGAAACCATGCTCCTCATGAGAAGATTTGAAGAAAAAGCGGGTCAGTTATACGGCCAACAAAAAATAAAAGGGTTTTGCCACCTTTATATAGGGCAGGAAGCGTGTGTCGCAGGTGCTGTTTCCGCCTTGAAAAAAGGAGACAAGTATATTACGGCGTATCGTGACCATGCTCACCCCATTGCCCTGGGTAGTGATCCTAAAGCTATCATGGCAGAATTATTTGCCAAAGAGACTGGAATCTCAAAAGGTAAAGGAGGGTCAATGCACATGTTCGATAAAGAAAATCACTTTTTCGGGGGCCATGGTATAGTGGGAGGGCAGATCCCTTTAGGAGCAGGCATTGCTTTCGCTGAAAAATATAATAAGACTGATAAATTATGTATGTGTTACATGGGTGATGGGGCCGTCCGTCAAGGAGCATTTCATGAAGCGCTCAATATTGCAATGACCTGGAAGTTGCCTGTGATTTTTGTGATAGAGAACAACGGATATGCCATGGGCACGTCAGTAGAACGAACTTCCAATGTCACAGACCTTTATGTTTTAGGTGAAGGGTACAATATGCCTTCTAAGGCCGTTGATGCTATGTCCGTGGAAGAAGTTCACAAGGAAGTAGCTGCCGCAGCTGAAGGAGTAAGAAAAGGCGAAGGGCCTGTACTATTGGAATTCAGAACATATAGATACAAGGGGCATTCCATGTCAGACCCTGCTAAATACCGTACAAAAGAAGAATTAGAAGATTACAAGCGTAGAGACCCTATTGAGCAGGTAAAAGCCGCTATTCTTAAAAATAAGTTTGCAACAGAAGCCGAACTAGATGCTATTGGTGCAAAAATTAAGGAAGAGGTAATGGAATGTGTAAAGTTTGCAGAAACGTCTAATTTTCCTGACCCCTCAGAAGCTCTCAAAGATGTATACGCACAAAGTGATTACCCATACATAATGGACTGATTGTCTAATTTTGGCTACAAGAAACTAGTATACCCATTTCTTATTGTCATATTAATCATTAGTTTTGCAGCCTTAATTTTTTGAAGATGGCAGTAAAAAGTAAGAAAAAGGAAGAAGAAAAGCACGGAACCGATTTCCTTGAAAATCCAGACGCGCTGGCCGACCAACTTTCTCAAACGGAAGAATTTATAGAAAACAATAAGGCTTTAGTATACGGTGTAGCCATCGTAACAATTTTGGTACTAGGCGGGATCTTTGGTTTTAGATATTATAAAAACTCCCAAAATGAGCTTGCTCAAAGTGAAATGTTTCAGGCAGTCTATTATTTTGAGGCCGACAGCCTGGGGTTAGCTCTTGACGGTGATGGTAATAATCTTGGATTCGTAGATATTGTAGAGGATTATGGAATGACAGATGCCGGCAATCTTGCCAACTTTTATGCTGGCACTGCCTACTTAAAACAGGGCAAATTCAAACTTGCCATTTTGTACCTTGAAGATTTTAGTTCAGATGATTTGCTTGTACAGGCCCGCGCCTATAGTTTGATCGGTGACGCCCATATGGAATTGAAAGATTATGCCAATGCAGCAACTTTTTACACTAAAGCTGCCAATCATAAGACTAATAAGTTCTTTACCCCACAGTATTTAATGAAAGCGGGAATTGCTTACGAAAAAGCTAGTAAGAATACTGAAGCAATTGACGCCTATCAAATTATTATTGACACGTATCATGAATCTGCCGAATTTCAGAATGCCAAAAAATTTAAGGCCAGATTAGTGAAAGAGGCATAAAATATTTAAAACTCCTTCAAAGGGATAAAGATTAATCTTTATCCCTTTTTTATTTTTGGTACTTTATTAAAAGATTTAGAGTATGGCCACAGCTGAAAAGAATTTGAGTAGCTTTTCCAGAAAGTTTATTCCAGACATTAATAAAAAGGTTTTTGCCATCATCGTATCAGAATGGAATGAGGCCGTTACAGAAGCTATGTTTGAAGGGGCGTTCAATACACTTAGGGAAAATGGTGTACGGAAAGAGAATATCATAAGAAAAGATGTTCCAGGGAGCTTTGAACTCACGCTTGCAGCACAATGGATGGCAGAAAGAGAAGATGTAGACGCAATAATCTGTATTGGATGTGTTATACAAGGTGAAACGAAGCATTTCGATTTTATCTGTAACTCCGTAGCAAACGGATTAACCAATGTTGCTTTGAAGTATAACAAGCCTGTAATATTTGGTGTACTAACTCCAAATAATCAACAACAAGCTTTGGACAGGGCAGGCGGTAAACATGGTAACAAAGGAGATGAAGCCGCTATTACTGCTGTTAAAATGTTAGGGTTCTGAGTCAATGGAAATGGGGGCTGATAAATTGGCCATTCACTATCTATCTTTTTTCACGTCAATCCCTATATTGTCACTTCGTCTAAAATCGTGTTCAATGTTTCACTAGGCCTCATGGCTTTGGTTGCTTGTTCTTCATTTGGATTATAATACCCGCCCAAATCTATTTCCGCACCCTGAGCACTATTTAGCTCTTCAACAATCCTGATCTCGTTTTCTTCTAACGCTTTTGCAAGACCAGCAAACGTGCTTTGCAGACTGTGGTCTTTGGTTTGAGAAGCTATCGCTTGTGCCCAGTACATGGCCAAATAAAAGTGGCTACCTCTATTATCAAGTTCATTGACCTTTCTTGACGGCGATTTGTTTTCTTCTAAAAATTTAGCCGTAGCGACATCAAGTGTCTCGGCCAGTATTATAGCTTTATCATTACTTGTGGCGCTGCCTAAATGCTCCAGAGAAGCGGCCAATGCCAGGAATTCTCCCAATGAATCCCACCTTAGATGACCTTCCTCGGTGAATTGCTGAACATGTTTTGGTGCAGATCCTCCTGCCCCTGTTTCAAATAACCCACCACCATTCATCAATGGTACTATCGATAACATTTTAGCGCTTGTACCCACTTCAAGAATAGGAAACAAATCAGTCAAGTAATCTCTCAGTACATTACCTGTAACCGAAATTGTATCTTTTCCTGCCTTTAATCGTTCCAGTGTAAACAGGGTAGCTTCTTTCAGTGGAAGAATTCTAATATCAAGACCTGTTGTATCATGATCCTGAAGGTATTCATTAACTTTTTGTATTAACTGAGCATCATGTGCTCTATGTTCATCCAACCAGAATACAGCAGGTGTATTTGTTGCTTTTGCACGAGACACGGCTAATTTCACCCAATCTTGTATGGGCGCATCTTTCACCTGGCACATTCTCC
Source organism: Fulvivirga sp. M361 (assembly GCF_007097395.1). GTDB lineage: Bacteria > Bacteroidota > Bacteroidia > Cytophagales > Cyclobacteriaceae > Fulvivirga. Next base: position 111,790 of record NZ_VKDC01000017.1, read on the forward strand.
ATATATCACCAGCCTCCACGGTATGCTCCAGAAGTACGTTTCCGTCAGCATCAACTACTCTTACTGAACCGTCACGTTCGATCTCAAAAGTTTTGTCATGTGATCCGTATTCCTCTGCTTTTTGCGCCATCAAACCAACATTAGGTACAGTACCCATAGTTGTAGGATCAAAAGCTCCATGCTCTTTACAGAAATCAATCACCACCTGATAAAGCCCTGCATAGCTACTGTCAGGTATTACTGCTTTGGTATCCTGCATTTCTCCTTTTGTATCCCACATTTTACCGGAGCTACGAATCATGGCCGGCATAGACGCATCAATAATCACATCACTGGGAACATGCAGGTTGGTGATACCTTTGTCTGAATTAACCATAGCGAGCTGTGGGCCCTCTTCATAACACCTGGCAATATCTGCTTCAATCTCAGTCTTCTTTGCTTCAGGTAAATTCTCTATTTTGGCAAGAAGATCGCCAAAGCCATTATTAACATCAACCCCTAAGTCATGAAGTGTTTTAGAATGCTTTTCAAATAATGTTTTAAAAAATACTCTCACTGCCAATCCAAAAATAATAGGATCCGAAACTTTCATCATTGTAGCTTTCATATGCAATGAGAAAAGGATGCCCTGTGCTTTTGCTTCTTTAACATGAGCCTCTAAAAACCCCACAAGTGACTTTTTACTCATTACGGTAGCATCTATCACTTCTCCCTCCAAAAGATTAACCTTATCCTTCAGGATAATAGTATCTCCATTGCCTCCTACCCACTCGATGGCTACTTCCGTTGCTATTGACGATGTATGAGATTTTTCATTATTTCTAAAGTCATCTTCATCCATACTTGCCACATGAGTCTTGGAATCAGCACTCCAGACCCCCATTGAATGTGGATGATTTTGGGCATACTGTTTCACTGCTTTAGGAGCCCTACGGTCAGAATTGCCCTCGCGTAGTACAGGGTTTACAGCACTACCTTTAATTTTATCATATCTGTTCTTTATTTCCACTTCTTGTGGATTGTTTGGTTCGTCCGGGTAATCCGGAAGTTTATAACCCTGATCTTGCAGTTCTTGAATTGCAGCCTTCATCTGAGGAATAGAAGCACTGACATTGGGTAATTTGATAATATTCGCTTCTGGTGTCTTTGCCAGTTTACCTAACTCGGCTAAGGCATCTGGGATCCTCTGTTCCTCTGTAAGGAAATCGTGGAAGTTAGCCAAAATCCTACCTGCCAAAGATATATCTCTGGTTTCCACAGCAATGCCTGTTGGTGCTACGAACCTTTTTATAATGGGTAGCAACGAATAAGTGGCCAAAGCCGGTGCTTCATCGGTTTTTGTATAAATTATTTTAGATACCTGTGTCATTTTATCTTTTTTTTGGGCTTTTTCGGGTTGTGAATTTAAGAAAATATCAACGTGTTTCACATGGTGGTGAAATCATTTTCAAAAGCCTTTTAGGATATGGTCGTTGCTATTACATATTATCAGGTAACCACTTATCTAAATGTGTCGTTCTAAAAAGAAAATCGCTCTAACTATGTTCATTATTGTCTTACTATTGTTACAGGTTACTCCTCATCTTTCGAACACCTCTTACCCGACCGAAAAAGAAGTCTGTTTGGGTGAAGAAGAGGAAAAGTTATATAAGATGATCAATGACTACAGACGCTCTAAGAAGCTTGAGGCAATACCTTTTTCATCGCACCTGACCATGGTTGCCCAGGCACATGCTAAAGACCTGGCTGTACATTACACATTTGATCCGGATAACAAATGTAACCCTCACAGTTGGTCAGACAAAGGTAAATGGAGTGAATGCTGTTATACCAATAATCATAAACAGGCACAATGTATGTGGGATAAACCTAAGGAAATTGCCGGATATGATAGTCCCGGATACGAAATAGCTTACTACAGTTCCAAAGGTGCTACGGCAGCGGAAGGTATGTCTGGCTGGAAAAAAAGCCCAAGTCATAATCCCCTGCTTGTAAATAGCGGCACATGGAAACAAGCTGAATGGAAAGCTGTCGGAGTAGGTATATACAAGGAATATGCTGTTGTCTGGTTTGGACAAGAAGAAGATAAATCCAAGATCAAGCGATGTGACCGTTAATACTGTTCTCTTTCGTTTGGAAAGCTTTCCGATTTCACATCCTTAATATAACCAACAATAGCTTCGGTTATAGTCGTATGAAGATCTGCATAACGCCTTAAGAAGCGAGGCTGGAATTCTTTGGTAATACCGAGTACATCTTGCATCACCAGCACCTGGCCGTCCACCCCCACACCAGCACCGATACCAATTATAGGGATAGAAACCTCTCGTGCTACTTTTTGTGCCAGCGAGGCTGGTATTTTTTCCAATACTATGCCAAAACATCCACATTCTTCCAACACCTTAGCATCTTCCATCAGTCGCTCAGCCTCTTGTTCTTCTTTTGCCCTTACTGTGTAAGTACCAAATTTAAATATAGATTGAGGTGTGAGACCAAGGTGCCCCATTACAGGCACGCCGGCAGTTAACACACGCTCTACAGACGCTCTTATTTCGCTACCTCCTTCCATTTTGACTCCATGAGCACCTGACTCTTTCATGATCCGTATAGCAGAACGTAAAGCTTCTGTAGAATTCCCTTGATAAGAACCAAAAGGAATATCTACAATTACAAGAGCCCTTTCTACTGCTCTCACTACAGAACTGGCATGATATATCATCTGATCCAAAGTAATGGGTAGAGTGGTCTCATGGCCAGCCATAACGTTTGAAGCACTATCACCTACTAATAACACATCTATCCCTGCACTATCTAAGATCTTAGCCATTGAATAGTCGTACGCTGTAAGCATCGATATTTTCTCTCCACGGTTTTTCATTTCCTGGAACTGGTGTGTGGTGATCTTTTTTAATTCTGATTTATGAATTGACATCTATATCTGGTTCAAAAGTATTTGGAATAGTTACTTTAAATGTTGTTCCTTCTAATTCCTGGCTCTCTACTAAAATACTGGCTTCAAGTTTATCCGCTACTTTTTTTACGATATATAAGCCCAGGCCTGAGCCTTCACTTTTTTCAGTAGCTCTGTAAAACATATCAAAAATATGGGGTAATTTAGACTCTTCTATACCTTCTCCATTATCCTCTACCTTCAATACCAGTTGCTCATTGTCTACTACTGCATCTATATATATATAATTTTCGTCTTTACCATAGCTTCTATACTTGATGGCATTGGAGATAAGGTTATTCAATATAATTCTCACCCTGGTAAGGTCAGATTTAAAAGTTACAGGTTGTAATACCTTAGTCCTAATTTGGAGATTCTCAGTGTTGGAGGCATTATAATAGCTGGATATAGAATTATTGATTTCCAACATAAGATTTATTTCAACATGCGGGTCATTGACCCTATCATTTCGGGAAATGCTTAAAAGCTCCACCACCAGATCGTCTAGCCTTTTTACACTATCTTGTATTTTTTCTATACATTCTGCCCTAATACTTTGATTGGTTTCTATGCGATATAATTCAATAAGACCCAGTATAGATCTCAGTGGTGAACGAAGATCATGAGAGGCATGATATACGAAACTATCGAGCTCAAAATTGACTTTCTGAAGCTCAAGTAAGTTCTCCTTAGTTTGTGTAATGTCCTTGAGAATGCATTCTATAACGTTATCTTCTCTATAGAAAATAGCATTACATGATACCCAAATAGGTCCATCTCCACTCGTTTTTATGGGCAATTCCAGGTTATCAACACTTCCTTCTTGCTCTAGCTTATTCAATAGCTTTTTTCTGTCTCTGTCGTGAAGTACGTCATAGAAATTTGCCACAGCCTGATCATTTGAAAAAAGAAACTCTTTGGATTTATCATTAGCTTCCAGAATTTCACCTGTATCAGCGTTGCTCCTGAACATTGCCACCAGAGAATTCTGAAACAGGTTACGATACTTCTCTTCGCTTTTTTTTAAGGCTTGAGCTACAGTTTTTTGTACAGTGATATCAGTATGTGATCCTAACAGGCGCAAGACCTTGCCGTTTTCATTCCTTATGGCCTGCGCTTTTGAAAGTATCCATCGATACTCACCATTGGTATGTTTCAAGCGGAACTCTTCCCTATACGTATTTCTTATACCGGCTATGTAGTCATTTAAGTGTTGGGTAACTCGCTCGGCATCCTCTTCATGCAACAAACTCCTCCAAACTTCAGGTGTATCTACAGGAGTTTCATTAGAAAGGCCCAACATCGTCCTCCATGGCTTAGAAACAAAAACTCTTCCCGTCTCGAAGTCCCAATCCCACAAGCCTTCCGTAGCATCGTCGGCAGCAGATTCGTATTTTTCAAGTTTTTCCTGTAGCAACCTGATTTCAACTATTTTTTGAGCCAGAACATCATCCATTTTCCCCAATTCTTTTTTCACTATTCTACGTAAGAGCTGCCTCCTCTATTTCATAAAATTAATAGCATAAGTTAGAAGTAGTTATGGATTAATACAAATGAATCCGCTCACATAAGATATACTACTTTCTGATCTTCATCAAGGTGAACTTCTACATGTTCTTTTATAGAAGTGGCCAATTCATAGCCGGTATAATTGGTGGATATTGGAAATTGTGTATGACTTCTATTCACCAAAACAGCTGTCTCAATTCGCTTTACTCTAATGCCCAGGAATGGCTTCAAGCTGTATGCTATTGTTCTTCCTGTACTTAAAACATCATCTATAAGGATAATGGCCTTATTTTTAAGATCAGCAATATCACAACTCAAAGAAATTTCACTTTGTGTGGGTGCAAACTTATCCAGGTTAATGCGAATCAGGGTAATCTTAATATTAGTGACTTCTTCGAGGCTCTGCGTCAACAACTCAGCCAGCTTATGACCTTTACTCCCGATACCCGCCAGAATTAGCTCTTTTTCCTTGAAATTATTCTCATAAATTTCAAAAGCTATCCTTTTTATCTTTTTTCTTACCTGATCATCACTTAAAATGAGGCTTTTTTCTTCCATACACTATGGGATTGGCAAAATCTTACTGTCTTTAAAAGTAGACAATATTACCATGGACTGCATGCTATCCACCACGTTTATGTTGCTGACTTTTTCCAGCATTAGCTTTTGATAAGTACTTATATCTTGTGATATGATCCTCAAAATAAAGTCGCTTGAACCTGTAAGATGATGACATTCAATGATTTCATCAATTTTCTCGATGCTCGAAACAAATTTATCTATGTTCTCTTTATTATGTCCTTTTAAGGATACCATTACAAAAGTATTTACCCCTAGCCCAACTGTTTCGGGGTTCAGCTTAGCGTGATAGCTTTTTATAATGCCTGAATTCTCCAGTTTTTTCACGCGTTCCAAAGTCGGTGCCGGCGACAGCCCAATTTCCTGGGCAAGTTGGGCATTGGTAATTTTTGCGTTTGATTGCAGGATATCCAGTATTTTTCTGTCGATTTGATCGAGTGCCTTCATGCATTACATTTGAAAAGTAATATATTCTCGCAAAAATAGTTATAAGATGATCCGATGCAAAAATAATTTACTGAGGTGCCTAAACAATCAGTCAGGGCGCGCCTCAGATCGATCAAAGAAGCAATAAGAACCTGTATCACATGAAAGGATCAGCTAAGAACACTTAATTTTCTCAACAATTGGTCTTCGTAAAGCATCAACGGCTGACGAAAATCCTGCGCGTCCTTTCAGATCCTTCTATACGAAGTAAGTAAATACCTTGATTAAGGCCATCAATATCCAAATTGATCTCATTAAAACCAGGAATAAGCATCATGTCATACGATTTAGCCAGCGTACCAGTAGCATTGATCAACTGAACGGTAAACGACCTGACATCATTGCTTACCACATTCATTCGGATAAAATCAGTAACCGGGTTAGGAAAAGGAGCAGAAATCACGGGATTTACATCATTGAGGTTTTGACATTTAATATTGTTTAAGGAATTGCTGTCACTTACTCCGGGCAAGCTGTTGGATAATGTTATGCATATGTAAGAAAGACTATTATCTGTTATGGCCAGCCGTAATGTGTGATTTAAAGTTTGGCCTGGCATAATTTTTTTATCAATACTTTCCCTGACATTCACTCCCCCCCCAAAATCGACGAAAGCCGATAGATCATTTACGGTAAGTGTCCCGTTATTTGTGATCGTTAACACAAGTGATTGTTCATCATTATCTAACAGTGAGAAGGCTGCGAGCTCTATTTCAAGGTCAGGTATTAGCACTGATATCGTCTGTGTTATGGTATCTTTACATAATTCCTCGCTTATGGCTATCAACCTTGGTTCAAAGGTGCCAAATTCCTCATATGTATGACCGGGGTTGATCTCAATGGAATTTACTCCTTCTTCAAATAGCCATTCAAAAGTTGAGGCACCTGTTGATCCGTTAGTAAAAGAAACATCCAGGGGTGGCGCGCCGAAAGTCGCTGACGGAGAAAAGGAAGCCACGGGAGCCGGGTTAACTGTGACTGTCTGCTCTTTCTCATATTCACAGCCATTTTCTGTTTGCAGACTCAGGTTTACTACATATACTCCCGCCTCGCTAAAAGGAAAAAAAGTAGTAGAATCTACAGATTGACCCAAACCGCCAAAGTCCCATGTTCGGGCTGAAATCTGATCAGCTCCTGAATCTGTCAAGTCAAAGAATTTGACTGGTTCGTTCTCACATTCGAACTCCGTACCAAAAACAATATCAAGAGTTGGAGCTACCGAAACTGTTTTTGTAGTAACACCCAGGCAACGATTGTCTGAGGTTACGAACAGTGTAATATCATAATCAAGTGGAACAGTAAAGTTAGCCGTTGGGTTTTGTTCATTACTAAATTGCCCGGCCAGGTCCCATTCCCATGAGGTCAGTGTTCCCCCGGGTGGTGGAATTGAACTATCCAAAAAGTTAATCGGTTCATTGATACAAATCCGGTCCGGATCAAAATCTGCCACAGGCGAGGCAAGCACTGAAACTACCTGCTCTGTGGAATCTTTACAACCAAATAGTGAAGTGGCTACCAATTTAACTTCAAAATCACCGGATGTGGTGAAAGTGTGCGTAGTATTTTGTATTGTAGATGTATTGTTCATGGAACTTGGGTCATCAAAATCCCATAGCCATTGGTTTATATTGGCGTCCTGCACCTTAGACAGATCGTTAAATTGTGTTATGTTTTGGCTGCAGCTAAGGTCATTACTAAACTGTACTGTAGGATTAGCAAATACAGTAACAAGGCTTTCTTCCGTTGTTATACAACCCAGGTCGCTTTCTACGGTCAGTTCAACATTATAACCACCAGGAGCGCTATACTCCAATGAAGGGTTTTCCAGTGATGAGGTCAGGCCATTATCAAAATCCCAGTTGAATGAAGTGATCGTACCCGTCGAAGTATTGGTGAATTCCATAAGAGTTCCTGCACAGGCATCGTCAACGGTGAAGGACGGAACAGGCCCTTCCTGTACCATAATGTTTTGCACAAATTCATCAGAGCAACCAGGTATCGAGGCTATTAACTTGATTTCTTTCATCCCCCCCGACGAAAACTGCTGATTGAAATCTCTGGTATCCGTAACCGTCATACCATCTACCTGCCATTCCCAGGTTTCGTTTCCGCCGAAGTCACCAGACGTCATATTGGATATAATCACTTCCTGATTAGTACAAATAACACCCATAGGTAGTGTAAAAGTTGCAGAAGGTTCATCGTAGATGGTTATACTATTTCTCACTAAATTGTTACAACCATTGGTGCCCTGTACGGTTAAGGTAACATCATATTCACCTGGTGCACTGTATGAATGTGTAGGGCTAGGGTCAGGTGATGGGAGGCTAGCATCTCCGAAGTCCCACACATAACTCTGAATAGTAGTAGAAGATGCACTGGTAAAGTGTATAGGGCTCGATAGGCAGATGTTTTCTGATGAAAAGGTGATATCAGGAGCTGCCGCTGAAAGAACCTCTACAGGTTTTGATAGTTGTACTGAATTACCACTTACTTCATTACTAACTTTTAAGCTGATGGAGTAATCTCCAGGCAGTGGGTATGACAAAAGTGGTGGGACCTCCTCCGTAAAAAACAAATTAGCATCAATTCCGAAATTAGGGAAGTCCAGTCGTGATAATCTTCTATTGGAGAAATTAATTATGAAGCCGTACCAAAAAGACCCGTCATTCACCACCTGGAATCCAAAGGTATTTGATAACACACCTAAACTGCCCAGGTTATCAATTGATGGGGTGTTGGACGGTGAATCCGCAAAATTAATCCTGAGAACCTCACCATTAATGGTATTTGAAAGCCCAAAAAATTCACCCCCTTCAATTAAAAAATTCATGTCAAATGGTCGGACACCCGCATTAAATTCATCGGAAGTAGGGCTACTCAGTAAATCATTACCAAAAGACAACCTTATTACCCTGCTATTATTAAAAGAAGCGATTAAACCATACCAATTGTCACAATCTTTTGTTAACGACACCCCTATCGGGCCATTCAAGCCGGATGGATTAAGAGAGGTAATATCCATAGGGCCGGGAGTGTTTCCAATGCTATTCCCAAAATTCAGAACCACCATTGAGTTAGATCCCCAATTACTCACGACCGCAACGATGTTTTCGCCTTGTACATTTATATCCAAACCTCTCGGTTGATTTATTACTCCCAGGTCTCCAAGATCATTTGCCACAGGGATGTTTCTAAGAGAATTCCCAAAATCAATTGTAATTAGATTTGAACCACTAAAATTAGTAATCAACCCAACCCAATTTGTATTGTATTTTATGAGTTTTAAACTATGCGCTCCATTTAACAGATTACCGACATTACCAAGATTTGTAACTGATGGTAGACTTTCAATAGAATTTCCAAAATCAAGTCTTATGAGACTATTATTGGTTTGGCTTATTATGAACCCGAACCATTCATTCTCATCACGAATAATCTGCAAACCGATAGGAACAGAGGCACCATTAACAACCAGCAGGTCTTGTACAGCAGGAGCACTTTTTAAATCTCCGGAAGTAAAGTCCCACTCATATAAATCACCTCCTGTACTTTGATTACTTACAATAAAATTTTCCTCAAGGCAAACCTGTAATGGGGCAGAAAAATCAGCAACAGGACACTGCGCATGCATGTATGAGCCTGTTAGGGTAAGGCATAGAATTAAGATAATAGCGTAAGTCGTCGAATTACACAACATTTTCTTTATTTAGAATTTTCACGATTTCCTGCCGCAGCTGTTTCAATGGCTCCCAGCCTGTATGTTGTTTGATTTTATCAATGCTCAATACATTAGAACTCACATCAAAACTTCTTTCTGATAATCTGCTGGTTTTTAATTTCCGCCCTAAACACTCCTCTAACATCATAAACAATTCCTTCAACGAAAAGCCAATTTGAGAACCAAGGTTATAAATTTCAAATGAAGGCTTCTCTAATAAAAGCATAGTTGCGTTACAAATATCATCAACGTGAATAAAGTCCCGGATGGTATTCCCTTCTCCGACTAGTTCTAACGTTTCACCTTTCTTTAAGTTATTAACCCAATGACCAATAACACCTTGTGGCTTAGTTAATCTATAATTGAATCCATATGCGTTAGATACTCGCAATATTGTAAAAGGTAAACTGAACCTTGATGAATACATCAATATATATTTCTCGACCATTAGCTTATCTATGCCATATGGCGATAAAGGGTTTGTTGGATGACGCTCATCAATGGGTAGTTTTTGAGGGTTTCCATAAACGGTTCCTCCGGAAGAAAAGAACAAAAGATTAGACACTCCATTTTCCACACAAGCTTCAATAATATTTAAACTATCAGGCAGGTTGGATATAACATCATTTTTTGAATCAATGGCTGATGTTACAGGCACTGTGGACCATGCCAAATGAATAACCACAACATCAGTGTTTAGGATTTCCTTAATTTTCTCCTTATCACCCAGGCCAATGGGATGGGTTTTGACCGGCAGATCGCTTTTCTGATTTTGTTTGGTTATTATTTCAGTCTGATACCCGGCCAACAATAATTTTTGAACTAAGGCCCTCCCAATAAAACCATTCCCTCCGGTGATAATGACTTTTTTCATCTAAATGCCTTCAAAAATTTTATTCATAAGAGAAACCATCTTGTCCAATGATCTAAACTCCATAGCAACTGATTTGCAACGAGTTGCGATTTCAGCTCTGTCTTCTGCCATCATTCTATTTATACGTTGAATCTCATCCCCTGTAACTTCAATGATCGATTCTACAACTACGCCAACATTAAACTCTTCAGCAATCAAATCATCTTCTGAAACAAATTTTGAAACGATATAAGGCAATCCACACATCAAATAATTTGCTGTTTTCACAGGTGTTCTAAACTTCTGTGACGGTAATGAGGGCACTGCCAACATCCCCATATCGCATGCGCCAATGTGCCAATTCAATCGGTCGTAAGGAACCGGCCCGGAAACGAGAAAATCTGATGAGGAAAATCCATTGACTTCAAAAGATTTTCTTACTTCAGCTATTGGTGATGGTGTTATTACGTAAAAAAAAAGTCTATTATTTGATTTAAACAACTCTGAATAAAACCGGACGACTTCCTCGATCCCAAAATAAATACCGTCAAACTTTCCTAAATAAAGAATAACCTGTCGGTCTTTGAACCCGAGCTTGTTCCTGGCCTGGGTCCTTTGATCAAGCGAGAAATCAAAGTCATTTTCATCAATACAGATTGGCATTTTATATATCATACCATTGAACCCCCATTTTTTAACGAGATCCACGGTATATTTAGTTGGGACCACAAGAGCATCGGAATACAACACTTGCAGTTTCTCCATTTTTTTTAAAACCAGGTATGATAAACTTGTTTTGGTCCATATTTTAAAATCGATCATATATTCACTATGTGGCTCAAAACAGATAATGATAAGCTTCAAACTAAGTAGCTGAGATATAAGAAAGGCAATAGAACCTGAAAGCGATGTAAATCCGACAATGGCTTTCAACTTTGTACGCCTGTTTATCTTATACACTTGGAAAAACGCCGCAAGAAGATTAACTAATTTTTTGAACAGAATGAATACCCCTCCAGTTCTATACTTTTTAGGGTACCACACAATGTTATGTGAACTGAGTTCCTTTTTTATCCTTTGATGATCCTGTTCAGAAATAGTATATTGTGGCTGTTCAAATGTGATTAGATGAATTTTTAGATTATGGACATTTACGTTTTGAAAATATTTAACCAGCAAACCCTCCATTAAAGGATCTTTATAACTATGATAGCCGACAGCAACAATATTCTTCAACGTAAGACTTTGTTTACTATTTTTTTGATATTGGCAGGATATCGATATAATGAAAGAACAATATATTTTATCCCTCTCAACCAATCGGTAAGTTTTTGGGAACCTAAAAAGTTAGCTGCCAAAATCATGTACATATTCGAATAACACTTGTTCTCAAATTTGCCAGATTTGAATAAGTGGTTTTCACTGGCCAATGAATAAGCTTTCAAGCTATCTTTCTCAAGCAACCTTATATTCTTATGCATATTGTTGGGATGCAAGCGGTAGTATGCCAGCGGCTTGTCAATCTTACCAATTATACACTTGTTGGCAACTCTAAAGAAAAATTCCTGGTCAGCATTATTTGACAATTCTATGTTAAAACCACCGACTGATTCGAATACTGTTTTTGTTACCATAATACTGCTTGGTGTAGGTATACAACACCCCTCCCACAGTAGTAGGTCATCCAGCAAATGACCTTCCTTTCCTTGCATTAAGCCCACCAATGTCCCACTACTGCCATCTATCATTTGCATAGTATTATGGACTAATCCAAAGCCACCGGAACTCAGTTTATTCAATCTTTCCTGCAAACAAGAAGGCATTAACATATCATCAGCATCAAGGAAAGCTAAATAAGATCCTTGTGCTTTATTTGCTCCTAAATTTCGCGCCGCTGCCACACCAGAGTTTTTCTGATAAAAATATCTCAAACGGTCATCATCGTAAGTATCAACAATAGCTTTGGTACCGTCTGACGACCCGTCATCTACCACTATTATTTCAACCGGGCCTATCGTTTGCTTTCTAACTGAATCTATGCATTCTTTCAAATAATGCTGAGCATTATAAGCCGGAATAACAACCGATACCACTATAGGATGTATTTCTTGCAAGACCCTAGCTATTTCTTCTGATCGCCCACTGAGTGTGAAAATCTGTTTTGATCAACTTCCAACCCTGCTCTGAACAAAACTCATTAATAGCTTGATAAACGCCATGGTGTCTCGAATCCGGATCGGGACGCCAATCATGTCCCATGATGATACCATTGGGATTAACCTTATCTTTAAGCAACATTAGTTCTTTTAGTGTGTGCTCATATGCGTGAGATGAATCTATATAAGCCCAATCAAAATGACCGTCTTCAAAAGTTGATAAGTACTTAAGGTCATCTCCCACATGGACTTTGGCTACTCCATCCGTATCATTTTTATCCACCAAGTCAACAGCTTGCTGATAGGCATCTTTCGTCTTAAGCTTACCAAATTGAGTATATTCACCCCAATCAGGATAATACTCCCCGAAGCCAACCCACCATAAATCTACTAAATGTAATTCCTTTGGTTGCGTTACTCTAAGTAACTGAACTGCAAACTCTCCTTTGAAAACCCCAAGCTCTATGCCGATACTTTCTTTTGGAACAATTTTCAAAAAGTGGCCCCGAGGTGGGTACTGTTGGCGTAAAAATATTATGACTTTTTTGATGAAAGACCTCAACATGCAATTTCGAATATAACTTCAAATATATTTTTAATCTTACTGATAAAATAAGATTATAACACGAATATTCATTTTTCTCACCGGACAATAAAATTCACCTCTCCAAGAAAAGAGCGACTGAATCTCTCATCTGTAAGTTCCTCACTAAGAAATATTAACGCCTGTAAAAAGCCAAAATGAACAGAAGGGCTGAACCCGTTAAATATCTTGCGATTCATACGCTTTGTTTAATCTGATGATTTGGCCGGAAACACTTCAAGATGTACCTCTTTTATATGATCATGAAGTGTCCAAATTATGTTGCAGAGTTTATAGTTAGGAATTTGGCAGAACCTCCTATCTATTTACCATGCCACATTTTTTAAAAATGGTGGATATATGTTTTTGATAATCATTCTTCTCTAAGAATTCTTTTTGCTGACTCAAATCGATTCTTACTCCTTCAAGAACAAGCTTCCTGACACTATTTAAAAATTCCTCAGTATCGTCTTTGTAATAAAACCTTTTGATGTTTTTGTATTTAAAATTAGCTGGCTTGGTACTTACTACTGCTTTACCATGTGCAAGATACTGCACTATTTTTAGGGGTGTTCTGTGTATATTTTGAATTAGCGTTTTTTTGTAGGGCGTAATACATACCATAGAGGCATTAATATAATTTTTGAGCTTCTTATAATGTAAGCTACCCAGGTATTTTACTGTAGGTAACCCAATCAACGTATCAAACTTCACCTTATCCATATCCCCACTTAAAAAAACCGGACCAATGATCACCAATGGCAAAGTCAGTCTTTCAACCAATAATCTCAATAAATCCAGATCAACATCGTCATTGACGGTACCGGTAAATAATATATAATTCCCATAATCATGAATTACGTTATCGACAATATCAACATCTACTTCAATATCTTCTTGACTTATACCATGAGGTATTATAAGTGTCTCGACATCTAATGCATTATATCTTTTTTCATAGTAAGTATCCACTAATACAATAAGGTTCGATTTTTTAGCTATATCAAGATCAGTTGAAATGTGCTGATAAGGATCTACCACATGATAAATGCGGACTTTGATACTAAAAAAAAACACGTTCGAAAACCTGTACGGGTCGAACTGCCAAAAAATCACTTCTTCAGGTCCTATTTTTTTGTATAATTTCCAGGAATTTATCAGATCATTCAGATATCGGAATACATAGGGAATGATCCTGATTGGAAAATTATTATAATAATCTAAAACGTAAAGGTTGGGCTCAACCCGGCGACATTGAGCACTAAAGGAAAACAGGTTCTTGAACTTCCATAATCTTGGAGAATTAATAAAATAAACGGTATGACCTAACTTTGATAGTTCGTGGGCATAATTTTGCTTAGAGTACCATATATCGCCCCAGGATTCATTAGATGTAATAATTATATGCAACTATTCCAAGCCATTAAATATTAAAACGCTACTTGTAAAAGACTATTTCCTTGATTAAAAAATACAAGTAATTCCCTAGTCCTTTTGAGGGATATTTGCTAATTCCTGAGAACAAAAAAGTCAGATATTGACCTATTTTCATTCTTGACGTTTTTAGCGCCTTGAATGCATAGTAGTAGGCTAAAGCTTTATCGCTATTGATCCTATCATTTTGATCCAGCTCGTATTTATCTGAAATCAGATTTTCAAAAATTTCAGACCGTTCTCGAGTGAAAGAATCTTGCTTTTGGATCGTTTTTGATGTTTCATGATGGCGAAAATTAACCAATGTTTTATCTATGAATTTAAACTTTGTTTGCCCATATCTGAGCAAATACCTGATAAAAAGTTCATAGTCCATGTTAAAGTGGTAATCTTCCCTTACTCCCCCAAGCTTTTGGATACGATCTGTCTTAAAAAAAGTAGGGGCCTGACGAAAAGATGTAAAAAACAATGATTTTTCAATCTCATCTTTAAGGTAAAGTCTATTTTGACCAATTCTTTTTCCACTTTCGTCCACGAGCCTATTGTAGCCACAGACAACATTTGTATCGCTCTTTTCAAAGGCATGGGCTACCTCAAAGAGCGCACCAGGCTCATAGTAGTCATCACTGTTAATCCAATTAAAAATTTCTCCGGTGGCTTTGTTCAAACCCTTATTGATGGCATCACTCTGTCCGCTATCTTTCTCACTTACCCAATAAGTAATCCGATCACTGTATTTCTTAATTATTTCCTTAGACCCATCGGAACTTCCTCCATCAATGATTATGTATTCTAAATTAGGGTATTTCTGATCAAGAACAGAAAGAATAGTTTGTTCTAAGAATTGACCTTGATTTAGAGAAGGCGTAACAATCGATATTTTAGGGTAATTTTTCAACTCCATGTCCTATTTTCTCCTGCCTTATTTTAATAGTTTGAGCTATAAAATGGTCATAGCTCGTGTTGGACTTGATTAACTCTAAAATCATTGTATAATCGTATATCAGTCTAATTATAATGGACAGCAAAGAATTGTTTCGATAATACTTAACGGATGTAAGTAACTTAAAAATATTCATTATCAGGTACATTGCATCCTTAAGCCATACATTTCGAGGATTAAGTTTTCTCCTCATTAAAACATGTTCTGTAGCCATAAGCCAAATTTTGGATTTGGCCAATCCAATTGCCAGTCTGATCAGATAGGAGATCTTTAGTCTTTCACCTGGCATAAAGTGCTCAAATTTGAGTCGTTGGTCATAAAAAATCCTTTTGCCTATCATCCTCAATAGAAGGCATAATTCAGTGTCCTCACCTCCTGACAAACTATTGCCTTTTCTTCCACTCAACACCCCTGAAAGCCCTAAAGATTTAAGCTCTTCATAATGAGACTTTCTTATAATCATACCTGCACCGAAAACTCTCCCAACAGTATCAGAGATATCACCACTTGACGAATTCATCTCACCCACAGCATAAAAGTGTTCCATCTTATCGAACCAAGATGGTTTTTTTCCTTCAAAGGCGCCTTCTCCTACCCCTCCTAATACTGCCACCTTTGGATAGTGATCCATAACCTCCATACCAAGCCTCACGTAATCACTTTTCAACCAGTTATCATCATCACAAAAAATCAAAATATCATATTGTGCTTCTTCTATACCTTTATCTCTTGCATTTCTCAGTCCCTTTAAAGGTTGGTCTACAATTCGGAATGGTATCCTCGACTTGTGGCTCTGCCATAATTTTAATGCGACTTCACTTGTATTATCAGATGAGGCATTATCCACAAGGATAATTTCCCACTTCATGCCATCAGGAATAACCTGGCCTACCAGTTTTGCCAATACTACCGGAATTCTCTTTGCACTGTTGTGGCAACAAATAATTACTGAAGCACCTACTTCCACAAATGAGTAAACTTATATCTGATCGCATTCACTAGTATTTGAAAGGACAACTTCAAGCCACTACGGCCAGATGTTAGATGATCTAGGTGATTTTGATGGATTGACGCCATTTCTTCGTTTTTTTTGAAATGCGTTGCCCCAATAACGGGGATCTTTTCAAAGTGGGTTAAATCAAATTCTCTTTTTGTTACTAAAAACATATTCTGTCTATACCACCATTGAACCTTTTCATTATACCAGATCCGAGGTCGAATAACATCATAAAACTGATATCCGTGCTCCGAAAATTTTTTTTGCCAATAACCCGGCCATTGTTCATTAAGATGATTTTGACCGTCTTGGCCAGGTATGGCCGACGAAAAAATTATTGTATCAGAATGAGCTGCTAAACTCGCAACAAAACTATCCGATGAAGATTCTGGTAAATGTTCAGCTACTTCCAAAGAAATCGCTAAATCAAACTTCCGCCCCAGGTCAAAAGGCTTTGATAAATTTTTGGGAAGAAAGTTCTTCGCTTCGATATATTTTAATAACAGGTCCCGATCAACGTAATCACCGTCAATACCCATCAAATCATTGATCCCACAGTCAGAAAACACCTTTAACCAGGTCCCTATTCCGCAACCAACATCCAACACACTCGTTGGTCTTGTAAGTTTCAATATAAGTGGTACCACTTCCGTAGCGGATTGTTCGTTGTGTATTTCTTCTTTGTGAATGTACATGTTAACTCCTAAAATTCAATCCACTCCCAGTCCTTTACCATTATTCCAACAGGATACTCTTGTTTTACCTTAAATCCCAACCAATATTTAGGGGCAAATACTTTCTTATTCTGCCTTCTATTCAAAAAACAACCCCACCAGGCAAATGAACTATTGGATGAGATCACTATGTTCGAATTCATCAATATTTGGAAGTCCGTTATCTCATCGTTTTTTTCAAATAAAAAATGAGTATTAGATGAAAATTTTTTCCTGAGAAATTCGGTATCATCTCCAATCACAATAAATCTGCAATTTTCAACTTCACCTATTTTTTCAAGACAATTACCGTAATATTTATACGGAAGCCGAAAATCGCTATCTCCCAAATCATCTAAATACCAATCAGCATAATCCGTACGCCTGACATGTATCGCTACTATGGTATGATTTAAAAAAAGCTCCTGATACTTTTTTTCAAAGAGTAGTCTATATTTTTTCTTGACCCTAAATTGACCGTTCAATCTTTTCTCATTCAAAAAATAGTAGTCTGGTGTTTGGAAAAAGCCAGAATAGATGACTTTATCCTTCAAAGTAGCGATTTCCGGACCCGACGTGTTTAACGGAATAGTTTTTTTCCTGAAATGCAATAATTTTAGTTGGATGAAAACATTGACCAGCTTGTTTATCCATTTTAAGAATAAGAGGTTACGGTCCTGAAAATGAAAGTACCTATTAACTAATAATGGATAATGTATGGGATAATCAATAAAAAAACAAGTATTGTGTTTTTTCGCCAATGAGAATATAAAAGCCAGTTGAAATAACTGATTCCCTAATCTTCCCTGCAAATTTATCCCTACCATTACTATCTCAAAAGTGGTTAAATCCAGAGTTTAAAAGTATCATACAGACTTCTCAATGTCTTTTTCAATTTACCTTCGTTTTGGAGCGTTTTCCTTCTATTCCACTTTTCGGTATTTGAATTTTGCAAGAATTTGGAAAATTCACTCTTAGCTGTACCAGGTATTGAGATTATTGCATCTTCATATACTACTGTGTACATATCTTCATCATAATTATCCAACTCACCTATTATCTCACTAATAGTAGGATAATAGTGTATAACGTTGGGTAAAGGTGGTGGGGACAAGAATAACCGTGCATCGTCAATAAACAGAAAATTGGTAAACTTAGAGCTCCTTATTATGCCCAATTCCTCCATTAAAGGGCATTGGTCTTCTTCTCCGTAAGTAATTCCATCAGACCAGTGAGCATCAAGCCAGAATAAATATGGTTCAGTTTGCTCATCTATTATTTTTCTCAACAATACGCGTGAATCTCCGTACAAAGCATCTATATTTTCCTGTGTAGAAAGCTTTTTGGATGTGGTCTCAAAAATTTCGGATGAAAATTCGATCGTTAATACCTTATCAAAATTATTTGCCGCCCACAATGTCGTTTCACCTTTATATGTACCCGTTTCTACAAAAGTTTTAACATCAAAGCTATTTTTGACCAGGACAACAGCCTCTTCCGGAGGCCCCATTCTGACTATACCCATATATCAACTATGTTTTTTTTTGCAGGTGATAACACCCAATTCCAAAGCCATCTCTCAAAGTGGTTTCAAATTTTTCACCATAAATGTACTTTTTATCAATAACCTCAAAATTATGTAGTGTTTCAAGGAGATAATTTTCAGAAAATGAACGATGAGCATTAAAAAATACCCGACCTTCCAACTCTACCGGGACTGAAAAATAAAAGTTAGCCCCTTTTTTCAAGACCCTGTCAATCTCGGTAAAGGCCTTTTCGCTCCCCAAAGGATCAATTTCATCTCCATACCTCCCTAAGCCAATATGTTCAATAACACAAAGACTGGATAACGAATCAATCGATTCGCTATCATAAGGTAAAGACAGAATTGAACCTTCCTTGAATGAAAGGCTGTTTACAGGTAATGAAAGAGGTCTAATATCAATCATAGTAACATTGAGAGTCATAGACAAAAAACTCACAAACTTGTGATGAGAACCTATATCGACATGGTCTGAGGGGCGCTGCTTAAGAATCCTTTCAAAAGCCCAGTTGTCCTGATAAAAGTAGATCGGTTCTATTTTAGTAAAAGAAGTTTTTTCCCATAAGCAAGGGCGTAATTCCCTCACACCTGCCTCCATACCCTTAGATGCCATGGAATTATACAAGCTGAAATCCTGAAAGAATTCCTTTTTCAACTGTCTTTCCATTTTCCAGGAAGTGAAAGTCTTTTTTAAATTAACGTAAAGGAGTCTGAGGTCCGATAAAAATTGCTTCATCCAACCTTTTTTAAATTAACCTTCATTTGATTTACTATTATCCCCAGGTCAGTCCTGTAATATTTATCCTTATCGGCAAATTGATCCACTTCTATTGATAAGATATCCTCCAGATATTGAACTACGGTTCCATTTATGGTAAGCCCTAAGGTTATTTTATATTGTCCCGTGCAATAAAAAACCGTTTCCTCCTGGAATGAGAACTCGTAAACTCCGGGCACCAGTTGGTTCTGCCTATCCCAGACGGTTCTAACAGGCATGTTTTCCAAATTTTTAATACCAATGCCTAAAACAACGTTGTTACAATTCTCACGAACGACCAGCTTAATGACAAAAGAATATGGTTTCCCAACGTCTAAAGTCTTATTTGGAGTCTTTGTATGATCAAAAATCATTAAGCTTTCAAAGTAAGAGGGCAGATCCGCCCTTTTTTCGAACTCCACCTTACTTTTAAGATCAAATTGATTCAGATATTCTGCTAATACTATAGAAGTAGATTCATTTCTCTTGACATAGCCATCCTGTAATAAAATAGATCTGGAGCACAATGATTTTACTGCTCCCAGGTTGTGACTAACAAAAAGTACTGTCCTACCTTCATTCTTACTCACCTCACTCATCTTGCCCAAACATTTTTTCTGGAATTCGGCGTCACCAACTGCGAGTACTTCATCAATAATCAATATCTCAGGCTCTAAATGAGCAGCAACACTAAATGCCAGGCGGACTTTCATACCGCTACTGTAATGCTTAACAGGGGTGTCAATAAACTTCTCTACTCCACTAAAGCTGACGATCTCGTCAAATTTGTTTTTTATTTCCGCTCGCTTCATTCCCAGAATAGTTCCATTAAGGTATATATTCTCTCTCCCGGTAAGTTCCATATGAAAGCCTGTACCTACCTCCAGCAAAGAGGAAACTCTGCCGTTTATTTCAAACCGGCCGGAACTGGGCTCAGTTATACGGCTCAATATTTTTAATAGCGTACTCTTGCCCGCACCATTACGACCTATGATACCTACTGCCTCTCCCTTTTTTATTTCGAAGGAGATGTCCTTCAAAGCCCAAAACTCTTCTTTAGAAAAGGCCTTGGGTTGAAAAATTTTTTTAAGCCTTGCATCAAAAGCATTCCTGAGATCTGCTGATTTTAGGTGACTAATGGCGAATTTTTTCCCCAAGTTGTTTGCCTTAATAGCAATTTCATCCATATTACCTACACTATATCAGCCATTATCTTTTCTACCTTGCGAAAGTAAAAAAGTCCTGAAACAAATAAAATTAAAACAATTATCAAGGAGATGTAAGAATATTGACTCGGCATCTCCCCTCCGAGGATTGTCCAGCGAAAACCTTCGGCGATACCGGCTAAAGGATTCAAATAATATAAAAAAATAGCCCATTGAGGCAGATTGCTGGTGACTATTTCGGCCGGGTACCCAACAGGAGTGGCATAAAGACCGAATTGTACCAAGAAAGGGACAATATGCTGAAAGTCTCTAAAACGTATTGTAAGTGCACTTAACCAGATACCTACGGAAAGAGCAGATACAATGCAAGCGACTACATAAAAAGGAAAAAAAACAATATTTGAGGAAGGAGAATAATTATAGAAGAAAAGTAAAATGACAATAAAAAGAAGCGCTATTAAAAAGTCAACAAACCCCACCAGAGCCTTAGACAATGGTATGACCAACCGGGGGAAATATATCTTCTTTATCATTTCCTGAGATGAGATCACAGAGTTACCTGACTGACCTAACACAAATGCAAAATAACTCCAGGCCGCCATTCCACATACAGCAAATAATGGATAAGGAATATCTCCTGTATCCACTTTGATCGCCCTGCCAAAAACCAAAGTAAAAATAACAAGGGTAGCCAGGGGTTGTATAACAGCCCAAAGTAACCCTAAAAAAGTTTGAGCATATCTTACTCTCAGGTCTCGGTAAGCTAAAATCAAGAATAAATCCCTGTATTGTAGTAATTCCCTAAGATTTAGATTTAATCCACGTTTGTTTGCATCTATAACAAGTCTGTACATGCTACCTAACTATTATTTCGAATTTCCTGACCTATTGAATAATCTCATTCACAGAATTTTCATTTCAAAAAGTATTTATGTTTCCTAAAAGGCATATGTCAAATGCAAGATTTTGACTTCTAAATCAATATACTCAGGATATTTTTAAACAGGAAAACTACTTTTGGCATTCTTTCACCTACTCTGTCAGGTGCCTTGAAGCAAATCACTTTTTCAATAAAAGGTGCAAATTACAATTTTATTTTCACACGCAGGACTGATGACAATAGGATTTTCTATTTTAAACGGTTTACTATCAGAGTCTTTGAAAAACACTTCCAATGATATTAGTATGCGCAACAAAAAAGAATCTTTATTAATTTAAAATCACTTCAAAATGCGAAATGTTCATCTCCACTTAAACAGAAATATGAAGTAGCTGTAGATACGTAAATACTTCGTAAACTATGCTAATGGATTTGATATGTAGAAATATTCATTGCCACATTTAAATCTAAAAATATTGCCCAAATTTATATAAGTCATTTGTGATGAATTATTTATATAAACTCGTTTACTGTTTTTTTTAATTTACCATAATGATAAAGCAATATCATAGCTGTAAAGTAAAATGGAAGTAAGGGAATTTTATAACGAGCAAGTGTGCCAAAATTGTAAGTAGAAATACCCACGGCAAATGCAAAAACCATTGAGAATACAAGGCAAAATAATACCTCCGGTTTAAAGAGGTTAAAAAGAAACCGTTTGGGAGATATCTTAAACATAACCCATAAAGTCAACACAAAACAACTGAGGGCTTCTAAAGCAGATAGTAGCATCAGAGGGTTTTTTACCTCCCATAAATAAGGACGAAACAAAGACACATTAATAGCTTGTGGCGCCAATCTGAACATATTACCAAAGCTTCCATCTAATTCCCCAAGTGAATATCCGGACCCATCTCCAAACCGGGCTCCCCAGCCATATCGAATGTCATAAGCCGTGACCTGAGCTGTTTTGGCCAAATTAGACAGAGCATATCGTGGATCATCTCTGCCTACTTGCTGTATGGTGATATATCCCAAACCTATACATACCAAGATGATTAAAGGGGTGATCAATAACTTGAAAACAATGTTCTTAATCTTATGAAAATAACTAGCCGTTAGCCAGATGAGCAATGCCGGAAGAAATGACAGTAATATATATTTCTTGATAAAGAAAATTAAAAATGCAGCAAGAAAAAAAATGAATACAAATTGTAGAGCAACTTTCTGTTTGATCACAACTTGTTGAAAAGAATAAGTCATCCAGCCAAGACTACCTAGCGTAAGTGTATCTTTTAAGATTCCTGATCCCCAAAAAAAAACTGAAGGAACAAACAGTATTCCAAAAGCTAGCCAAAAATGAAGGCTTTTAAAAGTACTGTAGAAAGTCAAATACAACGCCCAAATGCCACTAAAGCTAAGTACTGCAAAGAGTACTGCTGTAGCCGAGTAACAACTAACCGTGAGCAGATCCAGCAAAAAAGCTATACGAATTACCAGGTACGAATATGGGTCTTTGAAATACCATATTTTTGAAGAATACTTAAATACATCTCCGCTAAACTCTCCATTTGCAAAAAAAAGCTTTAGCCCTTTAGATGGATCATCAAAAAAAGCCTCCCAAATAATTCTACTTCCATGGGTATGAAAAGCAAACGTATCACCCCCTCCGTAATAAAACTGGTAGATAAATCCTACCGCCAATGCCCCGATTATCTTTACGGTGAGGGCCGGTATAAAGTATCTTCTGGTATTTACATCAGTCACTCTCGATCTGATCAAATATGCCAATACGTAAACAATAAAGAGTACAATAGGCGTGACTATCAAATCTCTTAATTCCATAGCCTACAATTCCCTAAGGCCCCTCCTTGCTGCTTTATGTGCTCTATCTCCCCTGTCAGCATATTTTTTCACCTTCTTATAATATGCACGAGCGGCCTTTTTGTCTCTTCGGTTTGCAGATATCTTTGCCAGTTCTAATAGTGAAAAGTGGTAATACCCGGTATTAGTAGCGCCGATACCTTCTGAGAATGTTACTGCCCTCTTGTAATAATACTCAGCCTCATCCGTCTTTTTACGTGTTTGATAAATCTGACCAAGAAAAAACGCTGCATACCTACCGCTTGTACCTTCATACCCCAACTGCCCGCTATCTATTCTTGCCAGGATATTCTCAGCCACCGGTTTTGCCTGACTGAACCTTCCCGAAGAGTATAAAAGTCGGGCATAATAGCGATGAAAATAGGGATTATCGGGAAATGTTTTATTCAAATATTCACACATTTGTAAGGCCCTGGGCCGATCATTTTCATAGCTATTTAAAATACGCATTAAAAAAACCATCGCCTCGGTGCGTGTATAAAATGCATTGAAAGAAACTTCTTTCAATTGTTTTATACCTAAGTCTTTGTCGCCCTTTGGAAAAAAGAGAAGAATAGGTTTCAGCAGAGGGTAGTTTTCAGGCACCCAAACGGAAAAATAATTATAAAGTGCATCACCAAAGAGTAATTCAGGGCTGAGGTCATGTTTTTCCTTACTGTATTGCATATATTTTAATGCATTTTTCCCGGCACTGGCCGCCTTTCGCCAGTTTCTACGCTCTTCGCTGCTATGGAGTCTCCCGATAAAACCATAGGCCGCTGCCAGAAAAAAAGAGGCTTCTATTTCATGCTCCGGTTTTTTCAGTAATCGCTCAGAGATAGAGATCACCGTATCCATCTGGGCAAGAAATACTTCATCATGCTCAATATTATTAAGGTTAGGCATGATCTTCCACCACTCACTTAGCCCCATTAGAAAATAAGGTAATGGGTGCCAGGCATACTTTTGTTTTAACCAACGGAATTGCTGCTCAGCTTTGTCAAACTTGAAGTTATACAGGTCATTCATGGCCTGGTTGACTTCTATCTGTAATTGCATATCTGCAATAAGAATGACTTGATCGCTTTCAGAATTTCCCGCACCCCCCTGGCCAAAAGATGCACTGATGGAAAACAAAAAGAAAAATATACTTACCACAATACCCCAACTCTTATAAAATTTCAGGTCGGAGAAAAACACCCAAGGATCAATATGAATACAACTATTTTTTTTCACCACACTACTTTAATAAGAAGTCCCTTAAATAAACGAGCATACAGAACCTCTTGGGCCTTCATGATCCAAAGTTAGGCATAACTTCTTTCCTGAATAAACTTCACACATTTCATTTGGTTTTAACAGGTCGCTGACATATTTCTCAGATTAGTTAAATTTCCTGCATGACACCAGTGGCAAATCAAACTAATATTTATGAGATTAATAAATGGCTCTACTTTCTTACCCTCTGTGTGGCCACACTCACTTTATTGGTAGTGAAAAAAAATTTGGTAGAAAACGAGATCATGGCCTTCGAAATATTGGAAGAACGAGGGCAAATGGGCTTTTTTCATCTTATCAGCACATTACAATATGCCTCTATACCTTTGATTTATCTCTACAAATTCACCGTAGTGGCATTTCTTCTATGGATTGGAAGCTTTATGTTCGGTTACAAGGTCTCTTTCAGTGCCACATGGCATGTGGCCGCCGTATCCGAAAGTATTTTTTTAGTGGCTGAATTTTTGAAGATATGTTGGTTTATTTTCTTTGGATCTGAAGCCACTATTTTTGATATAAGGGCCTTTTATCCGTTCTCATTAATGAACCTGTTTGACAGATCTGTTTTAGATACAAAATGGATATATCCGCTTAAATCGCTGAATATCTTTGAAGTTATATACTGGTTTCTATTAGTTCATGGCATTAACTACATGGCCAAAAAGAAGCGGTCTGTCGCCTATTTCATTGTATTTTCATTCTATGTCTTTTTCTTTTTTATCTGGTTAGGTTATTATGTACTGATATATAAATAACTGAGCTTTTACAGCTGACAGCTGCTAAATGAAAGAACTGCTTCGTAAGCCTAAACTTCTAATTATTTGCTATTTTCGCCAATTAATTTCATACCCTGGATTAAATGGACTTCAAGAAGATAAATAACATAGGTGGATGGTTTGTTTTTGCTGTCTCCGCATTAGTATACCTGCTAACCGTAGAGGAAACAGCCAGCTATTGGGATTGTGGTGAATTCATTGCTGTCTCTTATAAACTTATGGTACCCCACCCTCCTGGAGCCCCATTCTTCTTATTATTAGGGAGGTTATTTTCACTGTTGTCTTTCGGAGATGTGACCCAGGTAGCATTCTGGATCAACATGATAAGTGTACTGGGCAGCGCCTTCACCATTCTATTCTTATTCTGGACCATCTCCATGTTTGCCAGAAAGATGTTGGGAATAAAGTCTTTAGAAGATATCTCACAAAGCAATACCTGGTTGATTTTAGGAGCCAGCCTTATCGGATCATTAATATATACCTTCTCAGATTCTTTTTGGTTTTCAGCAGTGGAAGGAGAAGTATATGCCATGTCTTCTTTTTTTACTGCCTTTGTTGTATGGGCCATTTTGAAATGGGAACTTATAGAGGATGAGAGCAGGGCCAATCGGTGGATCATCTTAATAGCTTATATGATGGGGCTTTCCATTGGTGTTCACCTTTTGAACCTGGTAACTATTCCTGCCCTTGGGTTAATCTATTATTTCAAGAAACATAAACCCGGTGTATGGGGATTGGTAGCCACTATGATTGTAAGTGGGATCATTGTCATATTCATCAATAATATGGTGATTCCAGGCTTCCCTTCAATAGCGGGACATTTTGAGATCTTTTTCGTCAATACATTAGGGCTTCCTTTCGGGTCAGGAGCGCTTTTCTTTGGGTCTTTAATTGTAGCCGGACTGGTTTTAGGAATACTCTACTCCATAAAAAAACAAAACGAAATTCTCAACACGGTACTACTGAGTATAGCATTCATACTCATTGGTTACAGTTCTTATACACTGGTATTGATCCGTTCACAATATAACCCTCCGATAGATCAAAATAACCCGGAAGACATAATGTCTTTTGTAAAATACCTCAAAAGAGAACAGTACGGAAGCCGCCCACTTTTACACGGTCAATACTTTACTGCCAAACCAGTGGGAACTGTTGAAGGAGCTCCTGAATATATTAAGGGAGAAACGAAATACGAGGTAGCAGACCGTAAAATATCTTATAAGTACGACCCAACACATACCACCATCTTACCCAGAATGTACAGCAATGATCCCCGTCATGTGCAAAGGTATCGAGAGATAACTGGCCTGAAAGAAGGTGAAAAGCCCTCTTTTAGCGACAATCTACTCTTTATGTTCAAACATCAGATGGGCAGAATGTATATGCGCTATTTCCTGTTCAACTTTGCAGGTAGAGAAAGTGATATACAAGACGCTAACTGGTTAAGTCCATTACAAGCTTTTGACGAGATTCCCGCCGCACTGGCGAATAACAAAGGACGAAATAATTACTTCATGATCCCATTGCTTTTAGGCTTGGTAGGTCTGTATTTTCAATATCAAAAAGACCGTAAAAACTTCGTGGTAGTGACAATGTTATTTTTCTTAACAGGCCTGGCTCTTATCCTTTATTTAAATTCCCCCCCCATTGAACCCCGGGAGAGGGACTACATATATGCAGGATCTTATTATGCATTTGCCATTTGGGCCGGGTTTGCGGTAATCGCCTTGAGTAAATTACTCACCAGGTTTTTGACGGAAAAGAATGCAGCTATTGTTTCCACTGTACTATGTCTTATTGCCCCTGCAATCATGGCACAACAAAACTGGGATGATCACAACCGTTCAAACCGATTCTTTTCCGTAGACTCTGCCAAAAACTTTCTCGCCTCCTGTGAAGATAATGCCGTACTTTATACAGGCGGTGACAATGACACCTTCCCTCTATGGTATTCTCAGGATGTAGAAGGCTTCCGTACAGATATGAGGGTAATTGTATTGAGTTATTACAACACAGATTGGTATATCGAACAAATGATGCGTGATGTATATGAGTCAAAAGCTTTGCCATATACACTAACCCTTGAAAACTACCGCCAGGGTGGCGCTAATGATTATCTGCCTTTTGAAGATCTCGGGCTAAAAAGTATTGATGTAAAGCAATACCTGGCACTTCTAAAAAAGAATGATAAGAGACTACGTCTGTATCCCTCGGCCAATGTATTACCCAGTAAAACATTGACATTAAATGTAGACAAAGAAAAAGTGCGCAGGCTTGGCATCATACCTGATGGGATGGACAGTTTGATTGTAGATCAAATGGTGCTGAACATGAAAAGAGGACGTAATGGCCTTGAGAAGAAGGACCTGGCAATATTGGACAACCTGGCAACCGCTGATTGGGAGCGCCCTATTTACATAAATAACACTTCAATGCAGCAAATAAGCTATGACTTAGCTCCTTATGCCATACAGGAAGGTAATGCCTTTAGAATATTACCTATCCGGAACCCTAGCGCGCGTGAAGATTTTGTCAATGTAGACAAGATGTATGATAACATCATGAATAAATTCTCTTTCAGAGAACTAGACAACCCAACAAGTTATTACAATCAAGACTACAGAAATTTTGTGCAAAACCACCGAAGCAGCATGAATACACTAGCCACCAGCCTTTTGGGTAAGGGAGATGTCGAACGTGCACGTAAAGTGCTCATGAAAAACCTTGAAAAGATGCCCGATAAAGCAGTTCCCTATGACCTTACGCACAGCGCCATGGTAGGACTGCTGTTTCAAGTGGGTGAAGAAGATAAAGCATTGGAAATTGCCCAAATATTAGGTGACAGATCAATCGAAATGATCAACTATCTGATCAGTACGCAAAAAGACTCCGGCCTTGAGCTGCAAGTTAATTTATTTATCCTTGGAGAATTGCAGCGCAACCTTAATAGCAATGGCCATGAGGAACTGGCTAAAAAACTGGAAGAAACTTACAATCAAGCCGTTGGTCAATTGCGAATGAACAGACAAGGGTTATAGATTACCAACGATATAAAAGAATAATGTAAGAAATAATATGAGGCCGTCTCAAAAGTGATTGAGGCGGTCTTTTTACTTTTACAAGGATTGAGTTTTTGATTTAACGTTTAGCAAGCTTCTTTTTCAAAAAGGCAAGAGTTGTCCTAAGCCTATGCCGCCTTTT
>NZ_VKDC01000018.1 GCF_007097395.1 Fulvivirga sp. M361
GATCAAGCGAAGCGAAAAGTATGACGGTTTCCTTGCTATCGCTTATCATGCAAAAGCCTTGAGTGATGCAGAAGTCCTGGACCACTACCATCACCTCTATCAGATCGAACATTCCTTCCGAACCTTCAAGGGGTACCTGGAAACCCGACCGATGTTCCACTGGACGGACAAACGCATCCAGGGGCACATCTGCTTATGTTATCTCGCTTACTCCTTACTCAATCATCTCCAGCTACGCTTAAAACAAAAGGGGAATCCTCTCTCAGAGCAAACCATCCGGGACCATCTGGGCAAAATGCAACTTAGCCTGGTCAAACAAGGTGAAAAGTACTTTTACCTCCGTTCCAAGCTTACTGAAACCGGCCAAAAACTACTCACTGCAGTAGCCGAGAAACCCCTACCAGACCTTCTGCCTAAAAATCAGATAATCAAGTACTTAAGATAATTTGTATATCGAAAGCCATTTTATAAATGACTCAATATCAATTTATTATCTCAAAAACGTGTCAAACTCAGGATGCTGAAGGAATAGCCATCGAGCGATATGAATACGATCTGTATGATGCGTTGATCAAGGAATGTCGCTTCGATGAGAATGATAAATTACTGGAACCTGCCAGGTCATTCTGTTGTGTCATGTATGAGAGAGATCCGGGTGGAAACGTGCTTGGTAAGACATTTTATGACAACCTTGGCTATCCTATGAATAATGGAGATTCCATCGCACAAATTATTAATACATACGATAGAAACGGCAATCTGAGTTCTACCGACAGTATTCGACAGGAGGTGCTTTTTGATGAAAACCCGGGGAGGAAGGACCTGAGTTTTTAGGTTTGAAGGTAGTTTGCCCAAAAGCTCCTTTGAGTTGATCAACTATAGCAACGAGATCTTGAGTGAAATCTGATCTTCTTTTGAAAGCATGTTTTCACGTATATGTTCCATTCCTAATTGTGCAATTCACTCTTATACGTCTTTGGAGAAACTCCCATCTGCTTCTTAAACAGGCGTGAGAAGTATAACGGATCCTGGAAACCCATCCTATAGCCAATCTCTTTGACGGTTAAGTCCGTGTAGTTAAGATATTCGCAGGCTTTTTGTATTTTCTTTAGGTTAAAAAAATGGATCAATGAATAACCCGTTCGTTTTTTAAACAGGCTGAACAAGTAAGAAGGGGAGTAGTTGAACTCTTCCGCAATATCTTCGGATTTAAAAGATTTATCCAGGTTCTGGTTTAAGAAGTCGATAATAGCATCTACCAGGTTATTACCGGCATGAACGCCTACGGACTGGTCAATCTCACGGAATATAAAAGAGCTGATAAAATTCAACCCTAGAATGTTAGCATATTCCATCTGGGGTTCCACATAGTCGCTTTTAAAGATCTGGAAGATCTGGTTAAAGAGCTTGATGCGTTCACTCTCAAAAGGAATGATCCCTATTTTTTGAGACCTGGACTGGTATCGATCGAATAGATTTTCTGCCATAGAGCCGTCAAAATGCATCCAGTAAATGCTCCATGGATTAAGCTCGTTGGCGTGGTAGTAATGGGTCGTATTTTTAGGTACTATAAAAAAGTGATTTGGCTTCACTTCTGCCTGATGACTATCAATGCTTAACGTGCCTTCACCTTCCGTACAGTAAATAAAAATGAATTCTTTGGCACCTCTTTTCCGCACACGATAATGGTGACTGGCCTTTGGATAATATCCGATGTCCGTGATGTAGAAGGGCCCGGTAATAGGGTTTACCTTCATCCATTTTCTCACAGCATTCGGTAGTACGATCATTTTTTGACCTAAAAAACCTTCTTTCAGTGTAGAGCTATCCATTTCATTATCCGGGTTTATGTACTGCTGTCACCACCTGTTTACTACAGGACGGTCAGACTGTCTTTTCCTGTTTTACCCTCTTTATTGACCTGTCCATAACATGGCCTTAACCGGTATTAAAAAACGTCGTCGGGCCCTTTATGATGAACAATTTTAATAATCCTATGCCATACGGAGCAGTGAATATATCAGAAAAAGATCAAAAAGTAATATTGTCCATGTTTAAGTATAGTTTGTCTATGTTCATCAATCGCTTAAGTAGGTACTTTTATGTTACATAATTTATAAACGTCATTATTATTAACAATAATCCATATTAGAGCTGATACAGAACATATAATTACAAATCTAATAACCTGATGAAATAATTGAACAATGACCTGATAATAGAAAACTTATGTAAATAAATCCATGCTATGCTAAAATCCAA
Organism: Fulvivirga sp. M361; assembly: GCF_007097395.1. GTDB lineage: Bacteria > Bacteroidota > Bacteroidia > Cytophagales > Cyclobacteriaceae > Fulvivirga. The sequence goes on from NZ_VKDC01000018.1 coordinate 2,263, forward strand.
ACTATGAAACATTCTCTACATTATTTAATTATTCCTTTAATCATCTTCCTGACAATAGTAAGTTGTCAGGAAGATGATCCGATTGAAGTGGATTCAATCCCTGAATTTAGCTCGATAAATGAAGGTATTGCGTCGTTGCCTGGTTTAAACATAACCCTGGAAGCAGTGGTAACGGACCCTGCAGGAATCCAGTCCGTAAACCTGAAATATGACCCATGGTTTTTAGACAAAACCATAGTAAAGGATTCCTTACCGACGTCTTACACGCTGAAGTATAACTTCAAAGTGCCTGAAGACGCTGAAGAAGGAAGTAGCCATACCATTCCTATTACAGTTACGAATATCGGAGGTAAATCGACGATCAATGAAGTGGTTATCACATTGGATAAGGACGTTTTTGCACCTGAGGTGAATGTAATTTCTCCCGTAGACGGAACTACTGTGCTTATCGGAGATGGAGATGAGCTGCAATTCAATATTACCTTTGAAGATGAAGAACTGTCCCGGTTTGAGATCGCCAGCTCAATACTTAATGAAGTAGTGGACCTGTCCGGAACCAGCTCAAGTTATATCAAAAGCCTTAATGTAGAAGAAACAGGAGCGTATGTCTTTGTTATATCGGTAACCGATGCTACCGGTAATGTAGCCACTCAAAGCCTCACAGTAAATGTGCTGGACCAGTTGGCATTCAATCAAATGTACATTACTAACGAGACCGATGCCGCCAATTTAATTTCCGATCTTTTTGGGGTCCCGCAAAGAGCGGAGGCCAGTGCTGTAGCCGAAGAAGAAGGGTTTGTTTTCACGGTGAACTATTATGCGGAAGAGCCGATGACAGAAGTGCGTTTTATTCCTCAGGACGAATCATTTGCACCTTATACTTTTGGGTCTAACCCGGACATTCCAGGTCAGTTGGCCATAGGTGCAGATTCGGATATTAGTGCTATCCTCTTAGAACAATCCGGCTATTATGAAGTAAGTATGGATCTGAGAGATTTTACGTATACGGTTACTCCATATACGCCCTCTGATACACCTTTTGACCAGGTATACATTATTGGCCGTGGGGTGACCATTGGAAACACGACTACCTGTACGGCCCCAAATGGTTCAACCTTATGTTGGAATTTCGGATCTGCAAAACCCTTTGTAGCACATCCTGACAGTCCGTACCGATGGACCCTGGAACTGACCCTGGAAGACCAGCCTAACGACGAAGGAGAGAACGGCTTTATTTTAAATGCTAATCCTGCCGGATGGTCACCCTTTTGGAGGTTTGACAACGGGGTGTCTCCGGAAGCCACAGTACCCAACGGCGGAGACAACTTCACCTTTGATGCTGCTCAATTCGGAGATTACAAGTTCACCTTTGATACGCACCTTAACACGATAAGTGCCACAAGACTTTAAATCAATCCAATGAAAAGATTTTTAATACTATGTATAACAATTATCGCCTTTACTTCATCTGCTATTGCCCAGATTAAGGTTTCGGGAAGTATTGTAGATGACCAGGGAGATGTACTTCCCGGGGCGAGCGTAATTGAAAAGGGGACTAACAATGGTGTAGTCACAGATTACGATGGGAATTATTCCATTAATGTCAACCCGGACGCGATACTGGTGTATAATTACATTGGTTTCCAGACCCAGGAGGTAGAGGTCAATGGGCAATCTACTATCAACGTGGCTATGGTCAGTGATATCGAATTACTGGCTGAAGTAGTAGTGATAGGATATAGTGATGTAAGAAGAGATCAAATCACAAGTTCCATTTCTACAGTAGACGGGGAAGAACTCGGTAAAATTTCAGCGAGTAACCCTGCTGAAGCATTACAGGGAAAAGCTGCCGGGGTCCAGGTGATTTCTTCGGGAGGTAATCCGGGAGCATCTCCCCAAATACTCGTCCGGGGTATCACCACAAACAACGGTTCTCAGCCCTTGATCGTAGTAGATGGAGTGCTTTTACCCAGTGGCACATCGCTAAACTTTTTGAATGCGGATGATATTGAGAGCTTCCAGATTCTAAAGGATGCTTCCGCCTCAGCGATCTATGGTTCAAGAGGTTCGAACGGAGTGATACTGGTCACCACAAAAAGAGGTGAAGCAGGAAAGACCACGATAAACCTGGATGCTTCCTATGGAGTACAGCGCCTGGAAAAGATCGATATGGCCGGCGCAGATGAATACATCCAGGTAATGAATTTACGTCGTACCAATGATGGAGACGCTCCCCTGTACGAACCTTCGGATTTTACCACTGACACCGATTGGTGGGATGAAACCATCGAAAACTACGCACCTATCTATAATTACAACCTCAGGGCTTCCGGGGGTGGCGAAAAAGTGAAATATGCAGGTAGCATAAGTTATTTCAGGCAGGAGTCAAATTATACCAAAGGATGGTATGAAAGGATCACAGGCCGCTTTAACCTTGACTTCCAGGTCTCTGATAAAGTAACTCTTAAGCAAGACTTGAGCCCCAGGATGGAAAACTATGAAAATACTCCTAATGGCTTATTCAATTTGCTACGGATAGACCCATTGACAGATGTTTACCTGCCCCAGAGTGAGCGGGTGGGCCGGAATAGTTTCAGCATATACCAGCCCAGTAATAATCTTGTGCCGAACCCTGTAGCGAATGTTAGCAGAGTATTCGATGAAACCAGGTTTTTTGGCTTCTTTTCCAATACACAACTTTTATATGACATTACACCGGATCTGACCTTTTCTTCACAATTAGGACTGAATATATCCACCTCGAGAAGAGATGTTTTTAACCCGGAATACTTTTTAAATGCCAATCAACAAAGGGAGATCAACAATGTATTCAGGAGGACCAACGAGAACTTTGATTATGTCTTTAACAATACCATAAACTACAAAAAGACGATCGGGAAACATGATATCAATGTTTTGGGAGGTATATTATTTGATTCACAAAGGTTTAACTACCTGTCTGCGTCCAGGGAGGGTGTTCCCGATAATGAAAACCCTGACCTGAGGTACCTGGATGCTGCCAATGGGGAAGGGATGAACGTCAATGGCAATGAAGCCGTGGATAATATTTTTTCCACCATCGCCCGTGTCATGTATAATTTTGATGGCCGGTACTTTATCACCGGTTCAGTCCGGGTGGATGAATCTTCCAGGTTCCAGGAAGATAACAGGACCGGTACATTTCCAAGTGTTTCTCTGGGATGGGACATCGATTCAGAAGATTTTTTTAATGTAGCCTTTATAGATAACCTCCGTCTGAGCGTGGGGTATGGTCAGGTAGGTAACCAGAACATCAGCCGTAACGGGCAGTTTTTCTCCGTAGGCTCACAGGATCATGTGTTCAATGGGGAACGAGTAGTCACAAACTTTTTATCACAGTTTGGAAATCCCGGGCTTCAATGGGAAACAGTGGAAGATCAAAACATTGGCATAGCAACGTCTTTATTTGGTAGCTCCGTCAATTTCAGTATTGAATACTACAAAAAAGTGTCTAAAGACCTGTTGTTCAATGTTGAGCTTCCAAATTATACAGGTATTCCGGGCCTGGTAGCTCAAAATGTCGGGAGTTTCGAATCAAAGGGGCTGGACATAGCGCTGGGATATAACACAACTATAGGAGACTTCTCCGTCGGTGTGAACCTGAATGTATCCACCAATAATAGCAAGGCGAAAACACTGGCGCCGGGAAATGAACAACTTTTCGGTCAAAAACGAGAAGATCTTGGAAACCGGTTCATAAAGATCACAGAGCAAGGTGAGTTGGTAGGACTTTTCTATGGTTTTCAAACCGACGGTATCTTCCAAAACCAGACAGAAATAAATTCTCATTCTTCCGAAGAAGGGGCCCTGTTACAACCTAATGCCCGACCGGGTGATTTACGCTTCAGAGATGTAAATGGAGATGGAATATTGAATGACGATGATCTGACGACCATTGGTAATCCTTTCCCTGATTTTTACGGTGGGCTTACCGCTAACCTGGGCTACAAGCAATTGGATTTCTCTATGCAATGGTACGGTACCTATGGCAATGAGGTGTTTAATTTCCCTACTACCTTTCTTTATTCAGGCATTCAGGATGTCAACATAGCAGAAGGTACTTTGGGGAAAGTATGGACCCCGGAAAATCCCGGAGCACAGTTTCCAAGACTTACTCAGCAGGACCGTAATGGTAATTATCTCAGGCCATCGGACCTTTTTATAGAAGACGCCTCTTACTTAAGGCTCCGGAACGTACAGATCGGATACAGCTTCAATGTAAAAGGATTTCAAAAGCTTAGGGTATATGTATCCGGTCAAAACCTGATTACCCTGACGGATTATTCCGGTTTTGATCCGGAAGTTCAGGCCGGCAATAATACCATTAACGATTTCGGAGTGGATTACGCACGCTATCCTGTAGCAAGAACATACCTGGTAGGACTTAATGTAACATTATGAAAAAGCATATAATAGTTAGTTTATTAACAACAGCCCTCTTCCTGGCAGGTTGCCAGACGGATGATTTCTTAGATCAACCGCTCAGGGGAAGACAGCAATTGGATGATTTCTTTTCCTCCGCGGAAAATTCAGAGCGATTTATCAATGGGGTTTATGAAAATGTGAATGGAAATGATTGGTTCCAGGTAAACTTTTCAAGAAAGATCAACGATATGGCTACCGATGATAACTGGGCGGGAAATACGCTTCAACCCAGGCCTGATATTACCGGTATCGCCGCATATAATGTCTTTGCAGGATCTACCTATTTTAATACCTTTTGGGAAAACCATTATATTGGGATTACCAGGGCCAATATAGCACTGGACCGTATTCCTGAAGTGGATATGGATGCTGACTTTAAAGCAAGGCTATTGGCAGAGGCTTCTTTCCTGCGGGCATTTTTCTATTTCGACCTGGTCCGTAATTTCGGAGGAGTACCCATTGTGAAAACGTATAATGAACTCCTGGAGCCTGAGATCCGTGACAAAACGCGTTCTTCCATTGAAGAGACCTACGATTTAATTGAAGAGGACCTGGAGCGTGCCATTGTCAGTTTACCTTTAAGAAGTGAATATGCCGCTAAAGACCTGGGGCGTGTTACCAAGGGAGCTGCCCAATCGCTACTGGCTAAAGTGTATTTATTCCGGGAAAAATGGGATGAAGCGCAGGCTATGGCCCTTAATGTTATCCAATCCGGTGAATACAGCCTTGAACCCGATTTTGCAGATGTTTGGAGTGTAGATACCCACCATGGGGTGGAATCTATCTTTGAAGTGGAGTACATCAATGATCCGGTATTCAACGGTATCGGTGGGCAATACTCCACCACACAGGGAAGCAGGGCAGACCAGGGGTGGGGATGGTGCGTACCTTCCAGTGATCTGGAAAATGCATTTCTCAGTGAAGGGGACAATATTCGTCTTCAGTCAACGATCATAAAACACGGTGAACCGGTATTTGGTGACCCTGCCGTTACTTCTTTTGATGCCGAACCAAGTGAAAACAAGTCGGGAAGGATCAATCGGAAATTTTATATCCCCGTGGATAAAAGACCTACTCCTTACGTCAGAGGACAACACCCCTTACCGTTTATTCATATCCGGTATGCAGACCTTTTGCTAATACACGCCGAAGCATCCTTCTTTAATAATGATGCCACTTCGGCATTGTCTTCCTTAAAGCAGGTGCGTGACAGGGTAAATTTAGAGACAAATATGTCACTGTCAGGTGACAACCTAAGGGATGCCATATGGAAAGAAAGAAGGCTGGAGCTTGCCCTGGAACAGCACAGGCTGTATGATCTCAGAAGACAAAAAATTAATAACGTATCCCGTTTAGCGCTGATCATGGGACCTAATGGATCATTTGTGAAATACAATACGGAAGTAAGTACAGACCCTTTTGAGACCACCAATTTGGGAGAAGCCCAGGACAAAGGAATCAACTTTGACCCTGAGATCCATCTTTTATGGCCTGTTCCTCCTGAGGAGATACAACTTTCCAGGGGTAACATAACACAAAATCCGGGATACTGATAAAATAGATACCTATGACGAGCAGATATAAATTTTTAAATTATACCTACCTACTTATACTGTCCTTAATGATCACAAGCTGTGAAAAAGATAGTTTCACAGATCCTAATGATCCAAGATTTGGCACCGTAGGTGATGAAATCATATTAAATGTGTCCAATACCTTCCAGACCGTTGATCATTTCGGCGCTTCCGGCGGGTTTGCTGCCCAGTGGGTTGGGCAATGGCCTGATGCTTCGAAAGAACCTATTGCAAAACTTTTCTTTAGTACGGAAATGGATGCCCAGGGGAATCCGGAAGGTATAGGGCTCTCCATGTGGAGGGTCAATATTGGCGACGGCGCCCGGGAACAGCTTACCAGTGGCTTCGCTCCAAACGCGTGGTTCAGGGAAACAGAGTGTTTTCTGGATGAAGATGGGATCACCTATGATTGGACAAAACAGTCCGGTTCACAATGGTTCGTAAGCAAAGCCAGTGAGTATGGTGTGCCTGGCTTCACCGCCTGGATCACTACTCCTCCTTACTTTATGAGTAAGAATGGGTATACCTTTAGAACAGCCGGAGTCGATGGGTTCAACTGTCAGGAATCCAAGTATGGGGAGTACGCCTCCTTTTTAGCTCAGGTAATGAAACATTACGAAGACCAGGGGTATAATTTTGAAGTGGTCTGTCCATTTAATGAGACACAATACGAGTGGGCCTTTGAAGTGGGAGAAGCTTCTCAATCAGGGACCAAAGCCTTCAATTCACAAGTAGCGGAAGTTACACGTATTATTGACCAGGAATTCACAGACCAGGGAGTTAATGCAAAGATCATGATCCCTGAAACAGCACAATTGAGATACCTCTACGAAGGATCTTCAAACACCGAAAACCAACTTTCTGAGTTTTTTAACCCATCCAGCGCTAACTACATAGGTGACCTGGACAATCTTTCCACGCACATAGCGGCACACAGTTACTTCAGTAACTCAACGCCTGAGCAATCCATTACACAACGACAAACCCTGCGGACGGCACTGGCTAGTTTCCCTGACCTGGATTACTGGCAAACGGAATATAGCCTGTTGGGAACCGCTTATCAACAGGGGAAAGATATGTCCGAGTTGACAGAGATGGACTATTCGCTTTGGTTGGCCCGCATCATTCACACTGACCTCGTACATGGCAATGCCACCGGATGGAGTTTTTGGACGGCGCTTAATCTTTCTACATTCCAGGACCATCCGTTCAGATTTAATCTGATCTTGTATGAACCTAATGCCAGCAATGAGTCACATACGGATGGTACCTTTAAAGTGGGTAAGAACCTTTGGGCCTTTGGGAATTATAGCCGTTTCGTTAGGCCAGGTATGGTACGGTTTGAAGTGTTAGATCCTGCTTATGGGGAAGAAGCTGCAGTGGAGAACTTTATGATCTCGGGATATAAAAGTGCCTCCGGAAATGATATCGTTATAGTATGTGTCAATAATACAGACCAGAACAGGCAGCTGGCGCTGGGGAATTACGGAACTGATTTCGAGGTAGTGGATGGTACATTTGACGTTTATACCACTTCCGAAAGTGAAGATCTGTCCAAAAGTACGGCTAATTTTGATGAACTTGTGATCCCCGGTAAATCAATTGTGACACTTACCGCACAACTTAACTAACACATTACACTATGATTTCTGCCTTAAGGCTGAAGCTACTAAGCTATTTTTGCATGCCCTTACTGACCATATCGGCCGAGGTTTATGGTCAGTTGATTCAGGTACATTTGGACCCCGCGACCCAATTTCAGCAGATAGATGGGTTCGGGGCTTCAGATGCCTGGAGGTGTCAGTTTGTGGGAGAGCATTGGCCTGATCATAAAAAAGAAAAGATCGCTACACTTTTATTCAGCCAGGAGTTTGATGATGAGCAAAACCCGGAAGGGATTGGGTTATCGATATGGCGCTTTTATGTAGGGGCAGGTACTACTGAGCAAGGTGCGAACTCTGACATTAAAAATGAATGGAGAAGGGCAGAATCTTTTCTGGATAAAGAAGGGAATTACGATTGGTCAAAGCAGCAGGGGCAACAATGGTTTCTCAGGAAGGCCAAAGAATTTGGTGTGGAACACTTTCTGGCTTTCTCCATAAGTGCACCTGTTTTCTGGACACTGAATGGAAAGGGCTACAATACTTCATCGGGAGCAGCCCTTAACCTTCAGCCGGATAGATATAGCGACTATGCAGACTTCCTGGTTTCCGTTTTGAAACATTTCGAGGAACAAAACCTCGGATTTGACTACTTAAGTCCCGTCAACGAACCTCAATGGGACTGGAATAAACCATCACAGGAAGGAACACCTGCGACGAACGAAAATATCTATACGTTAACCAGACTGCTTGATGAAAAAATAACGGCCCGGTCACTCAAAACAAAAATAGTATTGCCTGAAGCGGCAGATCTAAGGTGGCTGTATAAATCCCATGGAAAACCGGAAAGAGGGGACCAGGCAAATGCTTTTTTTAGGAATGACTCACCTTTTAACTTAGGTGAACAGCACGACGTAATGAAAGCGGTTTTAGGACACAGCTATTTTACCACCTGGCCGGTGGACAGCCTCATAAGCATAAGACAAGGCCTGAATACAAGCCTGAAAGAGCAGGGAGTAGATTACTGGCAAAGCGAGTTTTGTATTTTGGAAAAGACCGATGCCATAGGAAGTGGGCACCAACGGGATCTGGGTATGAATACCGCACTATACGTTGCAAGGGTCATACATGCAGACCTCACCCTTGCCAATGCCAGGTCATGGCAATGGTGGACGGCACTGACTATAGCAGATTTTAAAGATGGATTGATCTATTTGGATACCGGGGTGGAAGGGAAGTTATTCGACCAAGACCTTTTAAAGCATGACGGAAATTATCACGCATCAAAATTGCTTTGGGTGTTAGGAAATTTTTCCAGGTTTGTACGCCCGGGAATGGTAAGAGTAAAAGCTGATCTAAAACCAGCTCAAACCTTAAAAGAACAATACAATGATGTAATAATTTCAGCTTATGCGGACAGGATCAACTCAAAAATAGTTGTGGTTGCCATTAACAATGCAACAACGGAAAAGAAGGTAAATTTGCAAAGCCCTGGTGTTACACTTGGAAAGATGTTTATCACCTCAGAGAGTGAAAATATGGGCTTTCATAAGATCTCAAGCGAGACGATTACATTATCGCCGAGGTCGGTAACTACTTTAACCGGAAATTATGGTCAATAAAAACAAAGGCATCGTACTGTACTTTTTACTCATAGCAATATCTTTTTCGGGATGCAAAGAAGGTGAGGGGGAGGCTAAAACGGAAAATGCAAAACCTAATGTAATTTTCATCCTGGCTGATGACCTTGGCATAAAAGACCTGAGTTGCACAGGCAGTAAGTTTTATGAGACTCCCAACATTGATCGTATTGCCAGCACAGGCACTGTATTTACGCAAGGATATGCTGCCAGCCAGGTGTGCAGTCCTTCCCGGGCCAGTATTATGACCGGTAAATTTACGGCAAGGCACGGCATTACAGATTGGATTGGAGCAAAATCAGGAGTGGCATGGCGCACGAATGGCAAGAACAGCAAGCTGCTTCCTGCAGACTATGTACATCGATTACCTGGAAGGGACAGCACATTGGCAGAAATGATGAAAGCCAACGGATATACCACTTTTTTTGCCGGCAAATGGCATTTAGGCGATGAAGGTTCTTACCCGGAAGATCATGGTTTCGATATCAATATAGGAGGGTGGGACGTCGGAAGTCCTAAAGGAGGCTATTTCTCACCATGGAAAAACCCCAGGCTCGAAAATAAGGTAAAAGGGGAAAACCTTTCTAAGCGGCTGGCAGCAGAAACTGCAAGCTTTATGGAGCAAAGCAAAGATCAGCCATTTTTCGCTTTTCTCTCTTTCTATGCCGTGCATGGCCCTATTCAGACGACTCGGGAAAAATGGAAGAAATACCGTGATAAGGCAGATGCCATAGGCATTCAGGAATCCGGTTATGAGATGGAGCGTGTATTGCCCATACGTACGGTACAAGATAATCCCATTTATGCCGGGCTGGTAGAAAGTATGGATGATGCGGTAGGTTTGGTGCTGGACAAACTGGCGGCGTTAGGTCTCGAAGAAAACACGATAGTCATTTTTACATCCGATAACGGAGGTGTGGCTTCCGGAGATGCTTTTTCCACCTCAAACCGGCCTCTGCGTGGTGGAAAGGGGTATCAATGGGAAGGAGGCATACGAGAACCTTTTTTCATCAAAGCGCCCTGGCTCAAGGATAGTCGAAAAACGGTCGATTATCCTGTGACGGGTGCTGATTTTTATCCCACCATCCTTGATCTGGCTAATATCCGTCTTTTACCGGAACAACACGCAGATGGCATAAGCCTGGCGCCCTTGTTAAAAAATGAAAGCCTGAATGAGAGGTCATTATTCTGGCATTATCCACATTATGGCAACCAGGGAGGTGAGCCTGCTTCTATCATAAGAAGATCGGTTTGGAAGCTCATCCACTATTGGGAAGACGACAGAAATGAACTCTATAACCTGGAAAAAGATCCGGAAGAGCAGGTGGAAGTAAGTGCTGACTATCCTGAAATAGCCACTCAGATGTATGACGAACTTGAGACGTATCTGAACAGTGTAAATGCGAAAAGACCTGAAAAGGACCCTGCTTATGATGAAACCCTTGCTAAACAGATGCATCAGGATAAGATAGATAAGCTCTGGCCCAGGTTAGAGGCACAGAGAAAACGTTTTTTATCGCAAGAGTTTGAGCCCAATGCAGATTGGTGGGGAAGTAAAATCACAGAAGATTAAAATGGATAGTTTTTATATGAACCACCGAAACATCGAAACAATGGTAAACATGCACTTACCCCAACGCCTTAGATGAACACATCAAAATTCAATTTTAAGTACCTCCTTTTCCTGTCCCTCGTGTCAGCCATGGGTGGTTTCCTCTTTGGTTACGACTGGGTAGTGATAGGTGGGGCAAAGCCTTTCTACGAACTTTACTTTGATATTGCTTCTTTGCCTTCTCTTCAGGGCTGGGCGATGAGCAGTGCTTTGGTAGGATGTATTTTTGGTGCAGTGATATCCGGAGCATTGGCAGACCGGTTGGGGAGAAAGATACCTTTAATATTGGCTGCCGCATTATTTACCATTTCAGCTTTTGGCACCGGTTATGTAGATCATTTTACACCTTTCATTATATACAGGTTGATCGGAGGCCTTGGCATTGGCCTGGCCTCTACTTTATCGCCTATGTACATTGCTGAGATAGCCCCGGCCAGGTATCGCGGGCAATTTGTAGCCATCAATCAATTGACCATAGTCATTGGTATACTGGGCGCACAAATTGCCAATTACAATATTGCAGAGCCTATAATCGCTACAGCAGGTCCTTCTGAAATCATGAATTCATGGAATGGTCAGATGGGGTGGAGATGGATGTTCTGGGCCGAACTGGTCCCGGCAGGATTATTTTTCACACTTATGTTCCTGGTACCTAAAAGCCCTAGGTTCTTAATGAAGAGTGGGGAAGAGGCCGCTGCGGTCAACGTTTTGGAAAAAATAGGAGGGAAGGAATATGCGCTGCATGAACTGGGCAATATGAAACTCACCCTACGGGAAAATCAACAGAACAAAGTAGCACTCTCCGAACTACGTAGCCGTAAGGTCCTTCCCATATTGACCATTGGCGTTGTTCTGGCCATATTCCAGCAATGGTGCGGGATCAACGTCATCTTTAATTATGCTCAGGAAATATTTACGGCTGCCGGTTACAGCGTGGGCGATATGTTATTCAACATTGTGATCACAGGAAGTGTCAATCTCATTTTTACGTTCGCTGCTATGCGTACGTTAGACAGCTGGGGGCGCAAAAAACTGATGCTATTCGGGTCGTTGGGCCTGGCCGTGGTATATGCGCTTTTGGGAGGCGCCTATTATTTTTCATTGGATGGTTGGCCGGTATTGCTATTAGTGATTACAGCGATAGCCATTTACGCCATGTCCCTTGCGCCCACTACCTGGGTGGTATTATCAGAAATATTTCCTAACCGGCTGCGCGGCGTGGCCATGTCTATAGCAACTTTCTCGTTATGGATCGCCTCATTCATACTCACTTTTACCTTTCCCATCCTTAATGATCTGCTGGGGTCTTACGGTACATTTTGGGTGTATAGTATTATTTGCCTGCTCGGTTTTACATTTATCAGGAAAAAATTATTGGAGACCAAAGGCAAAAGTTTAGAAGAAATTGAATTGGAGTTAGCTAAAGACAATAAGGTTTGAACCGTATCTGACAGATGCCATGAGACAATCAGAAAAAATAGATCAAAAATGAACAGGCTAAAGTTAACATATGGCAGCGTCTTGATCTGTTTAGTGGGATGCTTCATAGGTTTGGGTACTGCTAATGCACAGTTAGTAATGACCCCCGATAATTACCTGGGGCCCATCAAAAGTGAACTTCAGGTGAAATGGCCCAAAAACAGAACGATCAACCTCGTGTTTCATGGGCATTCGGTACCTTCCGGATACCTTACCCGTGGTATAGTTAACACCTTACAGTCCTACCCGTATCTCTTGCTGAAAAAGGTCAAAGATCGCTATCCTTTTGCCGTTGTAAATACCATCACCACATCAATAGGAGGAGAGCAGTCGCAAAAAGGAGCAAAACGAGTGAAAAAGGAAGTTTTGGTCCATCGGCCGGACGTTCTGTTCATAGATTACGCGCTTAATGATCGTAGTATCGGGCTGGAACGTTCCAAAGTCGCCTGGGAGAAAATGATCCGGAAAGCGAAGGCCTACGGCACTAAGGTCATTCTTATGACGCCTACCCCTGACCTGAAAGAAAATATACAGTCTCCCGATGCTGAACTGGCAAAGCACAGCCAACAGATCAGGGAAATGGCAAAGAAATACGAAGTGGGTCTGGTAGATAACTATGCCATGTTTAAAGAAATGGCCGGGAATCAGTCATTGGAAAAATGGATGGCACAAAATAATCATATCAATACCCTGGGACATGAATTGGTAGCTGAAACCCTGTTGACCCTCTTTTGGGAAGAGGATAGTAGCAATAAAGAACCGAATGACCTATGAAGTATCTTAACCCCATCCTATACCTTCTTTTTTATGTCGCCCTGTACGGGTGTGACAATGAGAACTCGCAGGAGATGGATCTTTCAGGACAATGGCAATTCAGAACCGATAAGTCAGACCAGGGCATTTTGGAAGAGTGGTATGCGGGTGAACTTCCCGAAACGATCCAATTACCAGGGTCCATGGCAGAAAATGGAAAAGGGGATGACATCTCTTTGGCTACGCAATGGACCGGGAACATGTGGAACGACAGCCTGTGGTACACGAGTCCGGAAATGGCAAAATACAGGCAAAAGGACCATATTAAGGTTCCTTTTTGGCTAAGTCCTGACAAGGTATATTATGGCGCGGCCTGGTACCAAAAACAGGTAAAAATACCCGGGTCATGGAAAAACAAGCATATAATCTTACAACTGGAACGCGCCCATTGGGAAACGACGGTTTGGGTTGATGACAACAAGGTGGGTTTTGATAATCGTTTGGGAACACCACATCATTATACCCTGAGCGATTATCTGACACCTGGAGATCATACCATAACCCTAAGGATCGATAACAGGGTAAAGGAGGTTAATGTGGGCCTGGATGCGCATAGCATTACAGACAACACGCAGACCAATTGGAATGGAATAGTAGGAGAAATGAAGTTAAGAGCGGTTTCCCGGGTCGCTATTGACAACGTTCAGATCTACCCGGATGTCAGCAACCATAGTGTGACCGTGAAAACGAAGATCAGGAATTTTACCGGTGCTCCGCAACAATGTCAACTTGAGGTAATGGCCAAAGGTTTGGGAGATAATGACCAGGGCCTCTCTAAAATAGTCCGGGAAATTGAAGTAGATGCTGAGGGGCAGTTTGAAATGGAATATTCCATGGGCGACTCACCGTTGTTATGGGACGAGTTCAACCCACATTTGTATTCCATGAAGTTGACGCTGAAGTCGTCTTCCGGAATGGATACGAAGGAAGTTACATTCGGCATGCGTGAATTTAAAGTGGATGAAAAACGTTTTTCCATTAACGGAAGGCCCGTTTTTTTACGGGGCACATTGGAGTGTGCTATTTTCCCATTGACAGGATATCCGCCCATGAAGGTCAACGAATGGAAACGAATATTTAAAACCATCCGGAACCATGGCTTGAATCATATGCGGTTCCATTCCTGGTGTCCCCCTGAAGCTGCTTTTCAGGCAGCGGATGAGCAGGGTATATACTTACAGGTTGAAGCCTCTGCCTGGACAAAGATAGGGGACGCGCAGCCTATCGATGCATGGGTATACCAGGAAGCCGAAGACATTTTGAATACCTATGGTAACCACCCTTCATTCGTTATGATGGCCTATGGAAACGAGCCGGGAGGTAAAAACTATGCCGCCTACCTGGGCAAGTTTGTAGATCATATGAAAAAATTGGATGACAGAAGAGTGTACACCGGAGCGGCGGGCTGGCCTTTCCTGGAAAACGCTGATTATTATAACAGCCCTGCACCCAGAATACAGCAGTGGGGTGCAGGACTAAAAAGTATCATCAACAGTAAGCCACCACAAACTCTGTTTGATTACAGCCATCTGATCGAAAAGACCCCGATGCCATATGTAAGCCATGAAATAGGGCAATGGTGCGTATATCCAAACTTCAGGGAAATGGCTAAATATACCGGAGTATTAAAGCCCAGGAACTTTGAGATCTTCAAAGAGACATTAGAAGCCAATCATTTAGGACACCTGGCGGACAGCCTGCTTCTGGCCTCAGGAAAGTTACAGGCGCTATGCTACAAAGCGGATATCGAAGCTGCTTTACGTACAAAGGACTTTGCAGGATTTCAGCTACTGGACCTGCATGACTTTCCCGGTCAGGGAACTGCTTTGGTAGGTGTTTTAGATGCTTTTTGGGAGGAAAAAGGATACATTTCGCCGGAAGAATACCGCGAGTTCTGTGATGTGACCGTGCCACTGGCAAGGCTGGATAAACGTATCTTTTTAAATACGGATACACTCAAAGCAGCTTTGGAAGTAGCGCATTACGGTACGCAACCGCTCAAAAACATTACTGCTTCATGGAGATTGGTTGATGTACACGGAAAGCTGGTGGAAGAGGGAAACCTTCCCAAAAGAGATATTCCGGTAGGAAACGGTATAGCACTCGGAAACATCGCGGTTGATCTTAACCCGATTGAACAAGCCAAAAAGCTGACCCTTACCGTTACGGTAGCCGGCGATACGAATCGCTGGGATGTATGGGTGTATCCGGAAGAAAAGAGACCCATTGTTAATGAAGACGAATTACAGGTAGTAGAGAAACTGGATGTCAATGCGATTAGTTTTCTTGAACAGGGAGGTAAAGTACTGTTAAATATAAACAAGGGAGATATAGCGCCGGAAAGCGGTGGTACAATAGGAGTAGGGTTTTCAAGTATCTTTTGGAATACATCCTGGACGAAGGGACAAAAACCGCATACACTGGGTATTTTATGTAACCCAAACCACCCTGCCTTGGCTGATTTTCCAACAGAATACCATTCCAACTGGCAATGGTGGGATGCTATGTCAAATGCTAATGCCATTGTTTTGGATGCATTTACATCCGAACTGGTACCGATCGTGCGTATCATTGACGACTGGTTTGAGAACCGCAGGACAGCCTTAATTTTCGAAGTCAGGGTAGGAAAGGGCAAGTTATTGGTATCAGGCGTTGACCTGCACACCAATATAGCGCAACGAGATGAGGCACAACAATTACTTTACAGTCTCAAAAAATATATGGCAAGCGACCGGTTTAACCCAAAAGTAGTTGTAGACAAGAATAAACTTGACGACCTGTTTGATTACAGCCGTCAATAACGGATCAAAGTTGACCAAAATGTAATAGAGATATACTGGTTTCGTACCAGACCAAACAAAAGATAGATTATGAATACTGTTAAAGCCTGGAAGGATAAAGTTACAATCCCTACCTATGAGGTAGGAACCCCTGAGAAATACCCTGTTTTCCTGGATAAAAGAGTATATCAGGCAAGTAGTGGCGTGGTATACCCTCATCCTGTGATAGAGAAGATTAGTGATGAGAAAGTGGATAAGGAATGGGATGTCATATACATAGAAAATCGCTACATCAAGATCATGGTGCTGCCCGCCCTGGGGGGCAGGATACAAATGGCTTATGATAAGATCAGAGAGCGGCATTTTGTATATTATAATCATGTGATCAAGCCGGCATTGGTTGGACTTACCGGTCCGTGGATATCCGGGGGTATTGAATTTAATTGGCCACAGCATCATCGCCCCAGCACCTATGACCCGGTAGATTATCATATCGAGGAAAATGAAGATGGAAGTAAAACGGTGTGGGTAAGTGAAGTGGAACGCATGTTCCGCACAAAAGGCATGGCAGGTTTTACGTTACATCCTGATAAAGCTTACCTGGAGATCAAGGCCCAGTTGTACAATCGCACTCCCCATCCACAGACCTTCCTGTGGTGGGCAAACCCTGCCGTAGCGGTCAATGATCATTATCAGTCTGTTTTTCCTCCCGATGTCAACGCGGTATTTGACCATGGAAAACGTGATGTTTCGGAATTTCCCATCGCCAAAGGAGAATATTACAAAGTGGATTACTCACCCGGAACGGATATTTCCAGGTACAAGAATATTCCGGTACCTACCTCTTATATGGCCATTACTTCAGACTATGATTTTGTGGGAGGGTATGAAAATGATACAAAAGGTGGCTTGCTCCATATCGCAGATCATAACGTGTCACCGGGTAAAAAGCAATGGACATGGGGAAACGGGGCTTTTGGGCATGCATGGGACAGGAACCTGACCGACCACGACGGGCCTTATATTGAACTTATGTGTGGGGTCTATACAGACAATCAACCTGATTTTTCCTGGATGCACCCCTACGAGGAAAAAAGTTTCAGGCAATACTTTATGCCCTACTATAATACCGGGGTAGTAAAAAATGCCACTAAAGAGGCTTTGCTCAACCTGGAGATGCAGGAAGGTAAGGCCACAGTAAAAATTCATGTTACGGCCGTTTATACCCAATGTGCTATTATTCTTTCCAGTGACGACCGGGTTTTCTTTGCTGAAAAAATGGACCTCAGTCCCGATAAGGGTTTTGAAAAAACGGTTGACGTAGGAGCTACACTTTATCATAGCCTGACGGCCACTTTGAAAGATAACCAGGGAAATGTGCTGGTTTCATGGTCTCCCGAAGCATATCAGGCAGAAGAGATCCCTGAACCGGCCAAGGCTGCTAAGCAACCGAAAGATATTACGAGTGTGGAAGAATTGTATTTACAAGGTGTACACCTGGAGCAATACAGGCATGCCACTTATGATCCTACTGCATATTATCTTGAGGCGCTTTCCAGGGCACCTGAAGATGTACGCAATAACAATGCAATGGGGCTTTGGAACCTCAAAAAAGGACAGTTTGACCTGGCGATTTCATATTTTGATCAGGCGATAGAGACCCTGACACAACGTAATCCTAACCCATACGACGGAGAACCCTATTTTAACAAAGGAGTTGCCTTAAACTATTTAGGTAAAAAGGATGAGGCCTATGCAGCGTTCTTTAAAGCCTGCTGGAATGCACAATGGCAGGACGCGGGTTATTTTAACCTGGCACAAATTGATTGCTCCAGGGGCAACCTGGATAAAGCCCTGGAGTTGGTAGAAAGGTCTTTGATAAAAAACTGGCATAACCATAAGGCAAGGCACTTAAAAGTTATCCTGTTACGAAAACTGGGACGAATAAAGGATGCGCATGCCTGGATTGAAGCGTCGTTAGCCATTGACCCGTTCAACATTGGGGTGTTGTACGAAAATTATGTCATTAGCGGACATGAGAAAGATCTGGAAATATTCAGGGAAATACTGAGGGATTATGTGCATAACTACATTGAATACTCACTGGACTATGCACAGGCAGGTGAGTGGGACATGGCCATCAATGTATTGAATGTCTATGCTGAGGGCAAATCCCAGATGTACCCCATGGCTGCTTACTTCCTTGGGTGGTATTATATGCAAAAGAATGACACCGCTCAAGCCGGGAAATTGTACCGGAAAGCACAGGGAATGACTGGAGATTATTGCTTTCCCAACAGGTTGGAGGAAGTAGTGGCACTTCAGTCCGCCTGTTCCGCCGATAATTCAGATGCCAGCGCCCGATATTACCTGGGTAATTTCTGGTATGCTTCCAAGCAATATAGCGAGGCACAACAATGCTGGGAAGCTTCGGTGAAGCTCGATGACTCCAATGCCATTTGTCATCGTAACCTGGCCTTATTATACTTTAACAAAACCAAACAAAAAGACCTGGCCAGGCAACACCTGGAACATGCCTTTTCCCTGGACCCTACGGACGCGCGACTGTTAATGGAACTGGACCAGTTGTATAAAAAGATCAACGTTGCTATCGATCAGCGTTTGGAATTACTCGAAGACCATGTAAAACTGACGAACTCGCGTGATGACCTGTATCTCGAACGTGTTGCCCTTTATAATTTCAAAGGCGATTTTAAGGAGGCATTGAGCCTGTTGCAGCAAAGACAATTCCATCCCTGGGAAGGGGGTGAGGGGAAAGTGCCGTTTCAATACATTACTGTTAATGTGGAATTGGCGAAACACTATTTGTGCACAGAGCAATACGATAAAGCCATAGAGCATTTGCATGCTATGCAGGCATACCCTCATAATTTAGGAGAAGGCAAGCTCTTTGGGGCCCAGGAAAATGATGTACATTACTGGTTGGGTTGTGCGTATGACGGGCAAGACAGGGATGACCTGGCCAGACTGAACTGGGAAAAAGCGGCAGAAGGCCTGAGTGACCCTAGTCCGGCGATCTTTTATAATGATCAGCAACCCGATAAGATCTTTTACCAGGGACTGGCTTTACTAAAATTGGGTAGGAAAAACGAAGCGGAAATACGTTTTCATAACCTGATAAATTATGGTAAAGATCATCTTAATGATAAGGTAATACTGGATTATTTCGCCATCTCCCTTCCGGACCTGCTCATTTGGGAAGAAGACCTCAATGTACGTAATACCATCCATTGCAACTATCTGATAGGGCTGGGTGAACTTGGTATGGAAAATTTTGAAAAAGCCGAGAAAGCGTTTCAGGAAGTAATCCGGTTGGATGCATATCATCTGCCGGCCCATTTACATCTTAAAATGACCAGGGAGCTGGAACACGATCTGTTAAAAATTTAGGAGGATGAAGACCCTTGCTTATATACTATTGACCCTGGTTTTTTCTGTTAAGTTTGTTTCAGGACAGGAGAAACCCAATATTCTTTGGATCACCATTGAGGACACTTCCCCCCAGTTTATAGGATGTTACGGTAACAAAAATGCCCGCACGCCGGTCATCGATCAACTTGCCAGTGAAGGAGTGCGCTTCACTGGTGCCTTTTCCACGGGTACGGTATGTTCACCGAGCCGGTCCGCGATCATTACCGGCGTCCCTACGTTTAAGATGGGAACGGGGAACCATCGTAGTACTTATCCTATTCCGGACTTCATTCATGGCTTTCCCCATTACCTGCAGCAACAAGGTTATTATACGTCAAATAACTCCAAAACGGACTATAACGTTGCGAATGAAAAGGATTTTATAAAAGATGCATGGGATGAAAGCTCTAATAAGGCCGGTTGGTGGAACCGCGATGCTGATCAGCCCTTTTTTGCGGTATTTAATTATGCAGCGTCACACCAGTCGCGTACCATGTCGATGCCCTATGAGTGGTATGTAAAGAATGTTTGGGACCACTTGCCGGAACAGGACCGGATCGCTGAGGATGCTTTTGATATGCCTCCGTTTTATCGTGACACTCCCGAAATGCGAAAGCAGTTTGCCCGGGTATATAATTCCATCAAATTGACGGATAACCGGATTGGGAAACTGCTTGAACGACTTGAAAAGGATGGTTTAAGAGAACATACCATCGTATTTTTTTATGCAGACCATGGAGAAGGCATCCCACGGGCAAAAACGAATGGGATCGGGCTGGGTTACCGGGTGCCTTTTGTAGTATGGTTTCCTGAAAAATACAAACACCTGTCTCCCTGGGGGACAGCAGGCGTGGTGACTGATGAGCTGATCAGCTTTGAAGACCTGGCGCCTACCATGGTACGTCTGGCAGGAGGTGAAGTCCCTGAATATATGAAAGGGAGGACATTGATGGGGGAGAATCGTTCCAAACCGGTTGACCATCTTGTACTTTCCGCAGACCGTGCCGATAACGGGCCTGACCTGGTGCGTAGTGTAACCGATGGTAAGTTTATCTACTCACGTAACTATATGCCTTTTATGCCGGAGATGCGGTATATACGCTATGTGGACATCGCTGAAATTACGCAGCACATGCGTTCCGACCTGTTGGCTAATTCACTGGACCCATTACAGCAAAGTATTTTTGGGCCGCGTCCGGACGAATTTCTTTTTGACCTGGAAAAAGATCCCTGGGAGATCAATAACCTTGTAGAAAAATCAGAATATAAAGACATCCTGAGCAAAATGCGCCGTCAATTGAATGCCAGGATGCTGGAAAGCCGTGACGCTCATTTTCTTCCGGAATACGAAATTGGTTTGATCTCGGAAAACAGGACACTTTATGAATACCGGCTGGACCAAAATCTGTACCCGTTCGAGGAAATATACGCCGCTGCATCACTATCAGGAAGAAGGGGGAAAGAAATTGCCAAACGGCAGGTCAGCTTACTGAAAAGTAAGAACAACATCATCCGTTACTGGGCCATCACAGGGCTGCTTAGCCAGGGTGATGAAACCTTACAACCTTACAAAAAAGACCTCCTGGCAGCGATGGAAGACACTTATCCGCCTGTAAGTATAACAGCTTCGGCCATTGTCTACAGACAGTTTAATGAAGACCGTTCGGTAGAACAGCTTAAGTTATTTTGCAGCAATGATAATGCAGGCCTGGCGCTTATGGCCATTAACCACCTGTTATACCTGGATGAAAAACAGCCTTTTGTCGAAACCGTCAAAGCTGTCCATGCCACGTCCAAACGCCCTTATATCGTAAAAGCTGCCTGCATGGATTTTTTAGGAACGCTGGACCTGGTACCCAATGCTGTATCCCATGAACAATGACTTTAACGATAAGTGCTTGACACAAGAAATAACCCATAGGATAATTAAAAATCTAACATGTATGATTAACCGGCCATTGATATCAGATAAAGCATTCAAATACTTCATCACCGGGGTTTTGTTAGTAGCCTCACTGACAGGTTGTGAAACAGGAATTAAAGAAGAGTTAAATATTTCATTATCAGGTGAATGGAAAGTAAAACTTGATCCTTTAGATGAGGGTAAAAGTAGCCAATGGCAAGCCTCAGCATTTAATGGGACCACCATACGGTTGCCCGGCACGCTGGATGATGCAGGCATGGGGGAAGCCAGTACCTTAGAACCTGCTTTAAATAATTACGTGCTATCCAACCTTACCCGGAAACATCAGTACATTGGAAAGGCCTGGTATCAACGTGAAGTGGAGATACCGGAAAGCTGGCAGGGGAAACATATAGAACTTGAACTGGAGCGTGTCTTGTGGCAGTCCAAAGTGTTTGTAGATGGAACCCTGGCAGGAACCGCCGAAAGCCTCATAAGCAGTCATGACCATGACCTCAGCAAGTTACTAACACCAGGGAAACATCTTTTGACGGTGGTGATAGATAATAGTAACCGATATCCATTGATCAACGTAACCGGTGACCGCTATCCTGACCCGGTCAACCAGGAAATGGCTCATGCCTACACGAACCATACACAGATCAAATGGAATGGAATTTTGGGAGATATCCTGTTAAGCGCATCCGATAAGAATAGTCCGCAAAACTTACAGGTTTATCCCAACAGGAAAGAAAGCAAACTGATGTTCACTTATGTACAAGAGGTACCCGAGACGGAAGAAGTTTCACTTGAACTACTGGACCTGCAAGGGAACCGTATTTTCAGCGGAAAACCTTCCTTAGAGGTAAAAGGCGGGAAAATTCATGCGGAGGTCCCTGTTCCCGGTGAACTGGTGTATTGGGACGAGTTCAGACCACAGCTTTATGAGGCCCGGATCGTTAGTGGTGGTGATATTGCATCCACAACTTTTGGCTTCAAAGAAATAGAGAACGATCAAGGTATTTTGAAGCTCAACGGCAGGCGGATCTTTTTAAGAGGTAACCTGGAATGTGCCATTTTCCCATTGACAGGGTATCCGCCTATGCAAAAAGAGGAATGGCTCACATTGATTACGCAAGCCAAAAACTATGGACTGAACCATTTGCGGTTTCACTCCTGGTGTCCGCCAAAAGCAGCCTTTGAAGCCGCCGATGAAGTGGGGTTCTATTTACAGGTAGAGCTACCCCATTGGAGCCTGAAAGTAGGACAAGAGGACAAAACCACGGATTTCCTATATCGGGAAGCGGACAAATTACTCAATGATTACGGCAATCATCCGTCGTTCATTCTAATGTCGCTAGGGAACGAACTGCAAGGTGACATCGGCATTTTAAATGAAATGGTCAGCGAATTGAAAGCAAAGGACGATCGGCATTTATATACTACTACTTCGTTTTCTTTTCAACAGCCTACAGGCACTGTTCCTGAGCAGCAGGACGATTTTTTCATTACACAATGGACAGACAAAGGCTGGATACGCGGCCAGGGAATATTTAACAGCCAAAGCCCGCGATTTGATAAAGATTACTCGGCCAACAGTGACCACATAGATGTGCCGTTGATCTCGCATGAAATAGGTCAGTATTCGGTCTATCCGGACCTAAGTGAAATTCCCAAATACACCGGGGTATTGACACCTCTTAATTTTATTGCCGTAAAGCAGGACCTGGAAAGGAAAGGAATGATCGACCTGGCCGGTGATTTTACCGAAGCTTCCGGAAAACTGGCCGCAATGTTGTACAAAGAGGAAATTGAAAGAGCATTTAAAACCCCTGGGTTTGATGGCTTTCAGTTACTACAGCTCCAGGATTTTCCCGGGCAAGGCACAGCACTGGTGGGACTGCTTAACGCATTCTGGGAATCAAAAGGGATCATTTCTGCAGAAGAATTCAGGAAATTCAACAGCCCCATAGTAATGCTTACGCGCTTTAATAAAGCGGTTTATGAAAATGGAGAAACCTTTAAAGCGGTTGTAGAAGGAGTCAATTTCCTGGAAGACAAGAAAGACCAGGTCATAGATTGGTCCATTAAAAATGAGCAGGGTAATGTTCTTGCCAGTGGTATGCTCGAAAAGGTTCATTTATCCATAGGTAATAACATGGGGTTAGGGACCATTGAATTAACTGTAAACATTGAAAAAGCTGAAAGATGGACGGTCCGGGTAGCTTTACGAGGAACGGAATATGCCAACCACTGGCCGGTTTGGGTATATCCGGAATCAAATGATGCAATGCCTGACAATGTAGTGGTCACCGGCTCGTTTGAAACCGCCCTTACCGCCTTGCAGAGCGGAAAAAACGTTTTGCTAAGTCCGGATACAGAACAGATAAAAGGTATCCAGGGCCGGTTCGTTCCTGTATTCTGGAGCCCGGTCCATTTTCCTGATCAGCCAGGCACTATGGGCTTGCTGATGGATGAAACACATAAAGCATTCAATGATTTCCCCACAAGATCTCATACAGAATGGCAGTGGTGGGACCTGTGCATAAAATCCAGATCCGTGATAATAGATTCTCTGAATGTGCAACCTATCGTAAGAGTCGTTGATAATTTTGTCACCAATCACCAACTGGCCAATGTGTTTGAAGCCAGGGTAGGAAAGGGGAAGTTATTGTTTTCCGCCATTGACCTCCGATCCGATCTGGATAAGCGACCGGTGGCCCGGCAATTACGCCATAGCCTTCTGAATTATATGGCCTCAGAGTCTTTCGAACCGGAAAAGGACCTGACCCCGGATGAGCTGATAGCCATTAAGCAGTAGGCGTATACGGACCAGGCAGCTTAGAGCTGATTAAGCATCTCTACCAGATCGTCTTCATTGGTCAGCTCCAGCTTTTTTCGTAAGCGATACCGGCTCATATCCACACTTTTAGGGGATATGCCCAGGATGGAAGATATCTCTTTAGAGCTTAGCTTCAATCGGAGCAATACCGCCAGTCTTTTTTCACTTCGGGTAAGGTCGGAATAGTTTTCTTCGAGTTTATTGTAAAAAGATTCATAGATGCTGCTCACATGGGCGTCAAACTCTTTCTGATCCCTGTTAATACTTTCATTTTCTTTGATCTTTTTCACCAACTCCTTCACTTTCACATCATCACTTAATCCATTTTTAGACCATTTTTCAATCTCCCGGGTTACGTCAGCTATGAACTCATTTCGTTCTACGATCTGAAGCGCAAAATTCGTTAGCTCCCGGTTTTTAAAGGTTAGTTCCTTTTCTAAGAAGTCCTTTTGGATCTGTTCCGTTTTTAGCTTTTGAACGGTAAGTTCTTGTTTAGTTTTACTACGCTTTATGGAAAGCCCAAGGATCCAAATGGACAAAAGTAATATGATCGCTAAAACAATACCTATTATGTATTGCTGCTTGATCCGGGCTTTATTGAGTTCATTTTTTTGTCTCAGCAACTCATTTTCTCGTTCTTTCTCTGCCGTATTAAACTTTAATTGAAGGTTTAGTATCTCATTCTGTTTGTTCTCATTGTAAACACTGTCATGATACTGTTTATGTTTTCTGAAATAGAATAAACTGTTTTTCAGATCTCCTGCTTTTTCATACGCATTGGAAAGTACCAGTGCAGCTGAATTTAACAGATTGTAGTTTTTCTCCTGCTCATTTATGGTGTAGGCTTCCTCTGCCAGTTGAATGCTTTCATTATATCGTCCCAGTTCTTTAACGGACCCTGCAATATTGATCATAGACAGGCTCATTTGATCTTTAAAGCCGTTTTTCATCTCAATATCGAATGCCTTTCTGTGATAGTATTCGCTTGAGTCATACCTCTGAAGATTGAAGTAAGCGTGCCCTACATTGTTGAATATGGTGGCCCTTCCATAAGCTGATTCAATAAGTTTTAAAGCTGCCTGATAGTATATTAATGCACTGTCATACTTCATTTCTTCTATCAAAAGAAGGCCAATGTTATTATAATTTGATCCGATGTTAAAGGGTCTGTTTAACTCCTCATTCAGGTGCAGGGCTTTCCAATAAAACTCTTTTGCCTTTTCCAGGTTACCCAGGCGCTTGTAAATAATAGCTATGTTATTATAATTATTGGCCAGTGCCTTTTGATTCCCGAGCCGCTCGGCCAGTTTCTGTGATTTTAACGCATAACGAAGCGCTTTTTCAAAATCACCCAATTTTCGATACACTTCGCCGATCAAGGTGTACGCATTGGCAGCACTGAAGCGCTCATTAACCGTTGGTATTCCATCCGGGGCTTCCGAATGGATACGCTCTTCTTCCAAAACAGCGAACTTTTCCAACTTAGCTACCGGCTCCAGAGCTTTTAGAAAGTCTCCTTTGAGGTAATAATTCCGGGTGTATTCCTGGTAGATTATGGGATCTAAAGAGTCTGTTTCATCCCTGATCTCGATCGCCTTATCCAAATAATCAATAGCCTCATCAGGTAATTCCGTTCTGGAGAGACGTTTGGCAATCGTCAGAATAAGTTCTTTCCTTTCAAAAGAGGATAAATCAGTCTCCTGAAGTCTCGTTTTGAGGCTGTCGATAACGAGGGATTGACCAAATATGGGAGAACTGACGGCAAGATAAAAAAGCCAAAAAATGAATTTTTTCATTCTTTTTGTTTTGATCGTGTGGTTTCGTTCATGCCAACGGCATCCTTTCGTGGCATAGTTGATAAGCCGAATGTATAAAAACAATCCGTTACATTTCAATAATATAGCAATGAAATTACCGATTCAAAAATGAAGGCCTGTATTTGGCAAATGACGCTGCTGACCGGTTCCGGCCTGAAATAAGGTTGGGGTCAACTGCTGCCGGGATCCTATACATTGAAGCATAAAAGCTTTCACTGATACTTTTTGTTATTTGTGGTAATGGCAAGATGGAAAAAATAGAATTATGTGGCTCTTATCGTTGAATGGAATGAGTTGAGTTGCTGGTGTTTTAATTGTTGATTTTCATTGCTTTAAGATGTAGTGTTGTGACAGTAAAAGATAATGAGTAAACCAACCTTTTGGCCGATTTACTCATCTGTTTTGATCAACGTTCTCATTCATGCGTTTCCTAAAATGGTCTGCCATGAATTCCCGATGTTATTGATAAGCTAGGCTGGATTGTCATTCGACCATTCCCAACTCCAATCTTTGAAGTTCACCTTCTGCGACGGGATCGTTCCTGTTGCAGGGGGGTAAATGCTGATGGTCTCTGCCTGAAACCGTGCATCTACCGTAGTACCGAATCCTGTTTTTGTTGTCTCAGAAAATATGTTTTGAGCGAAACTCGTGCCATCAAGTTTGAAGTAGGCTTCTTCATTTGGAATATCCAACTGAAATTCTGCCGTATGATAGTCGTTGTCCGGCTCCAAATCCTGTCCGAGAGACTGCCATCCGCTTCCATCCCAATAACGTAAAGCCTTGTAATCCGGGTCAAAGGGATTAATGATCCATTGGAAAGCCAGGCCATAATCTAACTCCGTAGTAGGGCCATCCCATACGAAGAGACCTCCTTCCACTGTCTGTCCATTGAAATCAGTATTGGAAGTGGCTATGGTATAGGGCACTTTAAATTCATAAGAAGCCACATGTGTATCGACCAGCGCATCGGGATCTGTTATCCTGTGAAAAGTGATATTGTGCGCCATGATGCGTCTGTTAAGAATATTGGCCTTAACGACCGACTCTGCCGTTTGATTGACCGTGCTAATGTCAGCCGAGTTCACCGCGGCTTCTCCGGGAGCATTGTAATTTCCATCACCAACATTGACAATCCAATTCGTTAAGTTGGTGCCGCTTTCAGATCTAGTTACAGGCATGTTATAATTATTTAGGTGAAAAGTTGATTCATAAATTAACTCAAATGAATTATAAATCCTACCTATTTAATAATCAATAGTTTATAACAATGATTTAAATGTACACTTTATTGATTGGCCATGTTTATTTAAACCATTAAAGGGGCAGTTTATATAGAACATGCGAAGTACAACATAGATCTGGCTTTGCAAAAAAACAAGCAAAGGAAACCTCTGCCTGCTTAATTGCATACTGGAAAGTGAACAC
Organism: Fulvivirga sp. M361; assembly: GCF_007097395.1. GTDB lineage: Bacteria > Bacteroidota > Bacteroidia > Cytophagales > Cyclobacteriaceae > Fulvivirga. The sequence continues at coordinate 29,645 of NZ_VKDC01000018.1, forward strand.
TATTGCTTTATTATCCTTTCAATTATTGTTTTGTTTTTTCCTGTTAGTTTAAAAATATAAACTCCCGGAACCAATGATTGAGTTTTTTAAGATTTTTAAAATTATCAGAGAATCAGCACATTGTTAAAGACTTAAATCCAGTCTATTTAGTTATTTTACAATTTGTAATTTAATAATTATGATAAATAGTTACATTAAACAGATAGTCTGAAGTGAATGCTGTATTTTTAAGATTATTCAAAAGTTTGACAATGCAAATCACCCCTAAAAATTACTCTTCAAAGACGGTATTCTTAACAAGCGATTTTTATAGGCTTTAGCAAAATTCTAAAATTTGTAAAGGTCATGTTTAGAGCAAAATTCCCATTGGTAAGACAAAGCGAGTTGACTGACTGTGGACCAGCTTGTTTGGCTATGGTGTTGAAGTACTATGGCAAAAACGTTCCATTATCCAGGATTAAGGATAGCACTTTTTTGTCCAGGGATGGAACCACCCTTCTGAATTTGAAAGAAACAGCTTATGAGTTCGGTTTGTCAGCTGACGGCTTTAAACTATGCTTGGAAGATTTAAAAAATCAAAGGTTTTTACCGTGTATTGCACATTGGGATAACAACCACTTTGTGGTTGTATACAAATTTCATCAAGGGAAAATCTATGTTGCTGATCCACGAGGTGGACGGGTAAAATACAACGAAAAGGATTTTTTGCATCACTGGGCTGACGAAAGGGATACAAATGGTTTAGTACTTCTATTAAGCACATCTGCTGAGTTCATAAAGAGTAGTGATAAACAGGACAGTTCAAGGGCTTTATTAAGCTACTTGAAAGAGTTTAAGCGGTATCTTTTGATACTTACTATAGGCTTGATATTAGGTAGTATTATACAATTGATCTTTCCATTCTTGACTCAAGCGCTCGTTGATATTGGGATTAAAAAACAAGACTTAGGACTTATTTACTTATTAGGTCTGGGCCAATTGCTATTGTTTATTGGGCAAATACTTGGAGAGGCGATTAGAAGATGGGTACTCATATTTATGAGCGCTCGTGTGAATATTACCATTATAAAGGAGTTTTTATCTAAATTGATGCGGTTACCTCTTAGCTATTTCGATTCAAAACTAGCGGGTGATATTCTCATGAGAATAGAGGATCATGCGAGAATAGAAAGGTTCATTAGCACCTCCTCTCTAAATGTGTTATTCTCTGTTGTTAATTTACTCATTTTTAGCCTGGTACTTATTTCCTACAACATTTTGATCTTTTGGATCTTTCTTATCATGAGTATTGGTTATGTCATTTATATCTGGCTTTTCTTAAAAAAGAGAAAGGAATTTGACATCCAAAAATTTGGGTTAAATGCCAAAAATCAGAGTGCTCTGATTCAAATAATTGTAGGCATGACCGAAATCAAGATGAACTCTGCTCAAGAAAGAAAAGAAAAAAAATGGGTAGAAAATCAAGAAGATATTGCGGATGTGAATATAGAAGGGAATAAGTATCGTCAATTTCAAGAGCTAGGAGGTGGTTTGATAAATCAGCTAAAAAATATTTTAATCACTTTTATTTCAGCAAGGGCAGTGGTTCAAGGTGATATGACATTGGGAATGATGATCTCTGTACAGTACATTATTGGTCAATTAAATGCCCCTCTTACTTCATTATTGGCATTCTTTCAGGAGTTACAAGATGCAATGCTAAGTATATCCAGAATTGAAGAAGTTAAGAATATGCCTGATGAAGAATTTTCTGCACAGATTGCTGAAATAGAACCTGAAGCATCAATTAGTGTAGAAAGTATCGATTTCCATTATGAAGGGCCTCATTCTCCAAAAGTGCTTTCAAACATTTCGGCTCATTTACCTTTTGCCAAAACGACCGCAATTGTGGGCACAAGCGGAAGTGGAAAAACAACTCTAATGAAGTTACTATTGAAATTTTATCAGCCAAATCAAGGTAGGTTAATGGTGGGAGCAGTGGATCTTGATGACATTTCCAGTAAATACTGGAGGGAACAGTGTGGAGTTGTAATGCAGGATGGATATATTTTTTCTGACAGTATTAAGGGTAATATATGTTTGGCATCAGACATTGTGGATCAACAACGACTTGAATATGCCATGAAAATCTCTAATGCAAATGAGTTTATTGAACGTCTTCCCAAAAAAGAAATGACTATGGTAGGCATGGATGGTTCTGGCTTGAGCCAAGGACAGAAACAACGCATACTTATTGCAAGGGCAGTTTATAAGAATCCGAAGTATTTTTTTCTGGATGAGGCGACATCCGCACTGGATACAAATAATGAGCGTATAATCTATAACAATCTACAGATGTTTTTCAAAAACAAAACGGTAGTCGTTATTGCCCATCGGCTCAGTACAGTTAAAAATGCAGACCATATACTAGTTCTTGAAAAAGGGCAGTTGGTAGAATCCGGGACACATACTCAGTTGGTCCAACAGAGTGGATATTATTTTAACCTGGTTAAAAACCAATTGGAACTTGTATCATAACTTTAAGCAATGTTCAGAAATTATTTTTATTCACTCATCAGATCGTATAGGAAAGACTACTCACTTAATATCCTGAGTATCGTTATGATGTCTTTAGCTTTGGGGACATCTTTCTTTAGCTACCAATATGGGGCCTATTTATCCAATTATGAGAGTCATAATAAAAATAGAGAAAATGTATTTCGATTGGTCAGAGCGGTGCATAAAAACGGTGAGATAGAACTGAGTAGCGCTTTTGTATTTCCGAGAATCAAAACTGTCATAGAGGAAACTCTACCAGGTGTAAATAAAATAGGACGTATCTTTAAAAGGCAGGGGACCTTGTCTTATGATGACGTACGATTTAATGAGTTCAATATTTACAATGCCGATGACGAAATTGTTGATTTGCTCGATCTTAAAATAGCGAGTGGCAATGTCAAGGAACCCTTGGTAGACCCGAATTCAGCAATAATATCACGCTCTTTGGCGGAGAAATACTTTCAAAAGGTTAGCCCAATAAGTAAAGTGATTAGACTCAATGATGAAGAGTATGTGGTTAAAGCTGTATTCCAGGATCTGCCCAAAAGTAGTCATATTAAGATTGATGCTCTCTTTTCATACAGCACTTTTAGCAACCTGAAGCATTTTAACACCAGTTGGTCTTGGAACAATGTATATTGTTATTTAAGTACAACAACACCTGATCTGATTGAAAGTCAAATCGAGCAAATTGTTAAAGAAAATGAAGAGGCAATCAATAAAGGACTCATCATTCAAACCACTTTATTCCTTCAAAAGCTGGATGAAATCTTCTTATCTACTATCACTGATAATCTTCCGGACAAAATTGATAAACGCGTTCCATACTATTACATGATAATTTCTTTAATCGTTTTACTGGTTGCACTATTCAACCTTTTAAACATCAATGCCTCAAGGACCATCGGGAGGATGAAAGAGATAGGCATGAGAAAGATACTGGGTTCTTCTTCTTTTGGGATATGCAGTATCTTTTTTCTGGAAGCTGTTTTTTTTAGCTTGATCACCATTGCTCTGACAATAGTTAGCTTTTATCTCTACGCTGACAACATATTAAATTGGCTGGATTTTGACGGGAGGTTGCAAGATATAGTCCATATCAACGGTATATTACAATTTACCGCCATCTATATTTTTGGAATAACAGTAACATGGCTTGTATCTAGCATTGCCTTTGTTAAAATTAAGTCGATAAGCGCTCTTCAAGGTGGAGATAAAAAGCTCTTTACGAATTATCAACTACGCAAGTACTTACTGGGTGGACAGGCCTTTCTTGTATTATTAGTTGTTCAAATACTCCTGGTAGTTTATTTACAATATCGTTTTGTGATTCAAGGTGATGCCCAAATTTCTACTAAGAATTATTTAATACTTGAGCCGCCAAATGTTACTTCAGATTCTTATTTGAATGATATTGACATCTTCAAGAATCATCTCAAATCTTATTCCGGTGTTGATAATATTAGCATAGCATCGAGCATACCCGGAGAACGAATAGTTGATTATTTTCAGAATAAGGTTAAACTAGATAAAGAAGATCAATTCAGTCCCGAATTGTTTTACTTTATTTTAATTGATGATGAATTCTTTGAGACTTTTAATTTGAAGCTTGTAAGCGGTAGAAACTTTGACTACTCAATAGCGGCAGATGAAGGAAATGTCATTATTAATGAAGCAGCAGCTGTCCGTCTTGGTTTTGAGAAGGAAGAAGACGCGTTAGACGAATTGATAACCACCCCATATGGAACTCATAGGGTGATAGGAATAGTCAGAAATTATCATCATGAATCCTCAAAGAGTAACATTGAGCCTGTTTTATTTATGTTGGACATAGATTTTTGGGGATATTTTGTGATAAAACCAAAAGGACTTTTGAATAAAGACCTCATTGATTACATAAAAATAAAATGGAAGGAACTGGCGCCTGAAAGTGCATTTTCCTATTTCTACTTTGATGAATTTTATCGTAAGCAATACCACACCGAAGAAAGATTCATCACAATACTATTTATTTTGGCAGTAGTCATCTTGGTGATTTCCCTTGGAGGGCTAATTGGTATGACTACTCACACATTAAGTAAAAAAATGAAAGAGATGGCAGTGCGTGTTACGTTGGGGGCAGTGTTTACCGACCTCCTTTACAACCTCTTAAAAGAATACTTGAACATCGTAGTGTCGGCGACTGTGTTAGGAACGCTTGTCAGTTACTACCTGCTGGACAGATGGCTACAAAAATTTGCTGATGCTATCAACCATATTTTGTTTCCTATGACGATTGCTGGTAGCCTGATCTTGTGTTTCATTGTTTTTGTTTTTTGGATAATACTCTTCGCGATCAGGCATCGTATTACTGATACACTTAAAAATGAAATGTGATATGAGTTGGGAGCCTATTCTGCCTTTTGATGTGACATTTTTAGAAAGAGAAATTTCGACAGTTGACCTTGCTCTGGCTCATTCTCAAGATCACTCATTATTTGATGGAAAATCGGGTTTGATCCTTTTAAATTACTATGCGTATAAATCTAGTCAAAATGATAATTATATGCTTAGAGTCGAGCAGTTGTTGGAAGAGAGCATTGACGATTTTGAGGATAACAGGTATCCATTGAATTTTTATGCAGGCATTATAGGACTGGGCTGGTGCATCAATTGCCTTATTAAAGAGGATTGCAAAACTTTTAGTTTTTTAGAAGAATGGACAAAAAATATTGATGAGGTATGCCATTTGTTGATACAACAAAAAATTAATGAGTTGCCCTTGGATATTCACTATGGATTGCTTGGAATAGGGTTATATCTTCTTGAAAAAAGGGTTGTTCCGAAGTTGCTGCTTGAGTCAATCGTGCTGAAAATTAAGGAACGGTCAATCTTGACCGCATCAGGTGTTACCTGGCCTGATTATGTAGGTATGAAGAATCGTAATACCTCTGAGCTGGAATATTCGCTTGGTTTTCATTACGGTGTATGTGGGATTTTAAGCTTTCTTTATAGATGTCATCAAGCCGATATAAAACCTGAGGTATGTAAAGAGCTGATCCTCTCGAGTTGTGGATGGATGTTTAGGCTCAAATCCGATTTTAATTTTACAAACACTTTTTATCCGGAAGAAATTAATAAGGATGGGATATATATACCATCTTCTCGGCTATGGAGTTCCAGTGAGTTGTCAATCATGATTATTTTTCTTTTAAGTGGTCTGAAGTTTGATCAAAAAGAGCTGGAGATCCAATCATCAAAAATTTTGGAACGATCCGCGTTGCAACATAGCTTGTCAGTGATGAGGGATCACGACGGCCCGCTGCATAATCAAGGTTTACTTTATGGTTACTCTGGGGCATTATTATCGTACAACTACTTTTATCAGCAGACAAAAGTCCCTCTGGCGAAAGAATTGGCTTTAAGTTGTTACAATGCCTTGATCAAATTAATTCAGGAAAAAAATTATTTTGATCCTTATGCCAGAAAATGGATCAGGGATCATTCATTGGCCAACGGCTCAATAGGAATTTATCTAACCATTCTTTCAGGTATGTCCAAAACGCCTCCTTGTTGGATTCAAGGCTTTCATCTACCGCTGGAAATTGTTTAATGGAAAATATAGACATTTATCTAAAGAGTTTAGCAGAAAACCTTAAAGGTTTTAAGGATCATTCCCTTATTAATGGAAGCGGCGGTGCAATTTTATATTTGATTTATTACGGAAGGGCAACTAATCAGCAGAAATATCTTGCAAGAGCAATAGAGCTTTTGCAGCAAGCCATAGAACACTTTGCTCATAATAACAAAAGCAAGTCAACTTTCGGGTACGGTTTTATTGGAGTGGCCTGGCTCACTCAATTCTTAAATAATGAAGGCATTTTATCGAGAGGCGATATTTCATTTTTGGACGAAATAGATGAAGTTATATTTGAGAGTCTCATTGCTGCCAACGAAGAACAGAACTATGATCTATTTGCAGGATCCATTGGTTGCGCCTTATACTTTGTAGAAAGAAAGAACGCAATGACAACACTAGCCTTGAATGAATTCATTGGAGGGCTTGAAATGATTCACCAAAAAGATGAATTTGGTATAAAGTGGCCTGACTTTTTCAAACCAATTGATACTGACATACCTGAATACAACCTGGGAATGGCCCATGGGTCGCCAAGTATTGTCAGTTTTCTTTGTTCCGCTTTTGAATACATCGAAAATAAGGAAAAGGTGATAGTCCTAATTCAAAAAACTATATCCTGGATCAGGCATTATAAACAAGATGTCAGCTTTGGTTCATATTACCCAAGTATTATTAGCGACAGAATAACACTCCCTCAAAAAAGTGCACTAAGCTGGTGTTATGGAGATTTAGGGATCGCATTTTCATTCATCAAAGCCGGGGAATTATTAAATGATAACTCACTGATCGAAGAGGCCTATGAACTCGTTCTTAATGCAGCTACAAGAGATATGAAAGATTCTCTGATTTTTCATTCAAAAGAATATCATGAAGCCTGCTTTTGCCATGGTTCAGCCGGTAATTCATATATGTTTATGAAGCTATTTAGCTATTTCAAAGATAAAAAAATTCAGACGGCTCAGCATTACTGGTTCAAGCAGTTCTCTGAACTAAGACTTAAGATGTCCAATAGGTTTTCATTTTATTCCTATAACGAACAGGACGAGTTAGAATGGAATGATGACCTGACAATTCTTGAGGGTATTTCAGGGATTGGTTTAGTCCTTTTGGCAAAATTACATGTCAATTGCCAGAACTGGGATAAAGTGTTTCTCTTAGATATATGAATGACGCAAAGTTAATACCTTCAGAGAAAGTTTTTTTGAGAACTCCACTGGTTGAGTCATCTGTCCTGAAAAAGCTACATAATTTATCAATTGATATCATTTTAGACTTTATTAAGAATGATAGTCTGATTTTGGAATCGATATTCATCGCTAACCCCTTACTCCACAAACGCATCACAGATCTTAAGCAAAATGATAAGGTTGATGAGCTTTTCAAAACCACTTTATTGAAGTACCTGATAAGAATGGCTTACAGAGCCACTCCTTATGGTCTTTTCGGAGGTGTATCGGAATTAGAAGTGACTACTTGTACAGAAATTATTTTATCTAGTCCGAAGGACTGGCTGAGACAAGTACGCCTCGATATGCACGTGCTCTGTGCAATAATTGATAAGTACAAATATTCAAATGATACTCTTTACTTTCCAAATAATACAATTTATGATACAGGAAAAACACTGAGATATGTGGAGTACCAGGAAAAAAAAGTGTATAGAGAATACATGCTGGCGTCGATAGAAAAAGATGAATACATTGAGCTCATACTGGATCAGGCATCGACAGGTAAAACTCTTGCAGGTCTGGTGAAAACTATAGTTGATACTGGAATTGAAGAAAGTACCGCCTACGAGTATATTAAAAGTACTATTGATAGTAAAATATTGATTAGCAATTTGGAACCCAGTGTGATTACAAATGCTACGTTTAGTAAATTGAAATCAGCTATTCCCGACTACAAAAAAATTAAAGAACTTTTAAATCAAATAGGTGTTGAAAGTAACGCGAATGTAGAGCGATACAAAGAAATACAAGATAAATTACGTGTACTTAATGTAGAATTTGATGAAAACAATTTCATTCAGCTCGATTTATACAAACCTCTGATCAAAGGTGAAATTGATAAAAAACGGATCGGAGAGCTATCCGAAGCAATCATTTTCTTATCAAAAATTAATAATCCTAGATTGTATGACTCAAAGGATTTAAATCGATTTAAGAAAAAATTTGTAGAAAAGTATGATGAGCAGGAGGTGCCATTACTTGAGGTCTTAGATCCAGACTATGGTATAGGCTTTCCTATTGATAAACCAAGAATTAAAGATGATAATATTTTCCTTACCCATTTAAACTATGCAAGCAACACGAGGAGTGAGAATAAATCAGTAGATTATGTTCTTAATGACACTATTTTTAAACGACTTCAAGAAAAACTGATTGATACACTCCAAAACAATGAATACGAAATTGTATTTACTGATTATGACCTTGAATCAGACGCGAATTCACCAACTTTTCCAAGTTCGCTGTACTCCCTCTGTACGTTGGTGGAGCTTGACGGAAGTGATACCTTACTTCATGATATAACAACCGGACCCTCAGCTTCACAATTGATAGCCAGGTTTGGATTTATGACAGAATCTCTTTCACAATTTTGTAATCAGGTCCAAAAATACGATCAGCAGTCCACAGAATTTGTCATAGCAGAAATAAATCACTTAGTGAACAACAGAATTGGAAATATTCTCATCCACTCCAACCATGATGGGTATGAAATCCCCATTGTAAGTCCTGGTTTTTTTCATGATAAGGTCATTCCTCTATCTGATTTGATGGTATCGGTCAATGACGACAGGGTTTTTTTGAGAAGTAAAAACTTAAAAAAGTTTGTTGAGCCACGATTGACCACCGCGCACAATTTTACGGAATACACTACACCACATTATCATTTCCTGTGTGCACTTCAATTCCAGGCAAACCTTATTGAATTAGGTTGGAATTGGGGAACTTTTGTAAGTTTTCCGGTTTTGCCACGTGTAAAATTTAAAAAGGTCGTACTAAGTGCGGCCAGATGGAATTTCACGGATTTATGTATAGGTTTTACAGATTGGGAAGACAAGTTCAACCAGTTTAGTATCAAGTATAAATTACCTGAGGAAATAGTAGTTGCAAATAGTGATACGAAATTACTCGTAAACCGTAGCTTACAGGTCGCATCAATAATTTTGTTTAAAGAATACAAACGAAATAACTACCTCATAATGGAAGAACACTTCCCGGAATCTAACCTTATAAAAGATTCTGCCGGAAGGGTGTATAGGAATGAGCTAATAGTACCCTTTTTTACCAAAGTCAAAAATGAAATACCTTTTCGGCCTGCAAATAAAAAGGTGGAGAAGAGGATTACTAGAACGTTCAATCCCGGAGTAGAGTGGCTGTTTTATAAAATTTATTGTTCTGAGATCTCAAGTAATCAGTTACTTGTTAAAGTAATCGAACCTTTGATTAGAAGATTAACGGATGAAAACAGCATTGAGAAATGGTTTTTTATTAGGTATGCTGACCCTCAATATCACTTACGATTGAGGCTAAAGTATACTCATAATCATAGAGAAAAGGCGATGAACACCTTTAATTCCTTCATGGCAGACTCCCAAGTGCACCGTCTGGTGAGCAATGTTTCGATCCATTCTTATTCCCGGGAGTTAGAAAGGTATGGTAATGAAATTACAGAATCAGAGTCGCTATTTTCAATTGACAGTCATTATGTTCTTAACATATTAACTGAAGTACATAAATATGAAGACAGTCAGGACTTGTTCAAAATAATTTCAATTATGATTGCAATTGATCATTTGTTAACTAATACGGGATTCGATACGACGACATACAAGATAGAATTCTGTAAGCAAGCGAAAGATGAAATGATAAGAGATCTTGATATTAATAGACAAAGTTTTAATAAATCGAGTTCTAAACTCTTCCGGAAAAATTTTCACAATAAAACTTTAGAATCTCTAACGAATGATTTGCCAGCAGATATTCGCTTAATTTTGGAAGAACGAATACATAGTATAGATCTGCTTTTCCTTAATAAACATGATTTCCAAGTCGAGTTTAAAAATATTATTGGAAGTCATATCCACATGTCAATAAATAGAATGTTCAAAGTCCACCAACCGTTAATTGAATTGGCTATTTATGACTATCTCTTTCAGCTATACAGATACGAAATAAAAAGGAATGCAAAGCTTAAAAAATAAAGAGTCGATTTCATTTAAATGGGTTTATGCTACATACAGTGCCGTATTATTGATTATAGTAATTTTTTTCATTGGATTAAAGCATATTTACTTCTATGAAGAAATTGATTGTAAGGTCAAAATGAATAGTACAGGATATGTTTCTATAGAAACGGATGAATATTTAATGGAAAACATGATCCTCTCTTTAAAGGATATGGAAAGTCAGTTGGAATTCAATGTCAAAGAAAAGAAAGGAGATAATTACCTTTTGGTTAATAAAAGCGGCATTTTGATTTCGGCAGATAGGAGTTACTCCTGTTTTGTTAAAAGATCGCTTCTGGAATGGTTAAAAACAGTAATAGAATGAATAGAGGGAGGAATCACCTCCCTCAATGAGTTACTAATCACTGTCATCATCACTATCACAAGGGGAGCAAGCACAACAAGTAGGTCTGTTGTTAGAACACCTTGAGGTCTTTGTTCTACCTGTTGAATCATCGGAGTCATTACCTCCACGTGTGGCGAACATTTGAGATTTAGTCAAATTCGTAATAGTTGACTTCCTTAAACTTAATTTTTTACTTAAGTCTTTCATAATGATTTATTTAGGGGTTAAGCGTTTTTTGTATAAATAAATATATACAAATTTATATAAATTGACACTATTAAAGTGCTGTAAGTTTGCTGAAATTGGAAATTCATAAATAAGACCTATGCCTGCATGTAGGTCTACTAAAGAGCAGATGAACTATTTCAACAATAGGCAATAGAACTATGCAGATCCAACCTCAATTAACAGGCAAAGGAAACCTCTGCCTGCTTAACTACATACCAAAAAACGAACGCTATTGCTTTATAATTCTTTCAATGAGGGTTTTATCTTTTCCTACCAGTTTGAAAATATAAACTCCGGGAACCAACGCTGACAGTTCAACTTCGTATGCTGAATCATTGAGCGGCTGATCCATTACAGACCTTCCTGTCTGATCAAAAACCAGGACGGATTGATAATTATCTGCATTTCTTATACTCACACTGCCATTGGCAGGATTAGGATAAAAATACACGGTCTTAAGACTTGCTAATTCTTCTGTATGGGAGAGGGGTGGTTCAAGTGCTGTTATCGTAACATCAGGGGGAGAAGTAGAAACATATCCAAATATTCGTAGTTCATCCAGGCTAATCCATGGTCCGCTATATCCACTCGCCCCGGTGACCGTAATTCTCACATACCTGGCGTTAACGTCTGCAAAAGTATCTGATATGGGTGAGTTGTTAGACCCATTGGTAGTATTATTACTTCTGTCTACGATCTGAGTATATGGACCGGCGGAACTGGTGGCTGATTCAATACTATATTGATACGCCCTGTCATTGTAGCATATTAATGCTGCACTGCTTATGATATGATCTGCTCCAAGATCAACCACTAAAGACTGTGGGAACCCTGATGCTGACCAGCGTGAATCAACATCTCCATCCACCACATTGGAACCGGGATGGGTAGATTGCTCGCTTGATGGACTCACAGGCTTATTCAAAGCAACATTCGTGGCATCAGGGGTTGTTGTGGTTACAGTAATAGAACTTATATCCGTAAAACCACCGTCAGTGGTCGTAACAGTCACCGTAGCTGACCCTGCGCTTTGAGCAGTTACCAGGCCATTGGAACTCACGGTTGCCACGGAAGTGTTGTTGCTACTGTAGTTTACCGTTTGATCAGTCGCATTGGACGGACTAATGGCCGCCGTGAGTTGCTGTGTTTCGCCAACCGCTAATGAGACATTAACCGGTGATAATGACACTCCTGTTACGGCAATGGTGGTCTGGTCTGATTCACCAAATACCCTGAATTCATTCAGGCTCACCCAACTGCCGGAGTAATCGGAAGCCCCTGATACTGTAATACGAATGTAACGGGCATTAACAGGTGAAAAAGTATCTATTATTGGGCTGGTGGCCGTTCCTTGTGTGGTGTTGGCACTTCTATCCACGATCTGAGTGTAAGTTCCGCCTGAAGTAGTGGCAGCTTCAACAACATACTGATAGGCGCGGTCATTATAACAAACCAATTCGGTCCTTTCTACATTAAATAGTGCTCCAAGATCGACTACGGCAGATTTGGGAAAACCTGACGATGACCAACGCGTAGCCGTAGCCCCATCGATTAAATTTGCAGGAACATTATCGGCATCAGCAGTCCCTGTAGCCGTTATTGTCTTATTTAAGGCGAGGTTGGTGCCCGATGACGGAGCTGTGACCGTGATGATACTGCTATCCGTAAATCCACCGTCGGCGGTGGTGACAGTGAGCGTGGCTGACCCTACACTCTGGGCAGTGACGAGGCCACTTGAACTTACAGTGGCTATGGATGTATTGTTGCTGCTGAAGCTTACACTTTGATCAGTCGCATTTGATGGACTAACCGTGGATATAAGTTGTTGTGTTCCACCCGGCGCTAATGAAATATTTGCTGGTAATAATGATACATCGGTTACCGCTACAGGAGCGATGAATCTTGCCTGAGTTACCGTAACGGTTCTCGTTAAGGAACCTCCTGTGACAGTTACTACGCCTGACCTGTCTGTACCACTGCTGTTGGCCGTCACAGTGACCATAACACTGCCGTTATCAGACCCGGAGGTGGGACTAACACTTATCCACGATTGATCATTCGTCACCGACCAACTTACGTTGGACGATATCGTGATCGTTTTGCTCCCGGAGAATGACGTGAAATCACTTAAAGGTGAAACTGATAGAACCACGGAAGAACCTATCGCACAGATGCTTAACGTGCCACCGGTAGCATCTAAGAAACATGCTCCTACCTCTGTGCCTACCTGGCTGTTTGTAAATGGTGAAAACACCACACTTCCGCTTCCCCCGGAAACCTCATGTGCACCGATGTCCATGTCACTATTGGGGCGTGAGCGACCTTCAATATCAAAGTTTACAGTGGCGCTGTAATCACTGCCCGCGGCATTGGCCGCAGGCCCGGAACTGCTGGGTTTAAAGATCTCTCCACTTGCTGAGAAGTTAGCATTTGCATTAGTTATTCCGGAAGAAGAAATACCGATAGCGGAACCCCCTGCGATATTCCCCACATACTGCATTCCCTGTCCGGTCCCTGAAATATCACCTGTAACAATGTCAGACCGTGTGGTGTAAATTGCATTGTAAGCTAACACGCCTCTGGGGTCATAACTGGATCGGTCATTATAGTATATCGGTGATTCAGAATTGTAAATGGTGTTGAAAGCCACTACTATGTCGTCTACCCTTTGATAGCCATTGGATGTCCCTCCGGATGCTGCTGAGCCACCGACGAGGGTAATGGGATTATTCCACTTATCGCCAGTGCTGATAACGTCTTGGATATAGTTATTGGTAATGACATGGAAGCTATCCGATATACGTATGCCTCCTGTTCCTTCAACATTCTCTCCCAGGAAGAAATTACCGTCTATTGTGGCACCGGCGCCATGTCGTAATACCAGGGAACCACGACATCTGCGAAAGGTATTGTTTCGGTATATGTTATTGGCGCTTTTGTTGGTTATAATCTCATTTTCTCCATCCGCTTTGAAGAAGTAATTTCCTTCCACCGTGACACTGGCACTTTTATCCTGGAACTCGCTGGTTCCCACACGTATCGTTTCACTGTCACCGGCATGTGTTGTCCCGGAAACTCTTTTTATGAAATTGTAGAAATAATTGTTCCTGATCTGATGCCCGACAGGGTTGAAGTCATTGTATTCCAGTTCCACTAAAACCAAAGCCCCCGGGCTGTTTTTATTCAGAAAGGAACAGTTTTCCACCACGTTGTTAGTACCGTATAGTACAATCCAACGGTGTTTATCCGTTCCGCTGGGTGTTAGGTTGTTAAACGCGCAATTTCTGATCGTAGAATGATTGGCATATACACTATTTTTCCTGAACTGAACATGATTATTGGCGGCGGACCCTTCCTTCCAGTAGAAGCCTTCTATGATCACATGATCCCCGGAAATGTCCATGGTGGTTTCTCCTGTAAAAATGACCCCGCCGGGTGTCTGTGCCCGTAATATGATGGGACTACCCGCAGTACCATTTGCTGTGAAATTTATCCTCTGATCATTGCTATAGGTACCATTTATCCACGTGACTACGTCCCCTGGTGATAAGCTCAATGCATTGAATTGACTGGCTGAGTTAACCGTAAAGTCTGTGGCAAAAATCGTATTTGTTGAAAATAGGAGCAGGCCAAATGACAGAAGCATGTTATACCGGGTAAAAGACCTTACCGGTCCGGGCGTGTCATTACATGTGCAGGTACCTTTGAGGTTCTGCACACCATTGGTTTGTTGGATTGATTGCATAATTATTAGTAAACCGTGTTGTGAACATTACTTTAAAATGTATGTCTGCAGAACGAATTGGTCGACCAAAAATTGGTTTACCAATATACAATAAAATAACTTCATTTACAACAGGTCACCGTGTATTACCGAGTCCACTCAGCAGCATTTGATATTGTATTTTATGGTCAATAAAACTGACCTCATTCATCTATAAATCAACGAAACAGGGCTATCTGTAAGAAGAAACATGCGCATTCATTCGCATAAATACGGCGATAACGAGAAAACTTTATGACACCTGTTTCACGCTGGTTGTGTCGATTAAAAAAGAGTCAGTAAACCAATAAGCCGGAATACCTGTCGGGCAATTTAGACTGTTGCATGGGTACATTCAATCTGTTTCTCCTTTTTCAGATAGCGCTATCGCAATGGGTTTTGTCGCAGGAAATTGCGAAAATACAATCACCATAATCACGGTAATAGGAACACTTAGGATCATACCGGTCACACCCCAAATAGCGCCCCAAAATGACAATGCTATGATCGTTACCAATGAGCTTATATTCATAGAAGTGCCCATCAACTTGGGTTCTATGATATTACCTACAATAATTTGTATTGCACCTACAAACAGTAAAACCATTAAGCCCGGTGTGAATTCGCCAAATTGCAGCAGACAAAACGCAGCTGGAAATAATGTTCCGATCAGTGATCCAATGGTGGGAATGAAATTCAATACAAAGATGAGAAAAGCCCAGAATACAGGAGAATCAATACCGATAATAACCAATACGACATAGCTTAACAGGCCGGTCAACAAACTCACAAATGTTTTAAGCCCCAGGTATTTTGTAATTGACAATTCTATTTTGCCCAGGATACCGGATACTTTGTCAAAGCGATCAGCATCTGTAAATAAATTCTTCAACTTGATCCGGAAATAGGTTTGCTCCAGAAAAATGAATAAGGCGTAAAGAATGATCATAAAGGCGTTGCTCAATATATCGGTCAACGAATTGAAAATTAGTCCCAGAGCAGCTCCAAGGTCGAAATCGCCGGAATGCTCCTCGATCATTTCCATAATATCCAGATTCAATATGTCATTCATGTCGTTCATCAACGCGTCAAGATTCACTTCATACTTCTTGTAAGACTGTGCTAATGCTTTAATGTTGGACGATATTACCTGGGAGGCAAAAGCTAAGATGGTGAGTAAAAGTGCGGATGCAATCAGGTTTTTCGCCCATGCCGGAAACTTATTTTTAACGAACCGGACTTTGTCCAGAACCAGACGGATCTTTCGCATTACAAACCATAAAAGCAAAGCAAATACAAAGGGTATAAGGAGGCTTTTTCCAAAAATGAGTATAACCACAATGGAAATGGAGGTGATGAAGAAGTAAGCAAGGTTCTTAAGATTCATAGACATTGAAGCGTTTGAAGATATACATGAAGCACAGCTAATCTAATGAGTATAAGCTAATAATGAGTTACATCACTGTACTTTTATACGGCAAGATTTTAAAAGCACGCTGTAATGGAATGAACATGAGTAATGTACATAGTGTCAAAGTTTTTGCCTTAATTCAAACAAAGTTCAGTTGACACTACCTGACAGAATTCCAGATTTAAGCATAGAAACCTGAAAGCGAATATCTAAGCCCTGCCGGGAATTGCCACGCTCAAGATAGGATTCAATGAGACCATGGGATACCAACACGATTTCTCCCCGCTTTGTGAACCTTTGTGCTACTTTGTGCCGCTTTGTGTAACCACTCTACCTGGCTTAAGTACCTTAGACTTGAGACTGATCAGTTCTTGCCAGTTAAGATAAATTTATAGATGGATTGGGAGCGATACGTTTCACTGGGCCTGAGAATAACATTAGGAAAGTGAGGCTGATTGGGCGAGTCGGGAAAATGCTGGGTTTCCAGGCAAAATGCACCTCGAAACTCATAAGGTCCGTTTTTACCTTCACTTGTTCCATCCAGAAAATTTCCTCCATAAAACTGAAGTCCCGGCTCAGTGGTAAAGACCCGCATCTCTATACCGGATAAGGGGGACTTAACGAAAGCTGCCAGCCCTGGTGTTTGGGTCTTCCCTTTGTCCAGCACAAAGTTATGATCATACCCTTTCCCAAACATCAATTGTTGGTGTATGTTTTCCACACGTGCCCCAATGGCCGTTAGATTAGTAAAATCGAAAGGTGTAGCTGATACCGGAGCGATCTTTCCTGAAGGTATGAGGGTTTCGTCTACGGGAATATATTGATTTGCCTCAACTTTCAACAAATGCTCATTAATACTTCCGGAACCGTCTCCGTTCAAATTAAAAAAAGCATGGTTGGTCAGGTTGATGGGTGTGGCATGGTCCGTAGTGGCTTTGTAATCCATCACTAACTCGTTCTGATTGGTGAGGGTGTAGGTCATTTCTATGTTTAAATTTCCGGGAAAGCCTTCTTCTCCATCAGGTGAAAAATAACGGAGCGCAATAGCAGTATCACTTACCTCTTCTACTTCCCATACTACATTGTGATAGCCTCCGGGGCCGCCATGAAGACTGTTTTTGTCGTTATTTGGATTGAGCTGATAAGCTATGCTATCTAATGTGAATTGTGCACCAGCTATGCGATTGCCGTACCTCCCGATCAGCGCCCCGAAATAATGCTCACCGGAGTTGAGATATTCCTCCAGGCTATTGTATCCCAAAACCACATCAGTGGGCTGGCCATCCTTGTCCGGGACGATGAGATGTACAATTCTGCCTCCGTAGTTCGTAATTGTTACTTTCAATCCGTTATTATTTTCCAGAAGATACAGATCTACTTCTTTCCCATTGAGTGGTTGCTGAAAGGCCGTTCTTATCGATGGGTAACTCCAGTCTTGGTCGTGTGATATCTTCTGACAACCTGAAACAAGCAGGATCATAAGTCCGCCAAAAAACATCTGGATTATTTTATTTTTAGTCCACCTTGTTGCTTTAGTCATAATGATCAAAATTAATCGTTGAAATGGAATGGCTTTCCTGAGCGCCGGTTCCGAAAAAGTTAAACGCTATTTATCCGGGTTACATTTATTGAATTAAGAGCGAGCCCGCCGGCCCGCCCGGTTTTAGATAGTTCGTATCAAAAAAACTTACCTTATCATTTTATCGGATCACTAACCGATGCCCCGTAGTCGTCTCTCCATTTATAATTTGGAGTAAATAGATTCCGGGGGAAGTCCCTCTTATGTCCAGCCTGATCTCCTTGCTTTTAGCGATACTCCACCTTGCCACTTCATGGGACATCACATCATAAAGTACCGCCTCTGCGCCCCGCTGTCCAAAGTTCCCTAAAACTTGTATAAAATCATTCGTAGGGTTGGGATATACTTTTAATGATATTTTAGTTTCCTCTTTTATGATTGTATCATTGTTCACCCCTCTGTGAGCGATCCGCGCAGATGAAGTATTCACCCTTTCAAATTTCCATAGCTGACAGTCACCACCCCAGTACGTCCACTGCTGGATATTAGCGCCGGGTACCGTTGAGCAACCGTCAACGTCCACAGCAAGGCCGCTGGATTTATTGATGATACTGTAGAACCCATTGCCTGCTGGTTGAATGCTGAATTTTTGACAATCATTGCTGTAAGCGTCCCATTGCTGAATGTTAGCGCCCGGCTGGTCCGAACAGCCCGGCACATCCAATACCCGTCCACTCTCCTGTGACCGGATCATGAAGTAACCGTCACCGGTATCCTCTACATTCCAGCGCTGGCAGTTATTATTAAGCCATGTCCACTGGGCGATGTTCGTACCGTTGTTGCTATTGCAACCTGCAAGGTCCATGGCCAGTTGACTTTGCCTGGAGATGATGCGATATACACCCGGACCCATAGCTTCTTCCGTACCCAGCCAGTCCAACCGAAAGTGTTGCTGGTGATTCCCTAAATAGTCGTATTGCTGAAGATTAGCGCCATTATTGTTACCCCCAAACTGTATATCCAGCGCTTTCCCACTTTGTTTGGATAGGATACGGTAAAATCCTCCTCCAACATCTACGAAAGACCATTTTTGACAGTCTGCTCCATTTGGGGCCCACATTTGCACGTTCGCCGCATTAGAGTTTGAACAGTTGGCTACCTCGAGCACCATTCCTCCCTGGAGAGAAGTGATCATATAGTAACCATCATTCGTAGCCTGGACGTGCCACTTCTGACAATCCACATTATCATCATCCCACTGATGAACATTGGCTCCTTTTTCAATGGAACAGCCTGCTACATCCAGCGGTTTATTACTGCTCCGCACCACGATCTTATAAATGCCATTGGCTACTGGAGAACCACCTGGTAATCCCGCTTCTCCTGCCGGCGCCTGTTGCTTCATTCCGGTTTCTACCGGTACACCGAAATTTGGTGTGCCGTCACTATTCCAGGTAATGCGCTGTGCTCTTGTGGTGCGGCTGGCATCGCAGGCGCCTGATGCATTGGTGGTGGCGTGATAAGCGAACCAATCTTCGGTGCCATTCGGGGAAGTAAAGAAAAAATGATGTCCCGGTCCGTAGGCTGCTACGGATGCATTGGATTGAAAAACCGGGTTGGGGTGCTTGAACCAGTTTCCGGTGTTCATTGGATCTAAATTATCATTCATGGTCAGCATGCCTAACTTGTAATCCGGTGTCCAGCAACCATTGGCCGAATACACCAAAAATACTTTTCCGTTTTTCCGGATAACTTCAGGGCCTTCATTGACACTACCATTGTTTTCCCAGGAAAGTGTAGGGCTGGAAAGTAGGGTACGCCCGGGAGCCAATGTCCAGGGATTACTCATAGAGGCAATGTAGATACGCTGAGGTTTATCGATGTTAGCGTTGTAATCCACCCCTGACCAGATAAAGTAATGCGTACCGGACAGATGGAGTACAGTGCCATCAATAGCCCATAGATCATTCGATGTGTCATAAATGCGTCCTTTAAATATCCAGGTGCCAGACATAGGGTCGGACGAAGTATTTTCTAATACCCAGGTCCGCATGTCATTGGTAGAGTTCGTTAGCGACGCACTGAAATAGATGTACCATTTATTATCAATGCGAAACATTTCAGGTGCCCAATAGAAATGCGTAGGCTGCCCTGCACCCGGTGTAAAGATCACCTGTAATGGCGCAGCTTTTAATCCTTCCAGTGTGGTAGCACGGCGCATGCTGATATTGCCACCTGTAGTACCGGTGTAATAGTAGTGACCGTTGTGATAGGTGATGAAAGGATCCGCCAAATCGCTGATAGGATTCACAAAACTCTGCGCTTGTACCTGGACAGCGGCCATACAACTCGCTAATACCAAGGTCAGCGCTATACTGTAAATATTTTTCATATCCTTTTGTTTGGTTTGATTTTGTGTCTTTTTATGATGAGCTCCGGATCAACGGACCCATCAGGACTCAGTCTTCTCTTACAATAGTGCCTGTCACCCAATGTACTTCGGCATGTCCATCGGCAAAATGCCGGCTTCCCAGTGCTACTATGGTATTTGCATCCAGTGCATGCACTGCATTGAAAAAAGCCCCTTCTTCAGGAGGGAGATCAGGGAATGGGTAACTCACGTTAGAAAAATTCCTGGCGTCGCTGTCCCCGATCAGTACGTACATGGTATTTTTCTTCCAATCGGAACCGATGGTCCTGCCCCCTGTATCATGACAGGAGAGAATGGTTTCACCGGTGGGTAGCTGAATGAGGTATGGGCCACCTCCAAAATCCACCAAAGATTTGGACGTAGCCAGATATCGTGTGACTTCCGAGGGTTTTTCGAACCGGTTCTTCAGGCTGGAATGTAGTATCCACGGAGAGTCCCTGTTGCCGACAGATTCAATCGCAAATACCATCCCTTTACCTTCGCGTAGCACCAGCGGTACGGCCATACCGTCACGTTTTCCTGAAGTATAGGCTACTGACCGTGGAATACTCCATGACATCCCGTCATTTTCGGACCGCACCATAAGGATCTCTTGTTCGATTTGATCCGATACTTGCCACCAGCGTGCCTCGCTGGAATAAAACATGAGGATGCCTCCTCCGGGGTGTTCTGCCATGGCGGGTTCCCATGAACGTCCGTAAGCTACAACACGTGGGGCTGACCAGGTCGCTCCACGGTCGTCGCTATGCATCACCTGGATATTATTGTGCTGGTTATCATCCGGATTACCTCGCCCCGTGAAGGCCAGTAATATCCTTCCATTTCTCAACTCCAGGAATTCCGGATTGGCAAAACCATAGTAATCCGGGTCTGTGTCAGCCATCATCACCTCTGTTTTTAGCCAGGTTTGACCGTTATCGAAGCTTTTCCTAAGGTACAGGTTGTCCCATTCGTTGTTTTGCGGACCACCATGGTAAGCCAGGAACAGTGTATCTCCCCCGAGACTTAGCATGCGTGGATAGTCTGCACTGAATACCTCATGCGAAACTTTTTGCGGTTGTCCCCATTCGATGTGCCGGATAGGTTTACCAGGGATGATTTTTTCGATTACCCACTGGGTAGTGTCCTCATCGGGTTCCTCGTTTGGACCCGGCGTGATATTTTCATCTCCCGAATGGCACGCCCATACACCAGCCAGTAACCATACCAAATAGTTGATTTGCTTTTTCATCGTTTTCTTATTCAAAATAAGCTTCTGTACGCCCTACGGTGAGCAGCTCCCACAGCGAGGCTACAGTCCACCCGGGAGCAAAAAGGTCGTTGTAGAAGCCCTTACCAAATTTTCCGTAATCCCACTGTGTATGTTGTACTACTTCGGGGTAGTAGCCTACCTTACCGATACCCACCATATGTCCTTCGTAGGGTAGGAGCTGAGAGCGCATGGAGGAGCGGATCACATGAGCAAAATGCGCAAAACGGGATTCTTTTGTTTCAGAGGCAAGCCAATCCAGGATCTCATCAAATTCAAAAATGTAGACATCTATGTGATTGTTTTCTACGGACACATTGCCCCACCCCCTGGATTTCAGACCCAGATCTCCCAGCATCTGTCCGGGTGCAAAAGGCACATCCCAGGTATAGTACCAGCTTAATGCAAAGTAGGAGGCCTTTTTAGCTTGCTCAATGTAATGTGCTCTTTCTTTGCCTTTACTTACCTGGGCCAGGTAATACAGCGAAGTAGCCACGTAGAGCGAGGCCTCCTTGTCTTCACAATTAGCGTCCAGTGTAGAGGAAAAGTAATCTGCTTTGGAAATTAATTCCGATTCCTGGTAGGCCGCTACTTTTCCGGCCATCTCAAGATAACTTTTATCACCAAAATACCGGTAAGCCATCACTAATGGCGGCACTGCACAAGAAGAGCTGCCACCACTGGCGTCTTTTACCTTCAGAACATCGTCGAACTTCCTTGGAAAAGAACCGTCTTTTTTTTGTAGTTTGGAAAATACCTCCAGCAGCGCTTTTACACGCGATTCCCATTCAGGATGAAGACGGCCGGCAGCCTTTTCGTATCCCAGGTAAAACAGCGTGGCATAGAGACCCTCGGATTGCCTTCTGATGGAGAAAACATTTGCCTCCCGGTTATGATATTCGTCCACCACCTCTCGAAAAAGTCCGCCTTTTGTAAAGCCGTTGGCGAGGTAACTGTCCCATATTTGATTGGAAATAAACACCAATTCCCGGTCGCTTTGCTGATAACCGAACTCTAAAGAATTGAATGCATTCAGTAGCACACGCCCCACAAATCCCACTTCCAATAGTGGCACTACTTCACAATCCGCCGTTTGAAGGTGTACGCCTGAATAGCCTTTAAGGTCACTGGTAGATGTGAAGGACTGTTTCCAGAATTTCGCTAACACATTTTTTATCTCCAGGTCAGAAAAACCGTCGTCTTTCACCGGTTCAGGTTTTTTAGTTTCAAAAGAAGTGGTCCACGACCGGGCCACGAAGTCGGAAAAATCACTTGCCTCAAAAGATCTGATGAGATATTCTACGGTCAACCGCTCTCCTGAACGGACCAGGACAAAAGAGGTGACAGGTTCGCCCAAAGTGAGCTTTCGATAGTAACTATGTGGCGCTTCTTTATAGGGAATAGCGAAAGACAAAAAGACCTGACCTGTTTGTTCGCCAAAACCCATTGCCCCCAGGTTGGTAGGGCCACTGAGAATTACCTCTCCCTGGTTCAGGGGGGTCAGTGCGACTTTATCTGCATCATCTGACCGGACCAGGTTGACTCCTTTGCCAGTGGCTGTGTCGTAAGCTCCGACGAGCGGTGTACTAAGGCGGTCCTCACGTACGATCCAGCTTTTATTTACCCGGGCATTGGGCGCTTTATCCGGAGACCGCAGGTTTTTCCGGTACCAAAAGCCCGGGAGATAAAACTGGGATGCCTCGTATTCCTGCTGACCAAGCGACAGCTTTCCGTACAAATTAATGTAGGTGTCTTCCTGTGCTTCAATCGTAATACTCAGGAGCTGATCATTAGCATTTCCGGAAAGCTCCTGAATGACCTGTACCGGCATCGCCTTATCCATTATCATTTCACCCTGCTTACCGGCAAGGGTATATTGTTTGGCCGGATTGCCTGGCGTTTTAACCGATAGTATATAGCTTATAGGGTAGTCCTGTGCATTCAGGGTGAGACAAGCCAAAATGCCAATACAAAGTGACACGTATTTTTTCATTATTGTTTTTTAGTTTGCTTTTTGATCGGGTCAATATTCACCCGAAGGTTTGGTTAACTTTTGATAAAGAGGATGAGGTTGCCCAAAATCAGGTGTACCATCATCTTTCCAAAGAAAGGGCTGTATACGTGCGGACCGCTTATTTCCACAACCCTGCCCGGCGAATCCATTGGCGTGGTAAATGATCCAGTCTTCCGTACCATCTTTTGATGTAAAAAAACCATTGTGTCCGGGACCAAAGGCATTCCCCTCAGGGTTCTGAATAAAGACAGGTTGCGGACTTTTTTCCCATGAAGCCGGGTCCATAAGATCGGCATCCTTCCGGGCTGACAGCATCCCAAGCGTATAACCATCCGTCCAGCAACCTCCTGCAGAATACACAATGAATAGCCTGTCATCTTTCTTTAACATCTGAGGCCCTTCGGTTACTGTTGGGATTACTCCGTTGGTTTCCCACGAAAGTTCCGGGCTCGTAAGTAATACCCGCTTCCCGGTAGGAGTGAGGGGGTCACTCATTTTACAGATATAGATGTTTTGCCTGATGTTCGTTACGCCTTCCCACCCGGACCAGAGATAGTAGAGCTGATCCTCATGTTCGAAGATGGTCCCGTCGATAGCCCACCGGTTGTCCGGTAGTTTTAGTTCACCGCTATCGACCCATTGACCTGCCATTGGATCTTCATGGCTGTTTTCCAATACAAACATCCGATGGTTCTCATTATTACCATCATCAGCGGCATAGTATACATACCATTTTCCATGTACACGATGGATCTCCGGGGCCCAGATGTTTTGTGAATTTGGCCCTGTGGAAGGAGGTGTCCATATCACCTTTTTAAATGCACCTGACAGGTTGGACATCTCAGATGAACGATACAGTGTCACATTAACTCCGGTCGTGAAGGTTAGGAAATATTGACCTTCGGTTTGAAATACCCACGGGTCCGGCCCATGGGTATGGATCGGGTTAAGAAAAAGAGAGTCTGATTCCACATCAGGCTGGTCGGGCAGCTGGCTTTCCGGTGTCTGATTGGTCGCACAGGTCCAAAATAAAAGTAATAAAGACCCAATAGATGGCAAGAAAAGCATTTTTGACATACACATTAGTAAATATGAAGTAGTGAGGACTGGAAAAACCAATCCTCTATATCACACAAATTTTACCACAAGGGGTTTTGGTCTAAATTGGGGTTAGCATCTACATCTATCTGTGGAATAGGTAATAATTCGTGTTTACCTATTTCGAAATTGGCAAATGCCGGATCGTTTGTTGCCAGTTTTGGCCCCAGGTCTCCCCAACGTGCCAGGTCATTCCATCGATGGCCTTCTCCCGCAAGTTCCAGTAAGCGTTCGTGCTTTAATTGCTCCAGAAAATCAGCCTGGGATAAATTCGGTCTGACAGAAGATAAAGCCGGAAGTCCCACACGCTGGCGAACCCTGTCTACATGCGGGTAGGCGGCAGCCGTGTTGTTGGTAGCATTCAGGCATTCAGCATACATCAGTAAAACATCTGCGTACCTTATGTACCGGTAGTTGTTAGGAGAGCGGAATCCTTCTTCATTTTTCCAGTGATCATTGAGAAACTTTCTCATCCAAACCCGCTTGCTATCGGGTCCGGTGCCAAACCGTGAAGCAAAAGTTTGGCCATACACCATAGTGGCTTCGGGGCCATCTACATGGGCTGAGTCAAACAAAAAGCTGGCCTCCAGGCGCGGATCACGGTTGCCTCCGGTAGTAAGTTCATCAAATTCATAAATGATCCACCGGCGTGCCTCCGCATCGGAAAACCCTATCCCTACAGGTGCTGTAAACTGGGCCAGCGAAGATCCGTAATTATGATTAGGTGTAGCCACGTCGTTATCCGTAAACTCGTTAGGGTTTTCTTCAAACTGCCACTCAAAAACCGACTCTACGTTATTTTCTGTTGTGATCAGGAAGTTATCTCTATAGTCAGGAGTGAGGTCATAAATGCCTGCTCCCGACCCTTCTACCAGCCACTGTAACGATGGTAGTGCCTTTTCGTATTCACCTAACTGCATGTATACCTTTGCCATTAAGGCATGAGCCGAGCCTTTGGTGGTTCTTCCAAGGTCATTAGGGTTATTGTAAGTTACGGGAAGTAAGTCTACTGCCAATTCCAGGTCATCAATGATCTGCCGGTAAACTTCTTCCTGCAGGCTATTGGCCGGATAGTCCTGGGGTTCTGAGGCCTTCAGCATCAGAGGTACATTTCCGAACAAGGTGACCAGGTGATAATAAAATACTCCTCGAAGCATATACGCCTGGCCTAAGATCTCGTCTTTCTTATCCTGGTCCATATCGATGGATGGTACATTATCGATTACCTGGTTGGCCCGGTTTATACCAATGTAATTATCACTCCAAACTCCTGCCACCGGATCGAAATTATAATTCGGTTGGATGAATTTATCCAAGGCGTTGGCCAGTTCAAACCATGGGCTTCTGCTTTCACCCATATCGGTACGTGTAGAATACAGCATAATCATCCATCTTGAAATGGAGCCTCTGTGAAACGTACTGTAGACCGCATTTATACCTTGTTCGGCATTTTCTGCCGTTTCCCAAAAAAGTGCTACGTTGGGTTCGTTGGGGTTGTCCACCTCCAGATTATCTTCGCATCCAAACCCCAATGCTACTGTCATCAATAAAATAACTATTCTTTTCATGTGTATTTTAATTTTCATTGAACGGTCTTATGTATTGACATCACTTTATTCCTTTGCCATGTTCTATGGAGGATTCAAGGTGTATGCCCATGGCCGTAGTTTATTTAAAATTGGAACTGGACTCCTATAGAATATACCCGGCTCGAAGGCCAGTTGCCGGAATCAAATCCTCGTTCGAGGATCCCCGTTCCTACCACATCTGGGTCTAATCCGGAATAGTTGGTTATGGTCATTAAATTTTGACCACTAATGAAAACCCGTGCATTCTCTATTCCTGTTGTACCCAGTAATTCCTCGTTGAAGTTGTACCCGATTTCCAAGTTACGTATCCTGAAGTAAGACCCGTTTTCTAGCCACCGTGTACTGTTTCCTGCATTTTGGGACAGGGCTACGTCGCCTTCCGCTACACCTATCCGCGGATCGCCGGTGTTGGGATTTTCCTCGGTCCAGGGCTGGATATCTTTTCGAAAGTTGGTGTTTTGATAGCCATCCAGGATCTGACGCGTGCCGTTATAGATATAATTGCCAAAAACGGCTACCATCTGTAAATTCAATGTGAAGTTTTTATATTCAGCGTTGAATTGTGCCCCGGCTTGTAATGTAGGCCATGGTGATTTTCCACTGTAGTCACGATCCGCTTCCGTGATCTGGCCATCATCATTTACGTCTACAAAGCGGATGTCTCCCGGACGTGCATTCCCTTGAATTATGACTCCATCAGAATTAGTATGGTCGAGTACTTCCTGCTCACTCTGAAAGATACCATCGGTTTTGAGCAGGAACCATTCTGCTACAGGCCTTCCCACTTTTGAGCGTGTGAGTCCGGTTTGCAGGTAATCTATCCCTTCACCTTGATTTCCCACGCTCTCGATCGTATTTTCAATAGTGGTAAAATTACCGGAGACCTCCCATTTCAATTCCCCCTCTCGCTTACGGTAAGACGCACTTACTTCAACACCCTTATTCCGTATGGAACCGGCATTTACAAAAGGATCCCCGTTGAGATTACCCAGGTATCTTGGTAAGGGAAGCTGAAGGATAGCATCATCTGACAAAGAATTATAGAATTCTATCCCAAACAGCAATTGGTTTGAAAACAGACCCGCTTCCAGGCCAATATTTTGAGTGATACGGGTCTCCCACTGAAGTTGAGTATTTGAGATCCTGGCCTGGTAGGCGCCTACATATGCCTCCTGGTCCGGGCCAAAAATGGCTCTGGCATTACTATTTAATCTGCCAATATGGTCCCAGGACCCCACGATACCGGGAATAACTCCAAGACGGCCGTAAGAAGCGGTCAACTTTAAATTTGAAATAAACGATACGTCGAAGAAGCTTTCTTCACTTAACCTCCAACCCACAGCTACAGAAGGAAAATAACCGGTGCGGTAATCTTCCGAGAAGCGTGAATTTTGATCTATGCGACCTGTAAGGGTCAGCAGGTACTTATCTGCATAGATATAATTGATACGTCCTAAGTATCCCAAAATAAAATTATCTTCCGGGCGACCGCCGGCAGCTACATCGTCACCTATAGCAGAATTGATGGTATTAAGGTACTGTCCGTTAAATTGCTGAAGTTCACTTCTGCGCGCGGAAGTAAAGTCACGTTGATTCGACTGTTGTGATATACCTAACACCGCGTTGATCGAATGATCACCCAGGTCTTTATTGATGTTGATCGTATGCTCAAATAGTTTACTCAGGTAAGTGGAACGGTAATCATCCACATAACTCGGAAAAACGGCTGCATTGAAAGACCATACGCCATCTTCCCTCACAGACTTGATATGATCAAAACTGGCCTCCAAACCGACATTGAACCTGTAGCTGATCCAATCTGCAAGCTTTACATTGAGATAGGCATTACCCACCAGTTTCGAGAAGTTATTATCCTGATGACTTAAATTGAGGATAGCTACCGGGTTCCAGGCATAGGAGGGAGCGTTAACAGAACCGATTCCCCACCCTTCAGGATTGGTGTCCGAAATATAGTCTGCATTTTGAACGGGTATAACCGGTAGTAGCTGCGGCATGTCATAAAACGGATTGCCTTCTCCCGGGGTCTGGTTCCTTGTATGAGTAAACAGGAGGTTTTCACCAAAGGTGACCCTGCCAATTTTACTTTCACTGTTCAAGCGAAAGCTATAGCGCTCAAAATCTCTGCCTTTCAGTATACCCTGGTTATCATAATAACTTCCGGAAACGAGATAAGAAGATGTTTCCGAACCACCGGAAATGCTTAGGTTGTAATCCTGCATTGTACCGGTCCGGATCATCTCTTCCTGCCAGTCGGTATCTATTTCCGGATTAAAGTCAACGTCTACCAATGCCGGAGGAGTACGTCCTGAATTTTCATATTGGGCACGTTGCATGGCGGCAAACTCTTCCGCGTTCATGACATCCCATGTATTAGGGATTTGCTGGATTCCGCGCTTCCCGGTAAAGCTGACCTGCATAGGTCCCACTTTTCCCTTTTTTGTGGTGATAATGATAACGCCATTTGCCGCCCTGGATCCATAAATAGCCGCTGCAGACGCGTCTTTTA
Source organism: Fulvivirga sp. M361 (assembly GCF_007097395.1). Lineage (GTDB taxonomy): Bacteria > Bacteroidota > Bacteroidia > Cytophagales > Cyclobacteriaceae > Fulvivirga. Next base: position 58,208 of record NZ_VKDC01000018.1, read on the forward strand.
GTATCTGGATACTCTCTATGTCGTTGTTGTTGATCGTAGGATTAGCATCTGCAAGCATACCGTCAATGACATACAAAGGGTTCGTGTCAGCAAAGCTTGCTACTCCTCTGATCTCGATCACCGACTGCTGACCCGGACTACCGCCATTTCTCACAGTAACCCCTGGAGCCAGCCCTTGTAAAGATTCAGCCAATGAGTTTGTCGTGACTCGATTGGATACGCCGGGTTTAATGATGGCTGTTGAGCCGGTAAGGTCTTTTTTCTTCACGCCCTGGTAGCCTATAACCACTATTTCCTGTAAAGATTGGATGTCTAGTTCTAAAGAAATGTTCAGAACAGTTTGATCTGTAATCTGAATTTTTTGAGAAATGTATCCAACAAAGGACACGATAAGTGTAGATCCTGGCTCTGCCATAAGTGAAAATCTACCTTCTACATCCGTGATGGTACCTTTATTAGTACCCAGTATTGATACGGCGGCCCCTGGCAAGCCTTCCCCGGTTTCATCTACTACCTGGCCACTTATTTCTATGTCCTGGTATTTCTCGTAAACTTCAGAAACGTGGGTTTGGGAAGGTTTTTTGCGGTCTACGTGGATGTTTTCATTGATCCTTCGGAATTGCAGGTCTGCATTACGTGAGATTTCTTCCAGGAGCTCACCCAGTGTCTGGTATGTGCCCACGAAAACCTCAGCGTTCCTTACGTACTTGTCGTTGTAAGAAAAAACAAAATCGGTTTCCCGTTCGATTTCCCGGAAAATATGCAATACATGCTGGGTACCGGGACCAATCCGGACCTTGACTTCATAGAGACTCTTTTGCTGGCCTTTACTTTCACCGGCGTGAAGCAGAGACGCAAACAGTGTCTGCAGAAAAACTACGTAGAAAAGGAATTTGGACATAATTAATACTTCCTTCAGTAGAATATTTTTCATACTTTTAGATTGTTTTAGTGGATATTTAGATTACTAAAACCAACCCTTGTGACCGGAGTTCGCCAACTTGTAGTTACAAGGGTTTTTGGTTTTATAAAGAATGTCGAAAACGTACCTGGTACGATCTCAACACATATTTTTAACTGTTTTCATATATAATGACTTGTTTTTGGTTTATTTGATATTTAAAATGGGAAGTATAGCTCAGCCCTTTTAAGACAAGCTCCAGCGGGTCATTGCTATATCGTCCACTGTATTTACCTTCCAGTTTGACACCGTCTTTAATCTCTATTTTTACCCCATACCATCGCTCGAGTTCATTGAATATGGTTATCAGACTTTCATCCTTAAATGAGAGGACTCCTCGTGTCCAGTTTGTAGCCTCATCCGGATCAAATGAAGTCAGCTCTATGCGGTCTAAGGCCTCATGATAGATCCCTCTTTCATTAGGTTTAAGAATGCGATGATTCAAACCTGCGGAGCTTAACTGAACACTGCCACTCAAAACGGACACCGATACAAAGGAATCTCCGGTATATCCACGTATATTGAATGAGGTGCCCAATACCTGGGTTTGCAGACCTGCGGTCTCTATTATGAAAGGTTTCTTTTCATCGCGGATCACATCGAAAAAAGCCTCTCCACTCAATGAAACGGACCGGGTTTTCTCCTCAAAAGGTACAGTATAGGCCAACGTGCTACCCGAATTCAGCATTACCGAGGTGCCATCCGGTAGTTTTATTGTTTTTTTCTGTCCCATTTGGGCCTCTACGGACACTTCACGCGATACAATACCTGGTGGCTCACTTACGGGCGCCTGTTTAAAGGCGAAATAAACTATACCGAAAATGGCTATACTCGCAGCTAATCGTAAGGTGTGTTTTAATGTCCATCGGAAACCCTGCGAATTTTTCTTTTGATTGGTTTTTAAGAGATGCTCAAGAATTTCGCTGTATTCGTTATCGTTCAGGGTATCTGATTCCCGGTAAGTGATGGAGGAGACGACTTCACGGGCTTGCTGAACCATTTTCCTTCTATCCGGATGGGTCACTAGCCACTGTTCCCAAAAATGTGAAGACTCCATATCAGGGTGTAATACCCATCCGACGAAATATTCGTCCTGTAAAAAGTCTGGTAGATCAAAGTCTTTATAGTCCATGGGTTGATAACACCTAAGCTTTCAATACTATAAAGTCCGATCTACCTCAAATGACCATAGGGATTGTCGAAAATTAAATTTTATGCAATAATTCGAATTAATTATTGCGATATTTTCTATTAATACTCTCTATAATAAAGATTTCATAATTGAAATGACTCCTGCGAGTGACATCATTTGGTCCTTATGAGGTTCGATAAGGTCTCCAAGAGATTTTATCGCGCGATAGACCAGTTCACGTGAAGATTTGGTCTTGATCCCGAGTAGTTCCGCGATTTGCTGGTATTTCAGTCCTTCGTAGAAGTATAGAATTAGCGCCTCCCGCTGAAGAGGGGGCAATTGGTTCAGCTTTTCTTCCAGTAATTTTTTCTTGGCCTCATCCAGTTGACTATTGATCAACCTGACTTCAGCAGATACTGCTACCCGAAAACCTTCTTCTGAGCACTTGCTTTCACTTTCTTCCCTTCGTTTATTTTTGCGAATGGCTTTTACCAGCCTGTTACGAAAGGCTTTCATCAAATAAAACTTGATGGAGGTGGTAGAAGAAAGCTTTTCACGACGTGTAATCAACTCTTCAAACAGGTCCTGGATACAATCTTTTAATAAACCGCGATCTTTGGTAAACTGAATGCCGTAATTAAAGAGTTGATTGGAATAATTGCGATATACATAGGTGAGTGCCGTTTCGCTGCCTGTTTTGAAACGTTCCCAGATGAGGTCCTCGCCTTCGGTTTCAAAGCCAGGCCTTACACCGGACTCATCCAATCTTCTGGTGGAAGATCTATTTTCAGGGCGTTTGGAATCGCTTAGCATTCTTATTTGTGTTCAATTTTACTAAAACAGACCTTCATTTGAAATTCCATTTTAATAATAAACCCTTTCAAATGAACGGCTTTACTTCAAAAATTGCAATAAACTGTTCATGTATTTGATTGATTTTCAGGAATTTCACAATAGCAAGCTGAACCAACGACTGTTGCAAACTACCTAATATTGATGGATTTAAGTATTAAATTAAACCGAAAAAGTAAGAGGGGGCTCTAAAGCATAAAAGTAGCTTGGGACTACAACCGAACAAAAATGGGGTTATATTTTTCTTCCTACCTGCAAGGCTCTGGTACCTTATTCTTAAACTTGTCACATTTCTAAACTATCTTCGAAGATGTATCTTTAACTGGGACTACAAAACTTCACCACTGTCAAACCTTTCAATCACATTCGTATGAAGACACATTCCTTAAGAGGTGTTGCCAAATGTGCAGCGCTGACAAGTATCTTTCTGATGGTCTGGGTACAGGGTATTAGCCAATCTGCCTTAGAAGGGCACATCGGATATATCCGGGAACAATTCCAATTGATCAATAAACGCAGTGCCAACGTAGATCCGCTTATATTCCGGTCCGACACACTGCATGCTGACGGACCTATGGAAATAAAAAGCTGGCGCTTCGAGGGAAAAGAAATTAAGATGCAGGCGACCATACGGAGAGCAAGTGGTAAACTGGTCACCGATTACTATTTCGGCAGTCAGGGGTTTATTTTTGCCTTCGTCCAAGAGTACCTGAAAGATGAGTTCAATCAACCTTATGTCCTGGAAAACCGGTATTACTTCCGGGATGAAGAGACTTTGGTACGTTGGCTGGATAAAGACAAAAAAGAAGTAGATCCTGAAAGCGAGCGATTCCGAAAGAGAGGCAATGATATCTTGAATGATGTACACTGGCTGAGCGAGGTGTTTTTCATGTATGGCCCAAAAGGTCCGTCTTCGGATGCTGACCAACTCAGTATAGGCGACCGCTACTTTTACGGTATCACCATTGGCCAAAAGATCGAAGATGTTGCAGGAAGCCTGAAAAAGGGATGGTTAAAAACGGGTGAAGGGGATTTCGAAGTGTACTACATTACAGACCCACAGGGTTCACAGCTCGGGCATATACCGGTGGAAGGCGATAAAGTACTGACTATTGTTATTACCACGCCTAAAGCCAGCACATGGGACGGTTTAAGGGTAGGAAGTACCTTTGCAGAGTTGAAAGAAGTATTGGGTGAAGTGGAAGTCCATGGCTCAGAGATTGAGGGACGGACCAGTGTATATAAGGGGTACTTTCAGTTCCTTTTGGACGCTTATCTATACACGTTTGATGTTGATGAAACCACCATCCCGCCAGAAACGAAAATAAAAGCCATCATACTAAGATCACCTGCATAACAAGGTTCGATATGGGAAAAACCTGGTCAGACAATAAAACGGACGATCGTCAGTCTGTGAGATGAAATGCCTATTTAAAAAAACTGCGAAACCAGCTATTAACTCATGAACAAGGTTTTAACCCTGCTTTTACGATTATATTCATTTCATCTTATGGTCAGGATGAAGCTTTGTTGGATTCGTTGCATAGGGCTTTAGATAATCAACGCCTTACTGAAAAAGACCGAATTAATACGCTGAACCTGATAGCGAAGGAATATTCCTATTCAGATTCCATACAAACCACAACCTATGCAAATCAAGCCATAACCAGGGCCGGCAAAATACACTACTATAAAGGAATGGTGGATGCTTATTACCAGATTGGGTGGACTACTATGAGCTATGGATATCGCAGTGTGGCTCCCCGAGCCACACTGGATTTCGAGACGAAAGCTGTACATACCATTGAGGTAGGCGTTTTAGACCAGACGTTGTCCGGTACTTCCAGCATTACGATCAAGTGGTGGATGAAAACGAGAACACAAACCCGGTTATTTTGGACCAGTATATTGATGCCTTGGAAAACATCAATGATAAAACCTCTATAGACAGTATTTTTGCTACAGATGCTGACGGAGATGCATTACACTTAGTATGGGACATAAGCGCTTAGAACCCTTCCGGTGTTGTATCGTGTGAAAGTTTTACTGTCTTTTCTTCCATGGCAGGAACAATCAGGTTACCTACGTCAGGTAGTTGCTTTTAAACCAACGTGAAATGGTCTTCAAGAACTGAAATTGTCCCTGAGAAGGAGGCAAGATCTAATCGATCACATAAGTCCATGACTAAACGCACTTGATCCATTTTATTTGAATGGTAGCCTCGGAGGCGAAAGTCTTCGGGGTTTTTACATCTCAACGTTAATTCCTCTCCCGAAATCAAACCGTTTCCGTAACAAGGCTTCCTTTAATTTTTGAAATTACCCCTCCTAATATTGGGTTCCTGCTATTGGGGTTCCATATTACGGATAAAACAGTACGCTGAGAGATGCTTTTTAATTCGATAAACTTTACTCCCGGCAAATGATCTTGCCGCAAAGATCTTGGAACAATGGAAACCCCTAAATTATTTTCAATCAATTTATAAATAGAACCCGAATGGATGGTGCTGTGCGTAATGTTGGGAGTGAAGCCACTATCATCAAAGATCTGCATTATTTTTTCATAATAGGAAGGGCTGTAGGTAGGGTCGAACATGATAAATGATTCCTCTTTCAATTGGGACATGCTTGTAAAATTTCCGGTATTGACCGCGTGGTCTTTTGGTAATACCAGGCAAAAAGTTTCTTTCAATACCGGAAGCGATTGCAGCGCTTTCGGAATGCGTTCCTGTCTTACAAATCCAATGTCTATGTCGTTAGCCAATAATCCGTCAATTTGATGCTGATTGTCCATTTCTTTCAGGCTGAAAAGCACCTGAGGGTGTTCTTTCCTGAATGCCAGCAGCAGATCGGGAATGATCTGTTGCATAGCGGACCCGACATAACCAAATCGTAAACTTCCCTGTAATCCGTCGTTTAGCAGTTTGGCATGTTCAATAGAACGCTCAAGTTGGGTGAAATAGCCCTTGAACTCCCGGAGTAAATAGGAGCCTGCATTTGTCAAGGTTACTTTTCTATTGTGACGCTCAAAAAGCCGAACACCTAATCCTTCTTCCATTTCTCTTATTTGCCGGCTCAACCCTGGTTGAGAAATATATAAACTTTCTGCAGCCTTTCTGAAATGCAGATGGTCGGCGACTGCCAAAAAATAACGCATATGCCTTAATTCTATTTGATAACTCATGGTTATTAAATGGGTAATTAAATAGTCTCGTTAAGCATCAAAATTAGATGTAATATTGGGATAAGTAAAGTCTTCAGCTATGGAATTCAATTATGGTGTAGAACAGTTAACCATCGGCAAAGTCATAGACCTGGCCAGAGGAAAGCGAACAGGTATCTTGAAGGAGGTCACTCCAAAGATCAATAAGAGCAGAAATATAGTAGAAAAGATCTCGCAATCAGACAAAGCAGTTTACGGCATCAATACAGGTTTCGGGCCGTTATGCGACACCCAGATAACGGCTCAGGAAACCGTTCAGCTGCAAGAGAATTTGCTCTTGACGCATGCTGTAGGTGTAGGTAAGCCGATTGATAAGGAGCTGTCCAAAATCATGATGATATGCAAAGTGCATGCTTTGTGTCAAGGTTACTCGGGTATCCGACTGGAAGTCATCGAACGAATTCTTTTTTTTATAGAAAATGATCTTTTGCCTGTTGTTCCGGAGCAAGGCTCGGTAGGTGCATCCGGAGACCTGGCCCCATTATCACATCTTTTTTTGCCTCTCATAGGTAAAGGCGAGTTTTGGGTGGGAGATGAAATTGTTTCCGCCAAAGTTGTTTTGGCGCAACATGGATTACAACCTGTCCGGCTCCAGGCCAAAGAAGGTCTGGCCTTGATCAATGGTACTCAGTTTATTGTAGCCCATGCCGTAAAGGCATTGGAGAAGATGGCATACCTGCTGGATCTGGCGGATGTCGCCGGGGCCATGAGCCTGGAGGGTTTTCAGGGAAGTGCTGATCCGTTTAACGCCGGTCTTTACGAGATCCGTCCATTCAAGGGTACTAAAGTAGTGGCCGAGCGTATGCGGATGTTGTTAGAAGGCTCGGAAAACCTAAAGGCCCACGAAAACTGTGACCGGGTCCAGGACCCTTATTCCATGCGTTGCATCGCACATGTACATGGTGCTTCCCGAAATGCATTTTATCATTTAAAAGAACTGACGGAAATCGAATTGAATTCTGTTACGGATAATCCCATTGTACTGAGCGAAACGGAAGTTATTTCCGGTGGTAACTTCCATGGTCAGCCTTTGGCCATGGCATTGGATTATGTATCCATAGCAGCTTCGGAACTGGGGAACATTTCGGACAGAAGATGTTATTTATTATTAGAAGGAAGATATGGCTTACCCCGAATGTTAACTGAAAAAGGAGGGTTGAACTCTGGTTTAATGATCCCGCAGTATACCACAGCCGCCCTGGTGGCTGAAAATAAGTCTTTATGTTTTCCTCCTTCCGCAGATAGCGTACCAACTTCTTTAGGTCAGGAAGACCATGTTTCCATGGGAAGTATTTCCGGAAGAAAACTGAATCAGATCTTAGAAAACCTGGAAAAGATCCTGGCCATAGAACTAATGTATGGTGCACAAGCATTGGAATTCAGGAGGACTAACAAGTGTTCCGACCTGATCGAGAGAAATTATAAGATCATACGAAAGAGTGTTCCTAAACTGGAAGACGACCGATTATTGAAAGAGGACATAGACGCCATGATAGCGTTGGTTAAATTGCGATCATTGGTTGTGGATAATGAAGTAACATCATGACATTCCAAGAAAAAATACTAGCAGGCATACCCGATATACTACCTCCCGGAAGGGCTTACCCCGAAGGAATTAACCGGGCCCCAAAGCGAAGAAATGTCTTATCTAAAGAGGAAAAACAGCTGGCCGTCCGTAATGCGCTGCGGTATTTTCCAAAAGAATGGCATGGGGAACTTGCAGCGGAGTTCGCCCGGGAACTGCGGGACTTCGGGCGGATCTACATGTATCGCTTTAAGCCGGACTACGAGATCTATGCCAGGCCAATAGGGGAGTATCCTGCACGATCCTCCCAGGCAGCAGCCATTATGCTCATGATCCAGAATAATCTGGACCCTGCCATTGCCCAACATCCTGAAGAGCTGATCACCTATGGAGGCAATGGCGCCGTTTTCCAGAACTGGGGCCAGTACCTTCTTACCATGCAGTACCTGGCTACAATGACGGACGATCAAACACTTCATATGTACTCCGGGCATCCTATGGGCTTATTCCCTTCTTCGAAAGAGGCACCCCGGGTGGTAGTAACGAATGGTATGATGGTCCCGAATTACTCAAAACCTGACGATTGGGAGAAATTTAACGCACTGGGCGTAACACAGTACGGACAAATGACCGCAGGTTCTTTTATGTACATCGGTCCGCAGGGGATTGTACATGGCACCACCATTACGGTGATGAATGCCTTTCGAAAAGTCTTGCCGGAAAATGAGACCCCTCATGGGAAAATATTCCTAACCTCAGGGCTGGGAGGTATGAGCGGCGCTCAGCCAAAAGCAGGAAACATTGCCGGATGCATCAGTATTTGCGCAGAAGTTAACCCTAAAGCGGCGGCAAAAAGGCACGAACAAGGTTGGGTGGATGTAATGACAGATAACATGGATGAATTGATCCGGAGGGTCAAACAAGCACAGGAAAACAAAGAAGTGGTCTCGATCGCTTTTATTGGCAATGTGGTGGATGTATGGGAACGTTTTCATACGGAGAATATATTTATTCATTTGGGTTCCGATCAAACGTCACTACATATTCCATGGACCGGCGGTTACTATCCGGTTGGGGTCTCTTTTGAAGCGTCCAATAGAATGATGCGCGAAGCGCCTGAGCGGTTCAAAGAGAAGGTACAGGAATCGCTGCGCAGACATGTAACGGCCATAAACAAACACACCGCAAAAGGCACGTATTTCTTTGATTATGGCAACGCTTTTTTGTTAGAAGCATCTCGCGCTGATGCCGATATAATGGCCGAGAACAAAATTGATTTCAAATATTCCTCTTATGTGCAGGCTATTCTGGGGCCTATGTGTTTTGATTACGGGTTCGGCCCTTTCCGTTGGGTGTGTACTTCCGGAAACCCGGAAGACCTGGACCGAACGGATGAGATTGCCATGGAAATCCTGCAACAGATCATGGAAACTTCTCCGCAGGAAATAAAACTGCAGATGCAAGACAACATCACCTGGATCAGGGATGCTAAAAAAAATAAGTTGGTCGTGGGCTCTCAGGCACGTATTTTATATGCAGATGCAGAAGGCCGTTCCAAAATTGCAGCGGCATTTAATAAAGCGGTAGCACGTGGAGAGATAGGGGCTGTAGTCCTCGGGCGAGACCATCATGATGTGAGCGGAACAGATTCCCCCTACAGGGAAACGTCCAATATTTATGATGGCAGTCAGTTTACCTCCGACATGGCCATGCATAATGTAATAGGAGATAGTTTTAGAGGAGCTACATGGGTATCCATTCACAACGGCGGCGGAGTGGGCTGGGGAGAGGTGGTCAATGGTGGATTTGGTTTATTGCTCGACGGATCCGAAGAAGCGGATATCCGGCTGAAAAGGATGCTTTTTTACGATGTAAACAATGGGATTGCAAGGCGATCCTGGGCAAGAAATGAGGAAGCCTTATTTGCTATAAAACGTGAAATGGAACGTAGCCCAAGTCTGGAAGTGACCCTCCCTAATTTGGTCGAAGATCACATCATTAAAGGTCTGTTTGAATGAAACATATATTTAAAAATATCAAAGAGTTAATCCAGGTACGCGAAGGACCGGTGTCGGCTCTTGTGGGTGAAGAATTAAAGCGATTACCTACCCTCAAAAATGCCTACCTGTTGATTGAAGATGGTATCATAGCAGATTATGGTACGATGGATAACTGCCCGGACGTAGCAGTTGATAGAACAGAGGACGCCACAGGTAAAATGATCTTACCCGCCTGGTGCGACTCACATACACATCTGGTGTATGCGGGAAACAGGGAAGGAGAGTTCATTGACCGGATCAACGGAATGACCTATGAGGAAATAGCTAATAGAGGAGGGGGGATACTGAATTCGGCGAAGACGCTGCAAAAAACTTCAGAGGAAGAGCTGTACCAACAAAGTAAAGTGCGGCTGGAAGAAGTGATCGGATCAGGAACCGGCGCCATAGAGATCAAATCAGGTTATGGGCTGACTATGGATGCAGAACTGAAAATGCTTCGGGTGATCCAACGTCTAAAGGAAAACTATACCATTCCCATCAAAGCTACCTTCTTAGCGGCACATGCCCTTCCCGATCAATACAGCTCTGACAAACGTGCCTTTCTGAGATTGATGCTGGAAGAAGTACTGCCCATAGTAGCAAAGGAGCGCCTGGCCGACTACATTGATGTCTTTTGTGAGGAGGGTTATTTCTCAGTAGAAGACACCGAATTGGTTTTGGAAGCCGGGAAAAAATTTGGATTGACTCCTAAAATACATGTCAATCAATTTAATGCCATTGGAGGCGTGCAGGCAGGCATTAAATATGATGCGCTTTCGGTCGACCATCTTGAGCTAATCCGGAAGGAAGACATAGCATCGCTACAAAACAGCGCTACCATGCCCGTTGCTTTACCCGGGTGTTCCTATTTTCTGGGGATACCTTATACACCCGCACGAGAGATCATTGACTCGGGTTTACCTTTGGCTTTGGCCAGCGACTTCAATCCGGGCTCTGCACCCTCCGGCAATATGCATTTTGTTGTTTCTGCTGCCTGCATCAAAATGAAGATGTCCCCGGAAGAAGCTATTAATGCGGCCACCATCAACGGAGCTTATGCTATGGGATTGGAAAATGAAGTTGGCTCCATATCAAAAGGAAAAAAGGCTAATCTACTACTTACGAAACCCATTAATTCTTATGGTGTATTAGCCTACGCATTTGGAACAAACCATCTCGATCAAGTTTATTTAGCAGGAGAAAAATGGAACTAGAAGATCTGTTTAATACAGTAACGAATTATCAACCTCCTGCTAATGCGCATTGGAAAGGGAGAAAAACAAATCCTGGTTCAGGAAATCAATACTGGTATCAGGCCGTCGAATTATTTGACGCTAATGGTCCTGGTAAAAAGCGTTTCGAATTCAATAAGCCTGAAATCGCTTTATTGGGATATGCCTGCGATGAAGGAGTGCGGCGAAATATGGGAAGAGAAGGCGCCAGGTTGGGGCCGCAGGAGGTGAGGAAACAATTGGCCAAACTTGCGTTCCATCACGATGGAAAAAACATCACTGACCTCGGAGATCTATCTTGTACGGACCAAGACATGGAAGCTTGCCAGGACAGCCTGGCTTCTGTGATTTCTCCATTGATTTCAAAAGGTGTTTTTCCGATAGTCATTGGCGGGGGGCATGATGTAGCGTATGGCCATTTTAAAGGAATTGTAGAGGCCGTTAAAGACACGTCAAAGCCTGACATTGGCATTATTAACTTTGATGCTCACTTTGATTTACGGCCTGTAGAAAAAGAAACCCATTCGGGAACTCCATTTGCTCAAATATTAGATCAGTATAAGTCATACGCAGAATACTTCGTGATAGGCATCCAGGAACCCTCCAATTCGAAAGAGCTCTTTGACACTGCGAGAGAAAACAATGTAAAGTACATTTTAAACTACGATTGTGAATCCCGGAATATTGGGGCAATAATTTCCCAATTGGCCCCTTTCATTGAAAGAAATGACTGGTTATACATTACCCTTGATATGGATGGCTTTTCTTCTGCTTATGCACCGGGTGTCAGTGCACCGTCACCTATGGGCTTTACACCCTTTTTTGTATTTGAAGTTCTAGCGTATCTATTCAGCTCTCAAAAGGTTATTTCCTGTGATATTGCTGAGTTGAACCCGGAATTTGACAGGGACAATATGACCGCGGGTTTGGCGGCCAGGATGGTGGATTTTATTGTGAAGCAGAAGTAGGAAGTTGAGTGCTCCAAGGGTAATAAATTGCTTTTGCATATGTAAATAACCCGGATTTTAAATCCTATTCCTTCACAGACTTCTTGGTTACTAAGTTTTTATTTATTGATAGGCATAAGATGCAATCTTGAGCCAGTTTGGGTTCCTTGATATTTTAATATTTTGGCATTTCCGGAGCTTTTTTATAATCTCCTTCGGGCGGATTAAAAACACTATTGTTGAGCGGCTTTCTTATTACCTCTTTAGCGGAGTAGGTCATAGTAATACCCTGTTGATTCAATTGATATTCAAGAGGAATACCTTTTAGTTTTTTAAACTGGGATTGCATGGATGAGAATGCACTGGATTTAAGATCTTCTGAATAATAAACTTCTACATCTGGAGAATCAGGTTGTTTCATAATCGCCTTTTTGCATAGATAACCAGCTATTCTTTTAGTAGCACCATCAATAAGTTTTATCTCTACCCCCTCCACATCTTCCATAGGCGTAGTGGATTTTATCTTTTGCCCCATAATGTCTGTGTAGGAGGTGCTGGTATTGGTTTCAATGTCAGAGAGTATAATCATCTTGGTTCCCATCATATCCATTTCCATTTTGGTTTTGGTACCCTTGATGCTGAATATGGATTTCGGATTTTCTTCTGGCAACATGTCCTTCATCTCTTTAGTCAAATTCATGTAGGAAACTTCGTATTGGATAGTTCCTTCAAAATCTTGACTATGAGCATGGATAATTGAACAGCATATAAAAAAAGTCAGCAGTGTTAAATGTTTCATGGCGATATGATTCAGGATGGTAATATAAGTGAGATTTATTTTAATTAACTAATTAAGAACCAGAAAATAACCTGGCTAAGTGGGAGGTTTTTCCGGTTTGCTAAAGCTTGTGCCCATCAAAGGGCTCGTAGTTTCGGTCCGTAGTTATAATTAAACCTGCCTTAAGCCAGTTTGATATGGATTAAGAAGGTAAACTACCTGCCGGTCGTCTTTGCGAACCCTGCGCGTAGGCCTGTGGGTAGCGTGAAGCAATCTCCATATCGTGTGTCGGGTGCGCTAGGTGGTACCACCTCAATTAGAAAGCTCAAACTACTAACTTATCCATTAAGATTGACTTTTCTGATCATTGATGTTTTTCACTGATGACCCGCATTTCAAATGCTGGCGTTTCCGTTTCTATATGGCTCAATGATCCTCGTTACAAACGAGGACCAGTTTAGGCATAAGATGCAATCTTAAGCCAGTTTGGGACATCATGATCATGTGCTATAGATCGTCTTTCTTTCATAATTCGGTACTTGACCATAGCATGAACAAATCAAGCATTGGCTCTTTCTTAAGTATTAGGTACTTCTTTCTAAATAGATTAATTGGTAGCGAGATTAGGTTCATTGCGGCCCAAGTAGTTTTAGCATTTGATTTTCCTAAACTTGCTTGTGTTTTAATGTTCATAATTGTTGCTGATGCTCCGTAGCCAAATAATACCGGTCCAGAATCGACATCCATTTTATTCGTGCCGTCTTCATTTTCCTTTACAAGTTGAACACCTAAATAGTTGTCAATAAAGATATCTTCAAATTTGTTATTATATTTTTCGATATCAGAATATCCGCTTTTATTGAGACAATAAGTTATCATCGCTGTAGACGAGCCTCTTATTGTATTTTTTTGGCTTCCTGCATGATGAATTAGGCCACTTTGATGTTTAGATGTGCTTAATATTAATTCTATCCATCGGTTTCGTAAATTATCATTCTCAATTGATGATATTCCAATCAAATTATCGGCAGGCCAATTGGATTCTACATAGGTATTAATTATTCTTAGACTGTCAGATTGAATTTGATTAAAGTTTGACTCAATTTCATTGGACTTATTTTTCACAAGCTCTGAAATGGTTGAGAATTTGATTAGATCACTTTTTGCATATTTTGAGTATACAAGGTTTGACCATCCTTGATAAAACATACCGTATTTGGGTTCAAGATTAGGGTTAAACATACCTAAAGCCCTTTCTGATTGAATTCTTTTGATACAGTGGTCCACTATGTTTGCATACTTCTGGTCTGATTGGGGGTTTTTATTAAAGTATTCGATTGTTGATAGAGCTAAGAGACAATTACTGAACAGTTTGCCTTCAGGAAATCGTGTTTGTAGCTTATCATCATACCCTTTGTCGAGAATATTTGATAAGTAGTTGATTTGATTCTTAATTGATCTATTTCTGAGAGTTTTATTAAATGGAGTGATTAGACAAAGAAGAACATAAACAAGAATTACTATTCCAAAAAATTTAATAATCTTCTTTATCATTTTTCGTTTGATGATCTATAACAATCGTAAATACGCCATTCCACTTTCAAACACTTATAAATGTTTACAAACGACATACAAACGTTTTCTCCTTAAAGTTAAACAATCCTCCAAAAGACATAACATACAGCCTAATCTATTGCTAAATTACGGTTCGATCTTTTTTGAGGGTCGTTGAGGCCAAAGAATGGGTTGAGAGAAGGGGTAAATACGGATCTACCAAGGTGGCGCACCCGGATTACAAATCCCTTCTGGAGCGCATTTAGCAAAGTGTAATGCGTTCCCATTTTCTTATAAAGTCGAGTACGTAGCATTTCTAATGCGGATACTTTTGGCAAATCCATTTTAACTAGGATTTTAAGAACACCTCACCAACCACCTTTTTACACCTTCCCCTTCGCAATCGCCTCACCCTACCTTATTCCAGCATTTCCAATGCCCCTCGATTCTTCTCATTTAAAATGTAAAACGCTGCACTGCTATACACCCATTGCTCCGGTGAATAGACATACTCTTCCACCATAGGATTATTATGAAGATAATCCATTCGTTGATCCATCGTTTTACTACTAGTGAGTTGCTTATGCAGCCCGGATTAAAAATCCTGTTCCTAAATCAGCACGCATGGCGCTATCGCTATATGCGCGCCAGATGGGGGTTTGCTAAAGCTTGTGCCCATCAAAGGGCTCGCAGTATCGGTCTGTAGTTATAATTAAGCCTGTTTTAAGCCAGTCTGATATGGATAACAGATAAACTACCTACCGGTCGTCCTTGCGAACCCTGCGCGTAGGCTAGCGGGTAGCGTGAAGCAATCTCCTTATCGTGTGTCGGGAGTGTTCTATTTTATGTTTACCCATGGGGGAGTGCTCCTTCTTCTTTCTTAGGGCGTCATCGCCATATCGATTATGCAAATAGGTAGATTTGGAGCAGGAAAGCCCTGGTTATCTCCTTGAACGGGGAGATTGCCGCGCCTTTCCTCACGCCTTGCCCACCAAAGGCTCGCAATGCCGATCCGTAGATATAATTAAAATTCCTGATGGAATGAAGTGCTCGACGCTCAGGTCAGGCTACTCGATTATCAGCATTATTCTTTTAAGGTTCAAAATACATCAATGGTAAACCCAGCGGTTTTGCCAATCTTTTGAATGAACTTTTTGTTATCCCTAGTTATGCCATGAATAGTATAAATAGTTTTACCCTTGGCATTAAGTAGTTTCAAAACCTGAAACATACCATGATATTTGGTTTTCATTATTTCTGACCAAATATAACTAGTGCTATTTCCTCCTTGGGTAACTGTAAAGCAATTATCATCGTAGGCAACCCTTGCAGTCCTATACCTTAATATTAATAAGCCTATGTAAGAACTATACCCCGCAAAAAATATAATAACAGGAATGCCACCAATAGATAAAACCCCTTCTGTTTTTACTAGTATAACAACCCAAATACAAGATACTATAGTTACACAGCAAAAAATCAGTACAACGATATAAGTAAGAACTTGATGTAATAGTGGATTCGGTATAGTTACCCTATTCCTGCAAATTTTCTTTTCAGACCCCCTTATTTCCATGGCAATTGTTTATTTCTATTGCTGATAACAACCGTATATACGCCATTCCACTTTCAAACACTTACCAATGTTTACAAACGACATACCAACGGTTTCTCCTTAAAGTTAAAAAATCCTCCAAAAGACATAACATACAGCCTAATCCATCGCTGAATTCCGTTCGATATTTTTTGAGGGCCGTTGAGGCTAAAGAATGGATTGAAAAAAGCGGTAAATACGAATCTACCAAGGTGGCGCAGCCGGATTACAAATCCTATTCCTAAATCAGCGCGCATGACCCCACCTCGTCCTCGTTTGTAACGAGGATGCCCGTATAGTGCGTTTGTAACGCACGTTATACCACCTCAACTCGAAAGCTCAAACTAGTAACTTATCCATTGAGATTGACTTTTCTGATCATTGATGTTTTTCACTGAAGACCCGCATTTCAAATGCTGGCGTTTACGTTTCTATATAGCTCAATGATCCTCGTTACAAACGAGGACCAGTTTAGGATATGATTCAGGATGGTAATATAAGTGAGATTTATTTTAATTAACTAATTAAGAACCAGAAAATAACCTGACTAAGTGGGAGGTTTTTTCGGTTTGCTAAAGCTTGTGCCCATCAAAGGGCTCGTAGTGTCGGTCCGTAGTTATAATTAAACCTGCCTTAAGCCAGTTTGATATGGATTAAGAAGGTAAACTACCTACCGGTCGTCTTTGCGAACCCTGCGTGTAGGCCTGTGGGTAGCGTGAAGCAATCTCCATATCGTGTGTCGGGTGCGCTAGGTGGTACCACCTCAATTAGAAAGCTCAAACTACTAACTTATCCATTAAGATTGACTTTTCTGATCATTGATGTTTTTCACTGAAGACCCGCATTTCAAATGCTGGCGTTTACGTTTCTGTATGGCTCAATGATCCTCGTTACAAACGAGGACCAGTTTAGGGGTGAAAGATGACATTTGAAGTCTTAATCACTAAAACCGGCCGGAGGCCTAATTGATAGTCGTCACTCGGAAACCCGAGCGACTGAGAGAGTCATTTCTATGTGTTAAAATGGAAGGTCAAATTCTTCATCGTTGGCTTCATCGGTTTGATCATGTTTGATCAAGATTTCAATTAGTCTTTCTCCTTGCGCTAAAAGTTGATCATAAGTGATTATTGTGATATTGGCTAAACGAGCGTTTAACCCATGTAAAGCTTGAAAATTATTGGAATCCCATTCGTTTGATCTGCCAATCACGATAATTGCTCTAGGATGATATGCAACAATTTCAGGGTGATCTCTTAACCCTTTAATCGCAACTTCCTGGAATACATCCAGATATCTATGACATTGACCGATGGCTTTGGAAACTGGACTTGCGAAATAAAAATTATTGTGCGTGGAGTCCCAATTCAAGACAGTTTCGTCTGGTTTTTTAAGTTCAATTATATCACGATAGCCAGAAATTACCGTTGGTAAAAGAAGATCCAACTTATCTCCTTCGCTTATCGCTCTGACATCATCTTTAATCAGGTAAGCATTTCCAAAGACCCAGTTATGGTTGTCGCACCAATCCTGATAGACTTTCTCATCTGTTATTCCAGATTCTAAATAATTTCTAAGTTCAGAACATGCATTTTGCATTTCCCTAAGCCTGATTGCTGATTTGAATGCGATTACAAGTTCCTGTGATAGATCACGACTCGCTAAATGTTCGATAATTTCTTCACGTGAAAGTATTCCGGCAATCGCTTTACTAAGAGTTGATGAATCAACATTGGTTAAATCTGAAGACTCACCATTCAATTTGATCATTACAAATTCACCTTCTTCGTCTACTCCGGCAGTGATCAAGTGAGTTTTTAACGCCTTTAGAAGCTCTTGGGATGCAGAGCCATTAAGACTCATGCTCTTTTCTTCAACAACAGCCCAATCCATTGGCGGTGGAGACTTTTTGTAGGTCACAAGCTTTACTGCGAGTTCCGTTCCTTCCGTTCGAGGAATAAAGAATGGGACCATTACTTGCCTTGTTCTAGAAGATTCGTGAAGAACTATTGGCTTCCCATATTGAATCTTGCCTGATTGTGCTGTTTTCTTACTGACTTTTTCCATTCGCAGTTATGGCAGGTAACAACCGTATATACGCCATTCTACTTTCAAACACTTACAAATGTTTACAAACGACATACAAACGTTTCCTCTTTAAAGTTAAACAGTCTAATTTTCTTCTAAAATAGAACATGCAGCATTTCTAATTCGCATATTTTTACTTCATGCCCCCTCAAACCTTCCCCCTCCCAATCCCCTCAATCTTCTCCTTACAAAGCCTCTCCGTAAGCCCTTTTAGCCGCTCCACCTTCTCGGCCAGGTAGTCCAGCTCTACTTTAGAAATACTATACTCATCCATCTTATAGCGAGCGTCTACATAGGCCTTTCGAAGCAACTCAAAAAGCTGTTTTTCCTCATCGGTGGAGTAGGGGAATACCGCAAAGCGAGGGTCACAGTTTTTCACCCGCAGGTCCAGCCGCTCCAGGTCATGCTCTTTGGGACGGTAGTCGGTGTAGACCAGTAGGATGGTGGTGTAGTAGCGTTCGGTGGCCTGGTGGAGTTGAAAGGCTGCTAGGTGGTAGCTCTTTCTGGAAAGGTAAAATTTGTATCCTTCTAAAAATTCATTCGCACCAGTAAACCACTGATCAAAATACCCCTGTGCTTTTTCCCGGGCTTCTTCCGCGGTGAGCTTCTTAGGGTTTTGCAGGTGTACCTTGCCGGTGTCATACAGTACAATACCTTCCTTTTTAATGTCCTTGAAGAAGTAGTTGCCCTGCATCAGGGACTGGTTCAGGTGCTTGCCGGAGTGGAAGATGAGGCTGACGGGTGTTTTCACGATGCCGGTATCCCGTAATACCTCGTTCACTTTGGTTTCTATTTTCAAGTGGCACTTCAGGTCGTCATGGAGGGTAACTACCAGCAGGTCATAGTCGCTTTTGTATTCGTAGAGAATGCCTTTTTCTACGTAGGTGTCTTCCACATACTCGCCTCGGGCGTAGCTGCCGAACAGGATCACCATTTCTACTTTTTTCATGCTGCTGAGCAGCTTGGTGATGTTCTGTAGTTCTTCCTGCTTGGTAAGGGGTAATTTCTGTAATGCTTCGTTCACGGGAGTAAGATAATGGATTATTTCCTGGCACTAAATATAGGTCAATATTTCGTGGATTTAAAAAGCCTTAAGGATGAAGGGAGTAGGTGTTGGGCCTGAAAAAAATGGTCTAACGGTGTGGTGAAATACAGGCTTATTTTGTACATTGATCCTGTCAACACATCTAAATTAGTACGAACTAACCCGGAGAAAATATACTCAATAGTACAGTATCATATTAACCCATAGGGGCGTGCATGCGGGTGAAAGTCCCGTGACTTATCTGTTTTCTCAAATGGATGTGTTGACAGTGACCGCCCCTTTCTTTAAATACCAACTACTATGTCAACACATCCGACTCCTCATGATCTAAATGCGCTGAACGAAGGGCAGTGCAAGGCGCTGGTCATCTACCTGCTGGGCCAGGCCACCTATGAAAACCTGTTTAAGAAATACTCCATGGGGGGTATAAGCAATGACCCGAGTACACAATTTACCGGGCAGCTGCGGGACACCCTGCTGGAATGTTATTATAATGTATTTGATAACTCCCCCCACACCGAGGTATCCATGGTAAAAAGCAGATCCTGCATTACGTCACTATGATCCGCCAGGCCGTTGAGCAGCTTGGCCTGGATAGCATTGATTAACCCTGGCCTTTTGCCTTCTTTATGGGCATTCGGCCCATAAGGTGTACGGTCTTGCTGTTTTGGGTGGCTTTCACCTCTTTTTGATCTGTGCTGATGTACAAGACGGTACCGCCTGGCAGGGTGTGGCCGGTACCTGTTTTTGTAGTTTTATGCAGCGGCTTAGCTTATGTCTATTGAGGGAAAACCTATCCTTGACACCTTGCCTTCACAACAGCGATAGTCCGGGGTAAATAAATAAAAAACGCCCACCACCCGGAAAAGTCCTTCACCCGTTAGCCCCCTCCACGCATTCTTTCTGCCTGAGCCATTGCCATGGAAAGGTAGCCGGGCAGCCGGGCGTAAAACGCTAAAAAATAGTACTTAAAAGAGTGGGAACTGTATTTCAGCAAGATCAATACCCGAAAACGCTGTACAGAATCACTAAAGGTCGGTACAGAATCATTTTCAGTCACTAAAAAATCGTTCCAAGCCACATGAAAATCGTTCCAGGTCACTAAAAAATCATTCCAGGCCACATGAAAATCGTTCCGGGTCATTAAAAAATCATTCCAGGCCATAAGAAAATCATTCCAGGTCACCAAGAAATGACAAAAGCACATCAAAAAACCACTCCGGGCCGCCTGAATATCACTCCAGGCCACCGGGAAACCACAGCAGGTCATTAGAAAATGACACTCCACCGGAAAAGAACGGTAAAACGGCAGGCATCTATGTCAGAAGTACATCGCTGATGCATTTCATCACTGCTTGAGGCCTCAAAAGACCATCAAATTTTTAACCCTTAAAGATTTATTTATGAACAATAAGACATTAGAACGTAAGCTGCTGGGTAGGGTGAAGCCATCTCCCTATTGTGTGTCGGGAGTGTTCTATTCTATGTTTCCCCATGGGGGAGGGCTTCTTCTTACTTAGGTAGGCATCGCAAAATGGTTAGGTTTGGAGCAGGAAAGGCAGGCCATCTCTTTGAACGGGGAGATTGCCGCGCCTTTCCCCACGCATGGCCCCCCAAAGGCTCGCAATGTCGGTCTGTAGTTATAACTAAGTTTGTCTTAAGCCAGTTTGATAGGAATAAGAAGATAAACTACCTACCGGTCGTTTTTGCGAACCCCGAGCGTGGGCTTGTGGGTAGCGTGAAGCAATCTCCTTATCGTGTGTCGGGAGTGTCCTGTTCTACGTTTACCCATGGGGGAGGGCTGCTTCCTCTTACTTAGGGTGTCATCGCCATACCGGTTGTGCAAATAGGTAGGTTTGGAGCAGGAAAGGCAGGCCATCTCTTTGAACGGGGAGATTGCCGCGCCTTTCCCCACGCATGGCCCACCAAAAGGCTCGCAATGTCGGTCTGTAGTTATAACTAAGTTTGTCTTAAGCCAGTTTGATAGGAATAAGAAGATAAACTACCTACCGGTCGTTTTTGCGAACCCCGAGCGTGGGTTTGTGGGTAGCGTGAAGCAATCTCCTTATCGTGTGTCGGGAGTGTCCTGTTCTACGTTTACCCATGGGGGAGGGCTGCTTCCTCTTAAATAGGGTGTCATCGCCATACCGGTTGTGCAAATAGGTAGGTTTGGAGCGGGAAAGCCAGGGTCATCTTTTTGAACTTGGAGATTGCCGCGCCTTTCCTCACGCATGGGCCACCAAAAGGCTCGCAATGTCGGTCTGTGGGTATAATTAAAACTTACAATGGAATGAAGTGCTTGGCGGACGGCTTAAATGTATGTTGGTAACTCATTTGAATGAGTTCTGTCCAACCTTAAGCCACCTCCTTATCGTGACAGGTAAATTAACTTAGCCCACGTCAGGCGATGGGAAGACTGCCCGCCTCATACCACAAACCTCAAAACTTAATCCGTTCATCCTTATCCCACAGCCCCCAGTACGCGCCTACATCACCTTCTGCACCCACTTTCCAGGACTCATCAAAGGAAGAAAAGTAAAAGATCTCTATGTCCTCTTCCCGGGACCATTGTTGTGTGTTGAGAAAATATTTGATAAAATTTTCACCCGAGGGCCGGGCGCCTTGCAGGCTGGTGCCCTGGCTGGGCCAGCCAGTTTCGGAGATGATGACTTTTTTTCCTTTGCCTGCGCGGACAGCTTTATGATACATGTCTTTCATATATACCAGGGAGTAGTCCACATGGCAGCCTTCCCAGTAGGGGTAACAGTTAGCCAGAATGATGTCGCAGGCCTCGGTAATTTCGGGCCGGTCGGCAAATTCGTAGTAGGCATCTACATAGCCTACGGGTGTTCCGGGAACGGCTTCTTTTACCCGGTGAATGAAGCGGAGTAGTTCTTCTTCCGTTAAGTCACCACGATACATTACTTCATTGCCCACAGCGGCGATATCGACATAGCCTTCTTTCGTAATTTGTATCAGGTTTTCTACCTCACGCTGGTTAATGGTGTCATCATCGCCCAACCATGCACCTACCAGTGTTTTTATGCCATACTCTTTGGCAATTTTTGGAATGTTCTCATTACCGTCGGTACAGGAAAAGGAACGTATCCATTTCGTGTAAGGCTTGATGATTTGCATCCTTCGGCGTATCTGGTCTTCGGTGATCTGATCTCCGGGCTTTTGGCCTTCTACGTAAGGGCTGAAGCACAGGCCGTGCATACCGCCCTTCAAGGTTTCTTTGAATAGGTAAGTTAATTCCGCGGTCGTTTTGTCCTGGTAATTGAGACCGGCCAGCGCTAAAACTTTTTCTGTTCTTAAGGACATATTTTTTTATTTACTTGAGCATTGATGTATTATAATTCACCTCTTCGTTTTACCAATTCCGCTTTAATCTCACGGGCCCTTTCTTCATTCAGATTATAATTCCACATCACTAAAATGGCCAACGCCGCGGTAAACGCCGGGATAACGATATCGGCGATACGTAAATTGGTCATGGTTTCTGCAGTTTGTGTAGCAGCGTTTTGATCAAAACCCACCAGTTTCAATACCAGGCCACCCAGTACCAAGGCCAATGCCTGACCCAGCTTTACCATCCACCAATAGATGGCGCCAAAAGTGCCTTCTTTACGGGGCATTCCATTGTTCAATTCATCCAGGTCACAGACATCAGCCGTCATGCTCATCATAAGGGTAAACAGGCCGCCAATCCCGAAAACGATCAATGGGATGGGCATAAAGATCAACCATGGATTTTCAGGGTTAAACCCCCACCACTTCAACAGATAACCAAATATTGAAATTACAGTGGAAATAATAAAGGCTTTTCGCTTTCCCCAATTGTTGGCCAT
Source organism: Fulvivirga sp. M361 (assembly GCF_007097395.1). Taxonomy (GTDB): domain Bacteria; phylum Bacteroidota; class Bacteroidia; order Cytophagales; family Cyclobacteriaceae; genus Fulvivirga. The sequence goes on from NZ_VKDC01000018.1 coordinate 81,025, forward strand.
CCATGTAACGATGGGTATGATTAAGAATGCAGTGGCCATGGCCATGATGGTAGAAAACCAGGCAGGCCAGTTTCCGGCTAACCCATAATCTCCATTGAACATGTAAAATACGATGATAAAAAAACTGAAAGACGCTACCAATTGAAACCCGTTAAAGACCAAAAATGTGGCGCCACAGAGTTTCATAAAAGGCTTGTTTTTAGCCACCTGAACGATGCCCTTAAAAAGGTCCTTCAAATTTGAGAATAATGTTTTGAGGCTGATCTCTTTTCTGTTTTCCATATGGGCTGAATCTATCCCTTTACAGAAAAAAGCTGGCAATACCCCGAATACAACACAGATGGCACCAACAATTACCGACAGATTTCTAACTCCCACGGCCTGGCTTTCAAATAATTCCGGATCTGCGATAAGTACCCAAAACCATGGAACGATCATCCAGGCAATCTGTCCTACAATTTGCGAAAAAGCCATTAAACGCGTGCGTTCATTGTAATCGGAGGTCATTTCATATCCTAAACCGATCAGCGGAGTGGAAAACATGGTGTTCCCAACTAAAAAGACCATAGAGAATATAAGAAAGTACCAGAAGTTGTAAGCCTGTGAGTTTTCCGGATCAAGTTGCCATAAAATCGCAAAAAACAGTCCGCTTAAAATGGCTCCTGCAAGGATATAAGGCCTTCTGCGTCCCCATTTCGAACTTGTGTTATCAGATATGAACCCCATGATAGGGTCCGTAAGTGCATCAAAGATGCGCGGAAGGCCTCCCAGTAATCCTGCTAAAAAAGGATCCATGCCAAAGGCAGTGAGTAAAAAGAACATGAAAATGGCCAATGATCCCGGAAGTAAGTTGTTGACTAAGTTTCCGGCGCCAAAGGCGGCTTTCTGTATAATAGGCACTCTGTCTTTTGCGGCCGTTGTATGCGATGTCATTGCGGTATAGTTAAGTTGATGTTCATTTTTGCATTTGGGTTGGTTTTTCAATTAACACGGTCTGGATAGCCTGGGCGCTAATGGTGAGATCGGCGGTTTTTTCATCGAGAGAAAGCGTGAGGTTCTTTGCCGCGGTACCCTGGTTTAATAGTACCACTATAATGGAGCCATCCGTATTCTGTACAGCAGTAGCCATAAGGGATTCGTCCGATAGCTCAAGCCCGATCCTTTTAGCTCCGGGTCTGATATACTTGCTAAAATGGGCCATTGTATAATAGAGGGGGGTAAAATACACTTCATCTGCCTCATGATCTACAATGACGGGGGCCACACACCAGTTTTTGAACCAATTCGGACCACCCTGCCGGTCCAGTACCATGTTCCAGTCAATCCATCCATCCACCCAGTTGTTCAGGCAGCCAATGATATCCCGCGCATAGCGATACACAGGCACGTATTTAGGGTGCAGATGCTTTTCATGTTCGGGGGCCCAATCCCATCCCCAGTCCGTGGCTTCTTTAGACCAGTACCAGGCATCATCCTGCCATTTCGGTACTTCGGCATCCACGCAGGCTTCGGATTGGATCAGGTATTTATCAGGAGCAGCATTATGGGCGAACTGTAAGGACTCAGGAAACCAATCGTAAGTACTGGCATACCAGTGAATAGCTGTTCCATCAAAATAGTGGGCAGAGGCATCATCCTGAAACATCACATTGACCCAGTCCTTTAACTCTTCTCCACGGTTCTGATCATACCCCAGTATTTTGACGTTGTGTCCATCGGCTTCAAGCCTTGGACCCAGGTGGTCCTTTACAAAGTCTGTCATCTCTTGAGGAGTGAAATGCATGCTCTCCCAGTTGTTGTTATTTCCCAGCGGCTCGTTTTCCACGGTGAAGCCCCAGATGTCAATGCCTTCGGCCTGATAGGCATCAAGGTACTTAGAGAAGAACAGGGCCCACGTATCATAATATTCGGGCAATAGTTTGCCTCCGCGCCAATCTTTATTGTCTTTCATCCAGGGGGGTGCTGTCCATGGGGACGTAAGTATTTTAAACCCGTCTTTGGACTTTGCCATCGCTGCTTTGATCATTGGGATAAGATCATCACGGTCTTCGTCAATGGAGAAATGTGCCAGCTCTTTATCTCCTTCCACCGGAGCATAGGAATAGTTGCTCAAAGAAAAATCACAGGAGTTCATGTGGGTGCGTGTCAGGGAGTAGTTTGCGCCGCTTTCTCCAAAATAGGCTTCCAGTATTTTGTCACGATTTTCGGGGCTTAATTGGTTCAGTAAATAGGCGGATGCTTCAGTAAACGATCCTCCAAATCCGGTGATCGTTTGATAGGTTTCATCGGGCAGCAGGTGAATCGCTGCTGCTGCTCCTTCCATAGGAAACTGTGTTAATTTTTGAAGTTTATTTCCCATTGCAGAGGTTTCATAAACTTCTACCGTTAGCTTTTCCATAGGTGTATGACAGGCATTGAACATAAAGGCAAATGATAGTAAGAGCGTATACTTCGTGCGTTTTTCCATTTTTCTACATCCTGTTAATTAGTGTTTTAGTTTAATGGTTGGTCAATGGTTCATTTCCGGCCGGGGGTTCCAGAACTTCAGCCAATAAGGCTTCTTTGTTTCCATTGTAGGTTTTACTTATGGTGTTCCCATTCCGGGTTAACCCTTCAAAAACACCGTCATCCACCAACTTCCACAGGGGGTATTTCGCCTGGCCCTCAATCGTGAAAAGCCCGAAGTAGTTTTCCGAACCGTTTGGGTTACCGGCATCTTTCCATCGCTCGTTAAATGCTTCGAAATAAAAGCACGATATACCGGAGGCATTGGTCCAGTCACGCATATGCTGATAGTACAATCCCTGCTTGTATTCGTCAGTGGCTTTTGAGCCTTCGGGGCCATAAAACCCGTCTGAAACGGTGGCCCATCCCGTTTCACCGATGTGGATCGGTTTGCTTACCCCCAGGCTTTCTACGTATGCGGAGACTGCCATATACTGGGACCGTGCAAAGTCTTTGGCCCGGACCATAGCTGCATCCACTTTTTCAATCACCGGGAGTTGCTTTTCTTCTTCGGGCACCCACCAGAACTCCGGGTTGTAGTGTGAATTGTGGTAAGGGTAGGTATGCATGGAAATATAATCCACAGCTTTGATCAGTTTCTCGAGGTCTTTGGTATGGTAGGTGGAATCCGCACCTCCCCATGAAGCAAAATCATCAGAACTGGTAATCCAGAGGTCCTTGGGCAGCTTTCCGGATTGTTTCAGGGATTGAAGATGGTCCACCCATTTCAAGATAACCCCGGGCTGCACATAGTAACTTGCGGCCCACTTTACCATGGCCTCGTTACCCACTGCAATGATCTTTACGATATCCGGATATTGATTGGCCAGGGCCACCGCTCTTGCTATCTCCCCTTCATTTTGTTCGCTTTCCACTTCATGGTCCGGCGTTTCGCCTGTCCAGGCATTTTTACAGTCGATCCACGCCCCGAGCATCACGTACATTTCAAAATTGGCATCCTCCTTTTTTAGCTCTTGTATGGCTTTTAGCACATTGGAAGCATGCGGTAGCTGCACGTTATAGGTCCGCAATATTTTAATGCCTATGGCAGACAAGATCTTCATGTCTTCTTTCAGTTCGTCAACTGTGGGTTGAATATCTCGTGAGTTCTGCCTGTATCCGCCATATGAAATGGCCGGAAAGTCCGGGTTGCCTAAAATATCTTTTGCTGTCACGTTGTTGTTGTTGTTCGTTCGTTTTTGTACTTCATTCTTTTGTTGTTGGCCACAGGAAAGGCCTATTGCTACCATTATTCCTGTCAGCAATATTTTTGATGTCCATGTCATGATCGTGAAGTTTGTTGCATGATTGTTTCTTGGTTGTTCCTATTCATTATTGATCTTTTATCTTATTGATAGCTTAACCCATACCCAAATGGAAATAGGGGGGTAATGGACTTGTCCCAGAAATTGGGGCCATACTTTCCTGCATAATCTTGTTCAGATGCCGGCCATGAGTGGGGGAGCTTTCCTTTAAAATCATCCTCGCCAAACAGCACCTGTGCAATGCCGTCGCCTTCAGAGCCCGGTAGCCAGGCAGCTACAAATGCATTGGACTGCTCGATCTGCCGCGTTGTAACTAAAGGCCTGCCTGAAATCAACACCACTACTACCTTGATGCCTCTGGTTACATAGGTATCAATATACTTCTGGTGGGTTTCCGTCAGAGTGTGTTGGTAGGCATCCATTTCGCCTCCAATGTCTCCGAAAAATTCGGCATAGGGTGTTTCTCCTACCACTACAATGGCTACGTCAGCATCTTCGTAGTCTCCTGTACCGTCTTTATCGTAGATCACTTCTCCTTTCGAAAGTTTTTGAATGCCTTCAAGAACAGTGGTTGCTCCGGTATAATTTTCCTTGCGTCCCTGCCAGTCAATGGTCCACCCTCCGGATTGTAATCCTGAATTATGGCCAAACTCACCCACCACCAAAATCTTAGATAGATCTTTACTTAGAGGGAGTATATTTGCTTCGTTTTTAAGCAATACCAGGGACTCACGAACAGCTTGCCGGGCCACCTCCCGGTGTTCAGGGCTTCCTATTTTTGCCACTAACCCCTGGTCCGGGAATGGATTGTCAAAAAGCCCTAACCTGAACTTTTGCCGTAGAATGCGACTGACGGCATCATCGATCCTGCCTGGAGCAACCACACCCTCTGTTACTGCTTTTTTTAAACCTTCCTGGTAATCTTCGAGATCTCCGTCCACGGCCATGACCATGTCTATGCCCGCATTGATGATATCGGCTTCTCCAAACCTTGAATAACCTTTCCAATCTGACACCATGATACCGTCAAACTGCATGGCCCCTTTCAGGGTATCCGTGATAAGTGGCCGGTGCGCATGCATGGATGTGCCTTCCAGGGTGTTAAAAGAAGCCATGATGGCACCCACACCTTCTTCTACAGCGGCCCTGTAAGGTGGGAGCAAACGCTTGTGAACATGGGCCATGCTCAAAGACGTATTTCCACCTTCTACTCCAAAATCGGTGGCCCCATCACCAATGAAATGCTTTGCTGTGGCCATTACCGTATGGTTTTCCAGTAGATTACCCTGGTGCCCTTTAATGGATGCCCTTGCCAGCTGTGTGGTTAACTCTGTACTTTCCGAAAAGGCTTCGTATACGCGCCCCCACTTTTCATTATAGGGGATAGCTATGCACGGAGAAAACACCCAGTTAAAACCTGTGGCTTGGGCTTCGATGGCAGTTATAGCAGCTACTTTTGCCACCAGGTCGGCATTCCGGGAGGCGCCTAACCCGATGTTATGAGGAAATAGGGTGGCACCCTCGTAGGTATTCTGACCATGAACGGCATCTACTCCAAAGAGTAAAGGAATGCCCAGACGCGTGGATAGTGCCTGCTTTTGCAACGCGCTGAATTTCTCCTGCCAGTCCAGGGCGCTTTCCCCCGGAAGTGGGCCTTGTGTATGGATGACGGACCCAATGAACTTGGCAGCAATATCGCCTTCTGAAATGTCGTCAAAATGCCTGACTTGTGTCATTTGACCAATCTTTTCTTCCAGGGTCATTAAGGATAGCAACGAATCAATTTTTTGTTCGATGACTGCATCAGCTTCTATTTTATTGCCCATCTTATGTTGCTTGCATGAAAGAATTAAACAATTAATAATCAGCATATTAATAATATATATTTCGGTCTTTACTTTCATTTTAACTCCATCTCGTTTAAATGGACAATAACCCGTATGATCTTGCCGGTCCTATCAAAAATTTGCTTACTGATCACTTCATCTAATCTTGAGCTTTCAAACCTTGTCGTTTCACCATTTTTGAACACGACTTCCAATCGTTTATCATTGGAGAGTGTATACACTACCGGTATTTGGCAGTAGGTAAAGCAAAGCGATCCTTCTTCCAATGGCAGTTGTTGCCGTTGTGAATGGACGTCTACATAGTGGAAGGTTCCGGGCGTTTTCAGAAATTCATCTTTTCGTAACAGGCATGGGTTGAAGGACAACTTACCTTCTGAGACAAAAACCCCTAACTCTCCGAACCTGCATAAAATATCTTCTTTCACCTGACCGGTCATGCCTGGTTGTTGAGCGCCTTTTCCGGCTGGCGTATGTGAGTAAGGGTCAGTAGGGAAGGCCCCGTAAAGTGAGGGAGACTTGTGTATACCTATGCTCTGGTTGATCTCATAATAATGTTCCAGTAATCTGCCGATCAACTCTTCACTATCTTGTTGATGAATGGCCTCCAGGCAGCACTCCTGTACGGCCAATTGCAACTTGGATACCATGTGCCAGTAGATGGATCCTAAGCCTTCATATCCGAAAAACGTTCCTGATCTTCCTGTAAAGGCCTTATGATTGAATACTTCTTCGAAAATGAGCAGTACCAACTTCTTATCTGTTGCCACGAGCCGGGCATATCCGGTACGGGCGAGTTTATCTAGCGCTTCCTGAAGGTCATTAGCATTTTTAAAATTATCATTGAAGTGATAAGCCCCCTCAATATCTCTTATAATAACCTGAGGGTTACCTTCGTTGATCAATTGAGTGAGCAGTGCTGATTTGTTAACAGCTTCAACAGGGATATTATTTTTCTTTGTAAAGCCCGGTAGATCCTTGTCCGGGTAGAGCATGTAGCTATACTGATCTTCCCTGAAAAGTTTACTGTTTTTAAGTGCATCTAACACCTGCAATGATTCCTCTGAGGATAAATAACCTGAGCTTAATACAGCTACCTGACCTTCCAGCATTTCGCTTAATTGAGCAACTGAAATTTCATCGTCATTTGTCACGGTCATCAGGTTATAGGCATGATACAAATTGTCCTGTCGTTTATTGGCCTTGATTGTGTGCTCCAGGTATTCAAGACATAAGCCAACAAAGTACTTGAGACGATTGATTGATACCGACTTTTTTCTACCTCTGAACGCCTGATTATAGATGTATAACCTATAATTACTGCCAGCCTGCCCTAATCCATCCAATATTAGTTTGCGGCCTCTGTCATTGATCTTACCAGACAAGAGATGTTGGTATTTGTCAAGTATGTAGACCGTACTGTCAAAAAAGTGTAGTAACTCGTCAGCTATCTGCACTTCTTTTATTTTCGTTGAATGAAAAATCCCCTCAAAGAATTTCAGGAACCTTCTCAGATAATAAAGCGTGACCATGGATACTCCATTACCTACAAGGGCGTTGTTTGCATCATTCCATTCAGGTCGCTGGGTATTCATCCATATGCCAGCTTCAGGAATGTAGTTTGACATTTTTGCCAGCACAGTAGCCAGCATTTTTTCAATAAAATTCACATAAAGGATGGCCCCATTACCATCCCGCAATAAAGCGCTATCCGCCCCTAATGACGACCATTTTTCTCGTATATGTCGGTCTGATTCCAGGTCAAATTCTATCGTATCTTTGGGGTTTTTAAGCAGGTCAAAATAGCTTTTGATCTTATAGGGAACATTGGCGTAAACAAACAGTTCCTGATCAAAATAGCGTTCTAATCTGCCCGGAGTATGCTTTTCGGTAAACTCCAGAAATTTGAGTAAATAGATGATCTGGTGATCTCCCCAATAACCGATATAAGACCAGGGGTCATCCGGTTCGATCACCTCCCAGTCAATACCATTTTTTGTAATCCGATACGGATTATAACCATCAAAAGTGGAAGCATTCAAAAATTTACAGATCATACCTTCTACAAAACCCGGGTAGGAGTGGGCAAGCGCTTCCCAGTTTTGAAAAATGTCTCTCCAGTTCCCTTCGTAATCAAGGATTTTAGATCCATCGATCTCACTGTGTGTATTGATAGAAAACTGGTTCCAGGGCCTGCTTGGGTCACCATGCCTTCTGCTAAACTTTAACGGCATATATTCCAGGCACAGCCTGCTCAAATTCCTTTGATCGCTCTGAGCAGCGAGTGCCTTGAGTTCGGCCAGGGGAAACTCCTCGGGAAGTGGGTGAGGAGTTGATTTGAACGATTCAAATACTTCCCGGTTAACCTTGGACAGATAGTCTATGAAATCATTTCTCTCAACCTGATAATTATTATCAAATATCCCACCCCTCATAATATTGAATAAGGTATTGGAAAAATGGCGTGTGTCCCGGAATTTATCGGCGGTGAGCTGTAAGCCATCGGCAGCGGCGCATAATCCTATCAGGCGTTTTGTTCCCTCATCAATATCCTGGTTTACCAGTCGGGTCAGGTGTGCTTCATTTCGGATAGCCGCAGAGACCTCCGCTATAGTGAACAGGTTCTGGTTCACATTGGCAATGATCATCCACTCTTTTTCAGACCCGGGCGATAGTAATAGGTCCGCATTGATAAAATAAGCGCCTTTTTCAGCCTTAATATCTTCTTCCTGGCGGACCGGAAGTCCTTTTCTGAATAGGTCAAGCTGTAAGGAAGAAAGGAGGTACCTGGGGTTTTCCAGGCCCAATGACCATACAATATTGGCTTTTAATGCTTCACTGGGTTCTGCCTTGTCTACAATGATCGCGCTAAGCGCAAAAATCCCTATGCCAACCTCTTTTTTAAGTTCATTTCTTTTATAAGCATCGACAAGGTTACTGGTCTGATTTTGTAATGGGCTACCCACACCACAGGGCATGATGTTTTGTATACCATCCAGTACCGATAGCTTTACTTCATCCTCTCCATGGTTGATGACCCTGACTTTTTTAACAAATCCATAGGTATTGCTTGAATTCCACTGATACCTGAAGGTCAGCTTCAGATCATGATTTACCTCTTCAAACAATATCTTGTTTCCATAGTCATTCTTGTACAGGTTCCTGCTGATATTATAAAGGCAGGCATATCGTTCTGAAAACGGTTCCCAGACCTGTGATCTACCTTCCCTGTGGACCAAAAAAATCGATTTACTGCCTGTATTTTCAGCAGATTCAATGATCTTATCATCTGTATAATAGGGAAATAAAGCATTTTCAGCATGCTTACGTCCCGCCGTGATTCCGCCGTTACTTCCTATGAACATCCAATGGTTGGAATCGCTTACTATGCTCATAAAAAAGGAGCGCATAGCATCTACATTGGAAATTTTATAGTACGTTTCGTTGTCTATCGGAACTTGTTCTATGTGTATATGGTCGGTTGTCCTAACGTTTTGCATGGATGTTATCTCACGGATTGTGTTGGTGGTTGTGTTTGTTTTGATATGCTTATCAATGATCATCTCATCTGTCATTTTATATGAAACCGGAATACCGTCCTTACAGGATCTCCATTGACCTGTTCTATCCGTTCCAGGTGGGTCCTATGATTTGATATTGAGATCAATTGATGTTTTAGTGTAGTAATTGAATAGGCTGAGTAGTATCTGCCCAGCCTATTCAATGGAAGTGGTCTGGTTGAAATAGCTTTTGTACTATTTTGATTTACAGGCTTATTCCTGGGTTATATCATCAATGTAATACGTTTCACCCCCTGCCGGGTCAGTGTCCCAGTCTGTATTCAGTACCAGTCTTGTATATACAGCGCTTGATGATGCCGGGGTGGTAGAAAAATCAAACGTTAACGTGACCCATTCATTTGCGGGTGTAAGTGTTTGAAAGATCTCGAAAGCGGGCGGATCAATGTCGCCTGGTTCCAGTTCCAAGCGCATTCTGACGTTAATCCCGGCTTTAGGAGACCATATTTTGACCTTAAATATCAGGCCATTACCCAAATCTATGGACGGTCCGTTAAGGGTCTGGTCCGAGTTGATCCCCGCAAAGAACCGTACCCCTGAAGGCTTGCCAAGTTCCAACACTTTGGAAGATGAATTACCTGTAGGCTGTGGGTTGTCAATGACCGCTGCCGTAGCACCTTCAAAAGGGTTGAAAATAGTAACGCCATCTTCAAAATCTAGTGGAAAAGTAGCTAGTGAGCCTCCTCCGCCACCACCACCGGAAGCTGCAACTTGTTCTATATCATCTACATAAAAAGTGCCGGCGGTGGTGCCAGGGCCATCTATAAACAAGGTCACGACCGTGAATGCATCAGATGATGTGAATTCGAACGTGAGCTGTTCCCATCCGGAACCAGTATGATTTACAGGCAATTCAATATTCGGGCCAGTACCTCCTTCCAGTTTTAATAATACAGGTAGACCTACGGTGGAATAAACCTTCATGGTAACGGCCTTGTCAGTGGTTAGATCTAATGCGTTATCCAGCGTAAATGACCCACCTTCAAAAGCGGCACCTGTGTTAACAATTTCTCCGACTTTTGAAGCCACATTATTTATTCCTGAAAGTTCCGGGTTATCGATCACGCGATAACTGGCCCCGTTAAAGACGGATAGATCATATGTAGTACTTTCACAATCAAAATCTATGGGTAATTCCAGCATCGTATCGGTACATCCGGTACCACCGCCTCCACCACTGCCGGTAGTTTGCACTATATCATCTATGTAATACGTTTCGCCTCCTGCCGGATCAGTATCCCAATCCGTATTTAAGACTAATCGCGTGTAAGAGGCTCCCGAAGTGGCGGCGGTAGTTGAAAAATCAAAGGTTAAAGTTTCCCACTGATTGGCATTCGCAAGTGGTTGAAAGATCTCAAAAGCCGGGGGATCGAGGACGCCGGGTTCCTGTTCCAGACGCATTCTGACGTTAATGCCGGCTTTAGGGGACCATATTTTAACGGTAAAGGTTAAACCATTGGCGAGGTTTATCGAAGGTCCGTTAAGGGCCGGGTCTGAATTGATCCCCGCAAAGAAGGGAGCTCCAGAAGGTTTCCCAAGTTCCAATACTTTGGCAGATGAGTTACCTGCAGGTTGGGGATTATTGATCACCGCTACTGTGGCACCTTCAAAAGCATTAAAGAAATTAAGGCCATCTTCAAAATCTAACGGAAATGTGGCAGGTGTTCCACCGCCTCCACCACCGCCGGTGCCATAAAGCATCAGGTCATCAAAATAATAGATCGCTTCATTCATTGTATTCAAATCAAAGAACAGAATGATCTTATCATATTGGTTACTTTCGCTACTGGCAAAAGGAAAAGTGAGTTCTTCCCATTCATTCGTTTTAGTAGCCGTAACTTCCAATTCTGTGAAATTATCTGAATTTGCCTGCTCTTCTAATTTTATTAAAACCCTAAAGTCTGCTACACCGGAGTATACTTTAATTTTAAACCCGGAATTAGTGTCAAAATCCAATTTTGCATCTAAATTAATTTGGTTGTTAGCAAACGCAGAAGCAGAAGTCCTTGAGATTTTGGCCACGTTACAAGAACTATTTACATCATTTTCAGAATCAGGATTGGTTACCCATTCAAAACCGGCATTGTCTGAAATAATACTGGCGCTAGGGTCGGATTGAAACGTTAAATTAAAATCTGCTGCACTTAGTGATTGGGCCGTTTCCTCTGTACAGGGTGCCGGAGGTGTTTCAGCCTGCATGATATCATCTATATAAAAAGTACCTGCCCTTGTACCCGGACCATCCACAAATAATGTGAGCCTTGAATATTTCCCGGAAGCGTTAAAATCAAAGGCAAGCGTTTCCCATCCTGTACCACCGTGGTTTGCGCTTGTTTCTATGTCACCTGCTGTCCCTTCTTCTAACTTTAACAAAACGGCCACAGTAGAATCTGCCCAAAAGTTCATGGTAATTCTTTTATCCGTAGCCAGGTCTATTTCAGTTCCCAAATCAAAAGCCACTCCTTCAAATTCAGCTCCGCTATTGGTGATGGCCCCGACTTTGGAGTTTTTGTCGTTGGTACCGGAAACATCCGGGTTATCGATAATTTCAAATGCAGTGCCATCAAAAGTTTCGGCGTCATAATTCACACTAGTGTCATCAAAAGTGGCAGGCAGTGAAATGATCCTCTTAATAAGTACTGTGATGGAATCTTCGAAAATGGCGGACACACCTGCGTCATTGGATGCCGTCAAGGTCACTTTGTATGTGCCTGTAGCATACGTCTTGATCGGGTTGATCTCGGTAGAGGTCTCATCATCTCCGAAATCCCAAACATAATTTGTTGCATTGGTAGATACGTTAATGAACGTTACTGTGCCCGTATCGTCATTCAGTGTTTGGGTAAAGCCGGCAACGACCTGGGGGAGTTTATCATCGTCATCATCATCCGAACATCCCAGTAAAGCTATCGCCAGGATGAAAATTGAAATCATCTTGGCATTTTTAAGTAATAATGGTCTCATAGTATTTGATGTTTTTTTAGTCTGCTATTATTTATAAACCCGTACATAGTCCACCAACATGGTTTGTGGAAACACGGTCTCGCCGTTGGGAGAACCCACGAAAGTGCCTCCAACAGCCAGGTTTACCAGGATAAAGAAGGGTTTATCAAAAACCCATTCGCCCGTTACATCGGCCGGTGTAATTTGGTTGTACAATACATCGTCCACGTAAAAGTTTACATATTCCGTACCCCACTCAATGCCGAATACATGAAAGCCTGTATCGAAACGGTCATTTTCCAACGTGTAACTTTTGGTGATGGATTCTCCGCCAGAATAGCCCGGGCCATGCACGCTTCCCAGTACTGTGGTAGGTTCTTGTCCGCGGAATTCCATAATGTCGATTTCTCCTGCTCCCGGCCAGGGGTTTGTGTCAATATCGGCCCCCAGCATCCAAAAAGCCGGCCAGATGCCTTGCCCCCAGGGCAACCTGATACGGGTCTCAAAGCGCCCATAAGTCTGATCAAACAGTCCTTTGGTTAAAAGTCGTGCGGAGGTGTACGAAGCTCCTTTAAAAGACTCCTGTTGCGCAGTGATCAGTAAGAAGCCGTTTTCAACTTTGACGTTTTCAGTACGGTCTGTATAATACTGGAGCTCGTTATTACCCCATCCATTGACACCTCTGCCGATATCATATCCCCAGACAGCGGTATCGGGAACACCATCCATATCAAATTCATCTTGCAGTACCAGTTCATCGAAGTTTACCACGGTTTGGGTATCATCCGTAGAGCAGCCCGAATGGACAAAAATTAGTAACAACAAAAGAAGACCCGGGAATGACATGATCAGGGTCCCTTTTTTATATCGATTTCTCTTATTCATCATGGTTAATTTTTTATTCTTGCCTATAGAAATACATGTTATCTACCAGGAGATCTGTTATAGTCCCGGGCTGGGTGTCATTAGTGCCTTCGGTGATAAAAAACAGTTGGGCCAGATTACTTCTATTGGTTAACCCGAAATCGGTGAGAGGAATATCGAAGGGAACCCAGGTTCTTGTTTTCAGGGTGTCACTGGTGAAGGTAACACGCCCGCTGGAGTCATCACCACCGCCAAAGGCGGCATTGGCCCCAAAATCTCCCAATTCAATAGTGACAAAGTCTCCGGTATTCACAGGATTTTCAACCTGGACATCGACATGCAGATGTGTCATTTGAGTAATGTCGATCGTAGGGTTTTTAAACTCTGTGGCTACAAAATTCAGTTCCGTGTATCGTATGATATTATTACCATCTATGACAAGGTCTGCTCCACCCAGGGTGGTTTGACCTCCAAAGAAGCCATTATAAAAATCTACCGGTACGTTGGTGTAAGCATCACTGAAAATAGAAATGACATTGGCAGCGTCCCTGGTAGGAATAAGAGGAGGCGTGAAATTGCCCAACGATTCAACCGTTAATGACCCTGCCGCCCGTACGCCTGCTAAAACAGCCGTGATTTTGGCAGTACCTTGATCTAATATGGAAACCACGCCCAACTCATTTACTCTTGCCACGTCAGGGTTAGTAGACGTAAAGGTGAAATAAGAAGGAGCAGCAGATACCGTTTGATTGAGGCCAGAGGCTAAATTAAAGGTCTGGGTTCCGGTAACGGTAAAGCTGGAACCTATGAAAGTTTGTTCCACTCTGTCTTCTCCATTGAAAATGGCAGGCCTGGGCTGTGCCACAGTGCCCAATTTTTCAAATTTTAGCTCATCGATCCAAAACGTATAGCCGTTGTTATTCTCAGGTCCTTCAGAGTACCAGAACATCCCCTTTTCATTGGTTAACCGGGTAGGGTCGGGGATAGGGATGATATATTTTGTCCAGGCGGTGCTGATCCTCATATTCGGTAGGGTCACCAGGAATTTGTTTTCACCAAAATCATTTCCAAAACCTATTTCATTGATCGTAGCTCCCTGTGAAGCCCTGGCCCAAAAAGTAAGCGCATCATAACCTGACAGGTTCCGACCTCCGTTATCGGGAAAAATGGCCCCTGCAAAAGCACCTGCAGGATCGCCTACATTAGGTACATTGAATCGCATGGAAGCAGTCCCTTCATAACGTTCCTGATCATCCACGATAAATGCATCGAGTTTTGAACCTTCAAAAGGCCGGTATTCCAGGCCTCCGCTAAAACCGTCAATAAAAACTTCTGCGGTAACCGGAAAAGAGGCGAAATCCACATCGCCGGACAGGCTTCTCTCACAGCCGGAGGTAACTGTGAAAATGACGCCAAAAAGAACGGCAATTTTTAAGCTGATTATTTTTATGTCTTTCATTTTTTTGCGCTTTATTTCCCAAGGTTGATGTGTACGTAAGTCCTTAATTCCCATTCGTTCCCATTGGGGAATCCGACAGGGCTTATGGTAGGGTCAGTGGCAAATTCCTCTGTTGCATTTGGAAGATACCTGGGAGAATTCTCATCCAGCGAGCGCCAGGTGAAACGCATCCCCAGTGAAGTGCTGGGCAGTATAAACCAATCCTGCTTGCCTACAGTAGTAGATATATCTGCCATGATCTGTAAAGGGAAGGTCAGGTTAAAATCTCTTTGGTAATCCAATGGCCCCCAATCGTTGAATTTGATATGTGAGGAGAGCTTCACTGTTTTGTAAATCACTCTTACGTCACCCCCATAACGTTCGACAGTCCTTGGGTCGGAGCCGTTGGCCTGGCCATTTCCTCCATACAAATTCGCTATGATCCCTAACTCAGGATTCAATTTAGATACGATACGTGCATTCACCTCCCACAGGTCGAGCGCCGGAGGAGCTCCGTCAGCTGCACTGGGAATCCGTCTGGTACCCGGGAAAATAATGGCGGCATCTTGTGATGTAGGTAAGTGCCGGTATACCACCCCGATACTACCCGCCAGCGTGGCATCTTCCGCACGGTCGTTGTCCCACTCGTACATCCAGGTGCCTGGTGTAGGGTCAAAGGTCAATAAAAGCTCTCCGGCTACGGTTTCCCTGTTCGCTCTTACCACAAAAGGATCTGTCAAAATATTTCTAAGTCTTCCGGGGCCTCCTGCATCTCCCGGCATGGGGTCCACCAAAGGCTTCTGCCATAAGAAATTCGGAGCTATCTGCCATTTACCTATGCTGTAAGTAAACCCGGTCAGGAAGTTGTTTTGATTTCCGCTACCGCTGTCCCTGAGTCTCCACCCGGTAAAAGTTGGGATATAATCTCCGCCGCCATTGGCTACAAGTCCCATAGCAGCAGCCTGTGCATACCAGTTTACCCTGCCGGCAGAATATTTAAGTTTTACCTTACCACCCCATGTATCTGATGATTTTACGTTATCGGTAAATACTTCATAACTGCCTTCCGCACCACGCACGAATTGAAACTCTCTCCCTACAAGCGGTTGACCTCCCCATATTCCACCGGCTTCTACGGTTAATTTCCCCAGCTCGGTCTCTGCCTGCAAGGTGACTCGTCGGGTCTTAGGTTGGGGAATAGCAATGGAACTGACCGCTGCACCCGGCTCGTCGATGTCTTCATGAAAAATACCGGTGAGGTCAATATCACCCACCTTTCGCCTGTATTTTACCAAAACGGCAGGGTTTGCTCCCCACCAGAGCTCACGTCCGTAGGCTACTTTCACACCTTTAAAAAACTTCTTGCCTTCTATCTCAAGGCCATTGGGTGTAGCAGCATTATAAAGATCTATGGACGAGCCATAATTGGCTTCAGGATATAACCCAAAAAAGTCGCCTTCATGCCCCCAGTGAAAATGTCCTGTCCGGTAGAATCCTTTCAGGTCGAACAGTTTATGGTTCCAGGTGTATTCTGCCTGGTATACCTGCAAGCGATCTAAAGTGGTGGGTACCGGGTTTCCATTTTGGGTTACTACAGTTTGTAGACGCCCCCTGTTTTCGAAGAAGATTTCATTGATCGGGTTTTGCGCCACATTTCCCAGCACATTAAAAGAAACATTTGCACTGACATTAGCTGCGGGATTTGCTTCAAAACCAACGAAGTAAGACTCCATATGGTCAAACCCCAGCTTATTGGGAAAGACCTGACTATTTGGGTCCGGGGCGTCAGGTGTTGTAATGAGTTTTCCTCCGGTATTAAAAGAGGTGAATTCTGCCCGCAATTCACTGAGACTGAGCTTACCTCCACTTTCTCCTATCAGCGCGGCATTATCACCTCTTGCTTTAATGACCGCATCCATTATCTGAATATTGGAAAAATGATTATCTACCCCTTGAAGCGTTACACCGCCAGCATAAGGATTGAATTGATGCGCTTCTTTCAAAGCATGATAGGCCGCACGGGGATATAGCGTATACAAACCTCTGGCGTTGGTCTGGCCTTTAGCACAAATGCCAAACCATTCTTCGTTCATGTTATTCTCACCTTGCTGGAAATCTCTCTGATAACCACCATTGGCCCATGAAGCATTATTGTCATGTACATCAAGGTTACTGGTTTGACCGTACTTCCACCAACCATCACTGAATTGAAAGGTAAATCCACCAAGCGAATTATCAGCTTTTCCCAGCCCGGCAGCATTTTCATAGATCTCCTTCCAGTTGCCTACCATGTAATAGGCCTGTGATTGCTGGTCTTCTGCATTTTCAATGGCATTGAAAGCATCAGCCCCAAATTCAGTGAATAAGATGGGTTTGTTCAATTCATCTCTTACCCGTTGAAATGCATCGCCAAAAGAAACTCCGCGGTACATATTCGTACCTAAGATATCTATGTCTTTACATTCTTCTTTAATGAGCTCAAGGAAAAGCAAGTCGCCATTACAGATGGCTACAGGGTGTGAACTGTCAATTGCTTTCATCGCTACCGTAGCCTCATTGAACAACTTATACATGGCGGTGGCCCTTATGGTGGACTTTCGATCTTCGATAGGGATGTCTTCCGTTTCGGCGCCCCCCCAGAAAAGGCCATAATTATTTTCATTTCCCAACAGGTATAGGAGCAAGCCCGGGGTGTTTTTGTATTCCTCCACCATCGTTGTAACCTCTGACAAAAGCAATTGCCGTGTGCCAGGATCAGCATACTCGGTATTTGCTACCCAGGCACCATTCAAGGTGAGTCCGTAACGTCCGAAGGAATGGTTAAGCATGGTGTAGATACCATACTCCTCATAGATATACTTTATCCATCTGGATTGGATCCCGGTATACTGGCGAATAACGTTTACCCCCATATTCTTTAACAAAGACATTTCCGCATCCAGTGCGGCTTTTATTATGTCATCGGGTTGATTCCATAAACTATAGGAGAAATTGGTGCCGATAGGGACGTAATCCCAGTTCATGCCATTGATCATTAGATCCTGACCATTGACCACTAGCTTCATTCCCTGATCATTACTTACCACTGATACTTTATCAGCCTGGGCATATACAGATGCCGTAAGTAAGAAGAGAATGAATACCAGAAAGATGTTTTTCATGTAGATGTTTCTCATAGATTTTAAATGATGTTTAATTCACTAAAAAGCACGAGCAGATTGTCTGATTAAGGTTCTCGCTGCTGATTTTCAACATGTTGTATATTTGCTCAAATTGGTACTATTTTACCTTCAGAGCTAAAAAAGGACTTCATCAAATATTTCGTCACTTCTTTTAAATACTACAACAAATGCACATAATTGTTTATTTAACTTTCTAATAATTAGTAACTTACAATATTCAACTACCTGCACATGACGAATTTTTATTGCTACAGGAACTACAGTCTTCCTCTGACCTTTTTCTTGTTCTATTTGACTTTTTCCTTGTTATGCGTCCACCGGTCTCATGCTTTTCTGGGGAAATATCCCATTCATAATTTTACTCCGACTCATTATAAAGCTGGTATTCAGAATATTGACTTTGCTCAAAACAGGGACATGACCCTTTTTGTAGCTAATAACCTGGGGATACTTTCTTTCAATGGTACCCAATGGGAAACCCACGCTCTTAAGACCGGCAAGAAGCAGCGGTCGCTCGCTTTTGATGAAAATACCAATCGACTTTATGTGGGTTCGCAGGGAGAGTTTGGATACTTTGAAGAAGATTGGGACTACGTTTCCCTTGTCGATAAAGTCCCCTCGGTTTCACGCGATTTTGATGAAGTATGGGATGTTTTCTTTTTCAACTCAAACGTTTATTTCTGCACATTTCAAGGTATTTATGCTTATGACGGACAATCTGTTTCAGTGATTGAACGCAGTGGTGGATTTAACCGGTCTTTTAGTACCAGTGATAAATTATTCACCCAAAGTCCTTCAGGAGAACTTTTTGAGATCAAAGGCAAGGAACTCGTACCTACTTTTCCTAAGGGTCTGACGGACCAGATTATAGCAGGTATAATACCTCAAGGTGAAGGATACCTGTTATTTTATAACTCCGGGCAGATTGAATTTTCCACTTCTTTCGGCGTAGTTGAAAAATACTCTGACCTAATTCAAGCCTTACAGGGAAAATACGTAAATCACGTCATGCAGCTTTCCGATACACGCCTGGTGATATCTACCCAGACATCCGGTTTGTTTTTATATGATTTGCAGCAACAGCGCATAGAGAATATAACGACAGAAGGTGGCCTGCAAAGTAGTGCTTGTTTAAATACTTTTCAGGACTATGCCGGAAACCTTTGGGTAGGCATGCAAAATGGGATGGCCCTTATAGATATAAATTCTCCTATGCGATTGATCAATAAGGAGATCAATATACAGGGGAGTGGGTATGAAGCATTTGAAACCGATGAAGGTACTTATTATACTACGTCCAACGGAATTTATTTCTTAGCTAAAAACGCTACACGCTGTGTCTTTCTCAAGGGAACCGAAGGCCCTGCCTATGGTATGCAAAAGATCACCGGTAAACTTTATGCAGGGCATCATACAGGCTTATTTCATATAGAAAATGGTAAAGCCACCCATATAGCGACTACTGAGGGGCTATGGCACTTAAAGCAACTGCGTGCCAAACCGGACTTCGCCATCGGTGGGACCTATTCGGGACTGTACCTTTTTAAAATAAACGAACGTAAAGAGTTACAGCCGGTTCAAAAGATAAAGGGATTCAATGAATCAAGTCGCTTTTTTCAAGAAGATCATGAGGGGAGGATTTGGGTAGGACAGTTTTACAAGGGGCTGTACCAGTTAAGCTTGAATGAGGACTTAACCGCAGCAACTGTTACTAAGGTGTCTGATTTATACGATCTACCCATTAAAGAACGTATTATTCTCAGCAATGTAGATAACGAGATCCATATAGCCACAGAAACCGGGGTATATAAATTTGATGAAACCAAAGACCGTATTTTAGAGGCTGAAGTTTTTTCTGATATCATAGGAAAAGAGCAGGTCCATTTCCTGGTACAAGGCAACCAAAAACATATCCATATTTTCACCGAAAACCTGGTAGGCTTTTTTAAGCAGATCAGCGCCAACAATTATATTTATGTGCCTTCCTCGTTGTTCCAGCTAAGGTATTCTTTTAACAATGATCTTTTGAACGTATCTGTAAACACCAGTAACGGGGTCTTATTTAATGCAAACGAAGGGTTTATCCATTATAATCCTGAGTTAGAAGATCGCGTGACCGTTGAAAAAGAACCCGTTATTAGCAAGGTATATAGTGTGACTGAAGATCGGGCTTTATACGTTCGGTTACCCTTTGAAAAAAGACGTGTTAGCACGGAACAAGTATTGATCACCCATAAGGCAAAAGTGTTACAGTTCGAGGTAGAGTCATTTAAATTCAAAGGAGCCAGTGATCAGCAGTTTCGTTATTTTCTGAAGGGCTTTGACAAGAACTATGGAGAGTGGACTAATACTACAACTAAGGAATATACCAACATGAGAGAAGGAGAGTACGAGCTATTGGTACAAACGCTAAATTACCTGGGAGAAACAGTCACCAGTACTCCTCTGCTGTTAAAAGTTACACCGCCATTTTACAGAAGTTTGGTCGCCAAGATTCTGTATGTAGCATTGGCCACTCTAATGCTTACACTGGCGTACAGGTTTCAAAAACAACGTCTTAGGCGAAAAGAAGAAAAAATGAATGAAGCCAAACAAGCAGAGCTGAGGGAAAAACAAAATGAAGTACAAGAACTCAAAGACGCGAAAATAAAGAGCGAACTACGACATGTAAACAACCTGTTGGCTGCTTCTACGATGAACCTGGTTGTAAAAAATGAATTTCTGGAAGCGGTAAAAGAAGAGCTGAAACAGGTGAAGCAAAAAGGCAAAATTGTAGAGACGAAGCAGGCTTTGGAACAGATTGTAAAAGAGATCGATTCAACCTTGAGATTACAGGAAGACTGGCAACAGTTTGAACACCATTTTGACAAGGTCCATGGCGACTTTCTAAACCGCCTGAGAGATGAATTTCATGATCTTTCTCCCAGCGAACAAAAGCTCTGTGCTTTCCTACGGCTGAATTTAAATACAAAAGAGATCGCCAATTTAATGGGCATTTCATCCCGGGGGGTGGAAGTGGCGCGTTATCGCTTACGTAAAAAATTAAACCTGACAACCTCTCAGAACCTATCTAAGTTTGTTTTAGATTATTAGGGTTTTTAGGAGAACTCCGGATGATCATGTGTAGCAATATAAAATTGTTGACGGGAAGAAAATGACATGAATATCAGGTAAAGATCATCATATGGTGGACTATAATCCTAATGTTACACCTAACCTCTTATATATGAATCACAACATTATAATCTTGTAATGGATATGCTAAAGCATCCTATTTAAATAAACTCCATTCCAAAACAAAATCACTTAAAAATGGTCTTAAGTATATGGATCAGAAATGGCAGGCAATTCTCAATACTCTATCCGTCGGCGTGGTATTGACGGTAAACTATTATTCTCAAACCGGTAAGATCAACCAGCAAACCATCGGAGAATTAAGTGCCCGGTATGACAATCTTTTTACCCCGGCAGGTTATGCCTTTGCCATCTGGGGGATCATCTTCCTGGGGTTGATCACCTATGTCATTTATCAATGGATAATTGTTTTAGAGCTTCATAAGGAGGTAGCTGAATATAAAAATGCAGGCTACTGGTTCACCTACGTAAACCTGGCCAATGCCAGCTGGGTAGTAGCGTGGCTATATGAATACACAGGTCTTTCAGTGGTATTAATGCTGTTCATGCTATTTGGATTATTGACCATAGTGATCAAAACGAATATGGAGCGGTGGGACGCTCCTTTGACCATAATAGCATTTGTATGGTGGCCCATTTGCCTCTATGCGGGATGGATATCAGTGGCCACTATTGCGAACATCGCTGCGTATCTCAGCAAACTCCAATGGAATGGAGGCTTTCTGAGTGAAGAACAGTGGACGATCGCCATGATCCTCGTTGCGGCAGTGATAAATTGCTTTATGATCTGGAGTCGTAATATGAGGGAATTCGCGTTGGTAGGTGTATGGGCTTTGGTAGCGATCTATATCAGGCATCAGGAGACCTATCCTTTAATAGCATGGACCGCAATCTTTATGGCAGTCTTTTTATTGATCAATATCAGTATCCATGGATATCAAAACAGGTCCACGAATCCATTTAAAAAGGCTCTTAGGTGGGTACAAAATTCTTAACCTTTCATTTATATATGATACCTTTGTATCGTTAGCTACTACGGCTGATAATAGCATAATTGAATCAATGGATTAATGCCATCTGGACACCTTTCCAACCGGAATCATTTCTACTGTTTAAAAAAAGGCTTAAAAGCCGGTTTAATCTTACGTGCTGTCGTCTCGTTTCCATTTATTTTTATTTATTTGAGCAATGCTCCTGCGTAAAAAAATCACCTTATTCTTACTACTATCGATATTCTTCCATTATTCGCTTTATAGCCAGATCGAACTAAACTACAGCGGTCCGTACAAAGTGGCTGAATATCAAGGAAATGCGGATTTTGGATACAAGTTATTGGCTGGGGACACTACTTTTCATGGCCCTTTTCGAATGCAACATTCTGACTTGCAAGACCTGCTGTCCAAACAGGACCCGTTCTTTTCTTTTGAAGGTACTTTTCAGAATAACCTACCCGAGGGGCCCTGGAGTTTTAAATTTGGTGAATTTACCGCTGATGCTTCGGATGGTTTAGAAGTGGTTGATTATCATTACAGGGTAAAAACCAACGGTATTCATCACGAAGCCTCAGGTGATATTTTTGAAGGTCTGCCTGACGGCAGATGGACGCACACCATACAGCAGATTAAAAGCTCTCAGGTAGAAGAGACTCTTTTCAAAAGTACGATTGATTTTGACAAGGGGGTTCCTCAGAAAAGTTTTCAAATTCAAAATGAACGTATGACGCTTATGGGGCGGTTCCTGAGAGATGGCCTGGCCCATGATGTATGGGAACTGTATTCTACTGAAGGCCCGGGCGCTATTGAAAGCTGGTACTTTTCAGATGGCAAACTCGATAAGATCCTGTTAAAGAATAACGACTCTACACTCATTGTGAAGGTGTACGATACCACCCTTGAAAACCCTAAGGTAATTAACCTGGACGACAGGTATCTTAACATTGTCAAGCTTAATCAACGGTTAACCACGGACAATGAAATAAAGATCAAAGGCGAAGTGACCCATCTGCTTGCCGAAAATGCCGGCTACTATCAAAAAATTGATAACATTCTGTCCAAATTGGGAGACGCTCGATTTATGCCTGAATTCAAAGTAAAGGCAAATCACAACCCTTTGAAAAACAATGAATTAATACAGCTCAATGCTATCAAAACTCTTTATAGAAAAAGTGAAAAGATCAGTAACAAATTGGTTAAAAGCACTTATCTCAATATCCTCAAACTGTCTGATGATGAAGCTCTTTTTTTACTTTCGGTCATAGATAAGATCTCCAAAAAGCATTTATCCTTCCTGAAGGAAGTGACCCGGTTTTATGATCAGCGTATACTTTCCTTTGTTCCTCGGGAACATATATTGTCAAAGTTATGGCCCGAAGGCAGGCCATCGACCGAAATTATAATTATCAATGAACAGGCTGATGATACCCGAACCAGGTCCTATACTGGTCCGGATGCGGATTCATACCAATTTGAAAAAGACGGGATAGAAGGTATTCACGAGCTTGCTACGTATGTGTCCAACTGCCTCGAGTCCATTCAATCCAGGTTAAATGAGAAGTTGACCAAAGAGCAGTGGGAGAAGCAGTTGGTTGTGTTGGAAGCTGAACTGATCTCAGAAATAACCACTTTAAATCGCATGGCGGACTCACTTCGACAAGAAACAGCAGGTGAGCTTCAAAATGCCTTGAATACGATCAAAAAAGTAGCTAAACAAGAGCTTAGTGCATATTCAGCCATGGAAGATATGACGGAGAAACCGGACCTGGCACGGTTGCTGACAAATTGTTTTGATCAGATGCAGGAGCTGGCGCTTACCGTTTCCAGGAATGAAGTACGTATGGAAGAGATCAAAACGGCCTATACCGATGAGGTATGGAACCCATTTACTGCAACAGTGATGAGCGAAGAAGTGAAGAAACGTATAACTGAAGCTTATGAAGATGTACTTATTCCACACATGCTGAATCAGCTAAGCGACTCTCTTTCCTGCAGTAACATACCCCATTTAATCTTACTGATGGAAAATACCCACCAAAGGATGTTAGAGCTGCGGGAAGAGAATACGGATAAACTTGAACGAAAATTGAAAAGGGAACGTGATCCAATGACCATCTTACAATTGTTCAATATTCAAACAGATAGAAAAGAGGTTGGACCATGAAGCAGCTTAACACAAAAAATACCCTTGGGCTGTTTTTGTTCGTGGTGTTATTTCAATTTCACAGTAAGGCCCAGGAAGTAGCCAGAGAGACCGAATATAAGGAACCTGTCACCGCTTTTTGGATCAATACCTATGGAAATATTCGGGTTTCTAACCGGCTGTTCTGGATTGCCCAGACACATTTCAGAATGGAAGAGAAGGGAAGTACTCCTTTTGTAGGGCAAGTAGCGCAACTCTATAACCGGCATGCCTTAAGCTATCTCTTTTCTAAAAACTTTAATGTCAGTCTGGGTGGGGTTTTACGGGTTAACTATAATACAAATGGGACTTCGGAGCAAAAAAACAAAGTGCCCGAATGGCGTATTTGGCATCAATATTTATTTGCCATGCCCATGTCCAGAATGATGGTATATCATCGTATTCGTGTCGAGCACCGTTGGTCCAAGGGCTTCAATACAGATAGTCAATACATTTTCAGAAACCGATGGCGATACATGTTTAAGCTGAAAATGCCCCTTAATAAGCCAAAATTATCTTCCAATACCTTTTACGTTTCCCCGGAAGTGGAATTGATCATGCAAAGTGGAAAACCTGTCATAGATAGCCCCCTGGAAGATCTGCGCTTACATACCTCTTTTGGATACATTTTAAACCCAAGGATTACCGTGGCTGCGGGCATTATGTATTCCCAGGGGCAGGACCTTGCAGATGGCAACATCTACAAACAAAAGTGGACGACGCGATTCCATGTCTATTTCTCGCCGGATTTCAGAAAAGTGAAGCGTAAGCTACCCTCCATTCACCACGGTGATTAGAGATAATCATTAATTTACATCGCACATGCCCAAATCAAAAGCTACAATAATATCTCATTCTCTACTGGTTGTGACAAGCTTAATAGTGGTTTACTATATTTTCGAAACGCAACAACTCAATGAGAAGCTCAAAAAAATAAATGAGAAGGTCAGGATACTGGAAGATACCAATACCTTCCGGCAGTCTTTGGCATTAGAGGCGATTGACTCATTGCTTCTTGCCGGTGGGTATACCGAGGCCATAAAAGCATACCAAAAGCACGCTGACCAGTCGGATGATCCACACTTTTTAAGGGCACTTCGCTTACGCATAGACCTGGCACACCAGCTGATGGATAAACACAAAGCACAGGTAGAAACGAAAGACACTGCTTCGACGGCGATCATCACCGTCACGATGCAAGACGTTACCTCGGAAGAAATAAAGCAGTTTGATTCTCTTAATTTCGCCCTGGACAAAGCTCATATGCAAATAAAGTACCTGGAAAGCCAACTGAAAGAGAATACAAGCGGCGCTTACCTGACATTCAGTACCAGTAAGGGGAAACAAGCGCATTACGTAGGGCAGGTGAAAAACAAAATGGCCCAGGGGCACGGGGTGGCGCTACTGAACACAGGCAGTCGTTATGAAGGTGAATGGAAGAGTAATTTGCGTGATGGCCAGGGTACATTTTACTGGCCGGATGGCGAATATTACGAAGGTCAATACAAAGACGACCGGCGCCATGGGTTGGGAACATACCACTGGACCAATGGACAAAAATTTACGGGATACTGGGAAAATGATCAGCGTAACGGTGAAGGCACCTTCTATGGAGAAGAGGGTGAAGTAGTGGCCAAAGGTATTTGGAAGGATGATGAGTTGGTAAAGATGGATAAGCAGTAAAAAAATTTCCCGGGCTTTCCCAAAAAGATCAAAATGACTCTCACTAAAGCCATAAATTCCAGGTTTAATTACTACCGAAAGAACAACTGTCAATAACTATTTTTCTTCTATCATGAAGATCCAATCATTATGGGTCAGCACTTTATAATTAACTGTGTTTAAGCTGACTTCAGGATCGATCAATAATTGGTAGGGTCTTCCGTTCAATTTACATTCGGCATGGACGGTAATCGTTGTATTAACACCCATTCTTTGAAGTTCTTCAGACAGGTGACAAGCAAATTGTTTAATCAGGTAGGGACGGGTGGCCATCTTTCTATATTGCCAGGGTTTGATTATGTGGTACCAATCAATCCTTTTATTTTCACCTGTTGTAGGGTCTGTAAAATAAAAGTTGACCTTTCCACTTTTATCCCTGAGTTTCATATGCCAGGAAAACCGGTGTGCCTCTTCTGTCCAATTTACATTTCCCGGAATAAAGTAATGCCTGAGGGGGAGTAGTACCTGCGGAATACACCATAGTACAATCAATATTAGCACTAACTTTCGATGCCGGATTTTGCCAATTTCAAGATCATGGCCCCGGTCATAGCCAAGTAATGACCAGCCCAACAAGGCACCGGACATAAAACCTACCAATATCGGGATAGGAGCGAAGCTGTCACGGACAATACCCACTAAGACCCCCAGGATAATTCCCGGAAGAAGTATAGGAAGCCAGCCGGATAAAGCATTCCTTTGAAAATCCATTTTTTTCCATAACTGCTGCGGCCAGTCGGCAGGGAAAAAAATCGAAGTAGCTCCCAACATAAACCAGGGGAAGATACCTATGGTGAACAAGCGGTCATTGAAGAAATGAAACCCAGTGATGATCAGAAAAATATAGGGCCGGGACCTTCTGTGTAGCAACAATGGAAAAGCCAGTAGGTCTATCAACAAGCCACTATAACTCATAAAGTAAACAAACCATTCCTGTTCGAAGAATCCTCCTATCAGCGGGAAGGAGCTTCTGTTTGAAAGCCACATTCGCATGGGTTCTCCTGCCAGCCAGTCTTTGCCTAATTTAGCTACCCCGCCGAAAAAATAGACGATACCCAATTGAAACTTTAACAGGGACAACGGCCAGGCAGGCAGCGTCCGGGAGCTGATTTTTTTAAATAATAACGCATCCAATGAAAAGTGACGATGGGCCGGTAAGAAAATTACCAGGAAACTCAACAGACATATTAAATAGAAGTGATTGAGATACCGGGCCTGTTCGAGTAAAAAAACATAAGTGAAACCAATAAAAAACAATAGGGCGCTCAACCTGTAAAATAACCCGAGCGCTATAAACAAAGCCAATATACCCAGCACAACAAAGTGGATATACATACCATTGCCCTCCCAGGGTTTAACCCATTCGAAGTATTCATAATGAAAATTGTATTTCGGTAAGATCCAATACTCTCTGATCCAGCCAAAATGGAAATATCGATATACTTCCCATAACATGGTCAAGCCAAAAAGAATCCGGAAAATAACCAGGCTGTCGGCAGGCTGCTTTCCATAAATGATCGTATTTCTTATGTCTTTAATACCCATAGAATCTTATCTCTCTGATGTGCTGGAATGTCTTTAATTTCATTTGGAACATGGCAAATGTAAAAATGCGAATGTACTCGATGAACTAAATATGATCTTTTTGATAATTATTTACGAATAAGTTGCTCATGTAATAAGTTTATGTCATTTATTTAAATTTTTACAAAAAAAATTCGCGCAGGAGTGTATCGGATTTAGATTCTCCGAAAAATATGATAATCAGCGGCTTATTCTCAATACACTTTAACAGATCATATGAATCACACCGGAATTCGACAAGATCTTACTAAAATCAGTCACATCTGACTATTGTAAGGAATGAATTTTTTAGATAAATTTCATTAACTTTTTTAAAATTATGAATACAAAATTACCTTTTGGTTTCTTTTTTATCGTTTTGACACTAGCTAATATATTGAGTTGTAGTGGAGATGACGATGGTAGCGTAAACTTAGGACAGAGCGGAAGTGTAGAATTTTTCCTGTCTTCAACGAATGACCCTCCTGAAGAATTGGCAGAAGTATTTCTATCTGTTAAAGAGGTGGAATTTGATACTGAATTCGGACGGATAGTCCTTGAAAACTCCGACGCAACTCCGTATGACCTGCTTCGCATTCAGGATGTGCCTGGTCAATTGATATTGCGCATTGACAATGCCCCTAGCGGGACGTATGAAAACGCGACGGTTCGTTTCAATAACAGTACTGTCTGTAACAACATTCGGGACCGTGATGATGACAACGACGATGATGATGATGGAGATGACGACGATGACGGTGGAGGCTCATCGGACGTGGATACAGATTCAGAGAATTTTGTAAGGTTGGCTGATGATGATGGCACTCTCTTGCCATTATGTATTGTTGACGGAGAAGCAAGTGCCTCGACAGGTTCTGTTTTAGAATTCACACATGGAGAAACGCTCAAGGTTTCTGTGGAAATAGATCTTGCCAATTCATTTACCAGAGTAGGTTCTGGCGGAGGGGGCGACGATGATGATGATGGAGACGACGACGATGACGGAGATGGTTCAT
Source organism: Fulvivirga sp. M361 (assembly GCF_007097395.1). Classification (GTDB taxonomy): domain Bacteria; phylum Bacteroidota; class Bacteroidia; order Cytophagales; family Cyclobacteriaceae; genus Fulvivirga. Next base: position 109,254 of record NZ_VKDC01000018.1, read on the forward strand.
CAAAAGGCGCTTTCATATTTGACCCCGCAGTAACACTTACAATTATTGAAGGCACAGGTACTATTAATGGGACATATCAAAATTTACCAACGGGCAATAACATAGCATATCTTTATGCGAATGGCACATTCAACAATGATGAAACCTTGCCCAATGGCAGTGGACAGCGTTTTTCAAATGCCATTACCAGTACTCCTGTGAATAGCGATGGCTCATTCACATTTGAAATTGATCCGGGTACTTATGATCTGGTTTATGGCAACTTCTTTGGCAATGTATTTATTAGAGTTACCGGTCAAAGTGAAGATGTTGTTGTAAATGGTGGTGGAATCACTGATGTGACATTCACACCATAAGGATATAATTCAATTGCAGCTGATTCACTTTATTTAGGGAATTAGTGTGCAAAGGCGTTAATATAACTATTGCAATAATTATTTAAAATAAAAATATTTAATCGTGTAGAAATATAGTCATTAATCTCTCACTCAATAACTTACACCCTTATGCCCAACATGATCATGACCCTCGGCGCTCAAAAGTTCACCGTAGCCGAACCTTTAGTCAACTACAGAATAGAAGTATGGAATGAGGAAAGCCCTCAAAATCGTTTCATGGGATCTGGGATCACTGATTCCACAGGCCAGGCCACAGTGAATATATCGGATCAAAACTTTCAGGATGTTTATGTTAATGGTTCTCCGCAGACATATTTTCTGATCTATTCTAATTCCGGGGCATTGGTTCTGGATACGAGGGTAGGAGGAGATCAGAATGAAGAGACCAATGTCAAGCTTCAACTGATCAATTTTGTTGAAGCCACTACTGGCCCGGGTATCCCACTCAGTGTATCAGGGACGATACAGAGAACTGATGGTAGCGTTCCTATTCCTGCTGTCAAAGTGGTGGCTTATGACAAAGACGTTGTGGGTGAAAAGGAAGTAGGAAATACCATCACTAATCCCGACGGTACCTATGGCATAGATTTTAATAGCAATGACCTGACTGGGGTGGGCAGGACCCAGGCAGATCTAAGGGTACGGGTCTTTGAGCAAACCGACACCAATTCTGAAAATCCACTGGCCGTTTCTCCCTTATTGGTCGATGCACTTGAAAATGAAGTGGTCAATCTCGTTATCGGTGATGATGTATTCGTGGGTCTTTCGGAATTCAAACAAGTAAATAATAAGCTGGCTCCTGCGATTTCTAATAATGACCCGGCTACTTTTCAGGAAGAAGATATTATAGTAGTCGCCGGTAAATTTGACGTTGATGCCGATTGGACGAACTATTATGTTAAGTCCAGGGCTTTTGCTAACCAGACCAGTATTGCAGCTGAGATATATTACGGGTTGATGCGCCGAGAGTTACCCGACGATCTTGCCGACCTGCTATCTGAAGACAGATCTATCCTTCAGCGAGAGCTGGAGGCAGCTGCTTTTGATAATGTGATCGCCTCCGATCTCATTAGTGATATACAAACTCTCCTCGATCAGCTGGAAGCAGCTCAAAAAACAGTAGCATTAGCTGAAAGTAACGATCCCGAAAATCAAGGCTCACTAGGTCGGATATTGCAAATCGTAGGTTTCAATGACACGCAAAAACAAATTGTAATTGAAAAGTCTTTAAACATAGATGAAGCCGACGATTCACAAATATGGACCGACCTGGAAGCGGATACTAACTTTTCAGCTGCTGATGTAGATAAATTACAGTTGGCATTAAGAACTGCAGCCGTTACCCAAAACAACTTTTCAATGGTCCAGGCCATGGTAGACGATCCCGCGATAACGGAGGTGAAAGACCTCACAGGACTAAGCAGTGCGGATTGGGATGCGCTTATCACTACTCATGTTGCCGGTATCCCGGAAACCATTGAAGGAGATACGGAGGAAGAGCGTAAGGCCAGTTACAAGTCTTTGATACTAAAACTGCTGGAAGATGCATTCCCCACCTCAGTAGTATCTCAGGGGCTTAGTGCAGCTCCTGATTTTGACACTGCCCGGTTAGATACCTTTTTTGCCAATAACCCTGATTTCGATTTCAAAGAAAACAATATCAATCAATACCTCAGCGACAACCCCGACGCACTTCAGGGGATAACAGATCCGACGGGTTTTGTTAAAGACCTTGAAGCCATGCGACGTGTGTTCTTCATGGCGCCGGAAACTGACAAATCTGAGACGATTAAAACACTTCTCAATAATGGTTTGGATTCCGCATTTAAGATAAGAAGACTGGGAAAAAAGACCTTTATTAACCGCTATGCCGATCAGCTGGGAGGAGAAGAGGCAGCAGAAAAGATCTACGACCGTGCCGCCAATGTCTCTTCTCAAACTCTGCAGGTAATGGCGAAATATGGCAATCGGTTTAACCCTGTGAATACTTCTGTGTTTAGCGGCGGCGTGGATGGAAGCCCTTCCGCAGGCTTTTCTACGGTGGGCGCTGCTGCAGCCACTCCCCAGGAGATCCCCAACCTGCAGTCATTATTTGAAACCACTGACTTTTGTAGTTGCCGGCATTGTCGTTCGGTACTAAGCCCGGCTGCCTTTTTAGTGGACCTGCTGGAGTTTGTTGAACTTGGAGAAAATAACAGTGATCCGGCATCAAATGCCAGATTAGTATTAGACCAAAGAAGGCCGGATATCCAGCAAATCCAATTGAACTGTACCAATACCAATACGGTAATGCCGTACATCGACCTGGTAAATGAGTTTCTTGAAAACCTGGTGAGCCCTCCAACTGCGGGCTATACGGGGCAGACAACCAGAGATGCTGCTTCTCTGAGGGCCATGCCTGAGTATATCAACAAAGATGCTTATGATAAATTGGCCACTGAAGTCTTCCCGATACAGTTGCCTTTCAATTTATGGACAGAAGAAGCTAACGCATACCTTGGCCATCTGGGTATAAGACGAAGTGAGGTGATCAGAACGCTGAATCAGACAGGTAATGTGGATAAAAAGCGAAACAGGGCGCTGGCCATATTGAACCTTACCCAAAAGGATTTTGAAATTTTCAATAGTTCTGTTGCTGATGCCGGGCTGTATTATGATTTAACTACGCTCACCGGATTAACAGCCGGTGGAAACGAAATTCTTACGGCTTTACCCAATGTAAGCGATCTGTTGAAGTCACTTGACCTTACATTTGACGATCTGCTGAAATTTTTAGAATGTGAAGCCGTAAACCCGGGTAATAAGGTAGTAAACTTCCCCAGCCCTGATGAATGTGACCTGGGCATAGCTACTTTGAATTTTACCAATGAAGAGTTTCATAACCTCAATCGTTTTCGAAGACTTCAGTTAAAATCAGGATGGTCTGTTTATGACCTGGACAGAGTGTTCAGAACCTTTATCGGAGTATCCAACGAGGAATATCTTATACAACTGGGCTTCATACATGACCTCAGTGTTGCAGTAAAGTTGCCGGTAAGAGAATTGACCGGTTGGTTTACCAACCTCGATACACGTGCCTATGAGGAAGGTCTTTCTTTCTATGAAGAGCTGTTTCTGAACCCTGCCATCACCACTAGTTTCGACAATGCCAGCACTCTTTTTACGTTGAATCTGGCCGGTACGGAGCTGGCAGATACCACACCATTGCTGACAGATCAAACCGTTAATATGGTCGTGAGAGCGGCTATAAACATTAAAACAGAAGACTTCCAAGAAATTATAGCTTTTTTACCCGGAGCCAACCTGACCGTTGCCAACCTGTCCGCCATTTACAAACTGGCCACGCTCGCGAAAGCATTTAAACTGGATGTAGCAGAATTACAGTCTCTTCGAGATATGACAGCCCTGACGTTCGATTCTCCTGAAGAGGTTGAAAACTTTTATGAATTCGTACTTCGGCTGAAAAACCTTCGTGTTTCGGTAAGTGAACTGTCCTATTTGGTTCAACATAAAAAAGAAGACGAGAATACAGGTATTCCTGAAATTGAGCTGAGCGGCACTTTGACTCAAATACGCATTGAATTACAAAAACTGCTGGCCATTGAACAAGAGGAGAACCTTAAAGCTGATCAATTATCAAACAGCCTTTCGGCACTATTAGAAGAAGAAAGTTTAGCGACGGCATTGGCCATAGTAGATGATTCATCCACTTTGACCGATCAGGAGAAAACAGATTTTATAACTACCAGCTTTTCGTCATTTTTAGATACAGCCGATGCTACCGGTAAGTTAGTAGGTTCCGGTGCAGGCGTGATTACGGATACAAGCGCCAGAATTGACTATGTACTGGTTCCAATGTTACAGTTTCTCGCACGAAACTTCGTTTTTCAAAAGATGGCAGCTGAACTGGACATTGAAGTTTCTACTACTATTTCCATGCTCAATGACTATGTCAAGAGCACACAGGACAATACGAAAGCGGCCATTGATGTATTTCTGGATACTAATTATGTTAACGGAGTTGACGAAATAAACTTCACTAACAATCCGGAAGAGATACAGACCCTGGAAAGACTGTTGAAGATCGGTCTTCTGGCAAACACACTGCGCATTTCTTCTGAAGACCTGCTATTTGTGCTCTCCCAGGGACCGGCGATAGGTTGGTTCAATATTGCCGGGGTTCCTGTGACCCCTCAAGGCGCGTTGGGAGCTGCTGAAGGCGCTTCCTGGTTGAGATTGATAGAAACCGCCTATTTACAACGAAGTCGTTTCAATGGGGATTCCACTATTTATCAACTGATTAGGCAATCTTTGGATACTGCCAATACGGATGATCAGATACGTCAGTCCCTGGCCGATGCGACAGGCTGGAATCGTGATGACATTGATTATCTGACGAGTGCTGCAGGGTTTAACCTGGTCAGGGCTGATTTTAACAGTGAGTTATGGGTGAAGTATTTATCCGATGCCTTTGACGTGATCGATAAAAGTGAGGCAGAGGCCTCACAATTATGGTCATTAAATACACCGGACGCCACGGTTGACCAGGGAAGGCTCTCACGAACAATAGCTAATGCTTCCTACTCTACTGAACAATGGCTGGAAATAGCTCCTGAAATTAGAGACCTCTTGAGAGAAAAACAGCGCGATGCTCTCCAGGTATTTGTAATAAAGGACGGTGGGTTTGCTGATGCTGATGAGTTGTACAGCCATTATCTGATCGACACTCAAATGAGTGCCTGCACCCTTACTTCGCGGATCAAATTAGCCCTTTCGAGTGTGCAACTTTGGATGCAGCGGATCCTGCTCAACCTGGAGCCCGACCTTGTTTTCGATCCGGAGTTGGCCAAACAATGGGTCTGGAGGAAAAACTTCAGGGTTTGGGAGGCCAATCGTAAGATCTTCCTGTATCCTGAAAACTGGATAGAGCCGGAATTACGAGATGATAAAACACCGTTTTTCATAGAACTGGAAAACGAACTTCTTCAGGATGAATTGACTATAGAAACCGCAGAACGAGCTTATCTTACTTACTTAAGAAAACTCGATCAGGTCAGCAGACTGGAGATCGTCGGAGTATATGATGACAATGAAAATGAGGAAGACCTGGACGACGAAGAGAAAGGCACTTATTATGTAATCGGTAGAACAGCCAATAAGCCAAATATATATTATATGCGGAGATGGGTGGACCGGTCATTCTGGACACCCTGGGAAAAAATTGACCTGGAAATAGAAAGTGACCACATACTCCCAGTCATTTACAATAGAAGGTTATACCTCTTTTGGGTGGTATTCAGTCAAATGGCTGAAGAGCCAGACGATTCAGACCTGGAGGTAACTACGGACCGGGATCAAAAGTCCAGCAGAAACCCAAAGCTGGGCCATGAGATCAAAATCGGATGGACTTCCTTCTACCGGGGACAATGGACTGACCCTAAATTGACCGAAGAGGTAGTGGACAGCGAATATAGTGAGCCTTCCAGGCATTTCCTGGTGAGCAGTATCGAAAACGACGAGCTTTTTATCGATATCGTATATCCCGGAGTAGAACTGACGCCCATTTTCAGGAGTGTAAGAAGATCCCGGAGAGGCATTTTCAATTTTATTTCACCCAGAATATTCCTTCCCAGGATCAAGAAAAAGGAACGTCTGTTCATACTCAACGGCTTTAAATTCAACGATTACACTAACCATTTAGTATTAAATCAGGCGGCTGAAGCCGTTGAGGAAGAACTGGCATTTCCTAAACCCGTTGGGTCTGACTTTTTTAATATGAAATTTAAAGAAGGAAGTCAAACCGATTCACTCACCTTTAATACACCTTCAAGGGCTTCTGCTTTTGATAAAAACAGCTCTGTATTACTCAGGAAAACCCCGGGAGCATTTAAAACACTCATGTTACACCAATATTGGGACCAGGATGAATTGGAAGCGCCTACGTTCTATGAGGATGATTTCCGGACTTTTCTTATCGTTCCCAAAAAGGAGAGGTTCACGTTTTTCAGAAGGCCTCCGTTCAGGTTGATCAAGCCAACGGTCCGGCCTTTCACGCGTCCCAGGCCTGTTCAATTGCCATTCGTAAGGCCAACGCCAGGCACACGACTGCCTGTGGTCAGACCTACATTCACTCCGGCGCCGTTGATCAATCCAAGGTCCGTAAATGGTTTTTTTGTGGGAGACAACAGGTTTTCGGTCGTCCGTTCTAACGATTTTTTACAATTGAATTTAGCCACTCCAACATTAACGCGGCTGGATTCATCTGATTTTTTGAGAAATGTAAGAACCTTTGAAGAACGTAGTCCTGAGGTAAGCAGAATTACGGTGCAAAGATCAAGGTTAACACAGTTACCCAGGGTACAACCCGTTATCATGCCCATTCGGATCAGACCCTTGTATAAGATCAGGAGAATCACTTCCATAAGGACCAATTATGAGTTCCAAAGTTTTTACCATCCGTATACAAGACTTTTCATCAAACAAGTCAATAAATTTGGTATCGATGGATTATTGAATCCGTTGGCCAATGTGAAAGGAACTCCGGCACAGCAAACCGAGATCCGTGCACTGGACAGACAAAAAATCGAAAACGACTATTTTACTACCGTTTATCAGCCCTCAAGAGCCGTCCTGAAGGCGCCGCTTGAGTTCGATTTTACACTTAAACAATATCCTAAAGAAGAAATCGACTTTGGATATACGGGGGCCTACAGCCAATACAACTGGGAGTTGTTCTTCCATGCGCCTTTATCCATTGCCACGCAGCTTTCAGCTAACCAACGGTTTGAAGAAGCACAGAAATGGTTCCATTATATATTTGATCCGACGGAAACGGAAGGGCAGGCCCCGGCGCGTTTCTGGAAAACCAAGCCCTTCCATTTGTACCAGGGAGTCAATCAGACCGCTGAAATATTCGACCTGATCAACCAGGGAAGCCGGGCCTTCAAAAAACAGGTGACAGATTGGCAAAAGAACCCTTTCCAACCACATGTCATTGCCAGGTTAAGAATAGTGGCTTACATGAAAACGGTGGTTATGAAGTACCTGGACAACCTGATTGCCTGGGGGGACCATCTGTTCCGAAGAGATACCATAGAGTCCATCAATGAAGCCACGCAATTGTATGTCCTGGCAGCGCAAATACTTGGAAAACGACCGGAGATCATTAGTCGTGAAGAAACGGAAACGAGATCTTACAACGACATTAAACCGGAAATAGATAGTTTCAGTAATGCCCTGGTGGAGATTGAAACAGAGCTACTCCTGGATATGGAAGAAACTCAGAATATCAGTGTAGAAGAGAACGACCAGATCAATATCTTGAATACCATTTTATACTTCTGCCTTCCCCCGAATGATAAATTGCTTGGGTATTGGGATACCGTGGCAGATCGGCTCTTTAAGATCAGAAATTGTCAGAATATCGAAGGAGTTACACGGCAACTGGCATTGTTCGAACCACCGATCGATCCGGCATTATTGGTCAGGGCTGCGGCGGCAGGGATTGACCTGAGCAGCGCCATTAGCGATTTGAACGCTCCAATTCCGATCTACCGCTTTGAGTATATGCTTCAAAGGGCATATGATTTCAGTAATGAAGTTCGAAACCTGGGAAATGCCATGCTTTCTGCTTTAGAGAAAAAAGATGGTGAAGACCTGGCTTTGTTAAGGGCCGGTCATGAAGTGGATCTTTTGAAGCAAGTAAGAAGAATTAGGGAAGACGCTGTTAGAGAGGCAAGGGAGAATTTAGACTCTCTTGAGGAAGCTAAAGAGCTCGCCCGCATTAGAGAAAGATATTATGGTAATAGAGAAAATATAAACTCAAAGGAACAGAAGCAGTTAGACAAAATGGAATCGGCGCTGGTTCTAAATACTGTAGCTGGCGGGATTGAAGCTTTAGCAGGAGCATTGGCTGTAATTCCAGACTTTCAATTGGGAATAGCAGGAGCCTTCGGAAGCCCATTTGTTACAGCCGAAACGGGTGGTACCGGTTTGAGTACAGCAGTAATTACAGCGTCTAATGTTCTGCGTATTTTATCCCAGGTAGAATCATTTCAAGCTAATAAGGCAGGATTGTTAGGCGGCTACGAGCGTCGTCAAGAAGATTGGGACTTCCAATTAGAACTGGCTGAAAAAGAAATAGAACAAATTGATAAACAAATCCTGTCTGCCAGAGCCCGTCTCTCCATGATGGAACATGAACTGGAAAGCCATGACCTGCAGACAGATCAGTCCCAAGAGGTTAATGCATTTTTACAAGATAAATACACTAATCGTGATCTCTATCAATGGATGACGACTCAATTATCAAGTATTTACTTCCAAACGTTCCAAATGGCTTATGATATGGCCAAGAGGGTGGAGCGAAATATGCAGTTCGAATTGGCCCTGGAAAACACCAATTACATCCAATTTGGCTATTGGGACAGCCTGAAGAAAGGCCTGCTTTCAGGAGAGCAGCTACAGAAAGACCTTCGAAGGTTGGAAATGGCCTATATCGAGCAGAATAAGAGGGAGTTTGAATTGACCAAGCACATTTCGATCAGCAAAGTCAGCCCTCAGGCCTTGTTACAACTCCGGGAGAATGGAAAATGTGAAGTACATCTTTCTGAAGTACTGTTTGATATGGACCACCCGGGACAGTACCTGCGCCGCATTAAATCGGTGAGCGTTACCATACCGTGTGTAACCGGGCCTTACACCAATGTCAATTGTAAGTTAACTTTACTGAACAGCCGGGTGAGAAAAAGTACACAGATAGGCTCAAACGTGACAGACTATGCCTACCAGGGGGCCGATGACCTTCGTTTTACCCACTACTTCGCCGGCACACAAGCTATCGCCACCAGCAGCGCCCAGCGGGACAGCGGTATGTTTGAGTTCAATTTCAGAGATGAACGTTACTTGCCTTTTGAACGATTAGGGGCGGTCAGTACATGGCGTCTGGAATTGCCACAAGAATTCAGACAGTTTGACTATGATACCATATCCGATGCAATAATTCATGTCAATTACACAGCGCGGGACGGTGGCGATAACTTCCGTCAGTCTGTGGAGAGCAATCTTCAGAGTGAGCTGGACAAATTGCTCGATGAACTGGCGGCTACTGAAACAGGCCTTCAAAGAATGTTCAGTCTTGAACGTGAATTTTCTACTGAAATGACTGCCTTGCTCCATCCATCTTCTGATACGGAGGATTATAAAACCACGATCAAACTCTCCGATAGGAACTTCCCATACTTCTTGCGAGGAAGAAACCTCAATATGGATAATGCCTTTGTATTGATAAGGTTGAAGGAAGAGTTTCAGTCAGAGCATCTTAATGGACTCATGCTAAAATGGGTGAGAGAAGGAGAAACGGTCAACTTCAAGACTGTAGTGGATAACGCGAGTGTTGTACCCGAGTATGGCAACTTACAGTATTCAGGGTTTATGGGGGTAACCGGTGATGCGGACGGCAGCTGGGAACTACTGATCAAGCGTGATTCAATCACAACGTTATCAGATACACTCAAATTGAAGGACGCTACAGGTACTCCTATTAGCAAGAGTCTTGACCCGAACGTGATCGATGACATTTATGTATTGTTGGAATTTAAACTTGGATGATGTGGAGTCGTCAGTCTTAAGTCCTTAGTCTTAAGTGACGCTTTAATACTTAAGACTCAAGACTCAAGACTAAAGACTAAAGACTAAAAAAACCAAAGCAATGCAAGAACCAACACCCCAAAATAATACCAATAACTTCCAGGGGAGTGCCTCAAGTACTCACCCTGAAGATCAAAACAGCACTCAAAATGAACAGCAACAAGCGCAGCAACAGCAGGCGCCGATCAGCTTGCCTACAGGAGGTGGCGCTATTCGTGGAATGGGCGAGAAATTCCAGGCCAACCCGGTAACAGGTACAGCTTCTTTTTCCGTTCCGGTAAAGGTGAGTCCCGGCCGATCAGGCTTTACACCACAATTAGTATTGAGCTATGATTCTGGAAATGGTAATGGTGTATTCGGGCTGGGGTGGGGTGTTGGTATTCCTTCCATTTCAAGAAAAACGTCTAAAGGCCTTCCTAAATATAATGACCCGGCGGAAAGCGATACGTTTTTATTGAGTGGGGCAGAAGACCTGGTGCCTTTTTTAGAAGAGAAGAATGATGCATATCAAACGGTCCAATTGGAAAAAGAAGGACACCTCATCACACGATACCGTCCGCGTACCGAAGGGCTTTTCGCCCGGATAGAAAGGTGGTTGGATCAAAGTTCGGGGATCTCACACTGGCGAGTGACCACCAAAGACAATACCACATCCGTCTATGGAACATCTGCATTGGGAAGAGTTGCCGATCCGAATGACGAAAAGAAAGTGTTCCAGTGGCTACTGGAAAGAACATACGATGACAAGGGTAACATCATTATCTATGAATACAAAGCTGAAGACCGGGTCAACGTACCTAATCCGGCGCACGAAGCGCATCGCAGAGATGCGATAATGGCCCATCGCTATCCCAAGCGAATTAAGTATGGCAATACTATACCGTTCCATGCTGATGACACTGACTTCTTTACTACTACCGGCTGGCATTTCGAAGCAGTGATGGACTACGGAGAGCATGATCCTGATGCTCCCACTCCCGAAGAGGCTCAAAGCTGGGCGTATCGTAAGGATGCATTCTCCACTTACACCGCCGGGTTTGAAATACGGACCTATCGCTTATGTCAGCGGATATTGATGTTCCACAATTTTCCGGAGCTGGGACCTGACCCCTATCTGGTATGTGCAACAGAGTTAAATTTCGATCAGCAGACCACCTATACTCTGCTAAAGGCTGTGCAATACCGGTATTACGAAGCAGGTAAGGCCCCGGAGACCATGCCCCCGGTAACCTTTTCTTATACAGAAGCCACCATTGATCCTTCTATATACGAGGCGAATGATGACATAATACAGTCCATTCCGGGAGGGGTGGATGGTATTCGAACCCAATGGACGGACCTGTATGGAGAAGGCCTTCAAGGTATTTTATACGAAGATGCCGGAGCATGGTGGTATCAACGTAACAAAGGGGACTCACGGTATTATGATTATAATCCTGCCAGCAGAGAAGATACTCCGCAACTGGTCATGGACCCTTTTGACCAGGTAGCGCCCAAACCTGCTACCGTTGGTACCAACACCCGAATGCAACTCACTGACCTGGACAGCGATGGCGTACCCGAGCTATTGATACAAGAAACGGATATGGCCGGCTTTTATGAACAGGACAGCCATGGACAATGGAGGCACTTTAAGGCATTCCGGCAAAGCCCTAACATAGATTGGAATGACCCCAATCTACGTTTTATTGACCTTACCGGAGACGGCTACGCTGATATTCTCATGACAGAAGACCTTTGCTTCACATGGTACGAATCATTGGTAAAAGAGGGGTATGCTCAGGCCAGACAAACCGCAAGAGCGTTAGACGAACGGCAAGGTCCGGCCATTGTATTTGCGGATGAAGAACAGGTGATCTACCTGGCGGATATGTCTGGCGATGGATTGACGGATATCGTGCGTGTACGAAACGGGTCGATCCACTATTGGCCTAATATGGGGCATGGAAAGTTTGGGAAGCAGGTACGTATGGACCATGCGCCAAACATTGATTATCCTGACCTTTTTGACAGGAGAAGAGTGCGTCTGGCTGATATTGATGGCACCGGCAACGCAGACTTTATCTACTTCTACGACAATAAAGTGGACTATTGGCCCAACGAAAGTGGCAATGGTTTTGGAAAGAAAATAAGTGTTAGTCACCGATTTCCTGTAGATGATCTTAGTACCCTTACCATAACCGACTTGTTTGGAAACGGTACGGCCTGCCTGGTAAGTACATCACCTTTACCCGCAAGTACCTCCCAACGTTTGCGTTACATCGACTTGATGAGCAGTAAAAAACCCTTCCTGCTCAGTGAAATTGACAATAATATGGGAGCGCTGACCCGCATGCAATATGCCCCTTCCACCCAATTTTACCTGCGTGACGAGCGGGAAGGCACCCCATGGATCACCAAACTACCCTTTCCTGTACAAGTGTTGGAGCGCACCGAGATCTATGATCAGATCACGGGGCAACGATTGACCACACGATACGCTTATCATCATGGCTATTATGATGGAGTAGAACGTGAATTTCGAGGCTTCGGAAGGGTCGACCAGTGGGATACCGAAGCGTTTGACATATTACAATCCGATACACTTTTCGGAGGGAACAATACCAATGAAAACGCGAATGACTATGTAGCGCCTACTCTGACAAAAACATGGTTTCACGTCGGGCACTTCTCCGGCAGAGGGCACATTTTAGGAATGTACCGGGGTGAATACTATCAGGGGGATGCTCAGGCTCCTCACATAACAGCGACCAACCTTCCCAAAGGGCTGTCTCCGGAAGAAGAAAGAGAGGCTTTTAGAGCCTTAAGAGGTACGCTGCTGCGTCAGGAGATCTATGCGGATGACAATGACCCGGCTTCGGTCCATCCATACCAGGTCCTGGAAGCCGGGTATACGATCAAGCCATTACAGCCAAGAGCGAACAATCCTTATGCGGTATTCTTTGTCCATGAACGCGAAAGCCTGACCCTTGACTATGAGCGAAATCCTAATGATCCACGATTGAGCCACAGTTTTACGATGAAAGTGGATGATTTTGGCAATGTTATACAGGCGGCGGCCATTGGGTACCCAAGACGGGTTCCGGCGTATGTTGAACAAGGTCAGTTGTACATAACTATCTCGGAAAACCAATGGATCAATGTGTCGGAGGAAGTCGCCGGATTTTATCGGCTGGGGGTGCCTGATTCAGGCAGAAGCTATGAACTGACCGGATTAAGCAATTCGGGCATTACGATTTTCTCCCTGGAAGAAATTCAGCAAGCTTTTGACAGCGCAACAAAAATAGCTTTTGAGTCGCAGGCTGTAGGTGCAGGTTTAAACAAACGGCTGTTATCTAATAACAGGGTCACCTATTATAGTGCAGACCTTACTGCCGAATTACCCCAAGGTCAGGTGGCTTTTCATGCCCTTCCCTACAGGCAATACGCCCTGGTTTTTACCCCGGGACTGGTAACCCAGGTGTACGATTCAAAAGTAGACAACGCGCTGCTAACAAGTAGTGAATCAGGTTATATAGCTGATATTCAGGGCTATTGGCAGCCTTCACCCAGGCAGGTATTCGATGCTGCTCATTTCTATTTTCCAACTCAGAGCATTGACCCATTCGGTAATTCACTCACTATTACTTATGATATCCATTATATACTTGCCGTCGCCATGGAAAACGCACTGGCTAATCGTACCGAATCACAAAATGATTACCGGGTGCTACAATCCCGGGAGGTGAAAGACCCTAATCAGAACCGGCAACAGGTGGCTTTTGACGTTCGCGGAATGGTAGTGGCCACTGCTGTTATGGGTAAAGTGGGGGAAACCGATCCTGAAAAAACAGGAGATACGCTTCAGGACCCTACCATTCGAATGGAATATGAGCTTTTCAATTGGATCGATCATCAAAAGCCCAACTTCGTACATACGTTTGCCCGGGAGCAGCACGGCGCTGCCAATCCACGCTTCCAGGAATCTTACGTATATACCGGCGGGCTGGGGCAGGAACTATTGACCAAAGTGCAAGCTGAACCTGGCGAAGCCTTTGGAAGAGATGCCGAAGGTAATTTAATATTAGATACACAGGGCGCCCCTGTATTACAGCCTGTCGCCAGCCGTTGGATAGGAAACGGTCGTACCGTATTGAATAACAAAGGGGAAGCAGTCCGGCAATACGAACCGTATTTCAGCAGTACGTTTGACTATGAAGACGAAAGTGAACTACGGGAATACGGCGTTACCGTTGAATTGTTCTACGATCCCGTCGGCAGAGTGGTCAGGACATTGCACCCGGATGGAAGCCTTGAAAAAGTGATATTTGACCCCTGGCGCCAGGAAAATTTTGACCGAAACGACACCGTGCTGGAAAGCATCTGGTACACAGACCGTAACAGCCCTGATCCGGCAGGCACTGAACCGACCGACCCTGACCAGCGGGCCGCCTGGTTAGCTGCGCAACATGCCAATACGCCACAGATTGTACACCTGGATACCCTGGCGCGCCCTTTTTTGACCGTAGATGACAACGGAAGCCTCGGCCAGTATGAAACCCGCAATGGTTACGATATCAAAGGAAATGTGATCACTGTGACTGATGCAAAGGGGAGGCTGATCACCACCAACCGGTATAACCTGTTAGATGAACCCATCAATACCGAAAGCAGGGATGCAGGTGACCGGTGGATGTTGAGTAATGTATTGAATAGCCCTGTCCGTATGTGGGATAATCGGGATCAGGCTTTTCGCAATGTTTATGATGAACTACAGCGGCCTGAACAAAATTGGGTTCAACAAGGGAATGACTCTGAAAAGCTGGTAACGTTCACCATCTATGGCGAAGAAGTGAGTAACCCTGAAACAAACAATCTGCGAGGTCAGATCCACCAGGTCTTTGACAGCGCAGGGTTACTTCAATCGGATGGATTTGATTTTAAAGGAAATCTACTGGAAAGTTCGCGTCAATACGCTAAAGAATACAAAACCACACCGGACTGGTCTGCACTTCCCGGAGCAACCGATGTGATGGCAGTAGCCATCCCCTTATTAGAAAGCGAAACCTTTACTCAGCAGATGCAATATGATGCCCTGAACCGACCGGTGTCCATGACTATGCCGGACAATTCAGTGGTCAAACCGACCTATAATGAAGCTAACCTCTTAGAAACCGTAGAAGCTAATTTGCGGGGCTCAGGCACAGGGACTTCTTTTGTTACCAACATCGATTACAATGCCCGGGGCCAAAGAGAGAAAATCGTCTATGGCAATGGCAGTCAAACAAAATACACTTACGACCCGAACACCTTCAGACTTACACGACTTCTCACCACAAGAAATACCGGAGCAGACATACTTCAGGGCTTGAACTATGTATTCGATGCAGCAGGAAATATTACAGAGCAGGTGGATAATGCTCAACAAACCATCTTCTTTAACAACGCTCAGGTAGATCCCCATGGCAAATACACCTATGATGCACTCTATCGCTTACTCAAGGCGGAAGGAAGGGAACTGATCGGATTAAACTCAGCTCCGGGCCCGGGAGATATCAACATCAACCCACTTCCTGAAAATACCCAGGCGTTAAGACGTTACACACAGGAATATGAATACGATGAAATCGGTAATATCCTAAAAATGATCCACCAGGCCACCGGGGGAAATTGGACCAGGCATTATCATTATAATTTTATGCAAAACAATTATTTGCTAAGCACCTCACCGGATAATACCCCACCTGCCACTGATCNAGCAGGAAATATTACAGAGCAGGTGGATAATGCTCAACAAACCATCTTCTTTAACAACGCTCAGGTAGATCCCCATGGCAAATACACCTACGATGCACTCTATCGCTTACTCAAGGCGGAAGGAAGGGAACTGATCGGATTAAACTCAGCCCCGGGCCCGGGAGATATCAACTTCAACCCACTTCCTGAAAATACCCAGGCGTTAAGACGTTACACACAGGAATATGAATACGATGAAATCGGTAATATCCTGAAAATGATCCACCAGGCCACCGGGGGAAATTGGACCAGGCATTATCATTATAATTTTATGCAAAACAATTATTTGCTAAGCACCTCACCGGATAATACCCCACCTGCCACTGATCAATACACCTATGATACACATGGAAGTATGCTATCGATGCCTCACCTCACTTCCATGGCCTGGGATTTTGCTGACCGGTTACAAACGGCTGACCTGGGGGGTGGGGGAATGGCTTATTATGTGTATGATGGGATTGGAACACGAGTTAGGAAGGTAGTTGAACGAAATGGTGGTGTGAAGGAAGAACGTCTATACCTGACCGATTGGGAGATTTACCGCAAAAGCCAGAGTGGTACGGTACAATTGGAACGAGAGACTTTGCACCTCGGTGATGGTACTGGTAAGATGGTTTTGATTGATACCAAAACCATAGATGGAGGTACTCAGGTAGGTACTCCCGTAAATGAAATCCGGTATCAACTCTCCAATCATCTGGGATCGGCCACCCTTGAACTTGATGGTACTACAGCCATTATTTCTTATGAAGAATATCATCCGTTTGGCACAAGCAGTTATAGAAGCGGAAAGAATAGCATGGAGACTTCTTTAAAAAGGTACCGTTATGTGGGAAAAGAACGTGACGAAGAAACTGGACTATACTATTATGGAGCTCGATACTATGCCAGCTGGTTGGTAAGGTTTGTCAGTACTTATCCTTTGAAAGATGAATACCCGTTTTATACACCTTATCAGTATGCTGGAAACAGGCCAATCAACAACATGGACTTAGATGGCTTAGAGCCCAATCCTGATACGGATACAAGTTCTCAAAAAAGGACACATACGATCAAAGAAGGTGATACCTATTGGGGCTTATCACGAAAATTTGGCGTCTCGGTTGATCAATTGCGAACCTGGAATGGATATCCTGATCTTGGCTTACCAATTGGGTCCGAGTTGATTATAAGCCCTAGCTTGTCAAGTCCGAGAGTCATTGCGGCCTCAGCTAGGAGACCTCTACATGCGGTGAATCAACCCGGAACTTTAAGAGATGATCTTCGTTTTGGCGACCTAACAAATCAACAAATTAATGATGAGGCCAGTGATTATTTGATAAATTTAAATAGTATAGATTCAGATAAATCAGACGAACAGTTCTTTACTGATTTTCGGCTAATGGCTGCATTAATTTATACAAGTGGAGAAATGGATGAAGTGGTTCAGGATATGATCACATTATTCAGAGATAACAACGGAGGACCAATGGGTAGAAACTTTACCGAAGGTGGATATGCGTTGTTTGAGGATGAAAGATTGAATCGAGCAGTGGAAAATAGTGCTGAAGGTCAGCAAATGCTAACTACCATAAGTAATCAGATAACAGAACAATTAACTCGCGGGATACATCCGGACAAAATTACAATAGAAGGTTTAAACCGTCCAGCATTTAATGATAGGATGGAACATACCTTTTGGGGAGGACTAACCATCGCAATTACCGACACTCAGGCGTTTGATGTAACATTGGAAAATTTAGAGATTAGTAAAGACGGAACATATTCAGGAGGTTTTACACTTACAATTTATGATCACTTTGGTCTTGACCGCGGAGATGTGACACCAATTTGGAATTTATATATCCAGGCTGGTTTTAGGGCTTGGTATAGACTGCAACGTGAAACAACGAGGGCTTACCGCCCATTTGTTACAAGGGTGAGTATAACACGTCAATTCTCAGGTACTAAATCTAATGAATGATGAATTTTAAAGGAATATATTGGTTTTTTATTTGTGTTATAATGAATTCCTGTTCAATGGAAAAGCCTCAAATCTATAAACTGGAATCGCATTGTACAGAAAAAAAAGAAAATGATTTCACCAAAATAACTGAGGTATTTTTAATTAGCAATGCTCCAAAGGAGGAGTATCAGCTTAAAGATTTTATTGAAGTTTTTAATCAAGTATCTCGTATGAAGGACTGTGGGTCTGATAGAAATATTATTAGAATAAGAAATTTCTACTATGAAACTAAAGAACTTAATAAAGACTTTAAGGATAAAAACCCTGAAGAATCCGGATATTTTGAAAAAGTTGATCTGGCGCATTACTCTTCTGAAAAATTTTACGAGAGTTATTGGATATCTGGCAAATATTTAAGTGGTTATAATACTTCATATATCAAAGATAAAGTTGGTGAAACAAACCATTACAAACTTAAATGTTCAAAATGATCTATTTTCTAATGGATCTCTAACGAGGTGCTGTGTTAGCCGGTTGCATATGGCTTTTGCATACGTATGAATGGGTTTTCTTGTCCAGAAGTGAAGCTATCAGTCTAAACGGCACGCATAATCTAGTAGGGTATGATCTCAGATAGACCAATGTTTTATACGTTAAGTAGATGGTTTTATTATGCCCCTAAACGATACATAAGCATTTGACATCCCCCACTAGTTTAAGTATGATCGGAGCATTTACTTAATTCTATAGATCGTGACAAGTTTATGAACTTGCTCGTATGGATTTGATTTTGAAGGAAATCTACTGGAAAGTTCGCGTCAATACGCTAAAGAATACAAAACCACACCGGACTGGTCTGCACTTCCCGGAGCAACCGATGCGATGGCAGTAGCCACTCCCTTATTAGAAAGCGAAACCTTTACTCAGCAGATGCAATATGACGCCCCGAACCGACCGGTGTCCATGACTATGCCGGATAACTCGGTGGTCCGGCCTGCTTACAACGAAACCAATCTGTTAGAAAGCGTAGAAGCTAATTTGCGAGGCTCAGGCACAGCGACTTCTTTTGTTACCAACATCGATTACAATGCCAGGGGCCAAAGAGAGAAAATCGCCTATGGTAATTAATGGTAGCCAAACAAAATACACTTACGACCCGAACACCTTCAGACTTACACGACTTCTCACCACAAGAAATACCGGAGCAGACATACTTCAGGACTTGAACTATGTATTCGATGCAGCAGGAAATATTACAGAGCAGGTGGATAATGCTCAACAAACCATCTTCTTTAACAACGCTCAGGTAGATCGGAGTTTGATAGGAACGTACCTTCGCAACGGTCAGCTAGAAGGAAGTTGGAAGCCTCGCTAAAGGCTTCTATGCCGATGTACTACTTCCTAATGACCTAGAGGAACAATTCAATATCCCTATTCAAGGAACAATCAAAAAATGACCAAGGTTGGTCATTTTTCATGAGAGGTGGCATTATTAATTTCGAATAATAAATAAGAGTGAATATTTAATCAGTTAATACATCCATTCAATAAGTATGGATTGAAAGTATCAATGGTGATTCTTAACCTCACTGTTCATGTTGCCTTGCATATCTATTAATGAATAACGAAATGAGTATCAGATTTTTTTTATATCTATCCGCAGCATCGGCTATACTTTTTTTTCGATGTGGAGATGATGACAATGTAGGACCTGAAAACGAAGCTCCAACCATAACAGCACAATCTTTTAATGTTTCAGAAGCGGAGGAACCTGGTAAGGTATTTGGCACTGTTACCGCAAAAGATGCTGAAGAAGATGAACTCACCTTCAGTATCAAAACCAATGATGAAGATTTGTTTTCTATAAGCAATTCCGGAGACCTTAGCCTTGCAAGTGGTAAAAGCCTGGATTTCGAGACTAAAAATAAGCATGTTATTACCGTTTCAGCTAGTGATGGAGAGTTATCTGCCTCTGCTGATATTACGATCACTGTGACGGATATAAATGAAAACGTTGCACCGGATATCCAGGCCATGATGTTCACTGTTCCTGAAAACATTACTTCTATGGAGGAAATCGGCGTACTAGTCGCTACTGACGCTGATGGAGATAAACTTACCTTTTCACTTAAAGAACCCGGCATCTTCGATGGATTATTTACTTTATCGGATCAGGAAGAAAAAACAGTTTTGAAATTAGCCGAAGGCAAAATGTTGGACTATGAAACCACCACAAGTTATAGCCTGACGGTTGTTGTATCTGATGGGATGCTCAGTGCAGAAGGGATGGTCGATATCACGGTCGAAGATGTTGATGAAGAAAGTTTCATTACAAAATGGGAAACTACAGTTGATAATCAGGAGATAAGCATGGTAACCGATGGCAGCTATACCTATAGCTATGACATAGATTGGGGAGATGGAACCATAGAAACGGGTCTATCAGAAGCCCCCTCTCATCAGTATATAAATTCAGGTACATATGAGATAGCTATACGAGGCAGATTCCCGGCATTCAGCCTGAATGATAATAATGATGCGATCCAGGAGATCCTTCAATGGGGTACTATTGAATGGCAAAGCATGAAAGGAACTTTTTCCAGTTGCAGCAATGTCATATCCACCGCTAAAGACACACCTGACCTGTCGTCAGTGACGGATATGGAGGGAATGTTCTCTGGCGCTTCTTCATTCAATGGCGATTTAAGTAGGTGGGATGTAAGTGCGGTTACGAATATGAGGAATATGTTTGCCGCAGCAACTTCGTTCAATGGAAGTGTAAGTACCTGGAACACGAGTTCTGTCAGAGATATGTCGCAAATGTTCTCATCTGCAGTGGTATTTAATCAGGAAATTGGTTCGTGGAATGTGGAGAATGTGGTCGATATGTCCAGAATGTTTGATGAGGCGCTGGTTTTTAATCAGGATATAGGTGGTTGGAATGTAAAGTCTGTAGAAAATATGTCAGGAATGTTCGATGATGCCTATGCTTTTAATCAAGATATAGGCTCGTGGAAAGTAGGTTCTGTAACTAATATGTCAGGTATGTTATCTGATGCTCGTTCATTTAATCAGGATTTAAGTCAATGGGATGTAAGTGAGGTAACTAATATGAGTTTCATGTTTTCAAATGCCTTGGTCTTTAACCAAAATATTGGAGCCTGGGATTTAAGTTCTGTCCGCTTTGCGGGTAGTATGTTAAACAATTGTGCACTTTCCATAGCTAACTACGCATTGACCCTTGAAGGTTGGTCTGAAGGGCCAAATACTCCCAACAACATTGAAATTGGTGTTCAGGGACTGAAATATTGTGAGCGCGGGGAAACAGCCAGAGAAATGCTCATTGACGATAGGTTCTGGAGATTTGTCAATGATGATTTCGCCTCGAATGAAGAATGCAACAACCAGTGATTATCTCCCGCTCTGTAGCTTTAGTATATCGTCACTATCCGGTGGGTCACTACAAATTAAAGTCGTGAAATGATCTGTTCATTATCCATACGACCGATTTACCCTATGTATGGTCAAGCACTCTAGACTACATTTTATGTTGGTTTGAATGCTATTTTTTTATTTAACCATTAAATTTTTTAAAATGAATTCTTTACAAAACAGCTTGAAAAAGAGGCTTATGCATGATGCTACGTGTTCAATTTCAGGCAGTTATCAAAGTATAGCAAGAAGAGCCCTCGTGCACTTATCTCAAGCGTATGACTTAATACCCAAATTCTTACTTTTAATTTTTTCGTCATTCCTCATAATAAGCTGTGGAGATGATGACAGTGTAGAGCCTGAAAACGAAGCGCCAGTTGTCATAGCACAGTCATTTAATGTGTCTGAGACGCTGGAATCTGGTAATGTGTTTGGAACGGTGGTAGCAAATGATCCTGAGGAAGATGAACTGACCTTTAGTATCAACACCAATGATGAGGATCTGTTTACGATAAGCAAGACAGGAGGTCTGAGCCTGGCACAGGGCAAAAGCTTAGATTTTGAAACTAAGAATAAACATGTTATTACCGTGTCAGTAAGCGATGAAAAACAATCTTCGAATGCTGAAATTACAATAAATGTCACCGATGTAGACGAGAATGTAGCCCCTGAGATGGAGGACCTGACTTTTACAATTCCCGAGGACTACACTCCCAGCGAAGTGATCGGTATTCTTAAAGCCACGGATTCTGATGGAGATGACCTTACTTATGCCTTAAAAGACCCTGATGTCTTTAATGGAATATTCATTCTTACGAATCTGGAAGGTGAGACGGTGTTAAAGTTAGTTGAAGGAACCGTGTTGGATTATGAATCAGAAAATAGCTATTCATTGACAGTGATTGTATCTGATGGTGTGTTGAGTACCGAGGGTACCGTTAATATCCTATTAACAGATGTTGACGAAGCCGCCGGGTTTATTACGAAATGGCAAATTGAGGAAGATGATAAAACAATAACGGTTGGTATTAATGATAATCACACCTATAATTTTAATATAAATTGGGGGGATGGAACTGCCGAGCGAGGGTTGACTGTTGCCCCGTCCCATACATATAGTGAAGAGGGAACATATTTAGTAACCATCACAGGTGATTTCCCGGCTATATGGTCCGATGGGGATGTTCAAAACCAATCGCTTCTGGAAGTGGTTCAGTGGGGTAAGCAAGAGTGGAAAACGATGGCTTCCGCATTTGAATCTTGTACTCGTCTAAAAGTAACCGCGACCGATGTTCCGGATTTATCATCAGTCACTGATATGAGTCACATGTTTTTCAAGGCTTCTTCATTGAGTGGAGATTTAAGTCAATGGGATGTTAGCAGAGTTACGAAAATGACAAGAACATTCCAGGGATGCAGGTCCTTTAATGGAGATCTGAGTAATTGGAAGGTGGGCTCAGTGACAACGATGTTTGGAATGTTCGCCGATGCCGCAGCATTCAATCAGGATATTAGTTCCTGGCAAGTGGGCAGTGTTATAGATATGACTGCTATGTTTGGTGGAGCGACTTCATTTAATCAAGATATAGGTGAATGGGATGTTAGCTCAGTGACCAATATGAATGGTATGTTTGATAAAGCCACTTCGTTCAACCAGGATATCGGAGGTTGGAACACTCAATCGCTTGTGAGTGCACGTGGTATGTTTCAATTTTCCGAAGCATTTAATCAGGACCTAAATGAATGGGAGGTAGGTTCTATGACAGATATGTCTTTTATGTTCTCGCAAGCTACTTCCTTTAATCAAAGTTTGAGCAACTGGGATGTAAGTAAAGTAAAAAACATGGAGTTTATGTTTCAACTATGTAATTCTTTTGATCAATCACTGGGTAACTGGGACATTCGCTTAGTAGAAAGAATGAAAGGAATGTTTAATGGCGCAGGTTTGTCCACGGCAAGTTATGATTTTACGCTGGATGGATGGTCAAGACTTCAAAATGTTCCTAAAAACATTGAATTGGGGGCGAGAGATCTCAATTATTGTAATATTGGTGAGACTGCACGAAGTAAATTGATGAATGATCACGGGTGGACTTTTACAGAAGATAAACGTGGCGACGCTTCTGCTTGTAGTGTTATAAGCTTTCCATAATGATTAAGCCTGACTATTTATAGTTAAAATCTTGCAGATTCTTCATTATATAGGGAGAATCTGTATATCATGTTTACAACGTCAGTTTGATCTGTAACAGGACATATGGACAATGCCGAGAAAAGACTGGCAAACTTTACCACTAGTATGCCAGGCTTTTTAAACTACTTACCAACCCGGGACGAATGGAACCGTGATGCAATAAAAGGGGACATCGAAGTAAAATTTGGTAAGGAAACGGTGGTGAAGAACAACGGATACAATAGGCACTGGAGAAACGCGTACAAAAGAGACTAAGCTAGCTGGAAAAGATCTAAACTGTAAAATCGATCTTTGAGATATCCTTGACGAACGTTGTCAGAGCCAAAAATCAACCTTGTCCCGGACAAATGACCCTACATATGGCTGGGATTTGGTAAAACAAGAGCTAAACACGCTGCTGTTGATAGTGTTGGAAGGTACTTTCCAAATTCTTGTACGCTTAATGGAAGAAAACTGAATGAGGAAAGAAATATGAATATAGCAAAAGGCACATTAGAAAAGATACTGTGCAAAAGCTACGAACTCCAACGTTAAGATATTAATAAATTCTATACATTTGCAACAATGTTGCATTTGTATCGCTTATTGTTTTTCGCCGGTTGTTTATTTACCACAACGTTAGTGGCAGGGCAGGGACATCCATGGGTGTTTAGCGGTGTTATTAAGAACCAGGACAATCAACCTATCGATGCCGCTGCCATCAAAATCACTCCGGGGAGTAGGCATACTGTTTCTAACCAGGACGGAACGTTTATGTTGTCATGTCCTACTGGTGAAAAAATGAAATTTCTGGAAGTATCCCATTTGGCATACCAACCCGTCCGCATCCTATTGCAGGATATTGAAAACCATGTCAACATAATCATCACCATGCACGACGCAGTACAAGTTCTGCAGACAGTGGAGATATACCATCAAAACCTGTTAACCGCAATGGTACAGGAAAGCCAGCCCATACAAGTGGTGGACAGAGAATTTATTGAAAAGAATAATACAGGTACTTTTTCCGGGGCTTTGGCCTCGCTACCCGGCGTGAGCACCATGAATGTCGGAGTGGGTATTGCCAAGCCGGTGATCCGGGGAATGAGTTTTAACAGGATACTGGTCAATAACCGGGGTATAAAGCAAGAAGGGCAACAATGGGGAGCAGATCATGGTCTTGAGGTTGATCCGTTTGATGTAGAATCAGTAGAGGTCATAAAGGGACCCGCATCGTTACTGTATGGTTCTGATGGCCTGGGAGGTGTGATCAATATCCGCGCCGATAAATTTTTAGAAGCTGATGGAGACCGGATCAACTGGATTTCCTCTTACCAGTCCAACAATGATGCATTTTCTAACTCTATGGGCTGGCAAGGCAGAAAAAACAATTGGGTGTACGGTGCCCGGCTTACCCATCAGGCGTATGGAGATTATACCGTGCCGGCCAATGAATTTACGTATGCCGGGTTCAATTTACCGATCTATGAGAACCGGTTGAAGAACACAGCAGGCCGGGAGTTACACTACAGTGTAATGATGGGGCGAACAAGTGAGCACGTTACTTCTACGGTCCGGTTTTCCGCTTTTAACCAGGAGGCAGGTATTTTTACCGGAGCTATAGGCCTTCCCAGAAGCTATAACCTCAGGCATGAAAACCGTCACCGGGACATAGATTTTCCAAGGCAGGAAAACCAACATTTGATGCTGGTGAACAATAATACCTTTACCCTGGGAAAGAATAAACTCGAAATAGACCTGGGGATCCAATGGAACCAGCGTAAAGAGCTGTCATTTCCAGGTGCTCATGGTATCGAGGCCTCTGCGGTCAATAGTAATTTGGCGCTGGGCCTCAGGCTCACTACTTATACGGCGAATGTACGCTACCAGGCAAGCTGGGCCCATGGTCATAAGGTACTATTTGGAGGGCAGGCCCAATATATGGATAACGAAAGAGAGGGCTTCGAATTTTTACTCCCGGATTTTTATTCTGCACAATTCGGGCTTTTCAATTATCATGTTTGGGAGGTCAACCCCAAATGGATACTTAATGCAGGTATACGCTATGACCATGGGCAACATACCATTCAACAACACTTGCAGCCGCTCTATGACAGAGCTACTTTACAGCCAACCGGCGAGTTCATGGAAAGGACACCCGACTTCGACCGGGAATTTGAGAATTTCAGCGGTGCGGCGGGGGTGAACTACCTCTTAACTCCTGGAAATAACATAAAGGTGAATTTCGGCAATAGTTTTCGATTTCCCTCAGCCATTGAACTGTCCAGTAACGGGGTACATCATGGAAACTTCCGACACGAAGCCGGTGATCCTTCTCTGGATATTGAAAGAGGCTATCAAACAGATGTTACTTTCTCACACGAGAGTAAGCGCCTGCTTTTTGAACTTTCCGCCTTTTATGCCTACTACCAGCAATACATCTACCTGGCGCCCACAGGCAGGTTCTCTGACCTGTCATCGGGAGGGACCTTATGGCAATACCGGCAGGATGACGCTTTGTTCAATGGCCTGGAATTGATGGCCAATTATCAACTCCCATTTGATCTGAAAGTAGAAATGGCCGTTGAGTGGGTCCAAAACCTCAATCTGCGCACTGACCTGCCTTTGCCACTTACCCCGGCTGCATCTGTACTGCTAAATTTGGAATATAGTGGTTTTAACTGGGCCCATTCGATTTTCAGTGATGCTTATATTTTTACGGGTGCGGAACAGGTTTTTGAGCAAAGCAGGGTGGATAGGAATGAACGAACGACCCCGGACAGCTTTATCCTCAACGCTGGTATGGGGTGCCGTATACAAGTTGCCGGACGCCAGCTACAATTCAGAATGAACGTAAACAATGTGTTCAACAGCTCTTACTTCAATCACATCAGCAGATACAGGCTCATCAACCTCCCGGAACAAGGAAGGAACCTTGTGGTGTCTCTCAAAGTGCCGGTAAAATTGTGAGAATAATAAATGCAACATTGTTGCATATAAAATATCAACCATTATATTTGCAATAATGTTGCATCTAAAAATCCGCCCATGAAAAAAGGTTTTGTTTTGTTTTTAGCCCTATTTCCCCTTCTTTTCAATGCATGTTTAGATTCAGGGGATGAGGATACTTTAGATCTGAAAGGCCCGATCATTGGGTCAGTCGATGATATGCAGACTATCATGCCCAGTTACTTCCTGGAAGTTGGGACGAAAGTGTTTAGTATTCCATTGGCTTTTCAAGTGGAAGATGAAACGGGTATTTCCGAGATCACGATTGAGTCGCACAGTGGTTTTGACGGCCATACCCATGGCAGAAAGGCCAACTCGAATAACTTTGTGCTTTTCGGCTACAGCCATACGATCAGGCAGCAAGACCTGGAAGATCCCAGGCTCTTTCAAAGTGAAGTGGCCGATGATCTGCGCATTTACCTGGACGACAGGAACGTGTTGATACCCAATAACGGACTGATATTGGCGGGACCTTATCATTTTTCCATCAAAGCCACAGATACAGAGGGTAATGAAACTTCTTATGCGGATAACTCGACCTACCATACCACCCTCTACATTCATCGCGAATATGCTCCTTTGATACATGTGGACGCAATAGACAGGACCACAGGCACTGTGGAAGGGAGCGTCCGCAGGAATTCGGACCATGAATTTTCATCGGATATTACATTCTTATGGGCCTACATTTCACGGCCTGACTTTGGCAACCCTGCACAGGAAGGGGAGATCCGGAAGGAATGGGTTTGGGGGGAGTCAAACTGGCCACACCAGTTCAGAGGTGATACTGGCGAAGGCCTGGCTAATCCTCAGAATATAGACCTGGCCGGACTATTGGCAGGAGAAGAAGCAGTACGTCAAATGGGCGATACTGAAACCCTTACGATCTGGGCGGAAGATGCTAACGGAAATATTTCTGTCAGATCTTTTTAAACAAGTTACACTATATCATGACCGTGGCCTGAAAGAAGGTTGTCCTAAGTCTCATGTATCAAGCTTCCTCAGCTTTAGGTTGTGATCCATCCAATAACAAACAAAAACAATAACTATGATGAAAAAACTAACGCTAAAACTTTGGTCTATTCTGGCTTTACTGATCTTCACCGTGGCGTGTGATGATGACGATAATTCACTGAATACGGAGCCCATCACTTTTGAAGAAAGTGAGAGTGATTGGGTACGTATTACCCTTCTGCGTGAAGGCGGGATAGACCTCATGCAGGCGAATACAGGCCAAATTGTAAGTTCGGTGAATGAAAGTCTACCGGAAGCAGCCCGTCTTTATACCAGTAATTCCGGTCAGTATTTGGCAGTAATTGATAGAAGTGGCAATCAACTCCGGTTTTTTGACTCAGGAGTGATCAATCATGCAGACCATGGTCATCAGGAAGCCACGAGATGGCTGGATAAAACGGTGGATGCTCCTGTACCTACGCATTACGCCAGTACCGGTGGCCATATGGTCGTTTTCAATGATGGAGACGGTTCTATTACCCATATTAACGAGGCGCAACTAGAGATTCCATCGTATGAGCCCAATGTGATAACGTTTGAGAACACTGTGGCACATCACGGCGCAGGGTTTAGGTTGAAAAACGGGAAATTTGCCATTACCTTCAAAAATACCAACGAACCCGGGGGGCTTCCTCAAATGGTGAAATTCATTAACGCTGACGGAACGGTAATAGACGACAACGGTGAGGTAGAAGTTACTGGTATCCACGGCGACGCCACCAATGGTGTCTTTGGAGTTTTCGGTTCTACCGACGGGGTGATCTTAGTGGATGATCAGGATAACATTAGTCTAATCCAAAATACCGGAGATCTTAACAGTGAAAGTGGAAACTGGATAGGGACATTAAAAGGGCATGATAATACCAACCTATTCTTTGGCAGGGCCAGGGAACTGGGGATATATGTCATAGATCCCGTATCGCAGGATCTTACCAGCTTATATGAAGGGTCTGATGTGGTCAGTGATATGTTGAGCTTCAATGGCGAGTATTACCTTGTACACACAGAAGATAACACGATACGAGTGTATGATGCTGAAAATGGGAATGCTATCACCGAAAGAGTGGTAGAAATGGAAAACATACCAGCTATGGAAACAACGAACGGCAGGTCCTCACGTTCAGAAATAGAAATCCTTAGAAAGATGGAAGAACCCAGCCCGGTTTTGATCTGTTCTGATCAGTTCTTATACGTTTTAGCGCCGAACAGGGAAGAAATTAAAGTTCTGCAGATCCGCGATTTAAGCCATGTACATACTATACAACTGAACAGTGCGGTAGACAGTATGGTTAAAAACGGATTCACTGAAATATAATAGTCAAATTATACATTTCCGGGTATTTGTGCGGCAGGGGAAGGGTAAATGAGACTTTACTTTAAGAGCACATACGCAGGGATGATTATCAGAGGTCACTACTCTAACAGGTCCACGTTCGGCAAACGAGGACCTGTTAGAATTTCATTTGACTAGAATACGGTTAAACCTAAGCCTAAATAACCTTCTTTTCAGAGTTCCTTTTGGCTAGCTTTATTACTCTATGCTAAAAGTAGGATTGATAGGGGATGGTATGGATAAAACGCTGCTTCAGCGACATCCTGTCCTGCTCAACAGACTGGTTCACATTGATGGAACAGGAACATTAAAAGCAGAATTTTACACAGACCAACTTAATGCCTGGGTCGGAGAAGAGGTCAAATTAAACGGCGAAAACAGGGTCACAAGCAATACAAAAGTTATTAGCCTTTTGCTTCAGGCCATGACCTCATACGATGATATTGCATTCAATATCGCCCAGGTCCCGATGTTTCCGGCGGAAGATGCTATGACGGCATTCACCACGGCATTGCAATGGATGGCGGAAGTGATTCAACCGGATTTTGTTCATGTGAGCTTTTCCAGCCAGGAAGGGAAATACCAAAGGCAGCAAAATGAGTGGGTACAAAAACTGCACGAACAAGGTTGTAAAATTATTTGCCCTGTTGGCGTACCCCCGGCTTTCCCTGCGTTGCTTGAACATGTCATTTCTGTTTCCGATCGTGGTTTTATGGAAGCCGGATTTACTTTCAGTAACCCTGATGTTATTGTGGATGAAAAATCCGTGGTAGTTTATGAAAACGGAACGTGGGTGAAACAGGCGCTCTCAAATGAAACTGCCAGCGCCCTGGTGTTAAGTAAAATGATCAGAACACAAATCACCTCATCACGTCTTAATGAAGCTAAACCCGTCAGACTACCCGATCTGGATAAGCTAAACTTTACGACGGTCAGCCAGCCTAATAACGATCATGAATTTTCAGCACCTCCCAAACCGAAATTTTCGGAAAAAGCCCGGTGGTATTTGAAATCCATGCTTTCCAGGGTCATTGTGCCAACAGGTAAAGTACCTCTATCCATAAAGAAAACGCGAAAAGTAAGTTGCAATGGGGATGGCGATACCATTTCCGCGTGTGCCTTTAGAATTGAAAGTAAAAAAAAGTCCGGGTCTTTTGTGTGCGGCGCCTGTGGTTGTGGTGATAGTGAAGGTGTTTTCGTAGGTGGAAATGTACCTAAGTTTGAAAAACTCGATTATCCCTATGTGAACTGCCCTGCGAGCATGCCTGGTTTTTCAAACTACTTGCCGTCCCGGGACGAATGGAATCCTGGTGAAAGAAAAATAGCCATCGAAGCAAAATTTGGGAAAGAAAGGTTGGTGGAAGAACAGCGGATACAAGGGGCACTGGAGAAACGCTTACAAAAAAGGTTAGGTTGGCTGGAAAAGATCTAATGTATAAAATCGTTCGCCCGGAAATCCTTAGGGAAGTTTATCAGGCCAGAAACCAGTTTTGTCCCGTATAAACGACCACAACGTACGAGACCTGGTAAAAACAGTAGCTGAAAGCGGTTGTCCAACACGCTGCTTCTTCATGTGATAGGGTGAGGCGTCTTCTGAATGCTTTGCAGGCTTGAGTACAATAGAATTACGCTTGTTTCCCTTCATATGATCTATCCGGATATCGACGACTTCAGCTTCCATCACATCACCATTGTCAAGCACCACATTTGCCTTATCTCCGGGTTCAATTACTGATGCTTTAGACGTTTCAGCATATAACACGATATGATCCGACGCCATAATTCCATTGAGGGGTAGTTCAAAGTTTAATGAAACACTGGTCGTTGCATAGAAAGCGAGAGAGATCAATGTAAGAAAGAGTGCCACAGAAAACAATACGATACGAGAGATCAAAAATATACCCGGATGATCGGGGTCTTCAAGTCTGGGAAGAGAATGGTCTGCCTTCCGGGTATGGTGATCACTATTTGTTTTCATTTTGCCCTGGTCATTTGAAGTAGATGGTATTCATGTCATTGGCCATTGGCCCGGGCACATCGGCATGTGAGATCATATCACGAAACTGCTCGTTTTGACTCATTAGTTCAGTGTACGAGCCTTTTGACTCAACTGCGCCATTTTTCAAAATAAAGATCTCATCGGAATGGATCAGGTTTTTCACCCGATGCGTAACAAAAATGGTGGTTATCCCATATTTGCTGATAAACATGGATAAGCTATTGATCAATCCCATTTCAGTATTGACATCCAGGTTGGAAGTGGCTTCATCAAGTATCAGGATGCGTGGCTTTCTTATCAACGCCCGTGCGATGGCAAACCTTTGCCGCTGTCCGCCGGACAGACTCGATCCCCATTCCGATATGGGTGTTTGATACCCCTCGGGAAAAGAACGGATCAAATCATCTAAATGTGAGATCTTAATAATTTCGTTCACTTCATCCAGGGAAGGGTTTTCCAACCCTAACGTGAGATTTTCCCAAACCGTACCTTTGATCAGTTGAACCTCTTGCCACACGGTAGCGATCTGTCTGCGAAAATCAATAAGTGGCACGTGTTCCGAGTTAACGTCATCAAAGTAGATGCTTCCTTCCACAGGTTTTTCGAACCTGCTCAACAATCGCAAAAGGGTCGTTTTTCCGGAGCCACTGGCTCCTACAAGGCCATAGAACTTGCCACTTTCTAATTTACAGCTGATCCGTTCAAGTATGGGCCGGTTACGCTGATAAGAAAATGAAACATTGTTAAACGTTATAGCTCCCTGCAGATGTAATTTAATTTCCGGCGGTGGTTCATACGCTAACTTCGGATCTTGCTCGGGTGCTGCATCCAGGTATTCATACACACGGTTTAAGTTGACCGCCGCGTGCTGGAAGCTGGTGAATAAATTGACAAGGTTTGAAAATGGCCCATACATGTATCCGATATAGGCCGTAAATGCTACATAATCTCCCAGGCTCATTTCACCCTGAATGATGTATTTCCAACCAAGCCAGGTAAACAAAGCCATGTTCAGTGCGCTCAGCAGACGGTCTGAAATCCCCAATGCCGAATTGATCGAATGTGCCCGGAGATGTGATTTCAAGGCTTTCTGCTGGATAGCTGCTCCCCGCTTAAAGTTATAATGCTCTAATCCAAGCCCCTTGAAGGTTTGCACCTGGTTCAACATTTCCACCTGGAGGGCATCAAAGTCGGCATGAGCTTCTGAAACGTCCTTCCAGCTGCTGCGCAAATATTTACCCGATAAAAATGTGATCAGCCCTGAAACAGGTATGACCAGGATAGCCACGAGGGCCAATTTCCAATGCAGAAAAAAAAGAAAAGGAGGGACGATCAGAAGATAGATCCCTTGTCCAAATAATACCTGTACCGCATTGACAATAGCGTTCAAAGCACTCTGCCCGTCCGTAAAGCGACTTTTGATCTCGCCTACCTGGTGGCGAACAAAGAAGGAAGAGGGCAAATGCTGCAGGTGATTGAGAAAGTGCAGATTAAATACACTTCCTACTTTAGTGCTGATATAAGAGGTATAATACCCCAGCGCTATATCTGCAAAAGTCGAGGCAATGGTGATTGCCAAAATGCCCACAACGATCACTTCCATCAGGGCTATACTACCGGTAGGATATACAGAATCAAAAAGTAGTTTACTTAAAAAAGGCGTTATGATAGCAAGTAAACCAATGACAGGCCCAAGAACAATTCCCTTTCCTAGTAAAGACCAGTAAGGGCGTATCAGCCGGGTCAATCGAAGGAAATATCGAAAAGATTGCTTTAGGCCTATATTTTTCCTTTCTTTTTTGTCTTTCACTGCTCTGTTGATAAAGTCGTCAAGTCACAGAACCTTCAGGTTCTCCAAGCTATGTATTCAATCCGGTTGTATTGCCGGTTGCGTTGATTTAGAAATGGCAGATAGCACGGTATCCATAAGTTTGTCCATTTCTTCGGGAACTGAAAATACGCTGATACCCGTGAGTTTTTCAATCCTTTCTTTAGCCTGATCAATCATTTCATCCCGTACATCCATAAAATAAGTTTCCGTCCAGCGTGATCCTTGTATCTTTCGCCCTCCCATAATGGCAAAACCAAGCACTTCTGAGTGTATACCACGTTCCCGGGCCAGCTCCCGGATATAGTCAAGGGTTTTCGTCACTGTCTCTGAAGAAGTGTCTACGGACATGGTCAGGATGATATAGTTAGGCTGGAACTGATGATAGATCTTGGTAGAGGCATTACCCCGGTGGGTTTGGTCCCTGGGCGAATAGATCATAGAATTCTGACCTCCGGTAATCAGCAAATCGCTTTTTATCTCCAGTTCTTTCTGTAACATACGATGTATGGTAAGGCGCTTTCCTTCATCTTCATCTTCCACCCTGGAAAATCCAATATCGGCGCCCACCAGCGTACCTGTAGGTTCAGTAGCAAAATGAGTTACACGCAGCTTATCTTTCAGCGCTTCGCGTAGATAGATCTGAGTGGTGAACTTGCCTTGCACGGTATCCGTGCCAAATATTCCCAGTGTCTTTTTCGGTTTGAATTGGTGGTATTTCTTGCTATCAGCTTTGGTGATTGAAAAATCCTGGACATGGATCTTATAAAAATGGCTGTTATCTTCTGATCCGTCAAAGATATCGGTGTACATCAGCACATCGTCGTAAAGGGAAATCACCGGCATCTTCTCTGCCCTGGCTCGGCGCATGATACGCTTCAAAAAATGAACTTCAGATTCGAAATTTAAGGAGCACGTGAGGACAATGGCATCAAAATCCATGGTATCGATAGCGTCAATATCATTGACTACCGGTATCGATGTTTTTTTCGAATAGATGTACGTAGAGGAATCTTGCAGCTCCACCGTATCATCAAACACCACTACGGGCTCAAACGAAAGCGTATCATGGAACCGCAGCAGGCTGTAAGCTTCTTTGTTATATTTAAAAATGGCTACATTCTTTCCACGCAGCACATTTTCCACTTCTTCTTTTCTGAAGATGGCAACACTCTTATTCTTATGTTCAAGATCGATTGCAATCCGTTCTTTCACATCCCAGATCCCTTCTAATTGGTCCGAAAGTTTTGAATAATCGTATTTGGCATGTACCCGCATGTTGTTCATGGTCAGCATGGGTAAACCAAAGTCAGGGCTTTTGAAATAGTACGGAGACTCTTGCGAACCGGAAACTTTGAACATGTGGTGAGATTCCGGGTGTAAGAGGAAATACTGGCCATAGATAAACAACCCGCCTTTTTCGTATAGCTTTGGGTCAAGCTTCACATGTTTCAGGTTATCCAGGGGAACCTCATCGCCTTCAGCGATCAGTTTGTAGATTTCAAAAACCGGTGGGGTTTTGGGTTTTTCCGTGGATATGTACGTGAAAAAACTAAGAAAAGGATCGACCGGAAATACGCTGATCACTTCCTTCTTTCTTAACGGTACAGATTGCATCGCATTTTCATACTGGGCTAAAAAGGATTCCTGGGCCGCAGGCCACTGAGTAGGGTCTGCGTGCATGAAAATGTAGTCGCTACCGGAAAAGAGCTCGAACAGTGGAGTGGCCTCCCGGTCTTTTTCCAGATCGATATTGGCCTCGGCAAATTTGATCATCGAGTACATCCAGCAGTTTGCTTCAGCCATCCAGGCTTCGCTGTAAAAATCATATCCCCAGGTGGAATAGTAAAGCTTAGGCAATTCAGGGGCAGTAGTCAGCATGATTCGTTTTGTTGAATTCTTAAATGGTAGTATTACGTCAGTACTTCTTCATGATCAAATTGATACTGCATTAAACCCGACAACCACTCGACCCCTTCGTGCCACCAGTGGCCAAACAGCTCTGTATCAAAAGCCACAATGAATGTGCTGCCGTCATGGCTGAAAGCACGGTGGTCTTCAAGGATCTCATCAAAATCCACCAGATGCTCTTGTAGTTTACGCCTGGCCGCAGCTCGGTTGTACAACGACTTAAACCCAAGGTCTACGCCCTCACCGGTGATTGAAAAGTATTTGTATCCTGTCCAGGCATTTCTGGCTTTACCCGTATGTACTTCTACTCCGATATGTTTGAAATACTCTGGAACTACATCTAAGCCAATATCCCTGAAGAACTCACGGTAGGGGCCATCTGCCGGAAAAGTAGTATCAGGCGCTTTCCATAAGTACATGGACAGGCGGTAGTCATGGGCGTAAATATCGAGGTCGCCATGACGATAGACTCCACTCTTGTCTTTTCCTGAATAGGCACCTATTCCCGGGACAGTTAATGCCGTGGCGCCGATATCATATTTTTTCATGTACTTTTCCGTTCCCGGAAAATAGGCGCACTCAGGCATCCAGAAGCCATCAGGTTTTCGGTCAAATACGTTTTCAAATTCTTCTACACCTCTTCGAATAAGGTGATCGACGGTCCTGCCTTCAAAAAATGGGATAAAATTATGAAAAGGGCAGGAGGTCCATACATCGATGCTTTCATTTTTACGATCAAACAAATCATTTAAATAAGCTGCGATATCCCGATCTTCCCAAAAAGCGCGGCTTTTGCGAACACGATTTAAGTAGAAATGGGCCATGTCATGCACCAGGTCCAGTTGGTCGGAAGGTATGTCCGCTTTGTTTTTTAAGAAGCGGTTGTACTCATGAGGGTTTGAGGTTCGTTCTACTTCATACACTCCAATTTTTTCCATGATGTCCAAATAAGCCAGGTAACGCTCTTTGCCTTCAACCAGTTGGTTGAACAAGCATGGAGTCATGGAAAAGATCATTTTTTTACCCCCCTGGACTGTAGGGTCCCATGCTTCAAATGCCTCGAACAGCGGAATATAAGTTTCAGTGATGGCTTCAAATAGCCAGTTCTCTTTTTCCTGGAAAATCGGACCATTATTCAGCACATAAGGCATATGTGTATTGAGAATAAAAATAACTTCTTTATTCATGGGCGTCGTTGGTTGAGATACAAAAATCCCGAACGGATTTTATGCTCGGGATTTCTAGTGGTTTTTAGCAAATAGTATCAAGATTCCTTAATCTTCGTTAAATCCTGGATACCTGTCCTCGCAAAATGCAGAAGAGTCTTCGCTACAGATGGAAGGACTAACCCAACTGGGGCTAACGTTTGAGGTAGACCAGTTACTTTCCGCTAAAGCATCCGGTTTAATGCTGTCCATCATAGCATTAATTTCATTTGATGAGTACTTCATAATTCTTTTTTTTTAATGTGTTTTTTTAAGACATAACTAATACGAATATAATTTATCAAATCGTAAATAACAATGGGAAGTTAGTAGCGAATGGTGTGAAAACGAGATACTACCTCAAGTTTAATTTTCTTAGAAAAATACTATGACTTGACAATCAAATATTTAATACACAATCTGTCTATTGAAGATAAAATAAAAAAAATAGAACAATTTATATTTTGATCATAATTTCCTTTCTTGGGAATAGTTTCCCCTGTAACGGTTACCCGGAAGTGACTAAGTTGGAAAACATTCTTCCAGGCAGCCCACTTTAGAGCTATTTGCCATAAACAATTATAATAATGTAACGAATAAATTTTTGCTTCATAATGTCCTGATTAGGATCAGCATACCTGATTAACTTCAAGCCGTTTGAATAGCACCTCATCGGTCAAAACCAATGCTGATACACTGGACTTTTAGCATTAAAAAATACCTGATCTATAATAAAACCAACTGAGAGGAATAAGATAGTAGGAAGACTGTTGCGATTATAAACTTGTGACAGTGCTCTTAATACAAAACTAAGCCTCTGAATCGCTGATAGTACTGAACACCTATTTTGTAACTCCTATAAACTTAAAACCCCTATTAACAATGAAAAAGTTATTTTGCTTTTGCTTTATTGTCCTGGCATTGTCGGCTTGCGAAAACCAGGAAAATGTTACTCCCTACATTCCGGTACAGGATGGAATCGCTACAAGACCTCTTTTACCCGGTGACCCCAACCTGAATGCAAATTGGAATTGGGAGGGCTCCCAGTGGACGGTCTATTTTCGAGGTGCTAATGGTAATGTAAGCCCTGCAGTAAATACTGTAAACCCCTTTTTTAATGATCCGGTCTACGGAAATGCAGACCCTGCTAAAATAGATATGAGAGCCTCTGATGGTTGGATGTTGGTGGCCAGGGACTTTGGAACCCCTAATGATGCCCCCAGAATACCGTGGATCATCATATACAACAAATACCGCGGTCTTTTAAGGGTATGTGCCCTAAAAACATCAGAGTTGTTAACCACTTATCAAAGCACTGAATTAAGCTTTGATAATTCTGTTACCGTACCGGACCTCTTTCTTTTTGTTGATGAGACTGAACAATTTGCCACTACGAAAAGTGGATCTCAGGAATGGATGGTGACTGAATTTAACCTTCAGGCTTATGATGCCTCCGTCCATCGACAAGCACGCTTTGTGATGAATTTCCGCGAAGTAGCCACCCATAATGTCAATCTTGAGGGAGGAGGTACTATCGATGGAGTAGCACAGCCAAAGCCTTCAAAAAAAAGTGTGAGTGGGACAGTATATAAGGTCACCTCTCATACCTCCAAATTTTGGGACAAACTCCCGGAACTTGGAGAACGCACCTTCAAAAATATTGTTAAGAACATCGCCAAAAACCCTTTTGCCATTACTAGTGCTGCAGCTGGTATTATCGACGCTTTGACAGGTTCCGGTAAAGCGCCTACTTATAATATTTCATTGAAGGCAGACCTTTCTCTTGATGGAACCATTTCATTAACCACGCCGAGAGGCGCCGTAGAAGTATACCTTCGTAATGATGCCGTCCATTCGAATCAGCCCAGAGCATTGCAGTCCATTCCCTGGGGGGTAATGAACTATTCTGACGCAGCACAGATCAATCAAAGAAGGCTCATTCTGGGGCCCAACCGTGATGATATCAGAATAGAAGTAAAGACACCAAACGGTTTTTTCAATAATATACTGATCTTAAACCCGGCAATAAGCAATGATGTCGTTAACATAGAAGCCGGATGGATCCTTAAATTCAAAAACAACGTGGTTTTCCGTCCGCTATCACAATTTCAGTCGATAGGATTCAACGGCTTATATGAAGTCGGTTCGCCCGGTCTTTCCAGCTTACCCGAGGGTGTTGCGGTTAGGATTACCTTCGCTAACGGCGATTTTGTCTACAACCGTTTTCCGGTAAGGTATACTTTTAGTTTTTAGAGGCATATCTTATACATTCATTATTATCTAAATCACAGGAGGACAAAAATAGGTTTTAGAACTGTCACAGGCATATTTCCTGTGGCAGTTCTCTATGAAACGATAATATTCAGATGCAAAAAACCTTTACTTATATTCAAAGTTTGGTTAATCACCACCGTTATGTTCTGGCCTAGATCATTCTTATTAACATTTTTATTTTTTGTTACTATTTCAGAAATCTATGCACAAACGTACATAGAGATAAGAGGCGGTTATACCCGCAACCAACTGAGTCAGGATTTCAAATCCATCACCTTTGAAGACATAGAAGCTTCGGGTGGAGGCTATGTGGCAATGGTTTTTACGTATTATGTCAATAAAAGACTCTTTTTCAAACTAGGAAGTGAGTGGGTCCAAAAAAGGTATAGACTGAGACGTGTTTCTCCCTTTAACGCTGTTTATAAACAAATTAATAATCACTATTTACAACTACCTGTTAGTATCGGCTTACCGCTCATTTCCACAAAAAAGACCAGGTTCACCCTGAGTTCCGGAGTTTCTGGCGGATACTGGCTCTCATCTTCCATCAAAGGTACTATCCCCAATGCCTTTGACACTTTTACCACCATCGAAAACGAGGAAATGGTTCAAAACTTCCGGGTTTCTGAATATTCAACAAGAAATAATCTGGATCGAGACAATTATACCCGTTTAGAATTCGGACTTTTATTTGAATCAGACGTCATCTATACTATTAATTCTACCTGGTCGCTAAGTATCCGGATTGGCTATCAACATGCATTGATCAGCCAACAAAAAAAATCTCATGATAACGGATCTTCCATAGTCAACAGAACACTGGTTATGTCCACAGGAGTCATGTATCAACTGCATTAAAATGAAATACCTCAATATTCTTTTACAGCCCCTTGTTTTGATCATGTTTGTAAGCTGTCATCAGGAAGATCCGGCCCCTACAGGTACAACAGTGGATTTTGAGCAGTTATTTGAGTCATTTTGGCGGCAAATGAATAAAAATTACGTCTACTGGGATATTGATTCCACGGATTGGGATGGGATCTATCCCCAATATAAAGGAATATTCTCTCAACTCAATCTAAACGATGAAAACGATGTAAGGTCATCTGTCAGGTATTACCGTGAAATGACTAAATACCTGGTGGACGGCCACTGCCGGATCAGTTTCTCTCATCCCGCTATAGTGGATTCTGTCATAGACCCTCTACTGGAAAGAAAAAACAATCTGGGAGTTTTGAATGAACCTTATTCTTACTTTCTCAGGGATACCGTTTACCTGGATACAGGCTATTTCGTAGGTCATGATGCTCAAAATACGCTCAATAACCAACCATTAACTATTATCTGTGGTGAAATAAATGGAGATATCTTATATTTTTCCTGCAACTTTTTCAAACTGTCAAAGTCCTACTATTCAAACACTGGTGAGAATATAAAAGCCACCCTTGATTTCTTTTTCAATTGGGTTGAAAATAACTTAGAAAGCTCAAAAGGGATTATAATAGACGTAAGAAATAATCCGGGAGGCAATCTGGAAGACCTTAATTTTCTCTTGGGAAAGTTGGTTGATCAGCCGTTGCATATCGGTTATTGCCAGTACAAAAATGGTGATAGTTGCTATGATCTTACCCCCCGGATAAAAGCTTATGTTAACCCTGGGGCAAGCACAAAAAATGTGCAATTGCCTATAGTTGTGCTGGCGGATAATTACTCTGCATCACTATCAGAAGTTATAACGAACGCCATAATGGCATTTTCACAAGGTATTTTTATAGGTGAAACTACTTTTGGTGCCACAAGTCCGGTTATACCTTTCAAGGTATATGCCAGTGGATCATTTGAAATTGAAAATTTTATGAGCGTACAATTGTCTTCCTGTAAATTCATTTCACTGAATGGAAATGTATATGAAAGTTCGGGACTGGCACCAGATATTTTTATTCCACACTCATCTGAGGCATATGACCAGGGCAGAGATGCACAACTTGAATATGCCATAGAACTATTGAAATGATATTATCAAAAGGTAACTACTGGTTTTCCCGGTCAACTGCTTTCAGCTCACACTTTTTGATTTGTGACCAGGGGTAAGGCTTAATCTCATAGCTATATAAGGCCCGCAAGTCATTGAAGATACCAAAATAGCATAGAAGAATTTCATGCCGTAACATCAAAAAACCTGCGTTAAACAACTCTACGGGCACTGTATACACTTTGTAGACGCTCACTTTTCCCATTTTCAAGCGGTTATCGTTTACTATGGTCGATCAACCACCATTAAACAATTCAAACATAGGGATTTACATACCCAAATGTATTTTTTGATTATACCGTTTAAACCTTTTCAACAAAATGAACCATCTCAAAATACCACATGCTATTATCAGGAGTTTTCTGGTGTTGTTAACATTATTCACAGGCCTTAGAGCCAAAGCCAATGACTGTCCTGACGAAAGTGCAAAAATGGTGATCACACCGGGCAACCAGCCTGCAGAATACCTTCTTTCATTTTCTACAGAACAAGTACTTGATAATGCCCATTTGTCGGTTTTTATCATCTATCTGGATGCGAATTATCCATCTAAAGACCAGGAGATCCACGATTATGATTTCACCACCGGGAATTTTGAGCAAACATTGCAATTTGACCTGAACGGGCAATACGCTATCCACCTGTACCTTATGTCTCCCGATTGTTTTATGAGCATCGAAGACACCATCGAAGTAGCCGGAGCGGAGCATTCCATAAATTGCAGCGCTTCTATGGAGGTACAGTTGGTGAATGAGGACCTGGGGATCTACGAAGTGCAATGGTCAGAGCTATCGTTCGATCTTGATCTTCCGGAGCCTTATCAATTCACTGCAGAACATCAGATCTACGAATATGACGATAGTATTGTCATGATCACGGTACCCACTTCGCTTGCCTCCGTCAAAAGATTAACTCCCAGGGGGTTTAATGACTACTTTACAGATAAGGGAAACATAGTATATAAGCAGACACAACCCTACATACACCTTTCACCAGGGCAGCACATGTACCTGAAAGAAGGAGAGTATAACGTCAAGGGTAGAAGGGCCTTCAGTTTTGAAGACACTGAAGGCAACCTGTTTCAATGCGATGTCACGGGAGAGGCGATGGTGAACGTATCTGACATTCCCGTAGTACCCAACTGCGATGCATGGCAGCGAGACCTTACCTTGGAAAGTTATATCCAATGGCCTGGCAAAGAACTGACACCCGGAGAAAGGACGTTCCGTATCCAGTACCCGGGAGCGCCTGAAACCAATGACCTGATGCAACATCATGCCTACGCTTTTTGGCTTCAGGCCAGGGAGATACAGTGGGATTTTGGTGACGGCGAGACGAAGATAATTCCAAGGACTTCAGCTCTTCTCGATTACGATTACTACAGTAAAGCATCCCATAAATATGCACAGAACGGCTCTTACACGGTGTCTTTCAAGGTACTATCGATGGCCGGCTGTACACTGATGGAAACCAGCAAGGTCATTGAGATCTTCGAACTGGATCAGGAATGCCAGGATCTGGAGGTCTCCATCTTTGAAGAAGACCTACCCAACAGCCAGAAACACCGCTTTACCTTCACACATAACCTGCCCGACCCCGGCGCTGTATTTGACAAAGTGGTGTGGAAATTCGATCATGAGGAGGTGTTTGAACAGGAAACTGTGGATTACCTGTTCAAAACCAATGGGGAGCATACGGTTGAACTGGAAGTGTTCTATGCGAATTGCCAGCGCACCTTCCAAAAAGTGGTGCAGGTGGACGATTCATTTTGCAGTCCCTGGGATTTTTCCGCATTGTTCAACTACTGGCCCGAAAAGGATTCCATCTATATGATGGCCCGGAATATTGGCAGCAATTATATGTACTCATGGCAGGTAGAGGACAAGGAAAAGGCCGGACTGGGGTTGTCTGCCGTAGCCTTGCCCATGGACAGCCAAAATACCACGACGAAATTAAAAATGACCATTGAGGACACCGATGCTTCCAGCCCATACTTCGGCATATCGCTGAGTGACTCTGTTTTGCTGCATAAAGCGCCTGAGGCCTGTGACAGTGATGTACAACTGACGTCTTCCATCTCCTCCCAGGAAGAGCCGGGCAAGGTCTCATTCGACATCACAACCACCACATCAGACCTGGACTTTTACTCCATCACCTTCGGCGACGGTCAAAGCTCTTACAGAAACAAGATATGTTCAGATGAAGATCGTGACTCGGACACGCGTGAGCATACCTACGCCGCAAACGGCAACTATACCGTAAGCCTGTATGTGATAAACAGTGCGAATTGTATCTCAATTTTGGAACAGGAAGTGAAAGTAACTACCCTTCCGGAACCGGACGATGAGGATACCGTGACCTGTGTTCATGACCCACTCCGGTCTAATCCCATAGCAGTATACCCCAATCCGGCAAAGAATGAATTACATATCTCCATCAAAAATACGGACCAGACGGCACGTTGGAACATCGTTGACCTCAACGGCAAAAAGCTGCTGTACGGGCAGCTATCGAACACTGATTCTAGAGTGGATATCCGATCGCTCCGCAAAGGTTTGTACATACTTCAGACAAGCGTTATAGGTGAGGTACACCAAACAAAATTTTTAGTGAACTGATGAGAGCTTGAAACCTCAAAAATTAACTAAAAGAACAGGTTTCAAGGCAGAACACTACTAAAACCTGCCATCGAGTGACCGAAAAGCTGCAAAAGACACAGATGTTTGCAATGGGTTATGCAGCCATAAACCTCCATAGGTTAATGTAAAGAATTGCGCTAATGAGCTGATCCGCTTTCAATCGCTTCCATGAGTTTACCCACAGACAACTCCTCTGCATACACCACTTCCACCCTTAAGGCCTTCAGACCCGTTACGCCTTGCAGGTCTTCTAATTCAAGGTCTTCGAATTGCTTTTTCACATGACCTCTTGCCGCCAGAAAATGTAGGTATTCCCGGTACTCTTTAGCATCCTGCTCCTGTGAATAGACAATAGCGATCGAACCCGGTTTGGTAATGCGCTCATTAGTACCTCTGATAAGGGCTTTGTCCACCCGTTTTTTTATGATCTCATAACGTGCATTATACGCACCTTCTACGTCAAACCGTTTTTCATCCATTCGAAAATGCACGGAGAGAGGCGTGTTATATACTAAAATAAGAGAAGCTATTTCCACCGGGGTTTGCAGCTCCCGTTGCATCTTATGGAATTCGTTTTCCATTTCACACATGATCATCAACTGCCATACGCGAAGGTTACGCAAATAGATCGTATTGAATTTCTCATTTTTCGTGATAGATTCGCCGATGTACATATTGTATTCTATCCCATCGGTTTTATATCGTTCGAAGTAATGCGGGAACATCTTCTGAGCATCTACCTGCTTCTGGTCTAAAAAGGATGCCAGGCGCTGGTTGATCT
The DNA here is from genome assembly GCF_007097395.1 of Fulvivirga sp. M361. Lineage (GTDB taxonomy): Bacteria > Bacteroidota > Bacteroidia > Cytophagales > Cyclobacteriaceae > Fulvivirga. Next base: position 152,653 of record NZ_VKDC01000018.1, read on the forward strand.
GGTTGATGCTCGTGTCATACTTTTTTCTTTCCTCGTAAACGGTTTGCAGGGTAGGGTCCAGCGTATCTTCGTACTGCCGGATTAATTTCCTTAACGGGCCATCCGTCTCCTTTAAGTGGTCAAAAACCGGATAGACATCGGATTTCAGAAAACGCAAAATTCTATGCTCACTACCGGCAGAAAGCCCTTTCTTAAGATCAGACCGGTAGTTCTCTAAACGAAATATCAATTCTTCAAATACAGGCATGCGGGTTTGTTGACAGGCATATTTCAATACCTTTTTGACCCCGTTGATCTGTTTGATCAGGTCACTGCTGACCGCCTTATTCCGTTTAACGGACGAGCCTTTGATATCCATCTGCCCATACAAGGGGTACAGATTGTTGAAAATAATATCTTTAAAAACCGGCTGCTCATTGTTGAACTGCTTGTGCATGAATTTCTCTGCTTCTTGCTCAAAACGCCATTTTACCGAATGGTGGATCGTAGTACATTCCTGCTGGATAATGGCTTCAATCCGGTTCTGGGCCTCATCGATAAAACGCTTCTGGGCCATAGCGATGATAGGTACAATTTCATCTAATCTATGAAGCGTGCCGTTGTTCAGGGCATACCGATTGTGAGAGGCTAATTCTATGAAGCCCAGCATCTGCTCTTCATGAAGCAAGGGAACAAGAATATAACTTTTTGTTTTGGACGCTACCAGTTTGGAAGACATGCCACTCTCGGACCGTTCATGAAAACGGTCTACATCTGAAATGACCAGCGGTTCCTTCCTTTGCAGCAATTGACCGGATACGTATTCGCACATTTCCAAACTGCAATCCAACGTTTCATTGGTTTTTAGCAAAACGCTTTTTACATGTTCTTTACCGATGGGTATCAAGTGGTTATTTTCCAACGTAAGCACACCAATTTCCAGTTCAGCGTTGTTAAGCAAGCTCCGCATTCCGTTTTGAATATTCTCAAAGGTGTCATCGGATTTTTGGAGAAGGTTGGAAGTAATCGATCCGACAGATTCGTCAATGGTGACGTCCACCAGGTTAATGATGTTCACCCCACGCATGATCCAGCTGTTGGGCGGGAATTTTTTCTTCCAAAGACTGATGTCTCCAAAATTATCGATGAGCTCTTCGAAGTCTTCCCGGGTGATGTCTACGGCCTTATCGGTAGGTATGAATTCCGACATATCCGCATTGATCAGCATTTTGTAAGTGCGGGTAAGGCCCTGATCTTTATTCAGGATGTCCAGCTTCCACGACCCACCACCGGGAGCGGGGTAACCATAATAGCTTCCCAGGATGAAATAACAGCAATAGAAGTAGAAGGTGTCTTCATCCACATCCTTCATGCTATAATCAAACGCTTCACCGGAGGCCTTGATGATGTTATCAAATCGTGTGGACGTATGGAGAGGTTTGAAAAAAAACGGGGGTGTAATAGCCTTGATCTCATTCGTGGTGAGTGCATCCGGAAACAGGACACGCGTTATTTTTCGGACCGACCCCATTAACCTGTCCAGCTGATCCACGTCAGCAATGCCATCTCTTAATTCCGGATGCTTTTCCACTTCCTGCAGCATTTGCCCGGCATAGGTCGCTGTATCCTTATCTTTGTCCTTAGCCATTTGCTCCAGGGTTTCTATAACTTTGTAGAAACTGATCTGCATTACGGCCGGGAATTCCACTTCTTTTCCGTTGTAAATCATGCGCTGTATATTTTACGGGTATACACTCGGTATACGGTAAAAGTATGCAATTGGGTCGAAGATTATGGAATAAAGTGAGTTATGTGGGTTTTTGTCTGGTTTACTTTGACACTGATTAGGCCTAAGGAGCCGAAATGAAAGTGTACGGTTCGGTATAGATACTGGGTCAAGGTCACGAATAACTTTATTATTAGATAATAATGAATCACTTTTCCATAAGATAAATTGTGTAATTTACTCTCAATATGTTTGTTGAGGGACAAGTGTATAAACGAAGTGAAATTCACGACCGATATGGTGGCAATCGGCAAAGTGGTATTTGTCCTTCAGCAACAAACCCTTACATTTTTATTTTTACCGGAGCTAGCGGAAATCAGTATGGCTATAAAGATGAATGGTTGAATGAAGATATCTTTTCATATACAGGGGAGGGGCAAGTGGGAGATATGCAATTTACAAAAGGTAACCTTGCGCTAAGAGATCACTTAATAAATGGTAAACGAGTTTTCCTATTCGAATACATCGCAAAAGGCACTGTAGAGTATATCAATGAACTTGGTTTTTTGGATTGCGATTACTTTGAAACTCATGATACAAATGGGAAAGTGCGTATGGGTATTAAATTCTTTTTTAAGCGTGAAGCCACAAGATTGTATGAGATACCAGATGAATTGAACTTTAGCCTCGCCCATGAGGAAAATGAACCTTACGGAATCAGGCTTCCCAACAAAACAGAAAGAAAAGGCCTTGTAACATCACGAGTAGGGCAAGGCGCCTATCGTAAAAGTATCCTTCACCGATGGAAATATAAATGTGCGGTCACGGCCTTCAATAATCCCAAGGTGCTAATAGCTTCTCACATCCTGCCCTGGAAGGAATCTACTCATGCTCAAAGACTGGATGTTGATAACGGCATCTTATTGTCTCCAACTTATGATGCTCTTTTCGATAAAAAACTAATCTCATTTGATGAGACGGGTAAAATTATGTTGAGCAAGGAACTCAAAAAATATTCCTATGATAAAATCAAGGTAACGGGAGAGGAGAAGATCGTCGGGTTAAGGGAAGGCAATCAGTGTTATTTAGAAAGGCATAGGTTGCTGCTATAAACAAATGATAATCCTTAGCAATAGCCGATCATAAATGAGTGATTAATTAATACGGTATTTCAAAGGGATTCAGTAATTTCCAATTCAAGAAATCTATTATCTGGCTATATTAATCCGTTATGTGGTTAAAGAACCACATGCCTCATATACGATTTAGAAGCTTTACCATAAAAAGTTAGTATTCAGTTCGTCGAGCAGGTATTGTACAATTTCTGTACGGATTTGATGATGCGATCTGAATTTTTTATTCGACTCTCTGATCTTAGCTGAAAAAGAACTGCAAGAAAAATAATGAAGTATTAATACTTCGTTTTTCTTCCTTTAAACAACCACCCTTTCCACTTATTATTGCAATTGAGCACCTCGTCTAAATGACTTCAATCGCTTGAACTTTGACGGCTTTAGTTTTTTACAAAATCAGGCTGGCAAAGGAGATTAGTAGCGATTAATTTCTAACTCAACCCTCATTTCTAGTGATGAAAAATACCCAAGGTTGGGTATTTTCTTCTCAAGAAGATCTGGATACCTTACCAGAAAAAAGAATAAATGAAAGTTATTGCTTACCGAATATTTAACCAACTTAATGCGAGTGCAGTCATAGAGGTGTTTTTAGACAATAATGATTCCGATCTTGTTCAATATTCTCAAAACAGAATGAGTCAGTTTGTTGCATCTGCAGCTATGCTTCAAAGTGATCATGATATCTATTACGATAAGGTAATAAAACGCTTCTGGTCTGAAGGAGTAAAATCAATAGATTTTTCTTCATCTGAACTAACGGCATTTTTAAATAATAGCCCTAATATGAATTCTAACTCATGAGAGGAACCGAAAGTATAGTTTTAATATTTATTGCCGTTTTACTATGGTCAAGCTGTGCGAATCGAATCCATAGAGGTCAGATTATCTACCAAATTAGCGCTGTTGGTGGGAACGATCGAATCGAGACTTTAAGGGTCACAGATGGTGTAAACGTTAATATTACTGAAGTGGCAGGTAAGGGAGTTATTATTTCGCCCCGTCCAGGCTCAACCATTTCGACTTCATCTGTTAGTAGCACTACTTTGACTGGCAAGGTAACGGATCCTTTCAGATCTGCATTATCACCTGGAAGCTACTACCTACCAGACAAGGATTTTTCGTCAAGCGCAAAGGGTTATACTAGCTTGAATCTATCACTGCAGGCAGTAAACATTACTTTTAAAAATAGATTTAATCCTGATGAACGACTATCTCAGGCAGTTCGTGATACATTCCCTTCCACATGGTCATCTTCATTCAGTCCAGCCCTTGCTATGGGGTATACAATTACTAGAAACCAATATCAGCCAGATGGTAAAAAAATTACATTTGATCTTACAATAGGAGGTTTTTTTGGGTTTGGCACTACTGATATAAACAACAAGACGACTCGAGCTCCAGTCTACAATTTCTCAAGAAAAGCGCTTACAACTCAGAAAGGGTTTTACTTGAATTTAGGAATTCAGAAATGGGATGTTGGATATGCATATGGTTGGGAAAGAGCACATGGTGATGGAAGTGAGTCTTGGGTGTTCCAGAATCAACCATTTCATGGAATAATCATAGGCTATGACCTTGTCAAATTAAGACAATAAGCCGGTGGCAACTCTTTTAATCGGAAACTCCATTCGACAGGTTTTTTATTCTAATTGGGCAGCTCGAATTTAAGTTTGCAAAATAATATATTTTAAAACCTGCCAACCCTAATGATCATGATAGATTCTTTTCTGATGTCTACACAGTTAAGATTACAGTGAAAGGTTATAAATATGGAGACGAAGAATAAATGAAGATTTGTATCGTCCAATGATTCAAACCAGAACAGACTCAGTTCTTTCAGAAGCATAGGATCTCTATACAGTAACTTGGACCTGCTACTTTTGATCGGACAGTAAGTCAGGCTCGTTTGAAGCTCCGGTTTGGAGATAAAAAAGCAAGCCTAAGATCCATACTTAACCATAAGATAATTAAATGTTTATAAGATATTTTAGCTGAAATCGTTATACCATAAAAGTACCGTGCTCAGAAAGATATTACTACTTGTAACACTGTTGTTCCGGTTGTTCAATTTAAATGCTCAGGAACAGGGCAATATAAAACTAAAAATAGAAGCCGGGTTTGATCTCGAAAAACCAGGGTTATTCCTTAATGTGGAGCCCAAAGTAAGAGCTACAAAAAATTCCGTCATCGGATTGAGAGTTGGAGTTGTTGGCTATTCAGGAACAAAAAGTGTCAGTACAATTGATACGCAAACCACTGGAAATAATGCCGATTTTGAATATATCATCAATGAAAAGTCAGGTAACGGGATCATTTCGTTTGTACCAACCTTTGACCATTACCTGAATGAAAATATCTTTTTGAATAAGCATTTTTTTCGTCCTTACTTAGGTTTAGGCGTAGGGTACTATTTATTGGGTACCTACATAGAAGTTACTCAGCTAGACAAAGCGAATGCTTCCGAAGATGAAATTAAAGGAAGCGTCAGTAATCAAGTAGGGCTCTTAGTACGGGGAGGGATTGAATTCGATAAGTTAATCATTGGGTTAGAATACAATTTCACTCCAAAAGCGGATATTGAATTACCAGATGGCCAGACAATAGGAACCATTGATCTAAGTTTCTTTGGACTGTCTTTTGGATTTACCATTGGACTTGGGAAAAGCGCAAAGTAATTGTGAATTTGATTATGCCCAACTGATTCATCAATAAGTGAATGATCCATAAAACATTTACTCACCAGACAGGGAGCATCGAATTATTCCTTTAAACCGGGTTGACTTTAGTGACTTTTAGGACCTTTGTCCATTAAGTAGCTAAGGGAATAGGCTGGTAAAAAAATATTCTCTTTTTCATTTATGGAATCCGATGAATGACTGCATCTTAACGATAGAAATCATCAGAACAATGCGTTTGAATTTTATACAAAGCATCCAACCCTACTAACTATGAGTAAAGTGCTATATATATTGGTGTTATTCATCAGTCCAATACTTTTTATCCAAAACAATTCGGAACCTATGCCCACATTTGATTACGATAAAGCCTGGAAAGAAGTCACACAGTTGAGCAACAAACAACTTCCTGAATCCGCTTTGAAACTTGTTGATGAAATATATGCTGCTGCCAGGGCTGAAAAAAACACAGGCCAACTAATTAAAGCAGTGGTTCACCAACTCAAGTTTGTAGATTACAAAGAGGAAAATGCTTTTATTAAAAATCTTAATAGACTAAAATCCGAAGCAGATCAGGCTTCTTTTCCAGCCAAGCCTATCCTGCACTCCATGCTAGGCGAAATGTACTGGCAGTATTATCAAAATAACAGATATACCTTTCTAAATCGTAGTGAAACCACTGATTTTGATGACTCCGATATTGAAACCTGGAGTTTGGCTAAGATCGTAAAGGAGACGTTGAAGCAATATAATTTGAGCCTGGCTTCTTCTGAACAAAGCAAAAAAGAAGATATCACTGATTTTGAAATCATTTATAGGAGCGGAAATGAATTGGGTCTTAGCTATCGTCCTACCTTATATGATTTCCTGGCCCATAGAGCGGTTGGTTTTTTCTCTTCAGAAGAGCCGGGACTGATCAAACCTGCTTACGCTTTTACCTTGAACAAGGAGGAATACCTAACGGATGCTGAAAGCTTCTCCAGGTTGAAACTGGAAACGAAGGATGAATTATCCATGAAGTTTTATGCTCTGACGATTTACCAGGACCTGACTCAATTTCATTTACAGGATGAGAACCCTTCTGCCCTGGTGGAGTTGGATCTGGCGAGGTTACAGTTTGTGAAAAGTAATCTAACGCTTCCCAATGCCATTGAACACTATCGAAAAGCCCTGGAAACATTGCGACAGCGCGTGATAGATCATCCCATCATAGCGAAGGTCATACTGGAACTCGCGAAAACGTATCAGGAAACGGCCCACTTATACAAGCCTTTGATTTCTGACGATCATAAGTGGGACTTGAAACGTGCTATGGAGCTATGTGAAGAAGCCAGAACTCGGTTTCCTGACTCTGATGGCGCCAAAGCCTGTTTCAACTTCCAGCAGGAACTTAAGTATAAAAACCTTCAAGTGACCATGGAAGAACAGAATGTGCCGGGCGTACCGTTTAGAGCCCTGGTTAAATACCAGAACCTCGACCAGTTACACTATCGCATCATCAAAGTAGACAGGAAGGCTATCCGAGCATTAAGAGAAAAGTTGAATGAAAATTATGATGTAGATCGCGAGAAAGAATTTATAAAACAATTTTCGTCAGTCTTCCCTGTCCAGAACGGCAGTTTTGAATTGACAGATGATGGAGATTTCCAGATGCACGGTGTAGAAGTAAAGTTAGATGAACTTCCGGTGGGGGAGTACATGGTACTATTTAGCCATGATAAAGATTTTGTCCCTTCCAAAAATGGTATGGCGTATGCGTTTACGATTGTAACGGATATCAGCTATATGCATAGAAATACACCTGATGGCGAGACGGAGTTTTATGTATTGGACAGAACCTCCGGAAAGCCTGTGAAGGAGGTCACATTGAAAGTTATATCCAACGAATACAATTATAAAAAACGGAAATATGAAACGATCCACATAGGTAATTTCACAAGCGATAAAGACGGTTATGCCAGGGTGGGCTATATCAAAAACAGTGAAAGAAGGAGTTTCTATGTTGAGTTTAGGAAAAAGGGTGATTTTAACAGTACCGAGCCTATAGATAGCTACCGTCATGGGGGAGGTATGCTTAGTCAATACAAACAAGAGCATTATGAGCAGCCCGCACAGACCTTTTTCTTTTTAGACAGGGCTATTTATCGACCCGGACAAACGGTTTATTTCAAAGGTTTAGTCATCCATCCGGACAAGAAAAACCCTACGATCAAACCAAATTATTCGACCACTATCCAGCTGATAGATGTTAATTATCAGCCTAAGGAGAATTTGGAGGTCAAAACGAATGAGTTCGGAACGTTCAGCGGCAGCTTTACGGCTCCTTCTGGTGGCCTGACAGGACGGATGCAACTCAGCAACACAGATGGAAGCGGAAGCACTTATTTTCATGTGGAAGAATATAAAAGGCCTAAGTTTTATGTGGGATTCAACCCCGTAACAGGAGCATTCCAGCTGAACGATGAAATCAACGTGGAAGGGTACGCCACTGCCTACTCCGGTGCGCAGATAGATGGGGCGAATGTCAACTATAGAGTAGTTCGTCAGGCCAATTTTCCATTTTGGTGGTGGTGTCGTTGGGGATATTATCCAACTTCTCCTGAAATGGAGATAACAAGCGGTGAAACCCAGTCAGATGAAAATGGTAAATTCAAGATTGCCTTTGAGGCGCTGCCAGATTTGTCCGTAGACCCAAATTCTGATCCAACGTTTAGTTATACCATCTACGCTGATGTAACGGACATCAATGGAGAAACCCACAGTTCATCAACATATATGGCAGCCGGTTACAAATCCTTGAGGGTGGGGGTTAGCATGGGTACCATAGATAAGGATACTTTGTCTTCGGACAGGCAATTTGCTATTCGCACTACTAATCAGTCGGGCGTATTTTTAGCGGCAAAAGGAAGTATTAAAATCTCTCGTTTGGAAATGCCTGACCGGGCCTTCAGAAAAAGATTGTGGCCACAGGCTGACCGTACCATTTATTCGCGGCAGCAATATTATGATCACTTTCCTCATGACCAGTATAAAGATGAAAGCAATCAATACAAATGGGAAAAAGGGGAAGAAGTGTTTGCCACTAATTTCGATACAGGGGAGGAAAAGAGCTTTAAAATAGGAGGTTTAAAATCCTGGAATAGTGGTATTTATATCCTTGAAATTCAATCCAAAGATAAGAATGAGCAAGTAGTAAAAGAGGTGTCTTATTTTGAAGTATTGGCTAACTCAGCAAAGGAGCTTTCCGTTCCTGCCATTCAGTATTTTCAGGAAGAAAAACTGACCGCGGAACCCGGAGAAACGGCATCTTTCTATGTGGGAACTTCTGAGCCTGATGTGAAATTATTGTATGAATTAGAACACGATGGACGTATCGTAGAAAAGAAGTGGTTGTCGCTGAAAAATGAAAAAGTAAAGATCGAAGTCCCAATTAAAGAAGCTTATCGGGGAAATGTCACTGCGCAATATGCTTTTGTGAAGGACAACAGAATGTACACACGGCAAGTGACGGTTTATGTGCCTCATACCAACAAGCAACTGGACGTGTCTTTTGAGACGTTTCGCGACAAGCTGAAACCGGGCGAAGAGGAGCAATGGAAGATTGTGGTGAAAGGAAAAAATGCCGACAAGATCGTGGCTGAAATGGTTGCTACGCTCTATGATCAGTCGTTGGATGAGTTTAGCGCCTACAGTTTTTCCGCCTACTTCTATGATTCGCAATATGGACAGCTATCCTGGCACAGCACCAATGGCTTTACCACAGAACATGCAATAGGATATACCGATGGGTGGAATTATTATAATTCAAAGGGATACAATTCGCCTTCTTATCCCTACTTCAACTGGTTCGATTATAACTACTATCGATTTGGTGGTAGGCGTGATAGAATGATGATGAAATCGATGAGTGCAGAAGCGCCTATGGAAGAAGTCGCATTTGAGATAGTTGCAGAAGATATAGAAGCAGAAATGGACAATATTTCTGTTGAAGAAAACGCCTCTGCTCCTAATGTCGCTGAAGAACCGGGAGAAGCTGAGGATTTTTCGGAAGTAAAAGTAAGAACCAACTTCAATGAGACCGCTTTCTTTTACCCCCATTTACAAACCAATGAAAAAGGGGAGATTATCGTCAAATTCACTATTCCCGAGGCATTAACCACCTGGAAGATGCTAGGCTTTGCCCATACCAAAGATCTGAAGTCAGGCTATGCTTATAACCAGCTGGTAACCCAAAAAGAGCTCATGGTCGTGCCTAACCAACCAAGATTTTTCAGGGAAAATGACAAGATGAAGTTTTCCGCCAAAATCAGCAGTTTGGTGGACAAAGAGCTATCAGGAACTGCCCAATTGGAGTTCTTTGATGCATTGACGATGAAGTCAGTGGATAATCTCATGAAGAACCAAACCAGGAGCCGGTCTTTTAGTTTGAAGCCAAGTCAGAGCACCAGTATGGAATGGGATATCGAAATCCCTGAGGGGCTGCAGGCCATCAGTTATCGAATCGTAGCCAGGGCCGGGGACTTCTCGGATGGCGAGGAGATGACCCTACCCGTAGTGACCAATAGGATGCTTGTGACCGAGAGTTTGCCTTTGCCGATTCGTGGCAACCAAACGAAAGAATTTCGATTCGAAAAACTCCTAAAGAATAAGTCGACAACACTGCGCCATCATCGGTATACCTTGGAATTCACTTCCAACCCGGCATGGTATGCCATTCAAGCATTGCCCTACTTGATGGAATATCCTTATGAGTGCGTGGAGCAAACGTTTAGTAAGTTTTATGCCAACAGCATTGCAACTCATATTTCAAATGCTAACCCGAAGATTAAAAAGGTATTTGATACCTGGAAAAACATCCAGCCCGATGCTTTACTATCGAATTTAGAGAAGAACCAGGAATTGAAATCTGCACTTCTGGAAGAGACCCCCTGGGTATTGCATGCCAAAGATGAAAGTCAAAGAAAACGAAACGTAGGATTGCTCTTTGATCTGAATAAGATGTCGCAACAGCAGGAGAAGTCACTGGAAAAGCTTCGCAAAGCTCAGACTTCTAATGGTGGGTTCAGTTGGTTTCCTGGTATGCCGGAAGATCGATACATGACCCAGCACATTGTAACGGGTATGGGGCATCTGGATCATTTGGGTGTAAAATCCGTCAGGGAGGATGATCGTACCCGGACTGTGGTGGTCAATGGCATTGGGTTTTTAGACACCAAAATCAAGGCGGATCACGATAGATTATTGCGACTGGAGAAGAAAGGAACGATAAAAATGAGTGACAGACATATTTCCCAGCTTCAGTTTCAATACTTGTATATGCGGAGTTTCTTTATGGATGTGGAAGTATCTGAGCGTGATAAAAAGGCTTTTGATTACTTCTTAGGACAAGCAAAGAAGTACTGGACAAAAAATACACTGTCTATACAAGCAATGGCCTGCTTAGCCCTCCATCGATTTGGTGAAAAGACAGTAGCTGCTGATATGATCGAATCATTTAGCGAGCGTGCCTTGCATTCGGAAGAGATGGGGATGTACTGGAAAAACGAAAGAGGATACTACTGGTACCAGGCACCCATAGAGACCCAAGCCCTTATGATAGAGGTGTACGAAGAAGTAGCTGAGGACATTAAATCTGTAGAAGACCTGAAAGTGTGGTTGCTCAAACAAAAACAAACCCAGGATTGGAAAACAACTAAAGCGACAGCAGAGGCCTGCTATGCGTTGCTTCTTAAAGGAACCGATGCGCTGGCTGGTACTGAGCTGGTCGAAGTGACCGTCGGCAATGAAGTGATTGATCCTTCCAAACGTGAAGACACCAGGGTGGAAGCAGGTACAGGCTACTTCAAAACCGCCTGGCAAGCTGGAGCTATTACCGGAGAGATGGGCAACATCAAAGTGACTAAGAAAGATGACGGAGTCGCCTGGGGAGCTGTTTACTGGCAATACTTCGAACAACTGGACAAAATATCGCCTGCCGAGACGCCTTTAAAAATTAAGAAAGATCTCTTTGTTCAGAAGAATACGGATAGGGGACCAGTCATCACTCCTGTCAATGATCAATCGTCTTTCAAGATTGGAGATCTTGTCAAGTTAAGGGTTGAACTGCGGGTAGACAGGGACATGGAGTATGTACACCTCAAGGATATGCGTGCTGCCGGTTTTGAACCCGTATCCACGCTATCAACATACAAGTATCAGGATGGGTTGCATTACTATGAGAGCCCCGGGGATCTTGCCACGAACTTCTTCATGGGCTACTTATCAAAGGGAACTTACGTATTTGAATATGACTTACGAGCGTCTCAAAAGGGGGATTTTTCGAACGGGGTCACCACTATTCAGTGCATGTATGCTCCTGAGTTTAGTAGTCATTCGCAGGGGATCAGGGTAAATGTCCAATGAGATTGATCTATCGGGTATACGTTATCGAATTATCCAAAAAGGTATTTACAGAAAACACCCGGTTTCGAACTGCCAATCCACAGTTCAACGGTGTACTGGAATGTTTGTACGTTGGGATGACCAGCAAAACACCTAAGGAACGATTCGAACAACACAAAAGAGGGTACAGGAACAAGAAAGGTCATAAACTGTCCTCTAATATTGTTCAGAAATATGGCATGTACCTTCGTCCTAATCTCTACAATCATATTGAGCCCATGGCCACCCGGGCAGAAGCCCTGAAGATGGAGGAACAGCTGGCGCTGGAGTTGAGAAGGAAGCGCTATGCGGTTTGGTTTAACTGAATTTAATAGGGGAGTAAACCCGGGTTAAAAGGAGGCACCGTAAAGTAGCGTCCTGCTTTTTAATAGTTTACTTGAGTTAAGTAATGTTGCTGGCAGCATCAATTTGAATAATGAGCTAGTCCGGCTTGTTAAAATCTCCGGTAACACGTGTCATCACACATCCATCGTCATTGGGCTTTCATGTTTCATTTTCCCCCTGCTTTTATCTCCGTTTTACCCCCTGACCGGTAATTCGATTCTAGTCATATTTGGAGTATGATCTGCTTACTCAACCAAGTGCGATTACGATCCGGGCTGACAGTTATATTTTCACATGCCTAAACAAAGTATGTTGAAAGGAACAATTTGATATATGTATGGGAGGGTAACTTGTGTGATGTAGTACTTCAATGACCTATTAATTAAATTAATAATTTAATATATAATAATTAACCCAATGAAAATCAAAATTTTAAAACAACTACTATTGGGCACATTGATCCCCCTGGTCATCAGTTGCACCTCACCCGAAAAGGAAGAAGAAGCATCACCGCTTAAGCCATTTGATAACACCTGGACCTCCTTAAGGCAGCATCAAACACCGCAATGGTTGATCGATGCCAAATTTGGCATCTACTGCCACTGGGGTATTCAGACACTGGAATATATCCCTGAGTATGCCGACCTGTCTGTAGATGAACGAATAGCGCTGTTTAAGGGAGAGAAGTTTGATGCAGATCACTGGGCGGCATTGTTTGAAACTGCCGGAGCAAAGTTTGGTGGCGTGATCGGTTGGCATGGAAGTGACTTTAAACATTGGGATAGTGACCTCTCCGAATACAACTCTTCTGCTATGGGGCCGAAAATTGATATTGTAGGTGAAGTATCGAAAGCCGTTAGAAAAAAAGGTATGAAATTTTTGGTATCCTACCACTCCATAGAAAAGCAGGATTGGATAGACTTTGCCAAGGAAGGGGTAGAAAAATATGATCCTGACATTTTTTGGGTGGATGCGAGCTTTGGAGGAACGAAAGGGGCTAATCATCACAAGACCCTGGTTCGCACCAGGTATGTGGGGCAGGCTGAAGCCGACAGGCCGGTCTTTCCGGAAAAATACCAACGCGCTTTTATCACGCACTTCTTCAACCGGGCCATTGAAAGGGGTAAAGAAGTGGAGTTTGTTTACAAATCCAACGACATCCCTCCGGGTGTGGGTATGCGGGACCTTGAAAATGGTATTCTCAGCGAAACCGCCTACGACCCATGGATGACTGACATGGATATGAGCGTGCCCCCCGACTGGGAAACGCATGGGTGGTTTTACAGAGAGGGTATACCGCTTCGGTCGGCGGATGAACTGGTAGATATGATCGTGGATGTGGTCAGTAAAAACGGGATCTTTCTGCTCAACATCCCGCCCAGGGCTGATGGTACATTCCCGCAACAGGTGGTAGCTACCCTTACTGAATTAGGTGATTGGCTCAGACAAAACGGAGAGGCCATCTACGGCACTTCTCCCTGGTTCATCTATGGCGAAGGACCCAATGAAGTCCCCCTGGGTAACTATTCTTTTCATCACAACAATCATTTCGCCGGTATTGCCTATTCAAACAAAGATATCCGGTTTACTACCAAAGGGGATTTTCTGTATGCCACCTGTTTAGGTAACCCGGGCGATAAATTGAGCATCCCATCCCTCAACGCTTCTTTTAAGTTAAGGAAAGAGGATGTTATTTCTATCACACATCTGAGCAGCGGCACGTCCGTAAAATGGGACCATCACGAACAAGCCCTTGACTTAGACCTGGAAGGTATCCCACTGGATGATAAGGCGAATAGCTTTAAAATTACATTGGATTTTAACCTTTGATAACTTCAGAGCATTTCATCAAGCGTTTTCGGCTCTGATTCAGGCTGACATGTTTTTGTATACTAAAACAAGCTCTAATTTGCCTAGAGTGTTTTAAACAGTTTAAAAACGACTTCTCTATTAGCTGAGCTCACCGGGATCTTTTCATCACCTACGAACACCATATTTCCCTGATAGCCACGGATTGACTGAATATTGACTATATAGCTTCTGTGAACCCGTAAAAATTGACTTCTGGGCAGTTGAACCTCTATCTTTTTCAGCACAGTGGAGTAAACATACCTCTCTGAGATCGTGAAGATATTTGTATAATTACTATCGGCCTCAAGGTATAGTATTTCACTCAGCGGCACACGGAGAAAATGATGATCCTTCTTCAGGAATAAGCTGTCTTTTATTTGAGGAATAGGGGGTTCGAGAGTCAAACTGTTTCCAGGCACTTGTTGCTCACTGTCATCATTTTTTGGATTACCAATCAGCGTCATTTCAATAGCTACACTAATTTGACGGTCGTTAAAAGGTTTAAGAATGTACGCTCCCGGCCTTACGTCATTAGCCCGTACAATGAAGTCTTTATACGAATAAGACGTGAGGAATATGCAAGGTATAGCATAGTTTTCTTTAACAATCTGTGCTAGTTCTATACCATCCAGGTCACCGTTTAAAACAATATCCAACAAAACAACATCTATATGAGAGTGTTTTTCAATTGCGTTGAGTGCGCTTTCGGCATCATGCACCATGGACACCACTTCGTAGTTCATCTCCTCAAGTCTGAGCGAAATATCTTTGGCGAGTAATACTTCATCTTCAACCACCAGAATTTTCGCATTTAAAGCCTTATCCGTCATTTTCCATTTCAATTAACAAACTTTCTATATCTTAAAATTACTTTCCAGTGTGTGCCCGGAGAGGCCACCTTTTCAAAGGACCCACCTAACTGCTTTGTCAGTGACTTGATGAGATAAAGGCCGAAAGAACCTTTGGAATTATGGTCTTTAAAACCGATTCCATTGTCGATTACATCAATTATTAATTGTTGATCGATTTCTTTCAGGGCAATGGTTAGCCTTGGGTTAGAAATATCCGGATATGCATACTTCAGCGCATTACTAATTAACTCATTTACGATCAAAGACAAAGAAACCGCTTTGTCAATGTTCATAGATATACTGTCCATATTGAAGCTGAGTTTCAGCTTCACTTTATGGTAATGACACAGGTTCAGCGCTAACTCTTTTATGTAAACGCTAAGGTCTACCTTAGTATCCGCTCCTTGCCGGTAAAGCATAGCATGTACCAGGGACAGTGCCTCCACCCGGGACCTGCTTTTCATCAAGGCCTCCTTCACCTTCTTATGAGCCGGCTGCCTACCTTGCAATGAGAGTAAACTTGAAACCAGTTGCAAGTTGTTCTTTACACGATGGTTGAGTTCTTTAAGTAAAAGTGCCTTTTCTTTTTCTCTCCTGGCAATAGCCACTTTCTGATCAATTAAAATTATGTTCGATTTTTTCAATTTTCTATTTCCATAATAAATCAATACCATCAGCCCGATCAATAAAATCGTTCCAAGAACCAGTACCATGTTGATGTCTTGCTGCTGCTCATTTACTTTGTTGAGCAGTGTTATTTTAGACTCACGTTTGGCAATTTCATAGCTGGCCTTTATCTGTTCTATTTTTTGAAGATTGGATTTGTTAACCAGACTATCCTGATAGACCTGATAAAGCTTCTGGTACTTCAGTGCAAGAGAAAATTGGTTGATTTGTTCGTATAAGCTAACGGCAAAGGCGCTGATATCTCGAATTTGCTCTTTAAGTCCGGCTTGAATAGCAATATTCAGCGCTTGTGTTATTTTGTCTTCCGCCAGCTTCCATTCCTCTTCTACTTTATAAATGTGACCCAGTTCGGCAAGATATACGGATAAAGAATAAGGGTCCTGAAGCGGTGTAATGATATCAATTGACTCGTTAAGTTTTTTTTTGCCAGTACCATCTGACCTTTCGAAGAATAGACCATGCCCATATTACCGATCGAATATCCCCTCACTACCTCACTTTTTAATGAATGGTTCATAGACAATGCCATTTCAAAAGAGGATAAAGCACTGTCCGGTTGTCCCCCCATGCGATACACCTCACCCAGGTTTATCATGGTCAATGCAAACCTCAATGAATCAGGTATGTTTCTATATATGTCTATCGCCGTCTTAAGATACTTTATAGCTTCCTCAAAGTTTTGATCAACGACATAATTCTGAATAATTTGATTATAAACAGCGACTTGCTTTTCTTTCAGGTTGAGTGATTCAAAAATTTCCAATGCCTTTAAAGCTGCTTCAAACGAAGCGGTTGTATTCCCTAATCTTCGTTGAATATGACCTATTTCTTCCCATGCTTCTGCCTGCAAAACCTTGTTGCCAATAGTCTCCGACAAATCAAGTGATTGCGTGGCATAGTTAAGCCCTGTTACATAGTCGGTATGATAGAAAGCTATGCGACGTTTAAGCTGCGCTATTTCTATTGTAGTAAGGTCCTTTTCATCAAGCTGTTTTATTAAACTATCAGTGGTTTTAACATCCTGGAAGAATAACATGCTACTGATCACTAAAGGTTTAAAGCACATTGATAAAAACCAATGGGTCATGGCTATTGCGGATTCTAATTCCCTGAACTTACTTTTACAAAAGGGTCTAAAATACAGTAATAAGGCATATTAATCTCAGAAGATAGGTTTCCCTCAGACTCTTCGGAAAAAAGTATTGAAAAAACCACTCTGTAATTCAAAAAAACATCCTTTAGGCGGGGCTTTATTTTAATGCCACATTTATTTTCGAAACTTTTAATGAACAGAAAATCATCAGGTGCTACTGTGATCTCACCTATGTTCTTTCTTGTCTCTCGAGTATCATTATGAGTGTCAAATACGCCTTCAATGGGTATATCACCAACTATATCCAACATGCAATGCGATAGAGTGATAATATCTTTTCCCTCATGTGAGCATTCTAACTCCAGGTAGTCCGTTTTCAGGCTAGGCACTCCTGTAATTGGTTTTCCATCATGATTGAATACTTCAACAAAATTCTCGATGGGCAGAGGCCTGCTTTTTGTTCCCCGCCCCATATTCAGGTTTTTTAAAAACGAAAGAAGGTCGCCTGTAGGAATATCAAAGTGTATAGAGTTGGTGGACGTTGACGAGTCAGTGACGATGAAGGAGGACATAATAAATATTGGTTTGGGTTAAAAAATGCAAACAATCAAGAACGATTGTGTTGATAATGTTATCACATTTTTTCATGGAATAAAAGTCAATAACGTACCGGATTATTCTTCTTTTTTAAAATCATTTACTCAATAATTATATATACACACACAAGTATTTACCTCAACCGCTCATCTGTTTTTTCTTTCCTTCTGACCCTTAGCAAGTTTGATCCATCAGCCGCCTGGTAAGTGTGACCCTTAATGGGAACTTGTCAGGTTTGAAATATCAATAAAAAAATCATTATGAAATTCAGTCTTGAACAAATTACAGATGTCCTGAAACAAAAAGGATATAAGTTTTTCGATGCTCACAAGCCTTATAACCTAAATATTATTGGGATACGCAGCAACGAACAAGTAGCCAATAGTTTTGACGATTGGCTTTATCTTATCTTTCGAAACGATGCGCTGGAAACACAGCTACATGAGTTTCCTGTCACTACCGATCCTGGTAATTACTGGCTTCAAAATCCTACCAACGTCAATGGTACCGCTATCCTGGTGCCCGGGCAATACAGAGGATCACACGAGATAAGAAAACACCAGGGCCGATACGATGCGCTGTGCCAAAAGGCTGACATGAAAGTCTGGCGGGACAAAAACAACGATGATGTCCTTGACATGAACGGAACCATTTATACGGGCATCTTCGGGATCAACATTCATAGAAGTAATGCCAGTTCCGAATCGGAGAGGGTGGAAAAATGGTCAGCAGGATGCCAGGTGTTTAAGCGTGTCCATGACTTTAACTTCTTTATGAACCTATGCCGGAAAGCAGTACAGCTATACGGCAACTCATTTACATACACTCTTTTAGAAGAGAAGGATTTTTAACCCAGTAAATATAAACAATAAGTAATATGGAAATTGCAAATCAATTTAAAGGTCTGCCTATGGAAAGTCTTATAGGGGGGCCACTCAAAGCCGCATGCGATGCCAACATTTTGATGGCCCAGGCTACTTCTTCATTTATTAAAGATGTCGGTTTTCTGCCGGAGAGAGATGCAGAGGGCAATATTCTCCCCGGAGCCCCGAGGATGGTAGACTTCTCTTTTGAAAAACCGGGAACCGATGCAGATGGTAATCCTGCCATTGACCTTGTGAAACTCAAAGTTCCGATCCTCGCCATTGTTCCTATACCTAACCTCCAGGTAAATAATGTAGACGTTACGTTTGACATGGAGGTGAAAAGTTCTACCTCTTCCAAAGATTCATCCAGCAAAGAGGCAAGCCTTGAAGCCAGCGCCACCTTTGGCTTTGGACCGGTTTCAGGTTCCGTCAGCATTTCCGGGTCAGTTTCTTCCAGTAGTGAGAACACCCGCTCCAGTGACAGTTCTGCCAAATATCATGTCGAGATCAACGCTGCCAATTTCGGATTACCGGAAGGCCTGTCCCGGGTACTGGACATGATGAACCAGGCGGTGGCCCCAAGAAGAGTAGAACAGTACAAACCTGACGAGAACGGTGAGATCGGCAGAGATGAAAACGGTAAGATCAAAGAGAAGCCGGTACTACTGGATGCTGAAAACAAACCCATAGAGAAAGACAAAGAATAATGAATAGTAACCCACTAAAGTCGCCCCCAAAACAGTTTTCACTCGAACATGTACGGTTTGTAAAGAAGATTGCCATAGGGTCTGTCAACCCACAGATTACATTCTCAGAAGAAGAACATGACAAGCAAATGGATTTGCTTAACCGATGTCTGAATGATTATCCAAGGGGTAAGATCATAGGCAGGGATTTAACCATCGCGACTTTTCAGTTGGGTGAACATCAAATGAACATGCAAAAAACAACCTACCATATAGGGTTTGAACGCAAGCCTCATTGGTTGGATGATAACCATTAAAACTTCATAACAATGTCACAACAGCGATTCGATCACCTTTTACAGGCCATACACAATGCTGTCCTCAGGGCGCAGGAACTCACCGAAGAGCAGCACATTCATCAAATCAGTAAATACTTTGATGATGACGGCTTGCCCATTATTCAGGAGATGCAGGTGCCTTCACTGGACCCCGACGATGACCCTGACAACATGGTAACACTCAGAGTACCGCTGATGAGCCTGCTGCCACCTTCCGCCATTAAGATCAAGGAGATGAAAGTAAGCTTTCAGGTGGCCCTGGGTAAGATAAAGATCAGCGATGGCAATAAGGAAAAGGAAGGTATGCAAGCTTCGCTGGACATTGATATGGGGGGTAGTGGTGGCAAGTTTGGCAAGGACCAGGCTAAAGCAGACATCCAAATCACCTTTGAAGCAGGAGATCCCTCGGAATCATTCCTCAGGATCAATGATCATCTGATAAAAAGTGTGGTTTGATAAACATAAAAATTAAGGAACCAGGGAAGCCGAAAACTGCGTAGAGTAGGCAAAAATTTAATCAAATAGTATTATGGGATTTACTAAAGAAGAATCCGGAGAGTATATTGGATATACGCAGGGTAGCGGCCAACCCCCTACATTATATTTCGAGAATGGCCGATTAACACAAGAGCACCCTCATGCTGATAACGTTGGATGGCATCCGCTGAGGAACCGCCAGCCAAACCATGTCAGAATTAACGCAACCCTGGAGCTGGGAGAAGTGAGAGAATTGGTGGTAATAAGTGATAATTTGAGCTACGAAGAGGCAGAAAATGCTATAAAATCGATAAGAAGTAAGAGGAGGGAGAATATTGTAAAAAAGAATAAGAAAAATCTTGAAGAGAAATTGAGAAAATTTGATTCTGAATCACGAATACGTCTCTATGAATTTCTCGACGAAGATGGAACTATTCGTAAGCCACACCCCTCCCGTGGTCACCTGGTAAGGCCCTTAGATGACGATTTTAACGATGCCTACAATGAAGACTATGCCTTCGAACAGCTTAGCAATGCCAACCTGGCCGAGAATGAAATCCGACGAATGAATAATTAATCATGTGTACCGTATTAAATAATGAGCAATGGCGTATGGTCGTTGAAGCTAAAGGAATTGCTACAGGAATTCTGAAATCTGCCGCAGAAAATATAACGACAGCAGGTACTTCATTTGATACTTTAATACCAAAGTATCTAAGTATTAGACCAACGCCGGAACGCAAGAGTGCCTATGCCGGTTTTTTTCTGAAGACCGCAGCTACAATTGACGCACTGAAACGCGACAATTTCAATTACGATAGTATAGGTCTTGATGAAAAAAAGGAGCCATACCTGGCTTCTGTTTACGCAGAAGACATGACGCATAAAATGACCCTTACCAAGTTCTATTTCCAATCCTTGAAAATGACCGGTTATGATTCCCGGTGGGGAACATTAATTCATGAAGCCACACACTGGAAAGATGTGAAGCGTACGGAAGATTGGGACTATGGAAAAAGTAGTCAAAAACTTTGTACGGCGAAAAGCCTAAATAATGCAGATAACTGGGAAAGAATGCTGGAAAATTATGCGTCTTCCTTGTGAATTTAACCATGATCAATAGATCAATTAATCCATTAATCGAGCTCCTTAAAAAGGGAGCTCGATATCATTTCTGTTCAGATAAATTGAACTATATAATAGTGTTTTAGAAATGAATATTCAGGACAAAATAAAACATAGAAGAGTATATGCGGTAGAGGACTTTCCGCAGGAGGATAGTACAGACGACACTGAGACAGTGGAAGAAGGTAACGATGCTGAATATGAAGATCCGGCAGCAACAGTGCAAAATGATGACGTGTCCGAATATGAATATGCGTTGGAAGAAACTGCACAGAAACCCGTGAATATGCCTTCAGACTCAGAAGACATTTTTACTACAACTCGCTCAGAAGTAGACATCATCACTACTTACGTACTTGGTAAAGGGAAGAAGATCCCTGAACAGGTTTGTCAGTTAATTGTCAGTCATAAGCTAAGCGAGCTGCTGCTGGCCCATGGCCAATTGTGTGAACTTATTAAACCTTCTACTCCGGAATCTATCTTATACCTCAGACAATACCTCCATTCCAAACCGTATCTATTCAGCCCTATTCCGTTGGCACGAAACTTTATCGTCATAGCACTTTTATCGGTCACATTATTATTAGGCATAGGGTTATCAGAAGATGTCAATAGCGAAATATTATCAAAAGGTATTCTTAATAACTCAGGATTACCTTTATTAAAAAACCTTGTTTTTCTTTGCTCCGGAGCAGGCATAGGAACCGTGTTCTTTCTTTTATCCAAACTTACCAAAGAAGTCAAGGAGGCTACCCTGGTAAAAAACGATATTACCTACTACTACGCTATGCTCATTATGGGTATTCTTAGTGGCCTGATCATGTCTGAAATGATCGTATTAAATCAGAGCAACCTTGACGGACAGTCCGTAGAAATGAATCGATTACTTTTCGCCTTGCTGGGAGGCTTTTCTTCCGAGCTGGTTTATGGAATGCTCCAGGCTATTGTGAATAGGTTACGAACGATAGTAGGCGCGAAATAATCAAGTGCTAATAATTAAGCAACACAACATTTTGGAGTTGAAGATGACAAAGGGAATGATGGGCAACAAACAACGTGTAAATAGCAGTGTTTCTTATCCGACATGAGATGTTAGCCCGCATTCAAATCAACATGCACTGGATATAGTTAGCGGCAATAGTAGGATTAAGAGGTTATTATTCCTGCCCCTGCGCTGGTCAAACGGATAAAAATCTGCACATAAAGAAAACACATTGCAATCATCATAACCCTTGAAACTGCTGACGATAACTTTTAGGAGACATTTCTTTGTATAGGTTAAACTGCCTGTGAAAAAAAGACAGGTTGTTAAAACCTGATCGATACCCTATTTCGGAAACCGACAGGTCTGTTTCAATAAGCATTTTGCTCGCTGTTGTGACTTTATATTCATTGACATACTTTGAAAAAGTTTTGTCAAAGGTTTTTTTAAAGAACCTGCAAAATGCCTCTTTGCTGAGGGATAACCTCTCCGAAAGTGTTTCCAGAGAGTGCTGGTCATGAATATTATCTTTGATGTAATTATTAATTACATTAACTCTATGACTTTCTTTGGAAGAAAGGGCTTTGCCGAAACCCGGGCCGGCCAACAATTCTGTTTTGGATCGGGTAGCCAGTGTATTTAAAATGTTCAATAAGGTCATCAGTCTTTCGAAAGGCGCCTGGTCAATAAGGGAAACAAATGACGACTCCAGGGACACGGACGTTTCGTAATCAAAGAATACCCCTTGAGATGACTTTTGTAACAAAGTTTTTATGGGAGTCAATTCAGGTTTGTCCAGCCAGCCCTCAAGGAGCGTTTCGTCCCATTGTATAATGACACATTTAACATGCTCGCTTTTGGCATCTATGGTTTTCCACGAATGTGGCACGTTTTTACCGACCAAGACCAGGTCACCGCGCTTGAAAGGGTGCATAGAATCTCCCACATATCTAATGCCTGTACTTCTCACCATGTAGGTCAGTTCGTATTGAGGATGAAAATGCCATTCGGCTTTGAATTCTTTATCTTCAAAAACTTTGACCTTAAAAGAATTGTCAGGTGAAGTGGTGACCTCTCTAAGATGGGCTTTCATGTTCTACCAGTTCTGTAAAGCTTCTGCTAAAATGACTATTATTAACTTAAAATTTTAGTTTATAAGATTGAAAAATCAATATAGTGTACAAAATGTGCAATATGCTGTATCGATTCTTCATTTCAATACACAATATTTGTATTCAATAAAATGGTTAAAATACCAATATGAATGACCTGGTCATAAGGGATGTAAAAATATACAAAGCATCTTCAGAGCTCAAGAAACCCATTTCGGATTCAACCCATACCCTGACGGAGATTTCCTTTATCGTGATGAGAATTCAACTGGAAAATGGGGTGGTAGGTGAGTCCTACCTCTTGTCATTCCAATATTCTCCTTATGCCATTATGGGTGCCTTGAAGGATGTTATCCCGGCAGTAAAGGGGCACAAAGCTTACGAAACAGGATTTATATACCAGAAATTAGAAACTCTTTTTGAGTATTTTGGCAATCAGGGCTTACTCCGATGGTCACAGGCAGCGGTGAACATTGCCATGTGGGATGCCTGGGCAAAATCCCAGGGGCAACCCGTTCATAAACTACTGGGGGTTGCCCGGGAGAAAGTAAGTATTTACGGTAGTGGCGGATGGATTTCTTACTCTATTGATGAATTGATCGAAGAGGTAACAGGATATGCTGACCGTGGCTTCAAAGCGGTAAAGATCAAGGTAGGATCGCCCAAAGTCAGTACGGATTTAGTACGTCTTAAAAAGGTCCGTGAAGCAGTAGGAGATACGGTAGACATCATGATGGATGCCAATCAGGGTATGGATTTGCCATCAGCCATTAAGTTATCCAACGGCGCAAAAGATTTGAACATCCACTGGTTCGAGGAACCTGTGGATCACCAGGACTTTCAGGCTTATGAAATATTGAAAAATCAAACAGGCATTTCACTCGCCATGGGAGAAAGAGAGTTTGACACCTTACCACTTCGCGAATTGGTGTCAAGGAATGCACTGGATATTTGGCAACCTGATATATTGAGAATAGGAGGAGTGGAGGCCTGGAGAGCAAGTGCAGCTTTGGCGGACAGTTTTCACCTTCCGGTATTACCGCATTACTACAAGGATTATGACGTGCCATTGCTATGTACGATCCAGAATGGGGTAGGAGCCGAGTCTTTTGATTGGGTGGATCCTTTAATTGATAACCCTATGGTGATAAAGGATGGTTATGCACAACCACATGATCTACCGGGCTGGGGGTTTAGTTTTATAGAAGACAGATTAACGGAAATTAAATAAACATGGCATTGTCTGTATTTTCATTAAAAGGAAAACTGGCGATTGTGACCGGTGGGGGTACTGGAATTGGTTTAGGCATTTCAAAAGCCTTCATCGAAGCTGGTGCGCGCGTGGTGATTACAGGTCGCCGCGAAAAAGTATTGAAAGAAGCAGTTGCTGAATTAGGAGAAGGGGCAAGGTATCTGGTAAATGATATTACCGATAAAGCAGGGATCCCGGCCCTGGTACAAGAGATAGAAAAGACCATTGGGCCGATAGAAATTTTGGTGAATAATGCTGGAATACACCACAAGGCAATGGCCCAGGAAACCTCCGATGAGGTCTTCGAGAGCATCCTTCAGACCAATGTCATGAGTGTATTTGCACTTACACGTGAATGTGCCAAATACATGCTGGAAAGAAAAAGCGGTTCTATTCTGATGATTGGCTCCATGGCTGGTTTATTCGGCATTGACAAGGTAGTGGCTTACGGAACGTCTAAAACCGCTTTGACAGGATTAGTCAATGCACTGGTAACAGAATATTCCACCAGCAATGTCCGTGTGAATGCTATTGCACCGGGCTGGATCGAATCCAATATGTTTTTGAATGCCATCAACCAGGACGAAACACGCAAGCAACAAATCACTAACCGTATTGCCATGGACGGTTTCGGTCAAACCAGTGATATCGGTAATGCTGCTGTGTTTCTAAGTTCTGAAGCAGCGCGATACATAACGGGAGTAGTATTACCGGTAGATGGTGGCGCAACCGTGAATTTTTAATGGATGAACAGACCTTCTTATATCGGAAACTACACTATAAGCACCATTGGATCGGAAATCAGGCAAGTTGGATAAAGAAATTGTTGAGCAAGATACCAGACTAAGCACACGATGAAAGTAATAAGACTAAAAGAGCCGGGACTTTGGGAGACCTATTCGACAGATGAACCTGACAAAAATTTACAGGCAGGAGAAGCGCTTGTTAAGATAAATAAAATGGGAGTTTGCGGTACCGATCTGCACGCATTCAAGGGTAACCAACCGTTCTTTGCTTATCCAAGAATACTAGGGCATGAATTAGCAGTGGAAGTATTGAAAACAGGAGCGGAGGTCACCCATGTGAAAGCGGGAGACAGGTGTTCTGTTGAACCTTATTATAATGTAAAAACAGGGCAGGCCGCCAGGAGAGGAAAAACAAATTGCGGAGATCATTTAAGAGTTTATGGCGTCCATGTAGACGGCGGGATGCAGGAAGTTATGAAGGTCCCGGCTGCGCTTCTGCATCCATCCAATAATTTGTCAGATGATCAACTGGCTATGATTGAACCATTGGCAATTGGATGTCATGCGGTTGACCGGGCTGAGGTGAAGCATGACGATATCGTACTGGTGATAGGGGCGGGGCCTATCGGGTTAGGCACAATCCAGTTTGCACAATTGGCAGGAGCGCGGGTAATCGCAATGGACATTGATCCGGGCAAACTTAAAAAGGCACGGGAGATTACCCAGGTGAAAGATACTCTACTCGCGTCGGACCATATCGAAGAAGATTTAATGCACCTTTTGGAAGGTGATTTACCCACCATCGTACTGGATGCAACAGGTAGTGCCCAATCCATGCTCAATACGTTTAAGTATGTCTCGGCGGGGGGTACTATCGTTTTCATTGGACTATTTCAGGGAGATGTAGTTTTCAATGACCCTTATTTCCATAAAAAAGAATTGACGCTAAAAGCCAGCCGTGCCGCACTAAGTACTGATTTCAGTCGGATCATCAGGCTGATAGAAGCAGGAAAAATAGATCCCGGGAGCTACATCACCCACCGGATGGATTTTAACGATGTGCCAGAGAAATTTAAGGACCTTTATGAATACGGAGGATCACTGATCAAAGCCATTATTGACTATCACTAAACCTAACCTGACCTCTTGAAACTGCTGTACATCATTAGGCCCGTTATACTATGAATATTTCATTTCTTGACCTTACGATCATTGCTGTTTACCTGGTAGGTATCGTAGTCATAGGTATTTGGGCCGGAGGTGGCTTCAAAAAGCAATCGTCTGACAAATACTTCCTGGCGGGAAGGTCGCTGGGATGGGGGGTTGTTGGCGCATCACTCTTTGCATCCAACATTTCAACGGTCCATATCGTTGGGTTTGCCGAGTCCGGTTTTACCTCCGGTTTGTCCGACGGAATATTCGAATGGATGGCCATTCCGTGTCTCATATTCCTGGGGATCTTTATTGCCCCGTTCTATTTTAGAAAAAAGATTGCTACCCTACCGGAATATTTCGAAAAAAGGTTCGACGGTTCCTCCAGGACATTCATGGTCATATTTGCCATCTTAACAGCCCTGCTAATTCATATTGGCATAAGTTTATATGCAGGAGCTACCATTATGAAAGAGTTTTTTGGATTAGACCAGTTTTGGGGTGTACTCCTGATCTCGTTTCTAACGGCTCTTTATACCATCCTTGGCGGTTTAAAAGCTGTCGCTATAACGGAAACCATTCAATCTGTGATGCTTTTGGGGGGTAGCATTTTGATCACGGTTTTCGGACTGTATATGTTGCCTGAGGCCGGCATTGGTAGTTTTGAAGATTTTAAAGCGGCCATTAAGCCCGGAAGTTTGTCCATGCTGCGTAGTGATGCAGTAGTAAAAGAAACCGGTGGAATTGCCTGGTATGCTGTACTTTTAGGTTACCCCGTTTTGGGTATTTGGTACTGGTTTACCGACCAGACCATCGTTCAACGTGCCCTGGGCTCAAAATCGGAAAACGATGCCCGAATCGGTCCGATGTTCACCGCGGTTTTAAAACTGGCACCGGTATTTTTTATGTTGCTTCCCGGCTTGATCGCCTACATCCTTTTCAAAGACACCATAGATGCTTCCGGTACCGGACAGACCTATTCCATTTTAGTAAGTAAAGTACTGCCCACCGGCTTGATAGGCATTGTCATTGCCTCTTTACTGGCTGCTTTAATGAGTTCAGTAGCTGCGGCCTTAAACAGTACTTCAACACTTGTTTCAATAGACATCATAAAACGGTTGAACCCGGATACAAAAGACAATAAGTTAGTTTATATCGGTAGAATTACCGCTTTTGCAGTCATGGTTATCTCCATCCTGTTTTCATTGGTGGCAGGTGCCAAAGGTGGTTCTATTATCACTATTGTAAATTCTATCGGTTCCAGTATTGCACCTTCCATTTCAGCCGTTTTTATATTAGGCTATTTTTGGAAACGGGGTACAAAAGAAGCCGCAAAGATAACGTTTGCCTTTGGACTATTGATAGGCGGGCTTATGTTTGGATTTGATTTTCCTGATGCGGAAGGCATGAAACTTATCACAGATTCCTGGGGCATCCCTTTTATGATGCAAGCGTGGTGGGCTTTTGTAATTTGCTGTTCTATCTTTATCCTGGTAAGTTATTTAACGCCACAACCCACCACAGAACAACAAGGCTACACCTTCTCATCATCAGCATATTTCACAAAAGTTAAAAGCGCTCTCGATTACCGCATCCTTGGGAGTGCGGTTCTGTTACTCTTAATCCTGCTTTGGTTTATCATTGAAGTAATGGCATGATACTATGAGAACACTGAAACACATCCTCTTATTTTTAATCCTTGCATGTATTGGTTGTAAAAACCAAACACAAGAGTCTTCAAATACTACATCTGAAAATAAGGGAGTTATTGAAAATCAATTTCGTCGCTTTACCTTTTTTATCCAATCTCAAAATAAGGAATTACCCAAATTGTTTCAATCTGATTCATGGGTTAAACTGAAAGTCATGGAAGGTATTCATGAGATAAATGTCTACCAAAAAGAAAGTGACTATTTCCTGGTTTTTGATGTTGACATTTCATTTAACAGCAAGAAGTTGATGGGTATGCTTAAGGGATCCGAAGGCTTTTTGTCTTTTGAAAACAGCCTGAGCGCCCTGGGAGTGGTATTTCCAAAACACGACCAGGCATTGGAACGCATTTACAAACTGGATCAGAAAGTGAGTTACAAACCCGTTGAGGGACAACTAAAAACTACCGTTAAACCTTATAAACGTTTCGTATGGACATTGCTGCTGGAAGAAGACCCGGAGTTAATTGCCGAGTATAAAAAAGTACATGGTATTGGTCAGGCATGGCCTGAAATTACCGCAAACATGAAATCTGTGGGCGTTAAAGACATGGAGATCTATATACACAAGGAACAGGTCGTTTTAATCATGGATACGAAACCCGGTTTCAATTTGGAAGAAGTTGGTCCAAAATGGCAAAAGCTGCCTCGTGAAGAAGAATGGCAGGCTTATGTAGCCAAATTTCAAAGAACAGACCCTGAAAGTTCCATTCAGGAGAAATGGAAAGATATGATAGTACTTTAAAACCATAACAATAAAACCAAACTGGAACAATGAACAAAATCGTAATTGTGATTGTATGGCTGATAGTTTTAAATTTTAGTCAAAATAGTTATTCTCAAAAATCTCAAAAAAAATATGAACCCAACTGGGAATCATTATCACAGTATGAATGCCCGGAGTGGTTCCAGGATGCTAAGTTTGGTATTTATGCACATTGGGGTGTCTATTCCACTGCCAAATGCCCGGGAACCCCGGACTGGTATGGTCATAATATGTATGTAGAAGGGCATCCAAACAATACATTTCATTTGGAAACCTATGGGCCGCTGGACAAATTCGGTTATAAGGACATGGTTCCACTTTTTACGGCGCCTAAATTTGATGCCGATGAATGGGCCGATCTATTTGTTGAGGCAGGAGCCCGTTTTGCAGGACCGGTTGGAGAGCATGCTGACGGTTTCGCTATGTGGGACTCAAAAGTAAACCCCTGGAATTCGGTAAAGAAAGGTCCAAAACGTGATATTGTCGCTGAGATGGAAAAAGCCATCCGTAAGCGCGGATTAAAATATGTAGTGAGTTTACACCATTCGTGGCTTTGGGGCTGGTTTCCAACCTGGCAGAAAGGCACCGATTGTTACGACCCTGCCAATGCAGTGCTGTATGGAGAAAAAGTACCTGAAACAGCGTGGAGAATGCAAAGCTCTGAAAACTATTACAAAGTCGACCCGATGCCAAGTGCCGGGTTCGAACGTGTTTGGCTCGAAAAAGTGAAAGAGGTAGTTGACGGCTATTCTCCCGACTTGCTTTGGTTTGACAATCGTGTACAAATACTTTCGGAAGAGGTGCGCCAAAAAATGATGGCCTATGCATACAATCATGCTGTTGAAATTGAACAGGATTTTGTGCTTACGTTTAAACGTCCGGATTTTCCGTTAGGGACAGGAACTGTTGACCTGGAACGTGCTCGTATGCCTGAAATATATCCGGAGCCCTGGTTAACTGATAATTCCGTATCTCGTACCTCCTGGACCTGGTCGACAGACCTGGAATGCTATACGGAAAACCGCCTGATTGATGACCTTGTAGACATTGTCAGTAAGAATGGATGCCTGTTGCTAAATGTTGCACCACACCCTGACGGGTATATCCCGGAGGAGCAGAAACAACGTTTGAGAGCCATGGGAAAATGGCTAAGGCTCAACGGAGAAGCTATTTACGAAAGTCGTCCCTGGTTAATCTACGGTGAAGGCCCGACCAAAACGAAAACAGGCCATTTGGCCGATCAAAAGTTCCATGGTTTCAGCGATGAAGATATCCGTTTCACCACCCGCGACGGACAATTGTACGCTATTGCTTTAGGATGGCCTGAGTCAGGCATTCTTCCTATTAAATCATTGAGCTCTTCGCTGTACAATGGTAAAATAGAAAAGGTTGAATTAATAGGTCATAAATCCAAATTAGCATGGGAGCAGAAGGTCACTGCATTAGAAATTCAGTTACCTGACAATAAGCCCTGTGAACATGCATTTGTGTTTAAAATCAATTAAGAAATAATTTCTAAACTGATATAAGAACAAACTTTTTGCTTAAGATCAATATGCCAGAGAACACACCTCTATCTCAACACAAAGATATCCCATTGTATAATACAGAAACATGGATGTACGAAGATTTTCAAATTGGTCAGAAAGATCGATCCATAAGTCGGACGATCTCAGAAGGAGAAGCCATGCTTTTTAATGGATTGGTGTTAGACATGCATCCCTATGTAGGTGATCAGGTCTTCGCTGAAAAAGAAGGGCTTTTCGGAAAAAGGTTGGTGGCAGGAGCAATGGTATTTGCGCTCGGATTAGGCCTGATGGCCAACAACAATGTAAATACGTTTAGTTATGGCTATGACAAACTGCGCTTTATAAAACCTGTTTTCATTGATGACACAATTTATACTGTGCGCACGCATTTGAATAAAACACCAAAATACGATGAAATGGGCCTTATTACAGTGAGTTATGAGGTATATAAGCAACCAGGAGAATTGGTATTGTATTGTGAACACTTACAAACGGTAAAGTATCGAAATGCAGAAAACTTCAAAAACGGTTGAACCAGATAACGAAGGCTATTTAAACCCTTAACGTGAGTAAACCTTTATTAAAATTAACGATGAGAGCCATAAATTTAATAGTCATTTGTGTTCTTGTCTCCTGTACCTCTCAAAAGCAGCAGGAGACTACTTTTAAGTTTGAAGAAAACTGGGAAAGCTTAAAGAACTACGAAATTCCACAGTGGATGAAAGATGCCAAATTTGGGATTTTCATTCATTGGGGTCCAAACTCCGTTGCAGAATTACACACCGATTGGTACCCGCGTTGGATGTACCTTGATTCAGGACATGTTAACCATACGACAGGAAAAAAGGTGAATGACGTCCCTCACCCCGCGTCTGTTTACCACAAAGAAAAATTCGGTAACCCCAAAGATTTTGGTTACAAAGACTTAATTCCCATGTGGACAATGGAAAACTTCGACCCGAAAGCCTGGGTGGATCTTTTCAAGAAAGCAGGAGCACAGTATGTGGTGCCGGTGGCTGAACATCATGATGGGTATGCACTTTATGAGTCAAGCATCACACCGTACAATGCGAAGGCCATGGGGCCTGAACGGGATGTCTTTAAAGAACTTACTGACGAAATTAAAAAACAAGGCTTAATTTGTGGAGCAAGTTCGCATTTAGCTTTTAATTGGAACTACTATACTCAAAAACCCCATTTTGATACCGGAGATCCACAATATGCAGATTTATATGCTCCTCCGCATGAGCCTTACACTCCTGCAAGTGCAGCGTGGTTAGCCGATACCTGGTGGCCGCGGACAAAGGAGATCATAGATAAATACCAACCCGATATTTTATGGTTTGATTTTTACCTGGATCGTCCGGAATTCGCTCCTTATCATAAGAAATTAGCAGCTTACTACTACAACTCCGGTCTCAGAAGAAATAAAACAGTTGTGCTTCAAACTAAAAACTTAAACTATGAATCCTTCAAAGAAGGTACGCATATGCTGGATCTGGAGCGTAGTAAAATGGACTCTCTAAGAAGTGAATACTGGCAAACAGACACATCCATTGGCAAAAATTCATGGTATTATGCCAAAAACTGGATCCCAAAGTCGGCCGGTGAACTGATCACTGATCTGGTGGACATTGTAAGTAAAAATGGATGTCTCCTGCTCAATATTGGCCCGAAAAAAGACGGTACCATTCCAAAAGACCAGCAAAAAACACTTTTGGACATAGGGAAGTGGTTAGACATCAACGGAGAAGCCATATATGGCTCACGTTACTGGGAGGTGTATGGGGAAGGCCCCACCAAAACCAATACAGGTCACCTCTCTGAAAATAAAAACAAACGCTTTACTTCTGAAGACATCCGCTTTACCACCAAAGACAACATGCTCTATGTATTTGCCCTGGTCCCTTCGGAGGAAGTAATTGAGATCAAATACCTCAATACCTCCCATATTGATATAAAATCCATAGCGCTGTTGGGTCACAATGAAGCAATGACATTTGAACAAACAGAAGAAAAGCTGACCATACAGGTCCCCCAAGCCTCCGGTTTGGAGCATACACTGGTTTTCAAAATAATACCCAATGGGGTTTTATGATGCAAGTCATGTGAGATTGAATGAAATTATGATATATAAGTTACTGAGAATCAAATATATAAAATGAGTCACTTGCGAAATTTTGCCATTCTTTCTATCGGTTTATTGGTATTTAACCTGGAGGCAACCGGGCAAATGATGCAACCGGATTGGTGGGAAAATCAGCATGTATTTGGTGTCAATAAATTGCCTGCCAGGGCAACATCCTACTCTTATGAAGACACAAAGACTGCCTTAATGGGCGATAGGGAAGATGCCAGGGTCTTAATGCTCAATGGCCAGTGGCAATTCGAATTTGCAGCCAGGGAACAAGATAAGTCAGACGAGTTTTATAAAGAGGATTTTGATTTCAAATCCTGGAAAACCATCGAAGTACCTTCATGTTGGGAGATGAAGGGATACGGTACACCGATCTATACCAATTCAACCTATCCGTTCACAGCAGATCCGCCTTTTATTGATCGGGATAACCCTGTAGGTTCTTACATCAAAGAGTTTGAACTTCCGGTAGAATGGCAGGACAAGGAGGTTATTCTTCATTTTGGAGGTGTAAGCTCGGCCTTTTACTGTTGGGTAAACGGAGCATTCGTAGGCTACAGCCAGGACAGCCGCTTACCGGTAGAGTTTACTATTAGCGAGCTTTTGCGCCCGGGAAAAAACACCTTAGCTGTTCGGGTATACCGGTGGAGTGATGGCAGCTACCTTGAGGACCAGGACCATTGGCGAATGAGTGGAATTCATCGTGAAGTGATGTTACTGGCTCAGCCTGAAATCACCATTAACGACTTCTTCGTTCGTACTAAACTGGATTCGACTTATTCCAATGCATTGCTTCAGGTAAGGCCGGAAATCAATCTTTCAAAAGACATAAAATCAAAAGATTATACCATTACTGCTCAACTATTCAATCAGGAGAACGACCCTGTTTTGGCAAAGGAATTAAAACTAAATGCTGATGCTGTAACGAACGAGTTTTACCCTCAGCGAGACAATGTATACTTTGGGCTGTTAGAGGCAGAAATAAGGGAGGTAATCACCTGGAATGCCGAAACCCCCTATTTGTATACTTTGGTGTTAAGTCTGATAGATAAAAGCGGAAATACCGTTGAGGCCCGTAGTGCCAAAATAGGATTTAGGGACGTTCGGTTTAGCAAATCCGGTGCCTTACTGATTAATGGTGTGCCGGTTAAACTGATCGGTGTCAACCGGCATGATCACAGCCCTGCCGGGGGCAAAACAGTAACACGTGAAGAAATGAAGCAGGACGTCTTTCTGTTAAAGCAAAATAATTTCAATTCCATTCGCACTTCGCATTATCCAAATGATCCCTACCTCTATGACTTGTGTGATAAGTATGGGATTTATGTCATCGATGAAGCAAATATAGAGTCTCATGGTGTGCGTGGAGCATTGGCCAATGACCCCTCATGGGCAGCCAGCATGATGGACCGGGTGGTGCGAATGGTGGAACGGGACAAGAACCACGCCTCTATCATTTCCTGGTCATTTGGGAATGAATCGGGTTGCGGGCCCACTTTCGCAGGCATGTCAGGGTATGTCAGGGATTTTGACCCCACACGATTTATTCACTACGAAGGGGCCCAGGGTGACCCCAATCATCCGGAATACACTAAAGTAGGTTCGGACAAGTACAGGACTTATAATGAAAAGTACTATGCCAACCCAACGGACCCTGCCTATGTAGATGTGCTGAGCCGCATGTACCCTTCACTGGAACAGTTAAAAGAGATGGCCACAAGTCCATATATCAATCGGCCCATCGTACTATGTGAATACGCCCATTCCATGGGTAATTCCCTGGGTAACCTTCAAGAGTATTGGGACATCATCTATTCCCATGAAAATTTGATAGGAGGCTACATATGGGACATGATCGACCAGGGAATAGAAAGGACCGCGAAGAATGGTAAAAAGTATTTTGCCTACGGAGGTGATTTCGGAGATGTTCCTAACGACAAAAATGTGAGCATAAATGGTATTTTCAATTCGGATAAAAGTTTGCGACCGCAGACCTACGAGTGTAAATATGTATTCCAACCCGTGGTAATAAGCGCAGTGGATGTTGAGAAAGGGGTCATCGCATTAGAGAATCGATTTAACTTTACTAACCTTTCGTCATACCATTTTACCTGGGAGGTGGTGGAAAGTGGTCATACGGTCCAAAAGGGAGAGTTCAAAGGGCCGGATATTGAGTCCGGAGAGAAGGGAGAGGTACAATTAAAATACAAAAATATCAGGCAAAAGAAAGGGCATGACTATTGGGTGCAGATCAAAATGTTCTCCGGGGAAAGAAAGGACTGGGCGGATACCGGTTACCTGGTGGCGGAAGAACAACTCATGATCAAAGATAATGATCCAATACTGAAACCACTGGCAGCTACAGCGCCTCAAATGGACGAGGATGAAAAGACCATTTCTTTAACGGGCTCAAAATTTAGAGTAGTTTTTGATAAACAACTTGGAGCGTTGTCAGAATTAACATTTCAGGGTAAAGAAGTCATAAAAAAACCGCTGCTCCCCAATTTATGGAGACCGGCGACTGATAATGACGGCTGGGGATGGGGAACCCATGAGAAGCTTGCGGTCTGGGAAAAGGCCAGGTCGAACATGAAAGTTGAAAGCATTAATGCACAGCAACGAGGTAAGCTCATAGAAGTATCGGTGAAACGTAGTGTCCCCAATGCAGCTCAAATCGAGGAAAAATACACGATTGATGGCAATGGAACAATAGAGGTGAATTTTGATATACAAATTGATGGATCTGCCCCGGAAATGATTCGAGTGGGCATGCAAACCGGCATTAACAAAGACTTTGTGAAAACCCGTTTTTACGGAAAAGGGCCTCATGAAAACTATATAGATCGCAACCGGTCAGCATTCAAGGGGGTCTATGCTATGCCTACGAATGCATTGACCGAATCCTATGTAAAACCGCAGGAATGCGGTAACAGGACCGGTGTAGAATGGCTAGAAATGAAAACAGATAATGGGGAAATGTTAAAGATTGAAGCCCGGGATAAAATTGCTTTTGCCGTATGGCCGTTTAGCGAAGAGAATTTAGCAGCTTCCAACTTCACCTGGGAACTGGAGGATGCCGGTTATTACACGTTAAACATAGATCTGGTCCAGGCAGGGGTCGGAGGGATTGATTCCTGGAGCATGAAAGCCCGGCCAATAGACATTTATCGATTGCTGGAAAAAAGCTATTCATATGGGTTCAGGCTGAGTTTTGAATAAATCTTGAAAGTGTAGCGCTGCTTAACACAACGCTTGAAAACTACCCTTTGCATAGATTTACCTTAACCCCTCCCATGTCGGGATATTACAAGCATTTGCCGGATTTGTGGCATAAGAACGTAGTGTTGATCTTTACTTTTGGTCGAAAGTATAATTTGATAATCTATTGTTATAATCCTTATGGATATCCTGAAGAAGATCTCACTTATTTTTTTAGTCTCATTGGCCGTTTGGAGTTGTGGTGAAGACGATGAGCCCACTGCAGATAATGATGACAATTCACAGCGCTCGTTTGCTGATGCACAAGCTCAGTATGAGGTGTTGAGAGAGGGTTTCACACTAGGACTCACGAGAAAGGCCGGATTCCCCCAAAGTGGCGTCATGATCTATAAAGGAATGCATACGGGGGAGTTTTTTAAAGGAAATACCACCTCTGACACTAAATTGGATTACTTCGCCGATGTAGAATTTACGCTGGATTTCGAAGCCCAGACATTTACCGGCCAGCTGGTAAATTTCACCACCAATCTTGAAGGATTTGAGAATCCCGAAGGAACACTCAATGTTAGTGGATCTATCCGTGGCCCGGATGATCTGGGAGGAGATGAGTTCGGCCTTCGTTTCAGAGTACAGGAAGGGGAATTGACACAGGATGGCAGAACGGCCAATTTCGATGCATTTACGAATAGTAAAGGAAGGTTCCTTGGCGATACAGGGCAATCTGTTAACATCCGGATATCGTCCGTTTTTAACTGGACCGAAGGCCCGGATGAAGGAACTACCTCCGGGACGGTAGGGTTTATGCATGCGAACCGGGAATGAGGTAGCTCATCCGAAACATGTACTTTCCTCAACTCAGAAGCACCGACATTTCATTTAGCAAACATTCGTTCC
Organism: Fulvivirga sp. M361; assembly: GCF_007097395.1. Taxonomy (GTDB): domain Bacteria; phylum Bacteroidota; class Bacteroidia; order Cytophagales; family Cyclobacteriaceae; genus Fulvivirga. The sequence goes on from NZ_VKDC01000018.1 coordinate 189,000, forward strand.
CGCATTGATCAGTTTTTTGGTCTTTTGTTATCCTGCCTCGTTGCATCATGCAGGTTAAACCGGCTCAGCGTTTTTCATAGAAAGCATAACCTGTTACAGACAGGATGCAAGAGCTAAAACAGTCATTTTGTTCTGTGAAATTTGCCAAAGAGAATGGTAAACGTCCTACCTGCCGGCAGAAAGCTTTGATACCATTAACCTGTCGCCATTAGTCAGTCCATACTTGTCATACTGGCATTAAAAATATCCTATGACAGGATCTTTCAGTTCAATCTTATCGCAGGCACTTGCCTAAATACACCTAAAAAATGACCAACCTTGGTCATTTTTTAGGTGTTTGTATGGTCATAGCTTTGTGTTTGTTTATGACCTCAGGTCATTACTATTATATTTTTTTGACTCTATTAAGGCTTCTATTATCAAGTGTTTTACAACAGGTCGGAATAACCGCTCAAACAGAACCAGACCCTTATTATCATGACATTTTGCCATCTGAGCTTAACAACTTCGGGAATTAAAATCCTGAAAATGAAGCAATTAATTAATGTACTCACCAGTATATTTTTGATTCCAATAGTGTTTTTTTCCTGTGGAGATGACGAGGGGTCTCCTATGCCGGTGAAGGCGAAATTCTCCGTGAATGATAGCTCAATAGTAGTGGGCCAAGAAGTTATTTTCACCGATGCCTCAACAGGAGAGCCGACCAGTTGGGAATGGAGCTTCGAAGGAGGAAACCCTTCTGGTTCTTCAGATCGGAACCCAAGAGTTACTTACAATCAACCCGGGGAATATTCTGTTGAGTTAACCGTCTCCAATGGGAGAAATTCTGACACCATAGAAAAAGAGGAACTTATTGTGGTCATCTCAGAGATCAAAGCCGATTTCTTCGTGAATGACAGCTCAATAGTTGTAGGACAAGAGGTTACTTTCACCGATACCTCAACAGGAGAACCTACCAACTGGGAATGGAGCTTCGAAGGCGGAAGTCCTTCCAGTTTTTCGGGCAGGAACCCAAAAGTCACCTACGATCAACCAGGGGAATACTCTGTGAAGTTAACGGCTTCCAATGGAAGTTCTGCCGACATGACAGAGAAAGAGGAATTCGTCAAGGTGTTTTTGCCGGTAGATGCAAGTTTTACCGCTGATCAGATGACCATTAATGAAGGAGGTAAGGTTAATTTTACAGATACTTCTGAAGGGACACTTCAAAGCAGACGTTGGACTTTTGAAGGTGGCACGCCAGGCACGTCTGTCGATTCAAACCCTGAGGTTACTTATTCTACAGCGGGCACCTATCGCGTAACGCTAAATGTGAGTAATGAAGCTAGTTCGGACACGGAAGAAAAGGAAGCTTTTATTACTGTTGTCGGGACGGTCAAGGCCCAATTTGAGGCAGATAAGTTGAGTACTAACGTTGGGGAAGAAATTAGTTTTACTGATCTATCGCTCGGAACACCCAACAACTGGCAATGGTCTTTTGAAGGAGGTACCCCAGCCACATCAACAGTCTCAAGTCCCTCTGTGGTCTATTCTACCCCGGGGTTATATAAGGTCTCGCTCACTGTATCGAACGCTACAAGTTCTGAAACAGAAACAAAAGACAAGTATATCTTGGTGTCTGACCTACCTGACGTCGGTTTAATTGCTTACTACCCTTTTGACGGAAATGGAACAGATAATGGAGCTATGGGGTTTGACGGCACTCTTTTTGGTGGAATAACACCTGCTACTGATCGCAATGACCGGCCAGGGATGGCACTAAGTTTTGATGATTCCAATGGCCACGTAAGAACGACTAATGAGTTGGATAATACTATGGGCAACGGGGTAACTTTTGCTGCCTGGATCTATTTGTCAACCGAGACAGGGGCTAGCATGGGAATTATCAGCAATTTCAACGGTCAGGGATCTTTTCTTGATCAATGTACCCCCGGCAATAGAATAGGATTTAATCTGATTATCCAATCTGATCGCAGCCTGAGAATGACATATGGCACGAATTCAAACAAATATAGAGGGAGAACAACCTCTGCCAATACTTTTGAGCTCAACACCTGGTATCATATAGCAGGCACCTGGGATGGAAGAACTGAGAATAATAATGCCTTTAAACTTTATGTGAATGGCGTTATTCGAGATAATGCCACCTTTGAGTCAGGGCTTGCCCGCGATATCTGTGATGAATTTGTGGAGTCAGAAAGTCCATTTTATTTTGGAACAGCCTCTTGTGCGTCAGGTTTGTGTGCTCCTTTCAATGGGGCTATGGATGATCTGGTAATTTACAACAGAACATTAACCACAAGTGAAATTCAATCATTGGCCGAACAAGACTAAGCTTGTCATTCTTTCATACTTCTTTCCTGGGCTGACATTTTTTGCTGTAGGCCTTCATGAGTAGCATACTTTTTATAATTAATAAATATTCCACTTAAATATTTTATTATGCTAAACCACTTAACTCGTTTTATAGTTGTATTGAGCATTTTTTCAATTCTATTTTGGCAATGTGGGAATGATGATGACGGAGATCCACCTCCCGCTGTGCCCACTTTGGTTAGTTTCACTCCTGTAGAGGGAACAGAAGGTGCCGTAGTCACCATCATTGGCACTAACTTCTCTACTACTACCAGTGAAAACGTAGTAAAATTCAATGGCACGCCGGCCACCGTTTCAGTGGCTTCGGATGTTTCACTTGTAGCCACCGTTCCTGCCGGGGCAAGTACGGGTAAAATTACCCTCGAGGTAAATGGCCGGCAAGTCGAGAGTAACCGGGATTTTACCGTGGTACCCAAAACGGCTGATGCTCCTACTATAACCGGCTTTTCTCCTACAAGTGGTGAGGCCGGAACGAGCGTCACTATTACCGGCACCAATTTTTTACCAACACCTGGTGAAAACAAGGTTACATTTAATGGAATTACCGCACCGGTAGGAGAGGCATCTGCTACCAGCCTAAGTGTACTGGTACCCGGAGGGGCCGTCACAGGCAAAATAAGTGTGGCTGTAGGCAATCAAACGGCAGTCAGCACGACGGATTTTGAAGTCATTCCTACAGCGCCCGGCGACCCTTCCATCATCGCTTTTATACCGCAAAACGGGAGCCCCGGTACTACGGTAACCATTAACGGCACCAATTTTTCACCGGACATCGCGGGTAATACAGTAACATTTAATAATGTAGCCGCTTCCGTTACTTCTGCATCCAGCACATCACTCGTTGTAGTTGTGCCTGCGGAAGCTACCACAGGGAATATCACGGTCAGGGTTGGGGATAACACGGCCACCAGCGCCAATGCGTTTACCGTACTTCCGGCATCACCCGTTATCATAAGCTTTACACCTGCCCGGGGGGCTTCCGGGGCAGAGGTGGTGTTGAGAGGTACGAATTTTTCCAGCACTGCAGCCAATAACACCGTCGAGTTTAACGGTGTTTCGTCCGAAGTTATCTCCGCTGCACCTGATGAATTGACTGTAGTGGTTCCGGAAGGAGCAGATGCCGGTCAAATTTCAGTTAGGGTAGGGAACCAGGTCACGATCAGTGATGAAAATTTCACGATTTTGGATACCTGGATAGAAAGTAATTCATTCAAGGAAAATGTATCCGTTAGAAATCAAATGGCGGGTTTTGTGATCGGAGGGAAAGGGTATGTTGTAGGAGGCAGCTTCGGCAGTACACGCTACGATGAACTTTTTGAGTACGACCCTATGACTGGCACATGGACTGAAAAAGCCGCTTTTGGAGGGGGTGACAGGTTTGCGATGGCGGGTTTTGTCATTGATGATAAAGCGTACATGGGCTTGGGAGTGTCCAGAAACGGTAGTCAATCGGACTTTTGGGAATATGATCCGCAGGCTGATGCCTGGACAAAGAAAAACAATGTATCCAGGTCCTTTCTCAGGAGCAGAGGTCTCAATGCCGCCGGAAAAGGGTATATTCAGGGTGATAGAACTCTCTTGGAATACGATCCTGAAAACGATTCCTGGTCAGAAAAAGCGTTGCTTCCGGGAAATAACGCAAGAAGTCAGACAGTTGGTGTTGTGATCAATGATAAGATATACGCAGGCTTTGGAATTGCGTCGATCACCCCCTTGAACGACTTTTGGGAATATGATGCCAGCGCCGATAGTTGGACGCAAAAGGCCAGCTTGCCGGGTGATGGGTTTAGAGGTGCCGTTACATTTTCATTAGGTGGGAAAGGTTTTGTGGCTACAGGGATACGTGGTAATACCGACCTGTCCGAAGTTTGGGAATATGACCCTGCGCAAGATGCCTGGAGTCGTAAAGACGATTTTCGAGGAGGGACAATGAATTTTGGTGTCAGCCTGGTGATCGATGACAAGGCATATATTGGGATTGGGAATAGGAACGAAACATTTAATACATTATGGGAATATGTCCCGGATCTGTAGATGACCCTGGGAGCAGGATAGGTCCATAAGAAATTCAACAAGGGGTGCTATGCGCTTTGGTAGCATGTCATCCCTTGTTTTTATACACCTCAAAGTTAACTTCTGCCATACTCAACCAGCTAAAGCGCAGCTACAACAGGTAGGATCAAAGGTTTTTAGCATTTGGTTTCCATCAAGTTCGGCTAAGGACAGAAAGGCGCTGTAAGCCATTAGTCACACCTTAAGGCGCTTACCGGATTTAAAGAACTGGCGCGCAAAGACCTGGCACCTATCACAAACAAAGATATTCCCAAGGAAATAAGGGTGCCAATGATGAGAATGGTAAGGCTGAAATCTACGCGGTATGGGAATTTTTGCAGCCATCGAGACATGGCATAGAAGCTCAATGGCCATGATAACAAATTGGATATCAGTATCAATATAAAAAAACGTTCAGACAATAATGCCAGGATTGATTTTGTAGAAGCCCCAAAAACTTTTCTAATACCAATTTCTTTAATTTTCAGCGACACGCTGAAGGTCACCAGACCATACAGACCTAAGCAAGCAATTAAGATGGCGAGTGCGGAGAACAAAGTAAATACTCCGAAAAATTGTTTTTCTGACTGGTATGCCCTCTCTATCTCGCTGTCCACGAAGGAATAGTCCATGATACGCCCGGGGTTAAGCTCGTTCCAAACCTCTTCTATTCCCGAAATGGTTTCACCAATATTGGACATGTTTAATTTAGCATATACATAATTTGCTCCACTTACAGCTTTAAAAAATACGATCGGGCCGAGTTCAGTATATAGAGGTTCAAAGTGGAAATCTTTTACCACGCCTATGATTTTATACTCTTTATCATTCGCATTGATTACTTCACCAATAGGGTCATTAATACCAAGCTGGATCAATGCCTTTTCATTCAGGACAATAGCATTAGAATCTGCCGGAGACCCCTGGAAGTAATGGCCAGCTACCAATTCAATTTTCACCGCCTCGAAAAAATGCTTATCGGCACGTTCTATGGGAACGCTATATTCCAGGCCCTGGTAGGAAAAAATTCCAAAATTATCATACCAACCTGTCATTTCTTTGCTGCACGTGCCCACTTCCAAAACATCTGACTGACCAATAATTCCGTTTCTGAAAATTTCGTAATTTCCCTGGGCTGAGCGTGAAGGAAGGGTAATGGAAATGATTTGCTCTGTATCCAATCCCAAAGCACGATTTTTCAGGTAATCCCATTGGTTCAGGATCACCAGAGTGGAACAAATTAAGAACGAGGAAATGACAAATTGCAAAATGACCAGCCCTGTGCGAAAGGCAGCTGCTTTTTTCCCAAACCGATAACGATCAACGGAAAGTGCACTGACAATTTTAAACGAAGATAAAAACAAAGCAGGGTAACTTCCGGAGATAAGCCCAAGTACCAAAACGATCAGTGTGGCATAACCAAAATAGATCAGGGGAATATTGTCTATGTACAATTGCCTCCCCACCAATTGGCTGAAATCAGGCAGGATGAATTGGATCAGCGCTATGGACGTCATCAAAGCAACGATCAGCAGCAGGAAAGACTCAAATAGAAATTGCATTACCAGGTGTCTGCGATCAGCACCTACAATTTTCTTGATCCCAATCTCCTTCATCCGACTACTGGCAAGGGAAGTGGATATATTCATATAGTTAATAGCAGCGATCAATAACACAAAAAATGCTATTGTGCTTAACATCTGCACATAGGTGACGTTTCCTCCCGGACGAATCTCCTCTTTAAGGTTGGAATGCAGGTGAATATCCAATAAAGGTTGTGTGTCCAGATAAGCCCAATTTTGAAACCATTCCGGTGTGCTTAACTTTACCACATCTGTTAATCTATTTTTGATGGCTGCAATATCGGCGCCTTCCTTTAATTTGAAGTAATTGTTTTGAGAGGTCCAACCCCAGGACGTGGTCATACCTCTTGATAAGTTTTCCTTGGTTTTCATGGAGATATAGTAGCGGTAAGGGATGTGGCTGTTAACCGGCATATCTTCCATAATACCTGTCACCGTTAAATTTGTCTGAGTTCCATCATAGATATTCCTGAAGGTGACTAATTGACCCGTGGGATCTTTATCCCTAAATAGCTTCTTCGCTTCAGATTGGGTTATAACGATCGAATTGGGTTTAGTAAGGGCAGACTCCTCATCACCATATAATAATTTGAATGAAAAAAATGAGAAGAGATTGGGGTCCGTGAAGGTAAACCAATCCGTAATTTCTGTGGATTGGCTGTTATAAATGATTTCACTTCTGTCATTAAAGGTATAAAACAGGCGGAGAGTAGATTCAATGGTTGGGAAATGCTCTTCCAACATAGGTGCCACTTTATAAGGACTGGTAGTAGTAGTTGTGTAAGCATCACCATTTTTGAAGGACATGGTCACCCTGTGAATGCGATTAGCGTCCTTATGGAATCGGTCATAACTGGACTCATGCTGAACATACAGAAGGATAAGGAAGGAAGTGGTCAACCCAATGGTAAGACCAAGTATGTTCAACGTTGAATAAATCCGGTGGCGTCTAAAGTTGCGAATTGACGTCTTCAGGTGTTTCAAAATCATTTTAGGTGAGTCTATTTTCTATAATCATCAAGCGAAATTTTCGTGCCATGATTATAAATCATTGATTTTCAATTATTTGTATTTAATTTTAGCAATCTATTTCGTTCTATTTTGACACACTTTGAGATAAGCGTTTGTCGCATTTTGACACATCTTATCGAAATTGAACGGTGCCGGGGCCTTTGACCGGTTACTGATATACAAACAGGAAAAAATAGTAAGATCGGATAACCAAATCATAAAAGGAAAGACAGGCAATAGGACCAGGGGAAAATCCCCAAGGGACCAAACCGGGTAAGTATATTAACCTCCGGGCGGAATACCTGAGGTATTAAAGGACGTAAAACATGCAACAAAAGCCTGTTGCTTCTTTAAAAACTGTGATTTTGATCCGGATCACTTCGCCGGCTCAGATAAAGTTCAATCTTCTTCTAATAACTCCATCACCAGCAGGTTTTGATATCCCAGCTGAGAGAGCAACATCCAGGTCTCATGAGCATGAATGGGATCATGTGCTAAAAATACCTTTGGAACTGCCGAGGCAAAAAGCATTTTGAACTCGTCATCCAATATATTTGAAACAGGAATATTCAGTGCTCCATCCTTGTGAGCAATGATAAAGGCTTTTGGCTTCCGCAGGTCAATCAATCTATACTCAGGCATTTTTGCTAACTCCGAGGGTAGAATGACATAGTCCGTGGTAGTAGCCAACCGGTGCATCTCCTGTGCGCTATGCTTAAAACTGCTCTTTTCAACCCCGCTTGTTACTATGATAAGCAAAGCAAAAAAGGCGACCATGATAATGCCTAATGTAAGTATTGTAGATCTCATTGCTTTTTGTTTTATAATGTATCAACTACATCCACCTTCTACCTTCTTCTTTTTCTTTCTTTTTATGGGTGACAATGGCTTGAACAGATCGGTCGGTGGCAACGCCCTGGCGCCTGTAAAATACTGACTGGCTGCGGCCCGCCGTTGATAAAGGTCGAAAGCCTCCTTTGGGGCCGTGCTTTCGGGATATTTAGGATCCAAAATACTGGATTTCCATTCCGTAAGGCCCCCTTTCAGCAGGTAATTGTTTTGGTAGCCCAGCTGTGTAGTGATCATCCAGAGTTGAGCGGCAGTATGATCGTCATCACTGTAAAGTATGTTCTTCATTACCCCCTGGTCAAACAGGTAAGCAAAGTTATCAGTGAAAATACTGTCAAAAGGCACATTGATAGCTCCTCTGATAGGTTCTTTAAAATCAGCTGCAGGCCTGATATCGATAAGCTGAATGGATGGGTCTCCGCTGATCAACAGGTGTGCCAGCTCATCCACAGAAAAATAGTTAGCATCTAAAAGCATTTCCTGCAGCACTTGCCGCTCGTTAAGCATGACGGAATCATTTTCTTTCCCCGGTAGCATAGCGGCTACTGTGCCCAACGCCAAAATGATGGTTGAAAGGGTTAGTCTTGTGTTCATTAGGCTGTTTATTTAAATGTCCTTAGTAATATCTGGTCTCTGAAATCGTTTTTCCGCCCATTCGCCCACCCAGAACATGAGCACGGCAGCTCCAATGATCGCCAACACGAGCAGGCCGTCGGAAATACCGATCACTTCGGAAAGCTTTATTCCTCCGAGGTAACTTTTCATGTAGATCCCTTCCCAAAGAGAGTAGGTCTCTCCAAACAATAGAATCCCCAGCAAACTACCTCCAAGAAAGGCCATGGCATCCAGCTTACCGATAGCAGCAGCACAGATACCTGTTCCGGGACAAAAGCCTCCTACAATAAATCCCACTCCCATAATTACTCCACCGATGATCGCTGACTCAATATAGTACTCGTTAACATACACAATGCTCAGGTCTATCATTCTAAAGTGGTTAAGAAAAACCAGCCCCAGCATAGCGGTGATGGCAGCGGTAAAGAACACTTTTAACACTACGGTATCGTAGCCATAAAACATGCCTGCCAGCTTGCGGCTGGAGGAAAACCCGGCCTGCTCCAGCGCAAACCCGAAGCCTATCCCTATCAGAAAAGCGATCAGATAATTGAGCTCAGTAGAAATATCGTTGATTGGTATGATCGGTCCCATAGTTTAAATCCAGTTTTTTCTAAAGAAGTAGGCAAATAAAAAGGCGGTGCCGAAAATGGCCATCATTGTCACAAAACCCGCCAGCGACAGAGTAGCCATACCACTAAGTGCCGCTCCACTGGTACATCCCCGGCCAAACTGCGAGCCAAAACCAAAAAGCACACCTCCTGCGATGGCCAGCATGATACGCTTTCTTGAAGTAATATTGGGAGAGTGCTCTGTTTTCCAGGTAAGTCTCCCGGCGAGAGCTCCGGATAAAAACCCACCTACCAAAACACCCAGCACCTGGAAAACCAACCAGCTGTTCAACGGGTTCTTTCCATCAGCAATATATTTACTGTAAAACCCGGAAGTCCCGGCGTGATCCTGCGCCACCACATCTACAGCGCTTACCACCACACTCTTCATCGCTCCACTGGCGCCGAGTCCTCTGCCTGTGAGGTAAAAGGACAATAGCAGGACCGTACCCAGAAGTATCCCCGCTACATAAGGGTTCATGTACTTCGTAGTACCTGTAATATAATTATGATGTGACATCGTTTTTTAGTTGTTTAACGTTCTCTTTTCATGACTTCTCTGTTCTGTATATTCATAGACCGCTGAACCTGAAGGTCACGCGACTATTTCAGGCGGTCGGCCCTGTTACGTACTCAATACAAATACCGGCTCGCCTGGCCGGCTTCTACTATTATAAATCTTAGCATGATGTTACCGATAAGGATCAGTATTGCAGGAATATAAACCGGTATGCGCTGCCCCCGAAGTTCGAGTAATTCAAGTATCGCCGGAACGATCATCCCCAAAAAGACTACAAAGATCCAGAAGGGTAAGGTGTACCGACCTCCAAGAAACATGGCAGCAGCCTCCTGTTGTACTTCTGTACTGGCCAGGAACCCCATGAACATATGAACAATGAAAAAAAGCTCTGCCGCAATGATCACAATGTCGATCTGGCTAAAGAGTTTTCGTTCTATCTTGTTTTTAGCAAATACAATGATCAAAGCCGCTCCTGCTGACAACCCACTGGCCAGGAAGAGGGGACCAAGAATAGAAGTATTCCACAAGGGCCTGGCATTGAAGGCTGATAATAATATCCCTGTATAAATACCCAGGATCACAGAATAAAACACCATGATCCATGCCATTGTCCTTCTGTGTTTTACAAGGAAAGCCTCCAACTGATAAATCCATCTTTTCTTCCAATCTATTTTGGGAAATACCTCACGGACATAGGTAAAGCTCCAGATGATGGATAACGGCGTAACCACCATTAACGTCCACGCCCCCCAGGACATAGGAGACTCCATACGGATATGGGTGTAGAGCCTCCAGAAATACATTTTATGGTTCAGGTCCATAAACAATGCTACTAAACCTGTAATCAATAGAAAAGGGGTAAGCAATGGGGCTATTTTAATCGTAGCAGGGTAAACACGCTCCTTACCCCGGAGATAATAAAAAGAGGCAAAAAAAAGTATGCCTGCTGCTACCCCTCCTACAAAGAGGTAAAAAGGTATTTCCCAGCCCCATATGTGCAGCATAGGGTCTACTTTGTAATTCATTCGGCCGCTAATGATCAATTCTTCTTCCATTGTAATATCAAATTAGAAAGTACAGTTGAGGGTCAGTGCCTGCTTCGGTTTTCAGGCGTTTGTATTTGCGTATCGCAATTTTTTTGGACACTTCGCTATTAGGATCGTCCAGGTCACCAAAATAAAGGCATTGAGTAGGGCAAACACTGACACAGGCAGGTTGCTCACCTTTGCGCACCTTGTGGATACAAAATGTACATTTATCCACATATCCTTCAGGATGCGGGTACCTTGCATCATAGGGACATGAGGCAATACAAGCACCACAGCCAATACATTGTTCATGTGTAACCAACACTACGCCGCCTTCCTCTATGTGGCTGGCACCCGTAGGGCAGCACCTTACACAGGGTGGGTTGGCGCAATGGTGGCATCTTTCAGAACGAAATTCCATTTCCAGGTTAGGATATGTACCATTGGTACTTTCCACCACCCATTCACGACAATAGCCCACGGGTACATTGTTTTCAAGCTGGCAAGCGATCACACAGTCACTGCAGCCTACGCATTTTTTGGTGTCTATGGCCATAGCATATCTCATGATGTCACCTCCTTTTCATTCGGTTTTTCCAAAAGGATGGTCACAAAATTGGATCGCATCCCCGTACCCCCCATGACAGGGTCTACTTTAACATTACTTATCATCTGTGTATCACTGGCTCCTTTTCCGAAGGCCCGGGTGAGTTTTTTTGCGCCATGCCCAAAGCCATGCACCATGTAAACGGAATCCCACCGGATGCGCTCTGTAAACCTTACTTTAATAGAAAAGTCAGACACAATTCCATCCTGGTTTTTCAGCCAGACGTACTGCCCGTTCTTTAACTCCCATTGTTTTGCTACACGTGGATTGACCCAAAGATCATTTTCAGGCATAATGTCCGTAAGATTGGGATTGTTGGCAGTACGACTAAAGGTATGAACAGGAGAACGGCCATAGTTCAGCCGGTAAAATCCTGCCGGGGGCTGCTCGTGTTCCGTATATTGAGGCAGAGGATCAAAGCCTGCAGCAGCCATTTCAGTGGAATATAGTTCTATCTTACCGGTATTGGTATTGAATTCATATTCCTGGCTATCTGCAAAGTATAAGTCATCATATTCTCGTTTGAATTTTTTTACACCTGTTTTTTTCATTTCTTCCAGGGAGCTACCCACCTGTTTCAGTTGCCAGTCCAGCACTTCTTCAATATTCTTGTAAGGAAAATATTTCTCCAGTCCCATCTCTGTGCCTAGTTGTTTGGCGATCCACCAACCGGGTTTCGAATTATATTTTGGCTTTACGGCAGGCATGCGTAGCGATAGGACCGGTTCACGGTGTGGGGAGTTCCTGATGGCGTCATATCTTTCCAGGTAAGTACATTCCGGGAGCACCACATCAGCATACCCCGTGATCTCCATAGGCATGGTGTCAATAACTACCAGCATTTCCAGTGCTTCAATGGCCTTGAGAGTGGCCTCCTGATCGGGGAGGGTATGAATGAGATTAGTTCCGTTCACAATCCAGCCTTTGATGTTGCAATCACGCTCCGGAGAAGGGGTGGTCATTTCACAGATACCATTAGAGATCACCTCTGTGGCCAGGCTATATTTTCCGTCAAGCGCATCAAGGTAGGACTTTTTTGACTTTGGATAAGGTGGGTGGGGAAAGTCCGGTATACTGATCCTTTCCGGGTTATAGAAACCACCTCGTCTTCCCCACGACCCAAGCAACGCGTTCAGGATCGCTACGGCCCGTAGTCGCTGAGTATCATCACCATACCAGGTCACATGCCGGCCCGGATGCACTATCACGGCAGGAGATGCATTGGCCATTTCCCTGGCAGTGTCACGGATCGCTTTCGGCTCAATGGTGGTAATGCCATAGGCCCATTCGGGGGTAAAAGGCTGAACATGGGCTTTTAACTGATCAAAACCATAGGTGTTTTTTTCCACATACTCTTTATCATACCAACCTTCGCTGATCAACACGTTCATCCATGCCAGCAATAAAGCCATGTCAGTCGCCGGCTTGATCGGTAACCAATGTTTGGATTTGCTGGCGGCGGTAGAAAAACGCGGATCAACAGTGATAATGGTAGCTCCCTTATCTATAGCCTGAGACATTTCCTGTACTTGCCCGTTATGCATATTTTCTCCCAGATGGGATCCAATCAGGACCAGGCATTTGGTATCCCGTATATCGGTACGTTCAGGCGAAAGCACCCCTTCTCCGTAAGTGGCGTAAAAGGCAACTTCCCTCGGTCCCCTGCATTGTGCAAAAGAGGGTGCAGTGATATGTGGCGATCCGTAGGCTTTTAATAAGTGACCCAAAAATTTACCCCCTGAGCCATGCGTGAAGAGCGCAACACATTCCGGGCCATGCTTTTCGGCGATGGTTCTCATCTTATCGCCAATTACCCTGAAAGCTTCCGGCCAGGTGGCCTTTCTAAAGATTTGCTTCCCGTTCTCCTCCACCCGGATCAACGGGTGTTTCAACCGGTCTTTATCATAGTACATGCCTACACCTCCGGTTCCTCTGGGACAAAGTCGTCCGTTGCAATGAGGGTCATCATTGTGCCCTTCTACTTTCCAGATATCGCCGTCGTCATTTTTAGTTACCCATCCGGCGCATTTCCAAAAGCATACTTCGCAGTAGGTGGGGGTGCGAATGGCTTGCAGTGCAGATGGCGAAACCTTATTGAGAGCACTGCCGGAAACCCAGTCAAAGGTAGCTCCGGCCAGGGTGGCCGTTCCCAGCGCAGCACCTGATATTTTTATAAAATTCCGTCGCGTAGTCTTCATTGCTTGATGACGTTTTTATTATTTGTTGTCACCGAAGGTATATACAGGCAAGCCGCACACGTATGATTGTAATCAGACTTTTATATGATTTTCTCTCAAAATGGGGGTTATGTAACTTTAGTCACAAAGTTGACGCTGACTTTAGGATGGGTCTTCAACCTATGAGGAATCAAACATTGCTCATAATCCGGGAAAACGTCTTGGTGTTATATTAGATATAGCCTCGGGTTGAAAACCGGATACTAACCTCATCTGCAACTTATCAGCACCCGATCATTACCGGCAACCATCCTTATTTTCTCTGATTCAGATCAAACAGGTCGGATTTTATTCTTTCCATACGACTGGCTTCCACTTTTACTTGTTTCATATGGCCATAATTGGTGGCAAAATAGAGGATCGGATTGTATAGGTTGCCGGTGAGTCGTTTGAGGACCGAACGCTTCTTGTAGAATCTTTTTCGGGCGTTGATCTTACCCATTTGGAGTTCGTAGGGAGTCATGTTGGTGGGTTTGAATACGACAGTGTTGTGATCATAATATCTCCAGTCCGTCGTCGTCAGACGATTTTCCCGCTTCATTTTATCATAGATCCTTGTGCCGGGATAGGGGGTTAGGACATTGAATGAAACGGTGCTGATTTTATTCTTGATCAGAAAGTCGACGGTCTCGTCAAATATTTCTTTTTTGTCATTGTCAAACCCAAAAACCATGGACGCATGGATGAGAATGCGCATTTTCTTGATTTTTGCGAAGGCTTTTTCCATGTCTTCGATTTCATTGAAAGCCTTTCGCATGGTTTTGAGCTGCTCTTCGGATACGGACTCCACACCAAAAAATAGTGCCTTGCATCCACTATCCGCTGCCAGCTGCATGAGTTCTTCGTCTTTTACCAGTAGGGATACCGATGCCTGACCCACCCAGGATATGTTTAGCGGTTTGAGCGCTTTGAATAGTTCTTTTGCATATTTCGGTCGTCCGATGATGTTGTCATCGAGAAACATGAAGTTTTTGGCGCCTGATTCTTTGATGTCCCTGACTACATTATCAATGGCTACATGCCTGATTTTTTTACCAAATAGATCCGTGACACAGCAAAAGTCACAGTCATAAGGACAGCCTCTGGTAGTCATGATCGGCAAGAGTTTGAATAGCCGCTTCTTTAGAATTTTACTAAAGTCTTTTGGGATATATTTCTGCAGATCAGGTATGGGGTCATGATACTTATCTTTCAGCTTTCCGTTCTGCATATCCAGGAGTAAGGATTCCCAGACACCTTCCGCTTCACCTATCACTACACTATCGGCATGCTGTAACGCCTCGTCCGGCAGAATGGTGGGATGGACCCCACCAAGTACTACGGTCTTCCCTCGCTTTTTGAATTCCTGACATAACTCGTAGGCTCTGGGGGCATTGGCAGTCATACAGCTGATACCGACCAGATCACAATCATACCCCAGGTCTACATCTTCCGCTTCCTCTTCAATGATCTCTACGGTATGCTCCTTGGGTGTCAGGCCCTCCAATATGTAGAGCGCCAGTTGGGGCATCATCAGCCCTTTATTGGTTCTCTTTTCTGCATCGATGGTAGGTGAGATAAGGAGGATTTTCATTCCATTTTTTTTGCAAGATAGATTTCTACTAATAATAGGAATATGATTGGAGTCATGTAGATAGGTAATTTGAAATGAAAGCCCTTATAATTGAGTGACCTATTGGCCCATGAATATGTTCATTAGAAATGAGCCATTACCGGCCCTTCTATATACATGCTTTAGGAGTATTCCTAAATATCATATTTAACCTACCTCAGGAAAAGGCGATGGAGAAGATCAGTCCAATCAAATCCGGTTCCCAATCAATTTGAGGAGTTCATCTCCCTGGAAGAAAACGGTTCATTTGTCAGCTTCTAAACAACTGTTTAGCAATAATAAAACTTCAAAATAGTGAAATGTTAGTGTTCAGTAGCCACTTTTGCTTCACAGTATTGTTATACAATCTATAAGAACAGATTATTAGAGATGCATAATATAGTGAAAAGAACAGGTTTAGTTATTTGCGTAGTTGTCCTTGTATTGTTTGTGAAGCTACCTTTGGAGGCCGGTATATTCCCGGTGAGTTCGCAATCCGAATTTAATATTGCACTAACAAGTGCATCGGAGAACGATACCATTTTGTGGAAATCGGGTACCTATCAGGATATCCATTTGGAAATTGATGAGAGTAACCTGGTGATCATGGCTGAAGTATTGGGGCAAACTATTTTTACCGGAGCTTCCAGAGTAACTGTCAATGGCAGCGATATAACACTTAAAGGGTTTCAGTTTTTAAATGGTGATATTGGAACGAACCATGTGATAAGAAGCAGAGGAAGCCATAATACTTTTGAACAACTAAATATAAAGGATTACACCAGCTATAAGTATCTGATCATAGAAGAAGAATGCAGATATAATACCGTCGCTTATTGTAATTTCGAAAATAGAATAAATCTTGATGATCAAAATATTCTTTCCATCCTGGTGGATGATACAGAACCCGGCTACCATGTAGTTCAATATTGCTCTTTCAAGAATTTTGATGGCAGTGGCAACGATTTGGGCATAGAGCCCATAAGAATCGGGGTAAGTACCCAGGCAGAGTTTATCAGCCGGTCGACGGTAGAATATTGCTACTTCACCCAGTGCAATGGAGATGGTGAGTTAATTTCAAGTAAAGCCACTCAAAACGTTTATCGATATAATACTTTTGAGGATAACCCCTTAGCCGAGTTAGTGCTGCGTCATGGAAACCAGGCCGTGGTATATGGTAATTTTTTCCTTAACGGCATGGGTGGGGTAAGAGTTCGCGAGGGCCGGGAACATGTAATTTTCAACAATTACTTCTCGGGGCTTACCAGACGCTCACTCTATTTGCAAAATGACGCTGATTTCCCGGTAGGCAATATTACGGTTGCATTCAATTCTTTCATCGGTAGTGAAGAGATACGACTGAGTGAATCAGGCGATGATAAACCCACCAACATTACCTTTGCCAATAATATCTTCACACAGCCTGCTGAAAATTTGTTTGATGATGCCACAGGTACAGAAACCTGGCTGGGCAATATTTACAGCGGCTTTTTAGGAATTACCCTACCTGCCAATGGGCTCACGAACAATGATCCACAGATGGAAATAAATAGTGAAGGCTATTATGGCTTGTCAGTCAATAGTCCGGCTATTGATGCTGCTGTACCCGGTTTTCCTGCTTTCCCCGAATATGATGGACTTGAAACTGATCACACGGTAGCACTTGATTTAATGCAACAGTCAAGACCGGTCGATATTGCTGCAAAGGATTTAGGCTGTAGTGAGTCTCCGCATGATGTAACTATCCAGCCTGTAGCCACAGCAGAAAATACGGGGCCGGTATATCTAAGGAACCTGGAGAACCAGGCGATGCTTACCATCAATCATGAGGGTAATGGCGTAGTTACGCTTGATCCACCCTCCGGTATATATGCCAAGGGTACTACCGTTACCGTTACCGCTATTCCTGCGGAGGGATATTCTTTTACAGGGTGGAGCAATGACCTGTCTGGTACTACTAATCCGGAAACACTGGTAATGAATGATAATATGGAAATTACGGTCACTTTTACCTTAGATCAAGTGACAAGTTTGAGTGCAGCATTGGAAAATGAAATCAGGTGGTTTCCAAACCCTGTTGCAGATCATTTGAACATAACCTTAAAGAATGAGGGATCAACCTGGACCAGTCTGGATATCCTGGATTCCTCAGGAATGAAAATGAAGACCCTGATAAACAATTCGGCTTCTCAAGCAAAATACAACACACGTCTGGATGTATCTGATTTACCTGCCGGAATGTACATGGTCCGTATTGCGGAAGAGAATGGTCAATTCAGCACGCGGATAAAATTTATCAAGAAGTAGGGGCTAAAATGTTCTTTCCTTTTCGCTCGACATGGCAATACACATAGTTTATTCTTAATTGATGTGATTTGTGGATATTGTCCTATGTAGAATAGAGCTGGTGATTGAAAACAATAAGCTTTAACAACAGAGTAAAAAAACGTCAGGTGACTTCCCGGGTCAGGATGTTGAGGAAATCTGCTTCCAGGGGGATAATCAGTAACTATTCTTACCGTCGCTTTTTTACCGGCAATACCGTAATTAAAACTTTAATGGTATTTTCGGATGACATCGAGATTACTAGAATCATCACTATTGATAAACCCCTGGATAAAGTAGAAATAATCAAACTACATAAAAGAATTAAAGATGATCTCTGAACCGGTGTTTGTAGGACAAATGATGAACTAGTTATTACCAAGCCGCTTATCAAATTTATCCAGGATTGAGTCTTATTTTGAGATGCCTGATTTAAATTGAGTTCCCAATTTTAACGTAACCTAAACATGAAATCTCGAATTCTCATTCTCCTGTTAACACTGTTATCGCTTACCATTGATGCGCAACGAAAAAAAAGCGAAAATGGTGATCAGGCAAAAAGTGCATTTGAAGCGCTTTCTATTCCTGGCTTGAAGTTTAGAAGTATCGGCCCGGCCTTGACTTCCGGACGTATCTCGGACTTTGCATTCCATTCAACGAATCCGAAGGAATATTATGTAGCGGTATCCTCAGGTGGAGTTTGGAAGACCTCCAACGCAGGGACTACCTATACCCCCATCTTTGACAGTGAAGGAAGCTATTCTATTGGATGTGTCACTATCGATCCAAATAACCCAAATGTTGTCTGGGTCGGAACCGGGGAGAATAATAACCAGCGAAGTGTTGCCTATGGAGACGGTATATATAAGTCTGCAGACGGAGGTAAGTCTTGGGTTCACATGGGGTTAAAAGATTCTGAACACATTGGTAAGATCCTTATTGATCCCCGGAATTCGGATGTGGTATATGTAGCGGCTATTGGACCACTTTGGAGTGAAGGAGGCGATCGTGGGGTATACAAAACCACAGACGGAGGCAAGACCTGGACGGCTGTTTTGACAATAGATCAGCACACAGGAGTGAATGATATCATTATGGATCCTGAAGATCCGGATGTATTATATGCTGCAGCCTATCAACGACGCAGGCATGTCTTTACTTACCTCGGTGGAGGGCCCGGTTCAGGAATGTATAAGACCACTGATGGGGGCGCCAACTGGGATAAAATTAACAAAGGATTGCCGGAAGTAGACATGGGTAGAATAGGTTTGGCGATGGCTCCATCAAATCCTGGGATCATCTATGCCATTGTTGAAGCTTCGCAAGGAAAAGGAGGTTTCTTCAAGACAACAAACAGAGGAGCTTCATGGGTTAAGCAGGGAAGCTATCAATCCAGCGGAAACTATTACCAGGAAATTGTGGTCGATCCTAACGATCCGGAAACCATCTATGGGATGAACACCTGGATGCAGGTATCACGTGATGGAGGAAAAACTTTCAAAGCATTAGGTGAAGTTTCCAAACATGTAGACAATCACTGCATGTGGATCGATCCCAACGATTCAGATCATTTTATCGCAGGCTGTGACGGAGGTATCTATGAGTCATGGGATGGTGCTAAGACATGGGACTTTAAAGCCAACCTTCCCGTGACCCAATTTTATAAAGTTGCATTAGATAACGCAGAACCTTTCTATAATGTCTACGGCGGTACACAGGATAATTTTAGCCTGGGAGGGCCCTCCAGGTCTGTCAGCGGCAATGGAATTGCCAACGAAGAGTGGTGGATCACACATGGAGGCGATGGATTTGAAACACAGGTAGATCAAACCAATGCCAATATCATTTATGCCCAGTCACAATATGGTGTGTTGGTGAGGTATGACAAGTCCAGTGGTGAGGAAGTTGGCATTCAGCCACAACCCGGAAAAAATGAAAATGCATATCGTTGGAACTGGGATGCGCCACTGGTTATTAGTAATTACGACAACAAGCGTTTGTATTTCGCTGCTAATAAGGTTTTTCGTTCCAATGATCAGGGGAACAGCTGGGAAGTGATCAGCGAGGACCTGACCCAACAAATCAATAGGAATGAATTGAAGGTTATGGGCCGGATTTGGGGCATTGATGCCATAGCCAAAAATGGATCTACCTCTCCCTATGGAACCATCGTTGCCATGGATGAATCTCCAAAAAATGAAAACCTGCTCTATGTAGGTACGGATGATGGATTGATCCAGGTCACTGAAAATGGTGGTGATAGCTGGACCCGGATAAGCAGTTTCCCGGGCGTTCCTTCAAGAACGTATGTCAACATGGTTTTAGCCTCACAACATGATGTGAATGTCGTGTTTGCATGCTTCAATAACCACAAAAACGGAGATTTTAAACCATACGTGTTTAAGAGTACAGACAAAGGAAGAACCTGGAGATCAATCACGTCTAATTTACCTGGAAGAGGCTCAAGCTATTCCATCGTCCAGGATCATGTAGACCCAAACCTTTTGTTCGTAGGGACAGAGTTTGGCGTATTTGTAAGTAACGATGGGGGAGGAAAATGGAAACAAATGAAAGCCGGGGTACCCACCATTGCCGTACGTGATCTTGCCATTCAGCGTAGGGAAAATGACCTGGTGTTGGGAACGTTCGGACGTGGATTCTATGTGTTGGATGATTACTCCGCTTTAAGGAACACCGGTGAATCTACTCTTGCAAAAGAAGCGGAATTGTTTGACGTTAGAGACCCTTACCTGTATGAACATAGCTATCCTTTAGGCTTACCGGGCGTCTCATTCCAGGGAGATAGCTACTACCTGGGGGATAATCTGGGACCTGTTGCTATGTTCACTTATTATTTGAAAGATGACATTAAATCATTGAAGGAGCGACGCCAGGAAAGAGAGAAAGAGGCGAAGAAGACAGGACAGAATAATCCATATCCTTCGTATGACGCTTTGAAAGCGGAACGTGAAGAAAAAGCGCCGCAATTATTGTTTACTGTAAGCAATAGTAAGGGTAATGTAGTAAGAAAAATCATGACCAAGCCAGGTAAAGGATTGAATCGGGTTACCTGGGACCTGCGATACACCGATACGGATCCCATTAACCTGTCTAAACCCTCATTTTACAATCCCTGGGGAGACAGTGATAAAGGGATTTTGGTATCTCCCGGGGACTACACAGTTACTTTATCCAAAATTGTATTAGATGATGTGATACAAATTGCAGGACCCGTTTCGTTTACGATCAAAACTTTAAATAACAAGTCACTTCCAGCTACCGATCGCCTTGCATTGAACGAGTTCAATAGAAAGGTATTAAAACTATCCGGTAGTGTTGGAGCAACCCGACAGACGTTGCGTGAAATTAACAACCAGATGAAGCATATCAACGATGCACTTGTGAGAGCAGAGGTGCAACATGATGGTGAATTGGTCACAAATGCCAGGAATTTAGAAAAGACAGTTGCTGAGATCAGTACTCAACTAAGTGGGGATGGGGTAGCAGGCACTTTGGATATGGGGCGTCCACCAAGCGTTGGTAATCGGGTTGGAATGTTGGTATATCAATTGTTTGCCTCCACTTCTGATCCAACTCAGACCAATAGGGATAGCTATGCGGTTGCAGTTGAAGAATTTAAATCTATACTCGAATCATTACAAAAGCTGGTGAATGAAGATTTGAAAAGCTTACAAGACCAGCTAATGGAATCAGGAGCACCTTATACACCATACTCACTTCCAAATGTTCCCCAATTTGAAGATTAGTCAGAGGCTATTTTGAGTCTACGAGACGTCCAGGCCAGTTTTAAGGGGTAGGTGTTCGCCAGCAGCACTATTTGAATTACCAGTGTCGTGTCAATCTATGGCACGACACTAACACTGCTTTATTAGACTTAAGTCTTTGATAGGGTATTCATGCAGTGAATGAATATATTACATGGGCTTTACATGATCCAGTCAATTCAACAGGTCCCTGTCGATATTCTCGAAATACTTAAAACCACTGCCGGTATTGATCATCAAAATTTTTTCATCGGGATGAAGAAATTCAAGATCGACTAATTGTTTCGTTGCTTCCCACACAGCAGCTCCTTCAGGTGAAACGATGATACCCTCTTTTTGGGCAAATTCATGCATACCTTCCACCATTTGCTTATCAGACACGGTCAAAGCGGTGCCTTCAGACTCATTTAGCACACTCATAATCAAATCTTCACCGAATGCCTTTGGCACTGAAAGCCCATTGGCAATGGACATTTGAAATGAACGGGCTGACTTTTTTCCTTTAAAGAGATCAACCATCGGAGCACACAATTCCGACTGTACCACTATCATTTTAGGTAGATATCGGGAATTAACCCATCCCATCCGGACCATCTCGTTAAATGCCTTCCACATACCGATCAGTCCGGTACCTCCTCCTGTGGGGTAAATGATGGCATCAGGCAGTGACCAGCTCATTTGTTCCGTAATTTCATAGCCCATAGTCTTTTTTCCCTCAATCCGGTAAGGTTCCTTCAAAGTGGAGATGTTGAATGCCCCCGTTTCATCCTTGATTTCCTTTGCTTTTTTTCCACACGCATCAATCAGTCCGTCCACAAGAGTTAATTTAGCTCCGTGTAGTTCACATTCCATCTGAAATATTCGGGGTGTGCCATTAGGCATGACTACTATGGCTTCTATACCTGCTTTCGCACAATAGGCACTCAAAGCTCCCCCGGCATTGCCTGCCGTTGGGATCACACACTTTTTTATTCCCAATTCTTTGGCTTTCGAAACGGCCATACTCAGTCCTCTTGCCTTAAATGAACCCGTGGGGTTGAGCCCTTCATCTTTGAGCCAAAGATTAGTTAACCCATGACTTTTTCCCAGAATGTCCATTTGTGATAGGGGAGTCATGCCTTCTCCCAAGGATACCCGATTGGACTGATCCATAAGCGGCAGTACATTAGCATATCTCCACATGGAATGTTCGTCCTGATAAATGACTTTTGATGGTTCACAGAGCGGAAGATCGAATTCAACCAGAAAAGGTTTGATACAGTTTGGGCAAAAAGTATTTACCTGAGTGATATCATAATTTGACATGCAATGTGAGCAGACCAAAGTGGCCGAACAAATGTGATCCATGGCAGCGTGAGTATTTTTTTAAATAGCTCTGTAAAATTGATGGATTTTATATAACTAAAGAATTCGAAATAATTATAACCCATAACAAATAGTTATGATAAGATCCTGACAATATACTCCTCTGATTTTTAACATCATTACAAGTCAAATCAGATGTACGGTCTTTGAAAAGTTTCGTAGTCAGGAAGTGAGTATTCCTTCCCCTTCTTTATGGATTTGTTTGGCACCTATTAAACCTCTGGATGATATTGGTTTTAGGAATGCCTGTCTCAGCCAACTCTACTTAGCGAATAAAAAAAGAATGATCGTCGGACTATTTTTCACAGGTTCTTTGGTCTCTACGGACCGGCTAAGACAATCTGGAGTAAAGCCTTCTCTATTTAGCCGAATACTTTGGGTGACTTGCTCCTTTTGGCTTACCTAATCTGATTCATGAGGTAGATGTCATTTTTGCGTGCTTTACAAAATATCTGGGTAACCCGATCTTTTCCTCACCTGTCCTGCTCACAAATGAAAACGATCGGACTATTTTCAACCCCTCAATATCCACTTTTCTCAGCTCACCGGTTTCCAATTCCTTTTTAACTGAAAGTTCAGATAGAAAACCTATGGCTTCCGCCTGCACCAAATAATTTTTGAGTGCCTCAGTGCCTCCAAGTCTGGCGATGATCGTCAGGTCTTTCAGCTTCAGTCCTACTTCTTCTAACATTTTAGAAACTACCTCTTGCGTTCCTGAACCACGTTCTCTCAAGGCTAAAGGTATAGAAGGCAATTGAGAAACGGTTAACTTAGACAGTCCGTACGGACTGTGATCCGAGCAAATTGCGATGATACAATCTTGCATAAATTTCTCATAATGAAAAGAATGATCCCTGTGACTAGATTCCACACACGCGATATCTATATCATGATGGGCCAAAAGCTCAAGGATGTGTTCACTATTTCTATTCAGTAATTTTATCCGCGCACTAGGGAATTTCTTGTGAAAGGAGGCCAGTATTTTTGGCAGGACATACAGCGAAATGGTGGTACTTGCCCCGATACATATTTCTCCTTCTATTTCCAGTTCTTTCTTTCTTGAAAGGAAAATATCATTTACGGATTTTTCAATAAGTTTTGCTTCTTTTAACTTCTCAAACAAGTGTTCTCCGGAATTGGTCAAAGAAATGTTGTTCCGCTCTCTTTTAAACAAAGCCACACCTACTTCCTGTTCCAGCTGCCTTATATGCTTACTTACTGCAGGCTGGGAGATGAATAATTCATCAGCAGCCTTTGAAAAACTTCGCTTGGCAGCAACCGCATAAAACACATTATACCTGTAGGATATCATATATTCATACAAAGATCGTCAAATTCGATTGGAAATTATACCGGAAGAAAAACTTGAAAACCGAAACATCATACCCACCAACACGAGACTTTTGGCACCAAGATTTCTTCAATATACAGGTGAGTATGATTTTGAATTCATGAGATCTAAGATACTTTAAGAAGCGATTGATTCATTGTTACCCTATGTTGATGAACCTGAGAAATTTAGTTGACAATTGGTCAAATTAATACGGCAATATTCAAGGGTCAAATAATCAGCAAGCAAAGCGGGCAAGACACCAGACTGAGTCAAAAAATACCGTTTCATTCAGCCTTATCAAGCTTCAGGCCCAACAGGAGCAGTCCATGCAATGAAAGTATTTCGGACTATGGTTTTTATTAGTACATTTCAACCATGTCAAAGGCCGAGAAGTACCTTCCCTTTATTCTTGCAGCGTTTATCCCTGCAATGAATGCCATTACCAATTCTACGGATTCTCCCGGAGACCATTGGACGGTGTTAGTATTCAGATATTTGGAAGCCTCTTCTTTTCTTTTGATCATCTGGTATTGGAACCACTGGTTATTAAATTCAACAAACAAGGTGAAACGTCTGATTGCAATAGAAGTGTCTGTTATCATCGGCAATATGGCTTTTTTGATGATTATTAGAGTCTGCTAAAGGGTAATAAGGTTTAAGCATGCCATTGACCTGGTTATCCAAACAGACGATGAAAAATCAGATTACCTGATCCCCCTTCCATGAGTAACTTCAAACGGTGATAATGATCCTGGATCAGCAGGTATTTTTCCTTAAATTTTCTTAAATTAAATGACGTTTTCGGTTGATTGTGCATGACTTTTCCGAAGTCTTCCTGTGTACTTCAATTTGGTTATCCGGAATTTAGGTCTAAGTCACAAAACACAAAACAAACGTCATTATAAATGCTGACCTGTAACATCTTTAATGTTAACATGCGTCTCTATTTTTATGATATATGACATGCCCTCTCACTCTTTGTTTAACCCTTTTATCCCTTTAGCCCATGAAAGTCTATGACGAAAAACACATAAAGAACATTGTACTACTCGGCAGCCCAAAATCTGGTAAAACTACGTTAGCCGAAACAATGTTATTTGAAGCCGGATTGATCAATCGCAGAGGAACTGTGGAAAACAAAAATACGGTTTCCGATTATCATGAAATAGAGCATGAACGTGAAGGCTCGGTTTACGCCACTTTGTTACACACGGAGTGGCGTAATTATAAGATCAATATTATAGATACTCCTGGCCTGGACGATTTTGTGGGTGAGGTGGCCTCATCGGTAAGAGTAGCTGACACATGCGTTTTCCTGATCAATGCACAACACGGTGTTGAAGTAGGTACTGAGCTGATCTGGAATTATGTAGATCAGTTTAGAAAGCCTACCATTTTCGCGTTCAATCAACTCGACCATCCCAAATCCAATTTCGAGGCTTCGTTAGAATCAGTAAGAAATCAATTCGGAAACGCTGTTACCTTAATGCAATACCCGGTAAATGAAGGCGAAAAATTTAACGGTATCATCGACCTGTTAAAAATGAGGTACTACAAATTTTCACCGGAAGGAGGGAAACCTGAAAAATTGCCTATTCCGGAGAGTGAAGCAAATAAGGCCAATCAACTGCATAATGAGTTAGTAGAAAAGGCAGCCGAAAACGATGAAAATTTGATGGAATTGTATTTTGAAAAAGGCACCTTAAATGAAAATGAAATGCGTGAAGGACTGAAGATCGGCATGCGTAACCACGAGGTATTCCCTGTGTTCTGCATTTCAGCAAAAAACGACATGGGCAGCGGCCGTCTGATGGGTTTCATCGACAATGTGGCGCCTTCATCCGTAGATATTCAACCGGAAGTATTGGAAGATGGCAAGGAGCTGTCTCATAGTCCGGACGGCCCCGAGGTTCTTTTTGTGTACAAAACAGTGATAGAACCCAATTTGGGCAAAATGTCATTCTTTAAGGTAATATCGGGCCAGGTAACTACTGGAGATGAACTGATCAATCATCAAACCGGTCAGACGGAACGGATCAGTCAATTGTTCATCATGGATGGTGACAAGCGTAACCCGATCAATCGACTTGTAGTAGGAGATTTAGGAGTAGCGCTAAAACTTAAGTCAACTGAGACCAATCATACCCTTTGCAGTCAAAACTTCAACGTGGGTGTCCAACCCATTGAATTCCCGGGCCCCAAAATGTACATGGCAATTGTTGCCCAAAACAATTCTAATGATGATAAATTAGGAGAGGTTCTACACAAAATCCATCAGGAAGACCCAACGTTTACTTATGAATTTTCGCCTGAACTGAAACAGTTGATTGTATCGACACAGGGTGAATTGCATCTGACTGTTACCAAATGGGGCATTGAGAACATCCATAAGTTAAATGTAGACTTTGTCAAGCCAAAAATTCCTTATCGGGAAACGATACAAAAAATGGTGGATACGTCTTACAGACATAAAAAGCAATCCGGCGGTGCCGGCCAATTTGGAGAAGTCAACATGAGAGTTGAGCCTTATCATGAAGGTATGCCGGAACCTACCGGGGTAAACATTCGCAATAAGGAGGTGATTGATTTGGAGTGGGGAGGTAAGCTCGTGTTTTATAATTGCATAGTAGGTGGGGTAATCGATGCCCGGTTTTTACCTTCCATTCTCAAAGGTGTCATGGAGAAAATGGCAGAGGGGCCTCTCACCGGCTCCTATGTGAGGGATGTCAGGGTAATTGTCTATGATGGTAAAATGCATGCAGTGGACTCTAATGATATTGCCTTTAAGATCGCGGGTATGAAAGCCTTCAAGCAGGCCTTTATTAAAGCCAGCCCAAAAATTCTGGAGCCTGTAAGCCAGGTAGACATCTTAGTGCCCGAAGAGCTGTTGGGTGATGTAATGACCGATTTACAAACGCGAAGATCTACCATCACGGGAATCGAAGCTAAAGGCCAGTATCAGCTGGTTAAAGCCAAGACACCAACCGCCGAGTTAGACCGTTATACTACCTCGCTGCGATCATTGACACAAGGCAGGGCCAGTTTCAAGGAAAAATTTGCTGAATACGCGCCTGTACCTGCTCATATTCAGGAAGAGCTTATCAAAAACTATAATGGTTTTGAGAATTAACCAAGACTTTCTCCTCATCAGGGTCTCGTGTAAAGGGCCCTGATGGCTTTGACTGGTTGGCCTTTGCTTTTCGAAAAAAAAGAGAGTGGCAGCTACAGTTTATAGTCAGCCATACTCTCTTATCACATTGAATTATTGAAATCGGATATTCGAAAAAAGAAACGGATATAATGGTTTCGATGCACTAATTAACCTATTTCCAAATCTATGTTTTGCTTTACATGGCTATTTTAGTGCCATCAAACCGATCAAGGTTCATCACTTTAGTCCAGGCAGCTACGAAGTCGTTGATAAACTTCTCTTTAGCATCATCACTTGCATATACTTCAGCCAATGCTCTTAACTCGGAATTTGAACCAAAAATCAAGTCAGCACGTGTAGCGGTCCAAACTTTTTCGGTGGTACCCCTCCTAAACCCATTGAAAATGTATTTTTTATCATCATCCGCTTTCCACTCAAAATCCATGCTCAGCAGATTCCTGAAATACGTATTATTCAAAGTCCCTGGAGTATCGGTTAAAATTCCAAGATCTGATCCATCATAAGTAGCGCCTAATGCTCTCATTCCACCGACCAATACAGTCATCTCAGGTGCTGAAAGCTTAAGTAGCTGTGCTTTATCCACCAATAATTGCTCCGAAGTAAGTGTATATTCCTTTGTTTGGTAGTTTCTGAAACCGTCAGCCATCGGCTCTAACAATTCCATACTCTGAAGACTGGTTTGTTCCTGAGAAGCATCCATTCTGCCAGGAGTAAACGGCACGTTAATATCAAACCCTGCTTTTTTAGCCGCTTCTTCAATGGCAACATTTCCACCAAGAACAATTAGGTCTGCCATGGAGATCTTTTTGCCGTCTGTGTCAAAATCTGCTTTTACCTTTTCGTAGAATGCAATTACTTTCCTTAGCTGCTTAGGGTTATTTGATTCCCAATCCACCTGAGGCTCAAGCCGGATCCTGGCACCATTTGCACCTCCTTTTCTGTCAGAATCTCTGTAAGTAGAAGCTGCACCCCAGGCCGTAGTTACCAGCTCATTGGTGGTTAACCCTGAATTTTGGATTTTACCTTTTAAAGCAGCAATATTCTTCTGATCCGCTAATTCATGATCAACTGCTGGGATTGGATCTTGCCATATAAATTCTTCTTTTGGAATTTCTGGCCCCAGGTAAGTAGATCTTGGCCCCATATCACGATGAGTTAGTTTAAACCAGGCTTTCGCAAATGCCTTATCCAGCTCCTCCGGATTTTCATAGAACCTCCTCGAGATTTTTTCATAAGCCGGATCTTTAATTAATGAAAGGTCTGTCACCAGCATGGTTGGCTTATGCTTTTTAGTTGGATCAAATGCATCCGGGTATAGTTTTTTTGGATTTACCGCTTCAAATTGCCATGCACCCCCAGGACTTTTGACTAATTTCCATTCGTTTTCAAATAGTCCTTCGAAGAAACCGTGGCTCCACTTCGCAGGGGTCTCAGTCCAAATTACCTCTAAACCGGAAGTAATGGCATCCGGGCCTTTACCGGATTTAAAATCGCTGGACCAGCCCAGCCCCATAGATTCAATGTCTGCACCTTCCGGTGCCGCTCCCAAATGCTCTTCTCCGCTTGCCTGTCCGTGTGTTTTTCCTAAAGTATGACCGCCTGCTATCAGTGCCACCGTTTCTTCATCATTCATCCCCATTCTACCGAATGTTTTTCGGATATCATGAGCAGCCGCCACAGGATCAGGGTTCCCATTAGGGCCTTCAGGGTTCACATAGATCAATCCCATTTGTGCCGCCGCCAATGGTTTTTCAAGCTCTCTATCTTCATCAAACCGTTCATCACCCAACCAATCTTTTTCAGCGCCCCAATACACATTCGTCTGTGGTTCCCACGTATCCACACGTCCACCGGCAAAACCAAGCGTCTCAAAACCCATACTCTCTAATGCTACGTTCCCTGTGAGTATAAATAAGTCAGCCCAGGAAATTTTCTGCCCGTACTTTTGCTTTATGGGCCAAAGTAATCTTCTGGCTTTATCAAGATTCGCGTTATCAGGCCAGCTATTTTGCGGGGCAAACCTTTGTTTACCTTCTCTGGTTCCACCTCTACCGTCACCCGTGCGATACGTACCTGCACTATGCCACGCCATTCTAATAAATAAACCACCATAATGACCAAAGTCTGCAGGCCACCAATCCTGAGAATCTGTCATCAAAGCTTCCAGGTCTTTCTTCAATGCATGATAATCAAGGCTTTCAAACTCTTTTTGATAATTGAAATTTTCGTCGAGCGGATTAGATAGCATAGCGTTTTTACGCAAAACGGTTAGATCGAGCTGATTTGGCCACCAATCACGTACGGTATTTCCCTCACTTTTAATTACTTCCCCTGTAGACTTACCTAATTTATCAAATCCAAAGGGGCAACCTTCGCCAGCCTTCTTTTCCCCATTGTTTTCCCTGGAGTTAAAAGAAGGCAAAACCGTTAACACCGCTGCTGTAGTTACGGCTAGGATAATGGATACACTTAATAATTTTCTCTTCATCCGAATTTGTTTTTTGATGTAAATATTTAGACCCGGAGCTTATTAATCAAATTGATATTATACATATCATATTTATAAAACCAATATTTTTCCTCGTAAGGACCTCTGCTGTATGGGACCCTGCTTAGCCGTCGTGCGGACAGGTTTAGAAATGAAGACGACCAGCGCTTTACCGGGGCATCTTACTTTGATTATGATTTTATCAATAACGGCTTTTCACCTCAGGATTTCAGCGATAAGGTCATGGTCAACCTGACTACCCCAAAGTTTGGAGGTAACACGGTAGGAGTATTTTTCAATGCCGTGAGAAGGGGGCAGTTTTCAGTCAACATCGCAAGTACGGATCTCAACGGTTCCAAAGTTCGCTCAGGCACAGGATAGATAGTACCTGGAAGATAATATCGGCAGGTATGCACAGCCCAATGGAGGGCTGAAGCCATGGAGAACGGAAATGAACGTGCGGGTAACCCAGGAGATCCCTATAGTCAAGGAACACCGGCTGGTATTTAATGTGTACTTTTTCAATTTTCTCAACCTGCTTGATGAAGAATGGGGAGGGTTTGATAATATCATCAATGAAGACCTTTACAACATTGAAAGCTTCGATCCCAATACCCGGCAAATACAATACAGCGTACGTGATAACTTTGGCAAAGTAAGAAAAGAGGGGAATGGGTTTACGGTGATGATGGGGTTGAAGTATGAATTTTAGTAAATAATATTATCACTTATTTAATAGTATACCAGCAATAAAATTAGTGTAGAAATGCCTGAATATATTGCTGGTATACTATCAAAACCTACCTGACGTCCTTATTAAGATAAACATGAAGAAGCCATAAATTAAATAAATCAATCTCCTAATAAATTGAGCTGATCGATCAACTTCAGGAATTCGTCTCGTTTGTTTTTGCTCAATATGGCCGTCTGATCTTGTAATTTGATCATATTGCCGTCAATGCTGTCTATATGGTCGATATTGACAATGTGGGAGCGATGGATCCTGTAAAAATTAGCGGGAAGCAATTCCTCTAACTTACTCATGGACTGCAATGACATTATTTTGCGACCATCTACGGTGATAATCTGAACATAAGGCCCTTGACCTTGAATAACTACTATCTCATGAAATGCAACTTTAATAATCTTGTTATCGGCCTTGATGAAAAGTTTATCCGTATGTTGGGGGGAGGTAGAATCAGAGTGATATTCGACCCTGGCATCTTTCAAAGAGATGACTTTGGTGATGGCCTTGTAAAACCGGTCGAAATCGATAGGTTTTAATAAATAATCCACAACATCCAATTCATAACTCTGTACCGCATATTCGGAATATGCGGTGGTTAAGATAGTGGCAGGCCTGTTCGGTAAAATTTTCAGAAAATCAAGACCGGTAAGATCAGGCATTTGTATATCAAGAAACAAAACATCTATACGATCACTTTTAATATGGTTGAGTGCTTTTAGTGCAGAATTACAAGAGGCAACCAGTTCCAATTCGGGAACTTTACTGACATAATCCGAAAGAATTTTTCGGGCAATATGTTCATCATCGACAATAAGGCATTTCATTGTGTATTGTGTTTTAATTTTTATAGGCCACCTGGAATTCCCATAAATCTATTGATCCCTCCGCGGACATATCAAAGGACTCTCGATCTATGCTCATTTCATATTCATAGTATAATCTTTAGATCTAACTGATAAATATGGC
This sequence comes from Fulvivirga sp. M361, assembly GCF_007097395.1. GTDB lineage: Bacteria > Bacteroidota > Bacteroidia > Cytophagales > Cyclobacteriaceae > Fulvivirga. Next base: position 220,262 of record NZ_VKDC01000018.1, read on the forward strand.
CTTCCTCAGTTATCTCAATTTCGTGTTTTCCCGGATAATTAGCTTCCAGCAATTTCAATGAGTTTGTAAGTCCGATTCCCCTGCGATCCATTGGGTCCTCCTTCACTTCTTTCCTGATCGTATTTTCTGTTCGGAAGTTCACTTTGTTGTTTTCTGCCTCCAGGCTGATTTTGATCCAACCTTGGCGGTTGCTTTCCAAATCGGAGTGCTTAAAACAGTTTTCTATAAAATTGATCAGGATCATTGGTGCAATCATTTGGTGATGAGTGACCCCGGCATGGTAAAAATCTACGTTCAAGGCATCTTCATGTTTAAGAAGCTGTATGCTCAAATAGTGTTCTATCAGATCCTTTTCCTTAGTCAATCGCACTTTGGGCTGATCACAATCATACAATAAATAGCGCAGCAGCTTGGATAGTTTTGAGATCATTTCAGCGGCTCGTCCATCTCTTAAATAGGCAAGACCGTAAATGTTATTGAGTGTGTTAAAAAGGAAATGCGGGCTTATTTGACTTTTTAACAATTTCAATTCGGCCTCTGCTCTTTGCGCTTTATGCTCAATTTTTTGAACAGCATTGAGATAATAGACACGTGCTACCCGGATACTGGCCATAAAGATAATGCCCAGCAGAACCATCAATAGCCATATGGCTACCCGGACAGATTTGGGAGCATATTGGTCACGGATTTGTGATAATTTCAGTACTTCAGCCATTAGGGTATGAGCATAAATTCCGATGACAAAAAAAATGATATTGATCCCCATCAATAATCCGAGTCTTCGATTGATTTTTCCTTCCCCTGCTAAATATTCCGGAAAGAATTTATATCCAAAAAGCCAAATAATCAGGGAGCCAAAAAAGACATAGGTGACCAAATAGTAAACAGTATCTACCATACTTCTCTGATAACTTAATATCAGGGTAATGGCGATATGCATCCCAAACCAAAGGATGTAGGGGCCCACTTTGAGAAATTGTTCCGTCCTCGATAATGCTTTACTCATCATTACAATAATATACTCAGATTTTATTGAAACCTTATGAAATGAATGAAATGATGTTTTTGGTGTATGAATGATCCATTTCGATAATTAAAAGGCTTTGTTCATCACAATCGTCATTTGGTTTAGAGACGCTAATGGTTCGTAAATATTTTTTCGTGTTGGTGGATTACCGAAATAGTTTCGCATCGAAATCAAAATTATACAAGCATGAGAATTATCAATCATTTGTTCGCCATTACCTTATGGGTCCTATCCACCCATCTTTTCGCTCAAGATAAGCAAGATGAAATAATTGCAGTTTGGGATACTGGTGAAAGAAAAGTAGAAATCTATAAAGTGGATGAAAGATATATAGGAAACCCTATCAATTCGGAGGGAGAAAGAAATCAGGAAATCGAAGTTCTAAATCTTCAGTATAAAGAAGGAAAATGGGTGGGTAAAATATATTCCAAAAAAAGAGGCAGGCTTTTAAATGTAGCATGTCAGGTGGAAGGAGATAAACTTCTTCTGGAAGTAACCGCCCGATTTATATCCGCAGATCTTGAGTGGACCCGGACCAAATAATTGAACACTCCAGATAGCTAAATCATGAAGTTTGCGATAAGTTTTGTCTTGCTTGCGTGTTGGGCTCCTGTACAGGCACAACCCTTTAAAATTGGTGTGATCTCTGACTTTGAGCATTCGACTAATTTGGAGGCCATTGTATATGAAATGATACAAGAGACAAGCCGGACGACAGGCGCATCACGACAGATCAGTTTGGAAGCCACCTTCTTTGGAATTACCGATACTGAGTCCGCTCAAAGATCTTATGGCCAATTGGATGGTAAGGCTGATCTCGTCATCGCATTAGGAAGTATCACGGCTAAAGGTCTGTCATTGATGAGAGACCTCTCAACACCTGTTGTTGCTTTAGGAATTATCGACCCCAATTTGCAGGAAATTCCATATGTAAATGGAGCCTCCGGAAAGCAAAATTTCACGTACATCTGGCAGACACGGGACCTGGATAAGGAGCTGGAAGCTTTTAATAAGATCCATGATTTCAAGAAAGTGGTAGTTTTTGCCGATGAGAAAGCCGCATCAACTGTTAATAAGCAAAAAGTGCGGATCCTTATTGATTCGCTTTCGAAAAAATGGAATACCGAACTTTCCATCGTTCCGGTCGGCTCCGATATCAGGCAAGTGATCAATCAAATACCTGCATCAATCGATGCTGCCTATTTTACGGTTCTCCTTAGTCAAACCGAGTCCCAGGTCCAGTTACTGATCGATCAATTAAATGACCGGAAAGTTCCAACATTTTCCGGTAACGCCAGGCTACTTGACTATGGAGTGCTTGGATCTATGGCCAATGAAAACGATCTGCAACAGGTGATTCGAAAGCTCGCCATAATGATCGATGGAATTGCCTCAGGGTCGGAACTTTCATCTATGTCTGTTAGGCTGGACACTAAAGAAAACCTGTATATCAATATTACTACAGCACGTAAAATCGGGCTCCCTATTCCTTTTGAAGTACTTTTTACGGCTACTCTTATAGGTAATGATGAAGAAGCGCTTAAAACATACTCGTTCGAAGAGATTGCCGAAAAGTCTTTGACAGCAAACCTAAACATTCAAATCAGTTACCAGGATGTGGAATTGAGTAAGATTCGCATAAAATCCGTCAAGGCAAACTTATTTCCATCATTGGAGTCAGGGTTGACTGCTTCACAGATCAATGAAGAAAGGGCCAATGCTGCATTCAATACGCCGGAGAGGTCTTTAACGGCAGATCTTACTTTTAGCCAGTTGATCTATTCAGAACAGGCTGTAGCGACATTTAAGATTTCTCAGTATTTACAAAAAGCGCAGGAGTACAACACGGAAGCTGAGGTATTACGGGTGATGCTTGAGACCTATACGGCTTATTTAAATGTATTGTCGGCCAAGACAAACGTGCTGATACAGCGGGAAAACCTCTTAAACACTCAAAAAAACAAGGACCTGGCAAGTATCCGTGTAGACCTTGGTTCGTCTAATAATACTGATCTCTATCGATGGGAATCAGAATTAGCTTTTGCCAACCAGTCTCTGATTGATGCTCAAACAACACTTCTTGCCTCTAAACTTCAGTTGAACACACTGTTAGCGAATACTTTGGAGTCAGAATTTGACGTTGAGGACATATCCTTAGAGGACGATTTGTTTAAAGCTTTTAGCCAGGGTCCACTTGCTGAAGTTGTAAAAACGCCTCAACGTCTGAAGGTAGTTTCAGATTTTTTAGTGGCAGAAAGTCAACGCTATAACCCCAATAAGAAAGAGCTGGCGGAAAGCATACATGCGGTAGATCGTTAGCTCACACGGAGTAAGAGATTGCTTTATACACCCACAGTGGCGATACAGGCACAGACCTCCCGGGTTTTAGGCAGAGGAGGGGTAGGCTCTACACTGGATGCTTCTGCTATGGCATTAGGAATGAATGAATTACAAGACAATTCCTGGTTTGCAGGGATCTCACTTTCATTCCCGCTTTTTGACGGACTCAGCAGAAAGGCGGCTATTCAACAATCCAGGGTCAGCCTTGATCAATTGGATTATTCCCAAACACTACTCGATCAGAGCCTGGAACTGGGCGTTCGTGCCGGCGTACTTGATTTATTGAGTGCCAGTACAAACATTCGATTTAGCAAATCTGCATCAGAGAGTGCCCGTGAGAACTTTGAGTTGATCCAGGAAAATTACAAACAGGGTCAGGTAACGATTACTCAATTGATAGATGCGCAGCAGACCGCATTGGAAGCCCGGTTAGCGGCCGCCTTTTCCATCTATGAATATATCCAGGCCCACCTTCAATTAGAATTCAACGTGGGTTCCTTTATCATGTTAATGCCCGAAGATCAGCTTCAGGCATTCAATAACCGATTTCAACAATACTTAACGAATCAGAACTAATGAAAACATTGAAACATGCCTACCTGGCACTCCTTTCACTCACCTTTCTTTATGGATGCGAAAATTCAGGTGAGTCAGAAAAGGCAGCATTGGTCAAACCTATCAAATGCGGAGTGGTGGAATCATTTGGAGGTCTAACCACACGGACCTTTAACGGGATCACGCACTCCGGTTCGGAGACTAAATTGAGTTTTCGCACCGGAGGGTTGATTACAAGATTGAATGTGGTAGTAGGCCAACGTATAAAAAAGGGGCAACTACTCGCACAGTTAGACCAAACGGATGCCTTACTCGCACTACAGCAGGCTGAAGCGGATGTAAAAAATGCCAAAGTCCAGCTGGAAACTGCTTCCGCCAGCTTTGAACGTGCCCAGCAACTTTACCAAACCAATAATGCTTCATTAAGTGATTACGAGAAGGCAAAGAGTACGTTATCCAGTGCGCAAAGCTCCTATGAGATCTCTGTGAAGAGGTTGGACCTGCAGCGGTCACAAGTTTCCTATACCACCATCGCAGCTCCAATGTCTGGCATTGTGTCTTTAGTAAGTGTAGAGACTAACGAAGTAGTCAGGCCTGGTCAGCCCATCCTGACCATGAGCAGGGAAGGTTCCAGGGATATAGAAGCACAAGCCGGTGTACCTGAGAAGTACATCAGCAAGTTGAAGCAAGGAAGCCCAACTAACATAAGGATCCCCACGCTATCCGGCAATTTTGACGGGGTCATTACCGAAGTAGGTTATACCTCTTCCGGAGGTACATATCCGGTAATCACTTCAATTAATAATCCTTCAAACCAGGTAAGGCCAGGGATGCCGGTAGAGGTCACCTTCACCTTCGGCGATGAGAACCAGGAAAAGCAACTCATAGTCCCTGTAAAGGCAGTGGGCGAAGATCAAAACGGGCAATTTGTGTACCTCCTGAACCCACTGAGTGATCAGGTCTATGAAGCAAAAAAAAAGATCGTAGAAATTGGCAGTCTCACTTCCGGAGGGTTTATCGTGAGGTCTGGTTTGACAGAGGATCAAATCGTAGCTATTGCTGGTCTGAGGACACTTTATGATGGAATGAAAGTCACACTTCTAACGCAATAATGATGAACCTTACTGCTATTGCCATCAATAATAATCGTGTTACCTATTTGCTCATGGGGATCGTCCTCATTCTGGGGGTTACGGGATATACTTCATTACCAAGAGATAGTATGCCACCTTTTACGCTCCGAATGGCAAGCGTCGTCACGATTTTCCCTGGGGCGAGCCCCGAAAGAATGGAGCTTCTTGTAACTGACCCACTGGAAAAAGTAGTACAAGAGATTCCTGAAGTAGACTATATCCAAAGTGAATCCAGAACAGGTATCTCCATTGTTAAAGTTGCTCTGAAAGAAAATATTGGAGAGTCGGAGCTTAGACCCATTTGGGACCGTCTAAGAAGGAAAATTGACAATGTAGTTGTGCCTTCAGGAGTTACTGTAGGCCCGGATTTGAAAGACGAGGACTTAGGAATTACCTATGGTATAGCGGTAGGTTTAGCAAATGACGGATACGAACCCAAGGAGTTGGAGAAGTATGCAGATAAACTTAGAAATGAGCTGATCCGATTAAGAGATGCCGCTAAAGTAGAGCTTTCTGGTGTGTCGGAACGACGCGTATTTATCGATTATAACGATGCAGAACTGGCAAAAATCGAGTTGTCTGCTAATGAGCTTAAGAATGCCATATCCGGCACAAATATTATTATACCAGCAGGTGAGATCAGTATAGAAGATGAACGCGTCATTCTGGAGCCTTCCGGAAATTTTGAAACCATCCAGGACATTCAGGATATGCTTATTCCAGTGGGAAACAGCAGAGAATCAGTCTATTTGAAAGATATAGCCGAAGTATATGAAGACTACATCTCTCCTCGGGAAACCATAGCAAGGATGAATGGCCGGCCAGCTATTGGACTGCATATTTCACTGAAAGAAGGAGCCAATATTATTCAATTAGGCGAAGAGGTTGACGAATTACTTGACAGCTTCAACCAAACCCTTCCTGTGGGTATCACAGGAAAGCGAATTGCCTCACAGGATACCTCAGTATCTAAAAGTGTTAGTGATTTTCTCTCTAACCTCATTCAAAGTGTTGTCATTGTATTGGCCGTTATGCTGATGTTCCTTGGGCTTAGAACAGGGATTGTCGTAGCAAGTTTGATACCCGCCGCCATTGTGATGTCTTCGTTTTTAATGGGAGCGTTTGACATTGGACTCAACCAGGTTTCACTTGCCGCACTGATCATGGCATTAGGAATGTTAGTAGATAATGCCATCGTGATGGCTGAATCGATGATGGTGAAAATGGAAAGAGGTAGTAAGGCGCTCGATGCTGCGGTTTCTTCCAGCAAAGAGCTGATGGTGCCTTTATTGACAAGTTCTTTGACTACTTCGGCGGCCTTTCTTTCTTTTTTCATAGCAGATTCAATTATGGGGGAGATTATGGGGCCATTATTTTCAGTAATCACCATTACGTTGCTCTCATCATGGCTAATGGCATTGACCATTGTACCCATGCTGGCTATTCTGTTCATTAAAGTTAAGTCAAACAGCAGTAATCAAAAGCCAGGTTTCTTCGAAAAACTCAATATTCATTACAGGCAAATCATCGTTTGGTCATTGTCTAAACCCATTTTGATTTTGTCGGTGGTTCTGGGGTGTCTCGCATTATCATTTGTAGGTATGGGTAAACTTGGGTTCGTGTTTATGCCGGATAGTGATCGTAACCTTGTTACCGTTGATATTATATTACCCACCGGTACAAGTTTAGAAACGACCGATTCACAAGTCTTAAAGATAGAAAGGTACCTGTCTGACAGCCTGCTCATCAATAGTGAGAGGTCTCAGGGTGTACGGAGCTGGTCTTCTTTCATTGGTGAAGGCCCTAAGTCTTATGATTTGGGTTATCAGCCTGACCAAAAACAGTCTAACTACGCACATTTGCTGGTCAATACATCTTCCGGTAACGATAATCAGTTGGTCATCGACCGGATCAATGCGTTTGCTTTTAATAATCTTCCAGATGCCAAAGTCACGGTAAAAAGACTAACGAGCGGGGGTGGGGCCAGTGTCCCCATTCAAGTCAGAATTAGTGGGCCTGATGCAGAAAAGTTAACCCGGATTGCTTCCGAAACGAAGAATCAGCTACGGACAATTGCCGGAAGCAGCAATGTAGATGATGATTGGGGCCCAAAAATTAAGAAGGTTTATGTAGATATCAATCAATCGAAGCTTAGTTACAATGGATTGACCAATCAGGATGTTGCGTTATCTTCTTACACTACCTTGTCTGGCTATACCGTAGGGGAATACCGCGAAGAAGAGGACAACATTCCCATAGCCATGCGAACGGAAGGTAGTCTTGAAGTAGCATATGAAGATATTGAAGGCTTGAGTATATACAGCCAACGAACAGGTAAAACTGTGCCGATGGCCCAGGTAGCAGATATCAGTGTGGACTGGCAGTTGGCTAAAATTATCAGGCGCGATCTTAATAGAACCATTACAGTAGAATCTCAGCTACAGACTGGATATACGGCCATTGAGATCACTGGCCAATTATTGAAATGGCTGAACGGGCAGCGGGATGAATGGGGGAGTGATTATACCTTTGAACTTGGAGGAGAGTCCGAAGCAAGCGGTAATGCAATGGGGGCGGTCATGGCCAAACTTCCCATTTCATTTTTCATCATCGTACTGCTTCTTGTGATGCAATTTAACTCCCTACGAAAAAGTAGCATCGTATTACTTGCCGTTCCTTTTGGGATCATTGGTGTTGTGGGTGGACTGTTGATCACCGGTACCAATTTGAGCTTCACCGGATTCCTGGGCATCATTTCTCTATCAGGTATTGTGATCAATAATGCCATCGTACTTATCGATCGGATCCAATTGGAGCTGGATGAGAATAAAAGAACTCCATACGATGCCATATTAGTCGCTGCACAGGAACGATTCCGTCCCATTCTACTCACTACCTTTACTACTTCTTTGGGTTTAATTCCCCTATGGCTGGGGGGAGGTGACATGTGGGAACCCCTCGCGATAGGCATCATCTTCGGGTTGCTTTTTGCAACGGTTATCACACTGGTATTGGTGCCAGTGCTTTACAAATTATTTTATAAAGTAGCCATACTATGAGTATTCCGATACACTATATAAAAAATTACTTTAAGATGCGTTCTTATAAACTACTATGGAACATAGTATGTGGGCTACTCTTATTAAGCAGCTTACCCACCTGGTCACAAGACCTTCAACTGGCAGGAATCAGCTTTACAAGATTTCCAGGTGCTCAAATAACAGACTCACCATTGGACCAGGAAGTAGAAGTAAATGAATATAATTTCTTTCTGAATCTTCCCAAGCGACTTAAAAATGAGAAGACCATTTTAATCAACGGACTTCAATATCGGCTGGTGACCACTTTTACAGATAATAATCTCAATTTGGGTTTGGATGAGCAGCACCTTCATCTCATAGGTTACCGCGTGATGGCATTTCATCCGTTAGCCAATAACTGGAGTGCATTAGTTTCACTAAATCCTACGTTATCTTCTACGTTCAACACAGCGCTGGAATGGGATGATTTCCTTTTCAATGGTCTTTTACAATTTGTTAAGAAAAAGTCTGACCGCTTGTCATACGGAGGGGGTATCGCCTTCACGTCCAGGTTTGGAGAGCCTATTTTGATCCCAACACTACAATTAACAATCCGCTCAGAAAACAGCAAATTCCAGGTACTCTTACCTCGAAATATCACTTATGATCGCTTTTTTGGAAGGTTTACTGCAGGGTTACAGATGGCAGCCAGTGGTTCACGCTATAATGTCAATTATTCAAGGACCAACTTTCTCAACGCTACGGAACCCGTTGATAAATTGGTCTATACCAGGGTTATCATCGGGCCTTCTCTAAGCTATCGGATAGGTAAAGTTATACAACTGGAAGCTTCCGGAGGTGTTTCGGTGGCCCGAAGGGTAGAACTTCAGGGCAGTCTATTTGACGATGATAATTATGATATAGCCAATAGCCAATACTTCCGGTTTGGGATTGCCATTATACCACCTGAAAAAGAAACCAATTGATAATTATATAGGCTTATCTAATGCGTAATCTACACACTTTCCGGTCTTCCTTCATCTTAAATACCAAAATCATGACGCATTATAGTGTGGTTAAAAATAATTAAGGCCGCCCGTTTTCCAAGGCAAAGAACGAATAAAGGTTATAAGGGAGCGTCTTTTGCGACGCTCTCTTATAACAAAAGAAGAGCGCTCGTGCACCGCGATTTCTATTACATTTTCCGGTGAAAATTCCCTCCGTTTTATGAGAAATCAAAAACAAAAACTACGGAACCTTGAAAAAAGTTATTAATGTTCTAATTATCGACGATAACGAGATTGATCGAATGATTGTCATATCACTCATTAGGCATGTTTTTGATCATACCAACTTGTTCGAATCGAAGAACGGTATAGAAGCGCTCAACTTTCTAAGAACAGCACAAATAGACTTCCCATATTTGATCTTCGTGGATATAAATATGCCTATTATGAATGGCTTCAAGTTCGTTGAAAGGTATGAAGCCTTGTATTGGCAGAAATACCCTCAATCACTCGTTTATTTTATAAGCTCTTCGAATAACCCGGAGGACATAGCAAAAGCTAAGGAATTCCCTTCAGTAACTGATTATTTCATTAAACCCTTTGATCTGTCAAAGGCCAAAAAACTTTGGACATCTTTTTTTGATTCTCATAAGTCTGACAAGGCAAATCAATAAAATTGACCGCCCGATCACTTGTAGTCTATTTCAGCAAATTGTCGATTATTTAAAATTTTTCAGATGAGGAAACTTCACCTTATCATTTGTCTCACCTTGATTTACTGCACTGTTACTGCTCAAAAAAAGATCTCGGTAGTTTATAATAAAGATTTTGATTTTAAATCATTGAAAACGTTTGACTTTAGTGAATCAAGTTATCACCTGGTTCGAAAATTTAAAAACCCGCCCTATATAGCTAAGGTCTTAATTGAAAACTTGGGTAAAAAAGGGATGCAAAAGATGACGGGCCAAGCCGATGCCATTGTAGAAGTTAGTATAGGCTTCAGAAAAGTAATCGATGTAAAAAAACATTCGTATATGGTTTACTCCAGGAATCATATGGCTCCGGGGTCAAGTAACATGTATGTAGGCCCTGTATATACCACATCTTTAGAAGAAGGAAAAAAAGCCCGACTGGTAGTAAAAATTATAGATAAAAAGAGTGACAAAATTGTTTGGACGGGAGTGTGGATGGGAGAGTCTTTTCTGCGTATAAAACCAGGTAACAGGAAAAAGAAGGTGGAGAAAATGATCAGGAAGATGTTTAAAAAATATCCTGCTGAATAAGAGTGTTATGGCCTTCCGGTTAATAACCTGTTCAAGTCGTCTTTTTTATCTCGTGTAAGCTTCGCTGTGAGGCTACTTTTTAAATGAATAATAAAATTTCTAGGTTCATATTGTTCAACTGACAATACTTCGTCCACCTTAATAATGAATGAGCGGTGCGTCCTGAAAAAAATGGCCGGATCCAGTACATGCTCAAGATAATCCATACTAAGCCTCAGTAAATACTTTTTATCTGTGGTATGGATCTCCACGTATTGATCAGCAGATGAAATCATCGTTACTTCGTCCGTTGAAATATAGGCCGTTTTTAGTCCGGATCGATAGGTAAAGCGCTGCAAGTACCCTTTTCGCCCGGAAAGTGTCGCAGCTACATGAGTTACCAGGTCTTTATATTCTTTCCCCTGGGAAGGTTGAAGGTTTGATTTAATTCTTAGAATCGTTTGATCAAAGCGGCTGTTGGAAATAGGCTTAAGAAGATAGTCCAGCGCATTCAACTCAAAGGCTTTCACTGCAAACTGGTCGTAAGCCGTTACAAAAACAAAAACCGGGGAGGCCTCAGTTCTTTCCACCACATCAATTCCATTCATTTCCGGCATTTGTATGTCTAAAAGCACAATTTCCGGTTGTTTTTTTTCTATGAACTCCAGCGCCTCAGAGCCGTTGCTTGCCTCACCCACCAACTGAAGGTCCGGATGTCGCTTAAGGTGAACTTTTAGCAGTTCCCTGGCATCCTCTTCGTCATCTACAATTAAGACTGTATACTTCATACTGGCAGGTGTATTTCAGCTAACACACCGTTTTGAACTGTTTTCATAGCAAACGAAGCCCCTTTCTCATAAGAAGTTTGTAGTCGTTTTTTAATATTGGAAATCCCGATTCCTTCGCTTTTTTCTTTCGCTAATGGAGGGCCTTCATTAAAAATACTGATCAAAACTGCACCTTTTTGCTGCTTAATGGCCACAGTAATTTTTTTGGCATCCTGCTGTTTTGAGATACCATGTTTGATGCTATTCTCTGCAATGGGTTGTAGTAAAAAGTTTGGAACCAACTTATCCATAAGCTTTTCTGAAACATCATAGACTATTTCCAGATCCTTAAATCTATGTGTTTCAATGTTTAAGTAGGTTTTTAAATGATGTAACTCTTTAGAAAGGGGTACTAATTCCTTGTCTGCCTCAGCCAGCGATATTCGCAATAATTCACCCAGGCCTGTAGTCATGTTAATAGCAGTATCCAACCTTTCACGATGGATAGAGCTGACGATACTATTTAAAGCATTAAAAAGAAAATGAGGTTGTAGTTGCATTTTTAGTGTCATCAGCCGACTCTCTAATAAATCTTTTTCTAAGTGAATACTCCGCAGTTCTTTTTCTTTCACCTCAAAATAGAATTCTCGTGCGTGCATCACTCCCAAAATAGCCATATAAATAAAAAGGTGCCAGTGAAAGAGGTTTAAGAACAGGGCAATGTAAATGGTCCGGAACATTGGATAGGTAAGCGAATTCAATGCCACTGTATTCCAAATGATTGAATAAAAGGCGAGGTAAATGGCCACAATGGATACGGATGAAAAAAGATGAAAAAAAATGCTTTTAAGCAAAATACCTTTATCAATTCTGAACCGATTGACCAGCCAAAAAATGAGTGGTGTGATCACCCCCCAAACCCACCAAACAAGCAGTTGTATTCGAAAATGGCCTATCCAACTGGTACCTTCAGATCCTGACTGGAACCCTTTTAAAAAAAGTTGAGTGGCAGTAAATACTGCCACCAAAGACCAAATAAGGAAATTGTAAATAAGATGTTTACGCTTAAAAAAAATCACGCTTCAAAGTTAATTCAATTATTCTCAAAACGATATTTTACATGCTTCCTCATGCTGGAATGATGCGCAAACTCGTCATGAGTGGAATAGGCAAGGATCAGCCAAAAATCGTTCGACAATTCATGTTGATAGTCATACCAGTCATCGTTACGAAGTGCAATGGAAAAATGGACAATAGTTTTACTACCAGTTTCCTGCCCACCTTTGATCCTGATTGAGTGCCATCCTCCTAATGCGGTGTCCTTTTTAGGGTTACCTGCGCTCACTACATGCATATCAATCGCCTCAGTCTTGCCATTTACTACATGGAAAAGTAACAGGTCGCTTCTTACAATGCTATTCTGATCGTTAAACCCCAGGCCTATCCAACCGAGTGTCGGGGCAGAGAGTGAGATATCTACTGAATCTCCTCTCACTGCGTAGGAAAATTCCATTCCACCCACCTTTAAAGATTCCCCTTGCGCCATCAACGCAAAGGGGAAAAACATAGGCGCCAATACTTTTAGTAGTCTCATTATACCTATACCTTTTGGATATCGACCAGGATCCCAACAATAAGCCATTGGCCTTCTGATTCTACCATTGACAACTGGTACATAAAATCATATTCATGACTGACTGCATTCACCACAACGCTGGCTGTTTTACCTCGTACGATAGTGGATGATTCAAAAGTAACCTCTCTGGGTGTACCTCCAATCTTCTTATCAGCAACCATTTGAATGAGGTCAGCAGCCTTGAAAGGAATTAGATCTTCACCCAATTGAACATACTGTATCAATTGTGGGTGTAGCATTTTTTCTAATGCCTCTGCATTGTTATCATCGACAACTTTTACAAATTTCTTGGCTGTTTTTCTGAGTTCATTTTCACTGAGTATGTCACCTTTTGCCGATAAGGTAAAAACAACTACGACGGTAATGATCCCTGTGATCACCGTAATCAGAAACAAATTCTTTTTCATAATTATATCCGTTTGATTTTACAGTTTAAGACGGGATACCAATAACGACGCTTGTTAAATTGTAACAAACGATGCAATTCTTGTTGCCAAACGCACAACCTGCGGAGCGAAAAATTAGCGTGCTACCACAATGGATAAGTTTGACCGGGAAGATCCGTGGTAAATGCAGGGTGGTAGCCGGTTTGTAGTATGTTTCGCTTTGACCCAGTATATCAGGTCGATTTGGAATAATGTCCAAACTAATTTCATTTAGACATTGTATTACATGAAACGCTATGAACGTTGGCCTCTCATGACAGTATCTCAACCATTAAGATCTTTGTACGTATTGTTTATACCAAAGGCTAAAATTGCTTATAATGAAACGGATAAAGATCAGCGCTCTTATCAGCCTAGTGGTAATCCAATGTATTTCCGCCCAGTCTGTCGATCAAAGACAGGACTGCCTGGTGAAAGATCCTGGTGATTTTGAATTTTTTGAATCCTGGCTACAATCCAAATCCGTACAACGAGGGTACAGCATTACCTCTGATGTGATCTATCGTATTCCGGTAGTGGTTCATGTACTGCATATGGGGGACCCCATGGGAGAGGGCTTTAATTTTTCCGAAGAGCAAATACATTCACAAATAGAAGTGATGAATCAGGACTTCAGAAAGAAAGAAGGTACATCTGGATACAACGAACATCCGGATGGGGCAGACGCCGGAATTGAATTCATATTAGCCAAAACCTCTCCCGATGGTGAACCGACTAACGGCATTGTGCGCATCGATATGACCACATCCGACCATCTTAACTTAAGTGGAGACCTGCTTGCAGTTGGCTGGAGTTTCAATGTATGGGATCCACATGAATACCTCAATGTTTATTCGGTGCCTTCCATTCCTGATTTCGGATTGGGATATGCAAGGTTTCCGATAACGGATCTAATTCCCCTTCCTGATGGGCAAGAGGAACTTATCATACCAGGATTTGAGACAGTACATGGTGTTGCAGTCAGAGATCTCGATGGCATAGCCATTAATGCCAATCATTTTGGAAGGGTCGATCTTGAATCAAGTTATAACCTTGGAAGAACGGGGACACATGAAGCAGGACACTTCCTTGGGTTGTACCACACCTGGGGGCCTGCGAAATTCGAAGGTACGTGCAATGGTGATGACTTTTGTGAAGATACTCCCCCTACGTCTGATCTTACCACTGGTTGTCCTGCTAACAAACTTGCCTGTGATGGGTCCAAGGCTATGATTGAAAATTATATGGATTACAGCGACGATGCCTGCATGAATATATTCACGAGGGATCAGGTCAAACGCATGCGCACAGTCCTTGAAAACAGTCCAAGACGAAAGTCTCTTCTTACCTCTAAAGGATTATTTCCTCCTGATCCTGTGCTTAACATCCCTGAACCAATAGTTCAACAGACAAGTGTCTATCCAAACCCCTTTGAGGATCAGCTGTTTATTCACATGCCCGAAAAGGCAGGGCTTACTGAAAATATAGAATTATATGACCTGTCTGGTTACTACCTTGGCAAAGTTTCGCTTAAGCCTGTTGGAAATCAAACCTATCACACCACAAGACTTCCGGGGCAACTCCCCAAAACGATCATTATAAAAGTACCTGTTGAGAATAAAGCCGAGTGGCACAGGGTGATCAGAAAATAATTTCTTTTAATTGAGATATTGAACCTCGATTATGCGCAGGCTAACATACAGTTTATATATCTGATCTTGTATTAAATACTCGTACCTCGTATTGCGGAAATTTTTGGGCATTTGTCACAAAATGTCGATTAATTTTGAAGATTTTCCTTTGGTATCTTGTACGATCCTTTCACGGGATTTTCGAACGGTACTAACACAGTCAAAATCTTTTTCAGTCGTTGTTTTCATAATCCATGTCTAAGTTTTGCAACAAACTTTCACCTATTCTCCGCGCTCATGTCAGATGGTTTTATGGTACGTCATCCAATTTTCACCAAAAGAATTGACTAAGCAATCCGTTCCTTGTTTAGCCCCACACGTTGCAAAAAATCATTGTCGAATACCTCCATCATTTCCGGTCGAAGCAGGTTGTTTCGTTGTAGCTTCCATTCATTCACTTTATCGTTTCCGTACATCGTCTTAACCAAATCAGGACGGTTCCAGTCCGTATTCTTACCCCAGTGGACCGTAAACTCAATACCGGCATTGACAAAAGTTTCTATAATTACTTGTTCAACTTCCTCCTGAGACCTTAAATCTCCGAAAGGATTCCATTGGATGCCATCCAAGCCAATCACGGCACTTAGAGGAAAACGGGTAAACCCGAGGGTCGATTTAGTCTGTTGAACTAGCTTAATGGCTGATAAACCAGGTACTTTATGATTTTTAAATATACCGCAAAACACTGCCATGGCATCACTTATTTTGGAATGATCAACTGCAATGGCCCAAGAAAAACCGGGTGAATCAAAATCTACCGGATGAAAAATATCTCCCAGGGTTCCAATTACCGGTTTAATCTCTTTTTTAGGATCAGGGAATACTTGTCCCTGCAACAACTTTGTAATAAGCCTGGTAAGCTTCCCTTCACTTTTTTCCAATGCCCAATGAATGATACTAAACATATCAGGATGTAGCTCCGTGGCGATATCATATTCAGAACGAGTGCCTGCTTGATAAGGAATTTTGTAAATAACTTCAGCTACGGTGTTCTTTTTAGTATATTGATTGATATAAGGCTTAAAGTGATAGGGGATAATGGGTTCTCCTTCATCATTCAACTCTTCTTTCACTTGAAACGCGGAGTTTTTAAAGTCTAATGTTTGAAGTAATTGAATGGCGTCTTTGTACTCGATAGGTTTAATATAGCGCTTCAAAGAATAAATATCTTCCACTTCAAGCACAACAGCCGCAATAAAGCCAAAAGACCCTAAACCAACCAGAGCAGCATTAAAAAGCGCATCATTACGTATCACACGACTACGTAGTTGATTCGTGACGAATTCATCATTCAGAATTGGTTCTGAATCACGCTCAATGTACACACGATCATTTTCTTCCGGCCCAATAATTAAATGCATTCCCCTCACATAGTCTGACATACACTGACGCTCTAAACCACTGCCATGTACACCGGTCGAAATGACTCCGGCAATGGTTTGACCATTACTGCCTCCACATGTTTTTAATGATTTTTGACGATCCTCTAAAAACACATTTAATTGGTTCACCGTAGCTCCGCATTGGCTGAATACCAAATTATCATATTTAATCGTTTGATTCGCCAAGTGTAACTGATCGCTTGTAATTGGTAAGCGAATATCTAACGCTGCATTGGCATGGATCCTACTGCCATTAAACGCTATGTCATTTAGTGACCATCGAGAACCAATGGCACGAAATCGTTTTCCTTCTTCCAAACATTCTTTCAACAATCCTTGTATTTCTATAACTGTGGCATAATGCAAGTCATAACTCACTTCTCCTTTTTGTTGAGCCCGATACATCAATTCGATGGGGAAAGGACCATTGCTATGCCATGTGCTCAATTCTGTGCGAGGAATTCTGTCTGTTGATATTTTCATAAAATAGTTTAATTAACGCTCACCACACACATATAAAACCCTGGCTAATTTCGGGGTGCCCGCGTTGTAAAACATCCATTCGATAGAATGGAAACCCGATGAGCAAACACCATCACCTATGGGCTCAATCAGATATTTTCCATCCGAGATCCAGTTCATATTGATATCTTCTTGAACACAAACATATTCCAAACTTATATCCAGCAGTTTTCCTCGTTTTCGAAGTCGTGAGTTCTTGTGAATGACCATAGCGATTCCCTTATTACAAATCGGTGTTTGAACGATGGCTTGTGCGGGTACACTGGTAAGATTCATTTTTATTGTAGTGTCTAACTGATGTGTCGGCAGTTGTTGAAATGCTTGATATTTCTGCGTCCTGGTACTTTCGCTCATGTCTGTTATAGATACAGGGAAATTCACTTTTTTATAGCGGTAAATTTTACTTTCCAACTCATTTAATTCTTCTTTCTCGTGTTGAACCGGGCTTTGCAGAATCACAGAATACATTCCTATTTTACTGCAGCTGATAAAAAAACTGACAAAAAGAATCAGTAGCAAGAGTCTAAAGCTGATTATTGAAAACCTCATTATTAAATGTTTAATAATTAATTATTTATGAAAAATAAGTCCCCCGGAATTGTACCGTTGGCTCACATCATCCATGTTGAATTGCAATTAATTTATCTTTAAAAACAATATATGTGAAATTTCTGACAAACATCTGTAATTATCCCACTTCTTATGCTTGAAGTTGAAAAGCGAATGAGGAAAGTTAGGTTTATAGGTTTTAAACAGAAAGTAAAAACAACACGTCATCTATAAGAATATTATATTTTTTATTAATGTTAAAATTATAATATTTATTTAAAATTAATATTTCATTGGCTATTTATAAGTTAAAAAATGTATTAAATAGAGATTATCAACAGTATGCCTGTAGCTTACGAAACTAGTACACCGTTCTTTAAATATCATATCAAATAATAATCAAATCATCCATTTTGTATTTCCATTTGAATACGACGGGTTCTTCATTGATGGCACTTATTCCCTGGTAGATTCTTTCGATCAGTTCTTTTTTACTAT
>NZ_VKDC01000019.1 GCF_007097395.1 Fulvivirga sp. M361
GTAAACGTCCGAGGAACCCATATCGGACTATTTGGGAGCGTCCCTGTAGTTAGCCCAGTTATTTGGCAGAAGCTGATAGAGGTCCTTTTGCTTATGGGACTGGATTCGCCCGAAGACGTCAGTGAGCCATTCGAGTTCGTTGACATTGTTCTTTTTGCATGTGGCCATAAAGGAGTACATCGCAGCAGTAGCTTCTGCTGCATCATGTGAGCCGGCGAAAAGGTAGTTCTTCCTGCCGATGGCAAGCGGTCGTATCGCGTTTTCCACAAGATTATTGTCGATTTCCAGCTGGCCGTGCTGCACATAAGCGCTTAGCCCCTTCCACCGCGGTAAGGTGTAGTCGATAGCTTTACCCAAGGGACTGCCCGGGAGAGTTTTGAGGGCATGTTCCTTCAGCCAGGTTTCCAGGCGATCTAAAACAGGCGTAGCTTCTTGCTGCCTTCTTTGGGTCCGCGCTTCCCAGCCCAGTCCTTCTTCTCGCATATCTTCCTCCAGTTTGTAAAGCAATTGCATCTCTGAGAGCACATGGTGCGCTTTGGCTTTATCATCCTTGAGTGCATCCACAAACTTTCTTCTGGCATGGGCCATGCAATAGACTAAAGCTACAGAAGGATGATCACCATATAAGGACTCATAGACGCTGTACCCATCGGTTTGGAGGATCCCTTCATACCCTTTGAGCATCTCTCGGGGGCCACTCCTATCACGGCCCTTCCGGTAGTCGAACAGCACCAGCTTGTCAACAGGGGCATGATACACCCACATGTAGCCTTTATGGATCTTGTTGGCCTTTCCCTTATCCTGGACTTTGATCGGGGATTCATCGACTTGCACGTAAGTTTGGTTAGCGATCAACAGGTTGAGTAGTTCCCATAAAGGAACCAGGTGTTTCCATCCTTTAATGATCCAATCTGATGCAGTAGAAGCCGGTAGATTCTCGCCCAACCTGCGATACTTGCTTATTTGACGATGTAATGGTAAACCATATACATATTTGTCCAGTATCATCTGGGCGATCAACCCATCAGAAGGAATCCCTTTGTCAATGACCCGCTCGGGGAGCTGGCCAATGAGGATACCCCCACCGTTGGGACGAGCATACTTCGGGCGTACATAGCGCTTGACATAAAACTCAGCAGGGGTCAGCTCCAATACTTCGGTGACTTCTTCACCGATACAAATACAGTCACTCACATCTTCGGTAGGCTCTATGAGGATGGTCTCCCTTCTCAGATGTTCAGGAAGCTTCATACGCCCGGTACCTTTGGCTCGGGGCTTGGGTGTCTTTTGAGGAGCAGTAGATGCTGCCTGCTCAGAAAGGTCTTCTTGTAGCTGTTGAGGAGTACCCAAGTCGAAGAGACTCATCTGAGAGAGGTCTACCTCTTTGAGCGGGAGCTTTTCACTCTTGCTGCCAAAAATGTACTTCCGGAATTTGTCCAGCTCGAAATTGAGCTGATTGATTTGATCATCTTTCTGGGAAAGTTGCTGCTCTTTTTCCGCCAGGATCTCCTTGGCTTCAGCTAAGGTTTGTTCGGATGTTTCCCGTTCTTTTTCCAGGGTTTTCAGCGACTGCTCGTAGAGTTTTTTGTAGTCTGTCGCTGTGTTTTTCATGAGGTGAAGACACACATAAAAAGTGGCCTCAGGGCTATTTAAAGCCCGTTTTTAATGCCAAAACCACACTTTTTTTACGCCCGTTGTAAGGGGGTATAGCGCCGCCTCATGCGCACGGTTTTCAGCATGACCCCCTCCATGAGAAGGGTCAAATCCCGGCTGGTAAGTCGGCTCTGGTGGCCTGAGGGCCATTCAAAAGTGCCCGCCTCCAGCTTTTTGATGTAAAGCGCAAAACCGTCACGGTCCCACTGCAACAGACGCACCTGGTTGCGGCGCTTACCGATGAACACAAAAACATCGCCACTCAGGGGGTCTTCGCCTAACTGGTTGCGAACCAATCCGGATAAAGAATAGATCCCAAACCGCATATCGGTAGGCTCACGGTATATAAAGTAACGACAGGTCGGGGTTATGGACAGCATAACTTAGTGCAGTAGCGCTTTCATCAAATCAATCTCCAGCGTATCATACCACTCTATGCTCACCCCACTCGGAAAGCGGATGATCGCCGATGGTTGTACTGCGCTTGAATCCACACGGTCAACTTCCATCAAGGCAAAACTGTCCGATGGGTCTGCCGATTCAAAGAAAGGCTCAGCTTCCCGATCGAACTTCCTGGACCAATAGTAGAAGGTGCGGCGGCGGATGCCTTTTTCTGCCGCATAGTCGGCCTTACTCTGTCCTGAGGATCGCCAGCTGCTATACTGCTCACCCATCGTCTTCTCGTCATATCTTTTCATGATACAACGTTAGACCAACGCAACAAAAACTCAAATATGTACTCCCTCGGACGTTTACATACATATTCAGGATTATCCGCAAGTAATATTCAGAAACATAGATCACAACAAAAACAAGAGTCAACTGATGTGATGGTCGTGCACTTGAGCTTATCTTTAAACCTTCCTGATTCTCACTTATTTTCAAAAAAAATAACCCCCATGGCGCACCATGGGGGTTCAGCTGAAAAAATATTGCCATTACAGCACCGGCCAAAAAATTTACAACCAACAACCACTACGAATTTGGAATGTAAGCCGGTTTCAGTGCTGCAATGTCAATCAGTCTGTTTCTTTAATCCACGTTATCATGTAGAAATTTATTATTTCCCAGTATCTGGTTATCATCGTTCAAATTGTATTTAGATACATGCGACTCAGAAGAATGAGGCACATTTTGTAATCGCACATCTTTTCTCAGATAAGCAGGCACATCGAGTTTTTCTTTGAATTCATCTGTATTCATTTCCACCTTGTTCAATCCCCTTAACTTGTTCAGACGCTCTTGTGCTTTCTGCTGTAAACGATCCCGGGTAGTAGTAATATCTCTTGTACTTTCATCCTCCACAGCCTCATTGGTTCTGTCCTCGTTCATTATTTCAAACTCCTCCTCCAGTTCCGAAAACAAGCCGTCCTCACCCTTATCATCTCCATCATTTGCCTGATTCACAGGGCTGGCAAAGGAATAGCCACGATCAGGGCCCATGGGAGATTCTTCTACTTTGGTATCGGCATCACGCGTAGTGATCTCAGAAGATTGATTGACAGAATTATCAATTTCAAAAAGGTCAATTTGCTGATTAGAAGACTCCAGGTTATAAACCTTACGATCATTATCTTCCTTCATCATCGACTGCCTTTTATCATTATCAAAACCAGTGGCTATTACCGTTACCCGAATGCTGTCCTCTAAATTAGGATCCACACCATGGCCGAATATTACTTCAGCTTCATCTCCCGCCTGGTCCTGAATATATTCTGTGATCTCAGTAAGTTCATCCATTTGCAGTTCAGCCTTTTCACCGGAGATGATAGAAAGCAATATCTTTTGTGCCCCTAAAATATCACGGTTATCCAATAATGGTGATGCCAACGCCTCTTCAGCAGCCTTTCGGGCCCTGTTCTCCCCTTTGGTTTGAGAACACCCCATTACTGCAGCACCTGCGTTGTACATCACAGTACGAACGTCCTGAAAGTCTACATTCACATAACCTGCTACGGTGATGATCTCTGCTATTCCTTTGGCCGCTGTAGTTAATATATTGTCTGCCTGAGCAAAGGCACTGCCTATGGACAAGTTGCCATGTATTTCTCTCAGTTTATCATTAAGTATTACCAGTACCGTATCGCAATTGGCTTTGAGTTCACTTATCCCCTGCTCCGCCTGGGCCCTCTTCTTCTTTCCTTCAAAAACAAACGGTGCGGTAATAATGCCAACCGTAAGAATGTCCATTTCTTTGGCAATTTTCGCAATAACCGGTGCTGCTCCTGTACCGGTTCCACCCCCCATTCCTGCGGTGATAAACACCATCTTAGTATCATTTCCCAAGAGATCCCGAATATCTTCTCTGCTTTCCAGCGCAGCATCTTTTCCTACCTCCGGATTGGCACCTGCCCCCAGCCCTTCTGTTAGATTAACTCCTATTTGAAGTTTCCCAGGTACTGCATTAGATTTCAGCGCCTGTGAGTCCGTGTTACAAACAATGAACTCCACATCTTTAATACCTTGATTAAACATGTGGTTAACTGCATTACTTCCACCACCACCAACACCGATCACTTTAATGATCGATTTGTGATGGGTCGGTAAATCGAATTTATATGCATCTTCAGACATATTATGAATATTTAGTGGTTGTCTAATTTTTTGTCAGCTCTTCTTAATAATCGTTTTTCCCGTCAAGGTCATCAATCAGCAAACCTTTCGTCTTGTTAAGGATCTTAGAAAAGAAATCTCCTGTAGATTCTCTTTTTCTACCTGTATGGCTCTTTACGTGTTCTTTGGATTCGTTGTATCTGTTTTCACGTTCATCTAACGCTCTGAATCCTGAAAGCACCAATCCAACTGAAGTAGCATACATCGGACTTTTCACAGCGTCTACTTTACTTCTGCCCAGATGCTCATTAGGGTATCCTATACGAGCATCCATTCCTGTCATATATTCTACTAACTGTTTCAAACTATTTAATTGAGACCCACCGCCGGTAATTACTATTCCACCTGCCAGCCTGTTTTCAAAGCCCGAGGTAATGATCTCCATGTGAGCCAGTTCCACAATCTCTTCCATTCGGGCCTCAATGATATGCGCCAGGTTTTTGATCGATATCTCTTTAGGTGCACGGTTGCGAATGCCCGGAATAGAAACAATTTCATTCGGACTTGCTTCCTCTCCTATGGCCTTCCCAAACTTGGTCTTCAATAATTCCGCCTGGTGCTGCATCACCATACAGCCTTGCTTGATATCTGAAGTGATGATATTACCACCAAATGGAATGACGGCCGTATGACGTATGATATTATCGTGAAAAATGGCAATATCCGTAGTACCACCCCCAATATCGATCAAACATATACCTGCTTCCTTTTCTTCATCGCTGAGTACAGCCAGGCTGGACGCTAGTGGTTCAAGGATCAGGTTCTCTATTTCCAGTCCTGCTCTTCGTACACATTTATTGATATTATTGATGGCGTTTGTCTGAGCAGTGATCACGTGGAAATCCGCTTCCAGTTTTACTCCTGACATACCTACCGGATCTTTAATACCATCTTCATAATCTACCGTATAATCCTGTGGCATAACGTGAATAATTTCACTGCCCGGTGGGATCACAATACGATACATATCATTATTCAGACGATTGATATCTTCAATAGTAATTTCATCTTCGTTGGAATCACGTGTAATACTACCATGATGTATAGAGCTTTTAATATGCTGACCCGCTATACCTACATTTACGACACGAATGTCGATCCCTGCCTCATCTTCAGCCTGTCTGACAGCTTTTTCTATGGCCGCTACTGTTTTGTCAATATTGGTGACGATACCGCGAATCACACCATCGGATTCAGCTTTTCCCATCCCCAGGACCTCAAGTTTACCAAACTCATTTTTACGTCCTACAATCGCGCAGATCTTGGTGGTCCCAATATCAAGTCCGACGACGATTTTTTCATTTTCCATGGTTGCAAATTTTATAGTGTTAGTGGTTGTTAATTTTCTTAATCATTGGTCGTGAGTCTTCCATCAATAGTCCTTAGTACTTTCATTCTGCTATTATTTGATTTTTGTACTTCAGATTAACTCGCCGGTAGCCATTCCATCCTTTTCTGGGTAAGATCTGAGTGTAAAATGTTTTTAACCTTCTGAACTTATCCTCTACATTCTCCGGCTTACCGAACTCTACGATCTGTTTAGTCACCTGGGGATACATCGTTATCTCCAGGTTTTTATCAATGTCTATCTGTGCTACCTGAGCCTTCCAAAATTTATCTTTGTCAATGAAATTCATCAGCTTGAATAATGCTTTACCTTCCGGTGTTTCATTTAAGTCTTGCCTGATCAATTCAGGAACATAATCTCCGGAAACCAATAAGGTACGAGTAGCAAACTTGGAAGAAGGTGGTAAAATAGCGCCATCCAGTGCAATAAACTCACCTGGACGCCCCTCGCGGATCACACGGGCAAATGGTCTTCTCAGTGTCACATTTACCAATATATTTCCTTTCAGGTCTTTGTAGATCTCTGCCTTCTTTATAAAACGCTCTTCTTTGACACGCTGCTCCATTGCCTTTAGGTTTAGATCGTTGAAGCTGGCGCCAATCACTACATAAGCGCCCTGGTCTGTGATCAGATTTGTGACGTCCTGTTCGTCTACGAAAAAATTCTCATGCTGATTATCAATTCGGATCACGACTTCTTTACATAAATCGCTATCATTATCCCGCTCGGAGAAGGCAATTGTGATAATCATCACCGCAGCAATCACAGCCATGGTGATACTTTTATAATTTCTTATGCTACGCCACATGATACCTCCTTTCCAGGTTTTCTTTTAACGGAGCCACTAACTGATCAATATCACCGGCACCTATGGTAGCCACCACTTCCAGTTCTTTTGTATCGAGAAAGTCCATTAACCCGTCTTTTGAAATACATATTTTATTCTCAATCAGGATCTTATCTAAGATCATAGCAGATGTCACTCCTTCAATCTGCTCTTCTCTGGCCGGATAAATATCCAAAAGGATAATTTCATCTGCCAGGCCAAGGCTAACGGCAAATTCATCCACAAAGTCACGTGTTCTGGTAAACAGGTGGGGTTGGAAAATGACCGTTATCTTTTTGCCGGGGTAAAGCGCTTTTAACGACGTCAGGAATGATTCTATTTCGGTAGGGTGGTGTGCGTAGTCATCAATAAAAACGACTTTATCTGATCTAAGCACAAATTCAAATCGTCGCTTTACTCCACGGTAAGATGCGACGCCTGTTTTGATATCATCCGCTGAAACTCCTAATTCCAATGCCACGGCAATAGCTGCGGTAACATTCTCTACATTATGAAAACCGGGAACGCCAAGCGTAATTTTCTCAATTTTGCACTGCTCGTCACAATAGTTGAATATAAAAAATCCATCTGCGATGGTAATGTTGCTTGCAAAAAATTGTCCCCGGTTTAATCCATAAGTGCTTATTAATTTTGAGTTGGTATTATCTGTAATGGCAGAAGCCACTTTTTCGGTCACAAAAAGTCTTCCGTTATTTTTTATTTGACTGATAAACTGCTTAAAAGAGTTTTTCAGGCTGTCTTCATCTCCATAGATGTCCAAATGGTCCGCATCAACAGATGTGATCACGGCTATGTCGGGATGCAGCGTAAGAAATGAGCGATCAAACTCATCTGCTTCTACCACCGCTATGGCATTATTGTCCTTATTTTCTATGAAGTTAGAATCGTAGTTCGTGGCTATCCCTCCCAGAAATGCAGTGATGTCCTTACCTGCTGATTTCAAAATATGTGCCACCATAGAAGAAGTAGTAGTTTTACCATGTGTGCCTGCTACGGCTACCGTAGTAAAACTACTTGAGATCATCCCCAATACTTGTGAACGCTTATACATCGGAAGATCAGCGGCACTTAAATGATTTAACTCCTTATGATCTTTAGGAATGGCAGGAGTAATCACTATCAAACATTTTGTATTGAATACTGTTTTCGGAATCAAAGCAACATCGTCATCATAATGAATATCTATTCCCTCTGCAGTTAATTGTTGTGTCAAAGGTGTGGAGGTGCGGTCATAGCCTGCTACAAAATAGCCATTGGCATTAAACCAACGTGCCAGAGCGCTCATGCCTATGCCGCCAATCCCAATAAAATATGCGCTATCGTATTCTCTGATGTTCAAGCTACGAGTTCCATTAATTCATTTACAATCTCTTCTGTTGCCTTGGGCTTACCCAGCATTTTTATATTCTTTGATAACTCTGCCTTTTTATCTTCATCCTTTAGTAATTCCAATGCCCTGGTGATCATACACTCCCGGGCATTACTATCTTTTATCATTAAAGCCGCATTTTTTGATGTTAATGCACTGGCATTTTTAGTCTGATGATCTTCTGCTACGTTGGGAGAAGGTATAAAGATCACCGGCTTACCCACCAGGCACAGTTCGGAAATAGACAATGCTCCGGCCCTGGAGATGACTATGTCAGCAGCGGCATATGCCAAATCCATTTCCTTAATAAACTCCAGAACATGAATAGATGTCAGGTCAAAGTCTTTGGTCCTTTCTTTCATCTCCTGGTAATAAAATTTACCTGTCTGCCATAAAAGCTGTGTACCGGAGTCAACCACTTTTTGCAAGTGTTCAATGACACTGGCGTTAATCGTTCTTGCTCCCAGGCTACCACCTATCACCAGTAATACCGGTTTCGATGCGTCCAGTTTAAAATGATCATGTGCCGCAGCCTTTTTATCCGAAACGGAAAGAATATCGTTTCTTACCGGATTGCCTGTAAGGACTAGTTTTTCATTAGGAAAATATTTATCCATACCATCATATGCCACGCAAACTTTAGTTACTTTTTTGCCCAGGCGCTGGTTCGTGATACCGGCATGAGAGTTTTGCTCCTGGATCATAGTAGGAAGTTTTCTGGAACCGGCAGCGAGCATAATAGGCCCACTGGCATAGCCTCCAAAACCGATGATGGCATCTGGCTTAAACTTTTTTATTATACGCTTAGCAGATAATACACTCATAATTACTTTGAGTGGGAACAGCAAATTTTGTAAAGTGATCTTACGCTGAAGGCCACTGATCCACAGCCCTACGATCTCAAAGCCTGCTTCCGGAACCTTGGTCATTTCCATTTTACCCTGCGCTCCTACAAACAGTATTTCAGCCTCTTTAAGGCGCTTCTTTATCTCATTCGCCACCGCCAATGCAGGATAAATGTGACCACCGGTTCCACCGCCGCTAATGATAAATCGATATGGTTTTTGCTTTTCTATCGTTCTTTTATTTTATCCTGTTCATACTGCCGCCCGGGCTACATTTTTCATTTCTTTACCGGTTCCTGCCCAAGCCTGGTCTACTTCTCCACGACTTACACTTAATATTATACCAATGGAAATCCCTGTAAAAAGTAGTGAGGTACCTCCCATACTTATCAGAGGCAAGGGCAAACCGGTAATAGGCCCTAATCCTACTACCACCCCCATGTTGACCATGGCTTGCAGTACAATCGCAAAACTGAGCCCCGCCGACAGCAAACCGCCAAAAGCCCTTTCACTATTAACCACTCCCTTCATACCTCTGTAGAGTAGCAGTAAATACAGCATCAATACAATGGTGCCTCCTATTATTCCATACTCTTCAATGATAATGGCATATACAAAATCAGAATAAGGGTGTGGAAGAATGTTTCTTTGTTGACTTTGTCCGGGGCCCTTGCCCACCACACCTCCGGTAGCAATGGCTATACGCGCATGTTTGGCTTGAAAAGGAAGGTCTCTTCCCTGAATAAAGCTTTCTATCCTGTTCTTCGCCGTTTCTCCTCTTACACCAAATTTAATAGCGCCCGCACCGGCTATGGCGCCAACGAATACCAGCATCCCCAGGTATTTCAATGGCACACGACCAATGAACATGATGAGCATACAGGTCAGAAATAACAAGATGGCTGATGATAAATTCGTCAGAGCGATAAGGCCGCAAATAACTCCGCACCATATCAATATTGGGATCAAGGACTCTTTAAAATCAGCAATGTTTTGCTGGCGTTTAGAGAGCATGCTTGCCAAACTGGTGATCAATGCCAAACTAGCCAGGTCAGATGGCTGAAAGGATGCGTTAATCACAGGTATCTGTATCCAACGTGAGGCGTCATTTAAACTTACTCCACTGGTAAATGTGTAGAGAAGAAGCGGAACACTTACCCAAAGTGCTACCCTGGACAATTTGGAATAGTAGCGATAATCTATTCTATGCGCCAGCCACATGGCAAAAATACCGATACCAACCAGTAGCGTATGGCGAAGCAAGTAGATTTCGGGATGCTTCATATTCTTAAACGCAAGTGTGCCTGTAGCGCTATACACAACCAAAATACCAATAAGGGATAACGCCAGCACCACCATCCAGATGACAGGATCACCTTTCAGATTTTCATCCGCCCATATTTTCACCTTCTCCTTCATGACATCACCTGGTTTTCAAATTCTTTTTTCAATTCCCAAACAGCAGCTTTAAACTGCTCTCCCCGATCCTGGTAGTTCTTAAAAAGATCGAAACTGGCGCAGGCCGGTGACATTAGCACCACGTCATGCGCTGTGGCATATCCCATAGCTGATCGTACTGCATCCTTCATATTGTCTGTTTCTAACAGATTGATGATTTCCGTATGGAATGCATCACGAAGTTTCTGATTGTCTTTCCCAAGGCAAACAAGTGCCTTTACTTTCTCATTGACCGATTCCATGATCAGATCATACTCATTTCCTTTATCAACCCCTCCTGCTATCCATACCAGTTGTTCATCGAAGCTGTCCAAGGCGTAGTGCACCGCGTCCACATTCGTAGCTTTGGAGTCATTGACAAAGTCTACCTTATTGATAGAAGTGACATATTCAAGCCTGTGAGGAGCGTTTTCAAAGGTTCTTAAGCCCGCCTTGATCACCTCTTCAGGAATACCACAGAGCAACGCCGATTTCACAGAGGCCATCATATTAATAGCATTATGTTTGCCACGTAGTGTTGTTTCCGCAAGGAGAATGTTTAGTGTATCAGCCCCCTGATCAAAGACCATCTGATCTTTGTCAAGGTAAGCTGATGTTGTATGGTAAAGAGAAATTGAATGAATGTTCGCCTTAAATTCTCTGGATTCCAATTCTTCTCTGATCAGGTCATTATCCTGATAATAGATAAAATGGTCATCCCTACCCATGCTCTGTACAAGTCTGAATTTTGACTGAACATAGTTGCTTAATTTATAGTCATACCGGTCCATATGGTCCGGCGTGATATTCAGAAGCACGCCTATGAATGGTTTAAATGTATAGGTCCCATCCAGTTGAAAACTACTGATCTCTACTACATAGTAGTCAAATTCATCTTCGATAACCTGCTTGGCAAGACTATGTCCTATATTTCCGGCCAGCCCCACCTTACAACCTGCTACCTTAAGTAAGTGATAGGTAAGTAAGGCAGTGGTGGTCTTCCCATTGGTACCGGTTATGGCGATGATCTTAGCAGAGGTATAATGTGAAGCAAATTCAATTTCGTCTATCACACGGACACCCTGCTGAATGGCCTTTTGCACAATCGCCACTTTCTCAGATATTCCAGGACTTTTAATGATAAGTTGCGATTCCAGGACCTTACCTTCACTATGCTGTCCTTCTTCGAAAGGTATATTATGAGCTGTCAGCTCTTGCTTGTACTCATCAGCTATCTCAGAATAGTCAGAAACAAATACATCAAAGCCTTTGGCTTTCGCCAAGAGTGCCGCTCCTGTGCCGCTTTCGCCTGCACCCAATATGGTTAATCGATTGTTGATTTTAGATCCTGGATTTTATTGGTTGAAAAAATTCTTTTAAAAACATGAAAAAAGATACCTTCTGAGGTCTTTGCCACACCTCCAATACTTTTCCTTAAAAGCTCAAATAGACTAGTGTATATGTCACATATATTTATCATCTATCGATGTTTGATCATCTCAGTTTTAATGTTGCTAAACTCAGTATTGCCAAAAGCACTCCCACAATCCAAAAACGGGTCACGATCTTTGATTCATGTAATTCCATTTTTTGATAATGGTGATGAAGCGGAGCCATCTTAAAAATCCGCCTACCTTCTCCATATTTCTTTTTTGTGTATTTGAAGTATCCTACTTGCAGCATTACCGATAAGTTTTCTATCAAAAAAATACCGCATAGCAGAGGGATCATTAATTCTTTCCTTACCACCAACGCCAATACAGCTATGATACCCCCTAACGACAGGCTACCTGTATCGCCCATGAAAATCTGGGCAGGATAATTATTATACCATAGAAAGCCGATACATGCACCTACAAAGGCTGTGCAAAAAATAACGACCTCACTGAGATTCGGAATATGCAAGATATTCAGATATTCACTAAAGTCGACACGGCCTGATAAGTAGGCGAAAATCGCTAATGTAAGTCCTATGATGGCAGAAGTGCCGGCTGCCAGACCGTCAATGCCATCTGTAATATTGGCTCCGTTAGAGACGGACGTAATGATCAGTACCACCACCAGTACATAAATGATCCATGTAAAGTCATGACCAAGGAACGGGAATAGTTTATCATAGTCCAATTCATTGTCCTTCAGGAATGGAACAGTGGTTTTCGTGGATTTAACATCTTCATAAGTAGCTATTACCTCTCCGTCTTGTAACACATGCTCTTCACTATATTCCCTGATCACCACATCATCATTGAAGTAAAGTGTAAGCCCTACTACCAGCCCGATTGTGACCTGGCCTACCACCTTAAACTTACCGGCCAGCCCTTCTTTATTTTTTTTAAAAACTTTAATGTAGTCATCTGTAAACCCTATCAGCCCTAATCCAATGGTAGCTATGAGCAGCAGGACTACATAAACATTATCCAGTTTAGCGAGCAGTAATACAGGGACCAGTATGCCACTAAGTATCATTAACCCGCCCATAGTAGGCGTACCTTTTTTTTCCATTTGGCCCTCCAACCCCAGGTCACGAATGGTTTCTCCCACCTGCTTTCTACGTAAGATATCTATGATCTGCTTTCCTAATGAAATAGTGATGAATAAGGAAATAACAGCTGCCATACCCGCCCTGAAAGAGATATACTGAAATACCCCTGCACCTATCAGGTTAAATTCTTGCTCTAAATAGTCAAACAGATAATAAAGCATGTATTCAGTTGGCAAACAGGTTTAACATTCGTTCTAGTACTTCTTTGTCATCAAAAGGATGACGTACTCCTTTTATTTCCTGGTAGGTTTCATGGCCCTTACCGGCTACCAGTATGATATCCTTTTTATTGGCCAGTACGCAGGCGGTTTTAATCGCTTCCTCCCTATCGGCCAATACCAGTGTCTTTTTATAATCAGCAGGACTTACGCCTGTCTGCATTTCTTTAATGATCTCCAACGGATCCTCATCTCTTGGATTATCTGAGGTGAGCACTACTTTATCACTCATTTTACAAGCAATAGAAGCCATTAAAGGTCTTTTTGTCTTGTCCCTGCTTCCGCCACAGCCTACCACAGTGATCACTTGCTCATTTCCTGTTCGCAATTCCGCTATTGTATTCAACACATTTTTAAGTGCATCAGGTGTATGAGCATAATCCACTATGGCCGTAATATCTGATTCGGAGATAATTTGTTCAAACCTTCCAGGTGCACCATCCATTAAAGAAAGCTGTGTTAGCAACTCATCAGAATCTTCGCCGAGTAATACTCCGGTGGCATACACTGCCAATAAATTGTAAGCATTAAAATCACCGATCAGTTTAAACCATACATTTTTACCGTCTATCTCCATTTCCAGCCCCTGCAGCGTGTTTGCTACAAGTTTGGCTCTGAATTCAGCTACACTTTTCAGCGCATAGGTATTTTTAGATGCTTTCGTATTTTGAAGTATCACTCTGCCGCGCTTATCGTCTACATTGGACAATGCGAAACTCCCTGGCCTCAGATCATCAAAAAGTCTTTTTTTAGCTTTGATATAGGCATCAAAAGTTTTATGATAATCCAGGTGGTCATGTGAAATATTGGTGAATATGGCTCCTTTAAAATTCAAACCTGCCACTCGTCCTTGATCGATGGCATGAGAGCTTACTTCCATAAAGCAGAAATCGCAACCTTCCTCTACCATTTCTGCAATGAGTGCATTCAAACTAATAGCATCAGGTGTAGTATGGGTAGCTTTTATTACTTTGTTGTCAATACGATTATTGACAGTAGACAGAAGCCCTGCTGAGTAACCCATTTGGCGAAACAGATCAAAAAGCAACGTAGCAACTGTAGTTTTTCCGTTGGTACCGGTAACACCTACCAACTTGAGTTTTGTGCTCGGATTACCATAAAAATTTGCCGCAATAATGCCTAACGCATGAGCGCTGTTCTTTACGGCAATGTAGGTAACTTCTTTTTTCGTTTCATCAGGAAGACGCTCACAAACAATAGCTTGGGCACCTTGCTGGATAGCAGTATAAATGTAATCGTGACCATCCACCTGAGTTCCTTTAACCGCTATGAACAATCCACCTTTTGCCACTTTTCGTGAATCAAAGGCAATACTTTCCACCTTTCTTTCCATATCCCCTGAAGTGGAAACCAGTGAAACTTTATATAATATGTCTCTTAATATGGCCATTAACTCAACTTGATCACTATTTCATCTCCTTTTATTATCCTTCTGCCTACAGGTAAAGATTGTTCTTTCACCCTGCCTACCCCTTCAATCCTGACATTCAGCCCTGCATTTTCCAACACATATATGGCGTCACGCAAGGTCATTCCTTTTACATTTGGAGTGAGGTTATCCTGGATAGTATTTGCCTTCCATTCCACAGCATTGCCGATAACACCGGTTCGCACCCAGGGCTCTTCAGTGGAAGAATGATTTGAAACGCCGAGTTCGTTGCACAGAAATTTCAAGTCTTCCTGATAACCGGACCTGATGACAGGGAATATTTCCGGTAAGGCTGTAAACTCAGCCTCCATGGCAGCATGCATTTCTATGTCCCTGGAATAAATGTTATCAGCAATTTCCTTAAAAACAGGTGCTGCTACATTACTACCGTATTGCCTCCAGCCCTTAGGGTTTTTAATAATAATGATGGCACTATACTTCGGATTATCTGCCGGAAAATATCCGGCAAAAGAAGTGTAGTATTTCCTGGTATACCTCCCATTTTCAAGGATTTGTGCAGTCCCTGTTTTACCTGCTATTTTGTAATGCGCGTTGCTGATATTAGAAGCAGTACCATTGGTCACCACCCCTTCAAGCAGTATTCTTAGCTTGACCAATGTCGCATCGGAGCATATTCTTTTCCGAAGCACGGGGGCCTCGTATGCTTTAATTACTTTATCAGCTTTGCGGATGGATTTTACAAATATCGGTCGGATCATTTTACCTCCGTTAGCCACTGCATTGAACATGGCCAATACCTGCATGGGGGTAAGCTCTAACCCATAGCCGTAGGCCATCCATGGCAATGTGATCCCACTCCAATCTTTATCCTGAGGGCGTTTTATCTTTGGGTTGCCCTCTCCTTTGATCTGCAAACCCAATGGTTGTGACAAACCAATATTATCAATGTAATCTAAAAACCGGTCAGGCCGGTCTCCAAAATGCTGATCTACCAATTTGGCCATGGCGACATTAGAAGATTTTTCGAACGCTCTTTTGATCGTAATGGTACCATATCCACCTTCATCATGATCACGAACAGTATTATTGTAGAATTTCTGAATGCCATTACCAGTAGCAATACTGTCGTAAATATTGATATCCGCACCTTCTAATAATGCAATCATTGTGGCGAGTTTGAATGTAGAGCCAGGCTCTATTAACCCACCAACTGCATAATTATATCGTTCATAATAGTAACCTTTGTCATTGCGACTCAGGTTAGCGATGGCTTTCACCTCACCTGTAGCCACCTCCATTACCGCAGCTACACCGTAATCTGCTTCATGATACTCGAGCGCACGTAAAAGGGCTGTTTCACTAACATCTTGCAGATTAATGTCAATGGTGGTCTCAATGTCATAGCCGTCCTCCGTTTTCACCTCGTTTCCATCATAAAGGGGTTTCCACCCTCCCCCAGCCATTTTTTCATATAAGGCCTGACCGTCTTTTCCGGCCAGTTCCTCGTTAAAGCTGTATTCCAACCCGGCACCACGCTCGTTTTCATTAATAAATCCGATCGTTCTATGACCCAGCTGGGTAAAAGGTCTAAACCTCTTATCTACCCGTTCGAAAATGATCCCACCTTTTAAGCGTCCCTCTCTGAATATGGGCCATTCAGACATCACCTTTTTCTGTTGATACCCTACCTGCTTCCTGTTCAAGATCAAATATTGACGCTTGGAAGCACGGGCATTCTTGAGTAACTGCTTATATGCTTTGGTTGACCTGTCCCCAAAATATCCCGACAAATAGATGGCTAAAGAATCGACACCTCTACTAAATACCTCCTCCGATGACTGTGTAGCATCGAAAGCGACTTTATAAAATGGCAGATCAGTAGCGAGCAAACTGCCATTGTCCGAATAGATATTGCCGCGAGTAGCCTTTACCGTTCGTGTTTTAAAGCTGATCTGGTCTGCTATTTCCTTCCATTTATCTCCTTCGGAAAATTGAATACGACTGGCTTTATATGCAACACCCATAGCAAAGACAGCCACCAAAAGGAAAGCCACTCTGACTCTAAGTAATATGGATTTTTTAATGTTCACTTGTACTGATTACAATTTTTTCCGGTGGACGTAAGCTTTCCTTTATTCCCAATGCCCCCACTTTTTTAGCCACTTCTGACTGCTTGCTGGCGTACATATAATCTGCCTTTAGCGTAGTGTAATCCGCTCTGAGGTCTTCCACCTCCTTTTTAAGCAGGTCTATTTTTCTCACATTCTTATCAGCATAATGACTATTGCCTATGTAAAAAATACCGACTGCCATCATAAAGAGCACATAAGGCAGGTACTTCAATGGTAAGCCATAAGCGAACACACCTTCCATTTTCAGCAGGCCCTCAAGACGTGAGAAGATACTGCCTCTGGAAATGCTTTCTTTTAATTTATATGTGTTTACTGCCATCTTATATTTTTTCAGCAATTCGGAGTTTAGCACTCCGAGCTCTGTTATTTTCTTTAATTTCTTTTTCTGAGGCCACCATTGGCTTTCTGCTTATCGCTTTGAAAGATCTATTGATATTTCCGTAGAAATCTTTCTCGACCTCTCCCCTTACCTTTCCTTTAGCAATGAAATTCTTAACCAACCTATCTTCCAGGGAGTGATAAGACATTACTACCAACCTACCCCCTGGCTTCAGAACCTCTGACATCTGTTCAAGTGTCTCTTCCAGTACTTTCAATTCTTCGTTCACCTCTATTCGAATTGCCTGAAACACCTGTGCATAGTACCTATTTTCTTTGGCCCTGGGAGCATATTTTTTCAGTAGTGCTTTAAGGTCGTCAACCGTTTTAACAGGGTGATTTATTCGCTGGGCTACAATAGCATTTGCCAGTGTTTTAGCATTTCTCACCTCTCCATAGCTCCCCAGAATATGCTGAAGGTCTTGCTGCGAATAGGTATTTACCACCTCCTCTGCTGTTAACTCCGCTGACTGATCCATCCTCATATCAAGATCAGCATCGAAGCGAGTGGAGAAGCCCCTGGAAGGTTTATCAATCTGGTGAGATGAGATCCCCAGATCTGCCAATATACCATCCACCTGTCCGACACCATGCATTTTGAGGTACCGTCTTAAGTGCCTGAAATTTGCCTCAATAAATGTGAAAGAACGTTTGTCTAAGTCTATCGCATTTTGACCAGCATCACTATCCTGGTCAAAAGCATATAAATGTCCTGTCTTTAACTTTTTCAGTATTGCTACTGAATGTCCCCCTCCGCCAAATGTCAAATCCACATAAATTCCTTCTCCCTTTATGTCAAGCCCGTCAATACACTCTTCCAACATCACAGGCTTGTGGTAGCTATCTGCCAATTCTTCTCTATTTAGGCGTTAAGCTTATTCAAAGCGCAATTCATATGTTCCCACATCGCCCGGTTCCTTACTCCGTCTGACGTCAATCTCTTCACATCTTTCTTAAAAGCGTATCGCATACCTCTATTCCTCTTATTCATTCAAATACTTTTGGGCCAATGCCGAAAATTCATCAGGATCTCCTATAGAGTACTTTTTATACTCTTCAGGGTTCCAGATCTCTATCTTATTCCCCATACCCACGACTACCGCATTTTTTTCCAACCCAGCGTGCTGCATCATCAACTTAGGAATAAGAAACCTGCCTGTACCGTCTAGCTCCACCACCGAACTCCCACTAAAAAACTGCCTTTGGATCTTCCTGTATTCAGCGTTGAATTCATTCAGTCCTGCAATTTTAGAATAGAGTTTTTTGTACTCTACCATAGGGTACAAAATCAAACAAGGCTCAAAACCTTTGCGTATTACCAATTCACTACCAGAAGATTCCGGCAGAGTTCCTTTGATTTTTGCCGGCAAAACAAGCCTGCCTTTGGCATCAATCTTACATTCGAACTCACTGGTGAAAAAAGTCATACTCAAGGGTATAGTCTTATTCTAATAAACAAACATATGAAAAATATTGACATATTTCACCACTTCATACCACTTTACACCACTTTTTTACATTTTATACCCACAAAGGCCCAACAAGGCCAGTTCAACCCACATCATCGTCGTTAAACCACATGGTCAGGGAATTGTAAAAAGAAGATACAACAGGGTTAGAAAGTGCCCTTATTTATTAAAATATTGATTTCAGAGGTATCCAGGGAAAGAATATCCCGTAATATTTCCTGGGTATGTTCGCCAAATTGAGGCGGTGGGAGAATGTGGGAGGATTTTTCCAGTATCCCCTTTTCAGTGAAAGATCTTACCCCGGAAAAATCATTTTTTTTGAGTAGAAGAGCTGATGCGTAAGGCAATGCCAGAGCCTCTGCTACCGTATTTACACTACCCACAGGAACGTTGGCGGCGTTTAGCTTTTCAATTAACAGGTCCCCCGTCCACATCCTGATTTTCGCAGCCAAAAGTACGAGTAGCTTTTGCCTGTTTTTAACGCGATTCTCATTGGTGTTAAAGTCAATATCTTCAGGTATATGCTTCATATCCAACACCTGGCACAACTGCTTGAACTGTCTGTTTGTGCCTACAGCAAGGATGATCTGTCTGCTATCCCGGGTATGATAAATATCACCATAAGGAGCAATGTTCGGATGGGTGGAGCCCTTTCTTTGCGGATTACTTTTAGCCATGAGCCAATTGGTACCCTGGTTCGCCAGAGAAGCCAATGCAGCATCTAATAAAGAAACGGATACATAAGCGCCATCACCTGTTTGAAGCTTTTGAATATAAGCCAGTAGCATAGCTTCTTTTAACTGATGCGCTGCCAGCAGGTCGATCAAGGCTACCGGCATTTTGGTAGGTGGCCCATCTTCATGACCATTCATTGACATAAAACCAGCCTCAGCCTGGATTACCGCATCGTAGCCTACTTTCAGGTCTCTTTGCCCATAGCCTGTGATTTCACCATATACCAGGTCTTTTTTGTGCCTTGAAAGTGTTTCATAATCTACTCCCAGCCTGACTGCATCTCCGGATTTATAGCTGGTAATAACAAAATCACTGGAAGCAATCAGCTTATACAGTATTTCCTGACCCGGCACCTTGGAGATGTCCAGCGCCAGTGATTTTTTTCCCCAGTTAGTACAGCAGAAATAAGCGGAGAGCGTGTTTTCTTTTTCCCCTTTTCCTCTCCAGCTTCGTGTTACATCCCCATGAGTGCCTGGGTTTTCCACTTTGATAACTTCTGCCCCCAGCTCTGCAAAAAATTGCCCTACGCTTGGACCCGCCAATACTGATGCAAGTTCTATCACCCGACAGCCTTTGAACAAATCATGTGATATCATCGTTCTTATCTCTTTGTATGAATACCTGGCACTTTCAGTCCCGGACAAACTAACCGTTAAATGTTTATTTTACAAAAAATCATGGCAACCATTACTACCATTTATTCATGAACAGTTCATTTAGCATTTCGCTTCTTTTTTCCATAATAATCATACTATTTTCAGGATGTACAACACCTGAAAAGACAGCTACATTAAAACCAGGCATGTGGCGGGCAACGATCAATGTTCAGGGGAGTGACCTACCATTCAATTTTGAAGTAAGGCATGAAAAAGGGCTGGAGATCTACCTTCAAAATGGTGAAGAACGCATACAACTGGATGAGGTAAGGATAGAAAAAGATTCTTTTTACATTCCAATGCATATTTTTGACGCTGACCTCAAAGGGACCATCAAAAACAACCGTCTGCAAGGTCGGTGGACAAAAAACTACGCAGAGGACTACTCCCTGGATTTTACTGCCACCTACGGCCAATCCCATCGCTTCGAACCTACCGAACTAAAGCCACAGGATTTTAACGGCAAATGGAGAGTAACGTTCATACATGCAGACGACCAGGATACTACGGAAGCCGTAGGCATTTTTGGTCAAACCGGTACGGCAATAACTGGTACCTTCTTAACGCCTACCGGTGACTATCGCTACCTGGAAGGTACTGCTTATGGAAAAGAGTTGAAGCTAAGTACTTTTGACGGCGGACATGCTTTCCTGTTTTCCGCCAGACTCAACGCACAAAATGAATTGGTAGGTGATTTTTGGTCGGGAAAACGCTGGCATGAAACCTGGAGTGCCGTCAGAGATGAGGCTGCAGCGCTTCCGGACCCTGATTCGTTGACCTACATAAAAGAAGGACATGATGGACTGACATTCAGCTTCCCTGACCTGGAAGGGAAGATGGTTTCGTTAGATGACTACAAAGGAAAAGTAGTGATACTGGATATTTTCGGCACCTGGTGCCCTAACTGTATGGATGAAACCAAATTCCTGAAAAAGTGGTATGATGACAACCGGCATCGCGGGGTAGAAGTACTGGGATTGGCCTATGAAGCCAAAGATGATTATGAATATGCTAAAAGCCGGGTGGAACATATGAAAAACAAGTGGGACATACAATATAATATGTTAATCGCAGGCACTCTGGATAAAAAAGAAGCCGCCAAAACGCTGCCTATGTTAAATCATGTGCTTGCTTTTCCTACTACTATTTTTATTGATAAAAATGGTGAGGTCAAACGCATTCATACGGGGTTTACAGGGCCCGGGACCGGGCATTATTATGAACAATTCATTAAGGAGTTTAATGAAACTGTTGATGAATTAGTAGCTCAGAATTGAAGGAATAATCTAACGCTGATCACCATCACCCCAATATTATCACCGTGTATATTAAAATAAATGAGTTGAATAACCCTATTCGGGGTCTTTCAAATTCCATTGAACGGCGTGTTTGTTAGTAAAATACCCTATTCCATAACATCATTCAAACCGTCGTTAACTTTATTCACGCTAACAAGAGGCATTAAAACGGATCAAAGTGAATTATACATGGTGAAATACAATCACCGAAGGTATCTTTTGGCTGAACATTGTCTACTAATCTCTACTTTTGCAATATGAAACGTGTAGTAGTAGGAATGTCCGGTGGAGTAGACTCTAGTGTAGCTGCTTATTTATTAAAAGAGCAAGGTTACGAAGTCATAGGTATGTTTATGAAAAACTGGCATGATGACAGTGTGACCATAAGTGATGAATGTCCCTGGGTGGAAGACAGCAATGATGCTATGATAGTGGCCCAGAACCTGGGCATACCCTTCCAGGCCATAGACCTTAGCAAGGAATATAAAGAGCGCATCGTCGATTATATGTTCGAAGAATACCAAAAAGGCAGAACACCTAACCCGGACGTATTATGCAACCGGGAAATTAAGTTTGATATCTTCTTAAAAGCCGCCTTAAAGCTGAAAGCAGACTTTATTGCTACAGGACACTACTGCCGAAAGGAAACAATTGACCAACATGGACAAGCAATACATCGGTTACTGGCCGGTATAGACCCTAACAAGGACCAAAGCTATTTTCTATGTCAGCTGACGCAAGACCAACTCGCTAAGGCACTTTTCCCCATTGGTGAACTTACCAAGCCTCAAGTAAGAGAAATTGCCAAAGAAATAGGGCTGGTAACCGCGGATAAAAAAGACAGCCAGGGGCTGTGCTTCGTAGGAAAAGTACGGCTACCGGAATTTCTACAACAAAAGCTGGCTCCCCAAAAAGGCACAGTGATAGAAGTTACTTCCTCAGGTCGGCCCTTTGAGAATAACCCTGTTGATATAGCACTTAATGACGCCGAAATAACCACTTTAAGAAAATTAACAGCTCCCTTCTCTTATACCATAGAAGACGGTAAAGCTGTTGGAGAACACAACGGGGCACATTACTTTACTATTGGCCAGCGCAAAGGTCTGAACATAGGTGGTACACCGGAGCCATTGTTTATCATTGACACTGATACAAAACAAAACATCATTTATACCGGGCAGGGCGAAGATCATCCCGGGCTATACAGAAAAGGGCTATTTGTCACTAAAGAGGAAATACATTGGGTTCGTCAAGACAAAGCGCTGCTAGAAGACGAATCAAGAGAATACCAGGTACGTATACGTTATCGGCAAGACCTGGAATCCGCCCGGTTATTTATGAAAGAAGATGGGCTTTACGTTATCTTTAATCATCCGCAGAAAGCCATAGCTGCCGGACAGTTTGTGGTGTGGTATGACGGAGATGAACTGATAGGCTCAGGAGTCATTGCTTAATTACAACCCTATACGTTATCGAAAAAGACCCGTTAGAAAATCGTATCCAGGAACTTGATCAGCAATTAGATGAGCTGCTGGAAGAGAAGTATTTTCTCGAGCAAAAGCTTGATAAAGAGCGCCTGATAAGAACAGAACTTCAGGAATTCCTGGGCAACATTTATTATAGCTGCCAGAGTTTGCTGGAAGATGACAGTAATAAAATAGAAGCGGGCCAGCTCATTCGCAACCTCACTAAGAACATCAAGGATTTCACCCGGACCTATAAAATCGATTTATAAGTCCCGAATATTATGCTATTGGATAGAATCTGTTGTCACCGGTGATGGATAGGCCACCACTCTGTTAAAGCCTGTACTTTCTCCATCATAGTCTCTCAAAATCTTTTTAACTTCTCCTTTTTCATACATATCTCTTAACTCGTTTTTATGTATTGCATAAGAGAAATTATAAAAGCCATCTTCCGGTTCAAGTTTGGTGGGTATCCCGTCATAAGAATATGAACTAGGAGATACAAACACACTGTCGTTCTCAACTTTAGCTACTTTCCACAAGTAATATTTATAAGTTGTTTCTTCGGTTTTATCAATGTTTTTGTAAATGTCACCTTCCATCGGCTCTTCGAGAAAAGCCTGCTCCATTTTCTTAGCCTGGCTTCCTGCAAAACTAAAGTAGCCTATCGCTAATACTATGATAATAAGTCCGCTGTATAAGTATTTAGGAGTTGATACACTATTTTTCAGTTGCTTGATCTTTTCCTTGAAATCCGGAGTCATTTGCTTTTCCTCAGTGGCTTTCTGGCAATGACCGCAATGCATCAGCGCAGACTTTTTAAAAGGAAACAACGGGATCCAAAAGATATGCACATATTTTGAATAGATCGTCAGAAACAGGTTTTGTTCCTGACAATTATCACATGCCATATTTTCCAATGGAGCTTGTTTGATCGTCTTATTATTCCAACCGTAAATGATCATAGGGCAGTTATTTTTTAACGATTAAAGCTATTTAATTCATAGATCATTACCAAGTACCCTCACAATCTACTATCCCGGTCAGACAATATCAACCTTTAGGCTTGAGAGGCCTCACCTCAATATCTACGTGGTGGTAGTTAGGGTGAGATTGGATACAATGTACTATAGTCTCCGCGATATCTTCGGGACGCATCATATTTTCATTGGCTGTGATGGAATCAAT
The DNA here is from genome assembly GCF_007097395.1 of Fulvivirga sp. M361. Classification (GTDB taxonomy): domain Bacteria; phylum Bacteroidota; class Bacteroidia; order Cytophagales; family Cyclobacteriaceae; genus Fulvivirga. The sequence continues at coordinate 23,606 of NZ_VKDC01000019.1, forward strand.
GGCATCGAAAAAACTGGTGTTGACAGAACCCGGATAGATGCAAGTCACTTTTACTCCATCATTACGCACCTCTTTATACAAAGAATGGGAAAGTCCCCGTACCGCATGCTTCGTAGAACAATAGGCTGCAAGTCCGGGAAGACCTGTGGTACCGGCTATAGAAGATACATTGATAATATGGCCTTCATCATTTTTCCTCATTTGAGGGATCACCAACTGAGAGCAATAAAAAACACCATCTACATTCACTTTGAACATCTGCTGCCAATGTTTATGGTCCAATGTTTCTAACGGGCCTTCGTATCCCAGCCCGGCATTATTGATCAAAATGGCTACATCACCCTCCAGGTCTTTAACGGTCTGGTTGTAGGCTTTTTTTACTGATTCGCTATCACCTACATCCACTGAATAGTAATTGAAATCCGGATGGTCAATGGCTACTTCACTACGACTCCATCCGGCTACCTTACACCCTGCTTCTAATAAGGCCCTCACAGTGGCATATCCTATCCCTTTACTAGCTCCGGTTACAATAGCTACTTTTCCTTCTGTATTCATTATCGGTTCCTTTCTATCGTAAATTGAACAAGGTCAGCTAATGATTTTTTGTAGACAGAATCTTCAAATGTATTAAGTACACTCATAGCTTCTTCATAGAATTGCATCATAACCCTTTTGGCATATTCCAACCCTCCGGCATTTTTTACAAAATCAATAACCTCATTAATATTTTGTTTGCTCTTCTTATCACTCCGGATGATCTTTTTAATATGCCTTCGGTCTGACCATGAAGCCGTTTCCAAAGCTTTTATCAAGGGCAGGGTCATTTTCTTTTCTTTTATGTCTATGCCCAATGGTTTACCAATCTCACTTTTCCCATAGTCGAAAAGGTCATCTTTTATCTGGAAGGCCATGCCCACTTTTTCTCCAAAATCTCTCATTTTGGTAATATCTCCGTTCCCACTTCCTGATGAGCTGGCACCTACTGCACAGCAAGAAGATACCAGCGACGCCGTTTTCTGGCGTATAATTTCATAATACACTTCTTCTGTAATATCCAGGTGTCTTGTTTTTTCCATTTGAAGGAGCTCTCCTTCACTCATCTCTTTAACCGCTGAAGAGACTATTTTGAGCAGGTCATAATCCTCATTATCCACCGATAAAAGTAACCCGCGCGACAAAAGATAATCGCCAACGAGAACGGCAATCTTATTTTTCCACAATGCGTTTACCGAAAAGAACCCTCTGCGATAATCTGCGTCATCTACTACATCATCATGCACCAGGGTAGCCGTATGCAATAATTCAATCAATGAAGCACCTCTATAGGTTGACTCTGAAATATTGCCGCAGGCTCCGGCACTAAGGAAAACAAACATGGGACGCATCTGCTTGCCTTTGCGCTTTACAATGTAACTCATTATTTTGTCAAGAAGGAGTACTTTTGTCCTCATAGAGGCGCGGAATTTTTTTTCAAATTCCTCCATTTCAGAGGCAATGGGCGCCTTTATGTCTTTTAAGCTTGAGGTCATTCTGAATAATGAGTTACAATTATAATCAGCAAAAACCCCTAATCAAAATATAATATGTCATCACAAATTAAAACCATTAACAATATACCACTAATAAGCGCACATAGTTCAAGGCCCTTTATTGCAGACATACGCTATGTCAAAGATCACGTGAAGAAGCCAATCATTATTTTTATACATGGCTTTAAAGGCTTTAAAGATTGGGGTCATTTTAATCTTATTGCCGACCATGTTGCCAAACAGGGCTTTGTATTTATCAAGCCGAATTTATCTCATAATGGCACCACTCCTGACCATCCTATGGACTTTGCAGATCTTGAAGCTTTTAGTGAAAATAACTTCTCCATTGAGCTGGATGACCTGGCAGTACTTATCGACTTTTTATCAGGTGCTCAAAATATCGTGCCAGCGGAAGAGATCAATATGGATCAACTATTCCTGATAGGTCACAGTCGTGGCGGAAGTATTGCACTGCTCAAAGCATATGAAGATACCCGTGTTAAAAAAGTAGCTGCGTGGGCACCTATACATAATTTATTTCAACGATGGCCTGAGGAATTGGTAGAGAAGTGGCGCTCCAATGGTACTCATTACATTTTCAATAGCAGGACCGGGCAGGACATGCCTCTTAAATATCAACTGATAGAAGACCTCCAAAAAAATAAAGTAAGACTGGATGTGTCCGGAGCAGTTCAACAAATAAATAAGCCTGTACTATTGATACATGGCACAGAAGATGAAACATTACCCTATCAACACACAGTAGAACTTGCTACAATACAACCTTTGGCAGAATCTTTCATTGTTGAAGGCGCTAACCATGTATTCGGTGGAAAGCATCCTTATGAAAACCCGGAATTACCAGAGGCTTCATTAAAAGTACTGAACAAAACACTGTCTTTTTTTCAAAAAGGTTTATAAACCACAAAACATCCCGCTTATTATGAAAACGATATTAACTTCTTTTATGCTGCTGTTAATAAACCTGCCTCTACTAGCACAAAAATCTGCAACAGACCTGGCTCAGCAACAATTAGATGCCTATAACCACCGGGACATCGAAGCTTTTCTACTGCCCTATAGTGACACCGTTAAGGTGTTTAACTTCCCCGCCGCATTTTTGTACCAGGGAATAGAAGAAATGCGTAAAAGATACAGCCCTATGTTTGAAAAGCAGAAGGACCTGCATTGCACATTGGTGAACAGAATGTCTTTGGGCAATATGGTGATCGACCAGGAGAGTGTAATATTTGATAAGACAAAGCCTCCGGTGGAAGTATTCGCCATTTACAAAGTTGCTGCAAACAAAATACAGGAAGTTTATTTTATGAGGCCGGATTAAATCGTCCCTTCAAATAGCGGGCGAAGAACTTGTAGTAATTAGGTGTCCATCGCTAAATAAGGTTGACCGATTGTACTCACCTATTTACTGTCGGACAATTATGCACCAGAGGTCTTGTTCCGATTAGATGTTTTATCATCTCTTTAATTTTTAGAGTAGATCTACTTAAAGTCGTCCGGGGAAATGATTTTTGCGTTAAGTAATTCGCGCATGACCATTTCAGTCATATCACTTTTAAAAGCAAATTCATTCCGGATATCAGCTACATAGGCTTTCAGTCTCATTTTAAGGTAGGACTTACGGTCCTTCACCTCATTGAAAAACAAAACGACAATAGGCTTATTCAGATAAACAAATCGTGAAACCTGGGCGACTTCCATCGCAACATGTCTGGCCTTCTCCGTATCCACCGTAATGGGTAAATAAATTTCAGCCACCACCTGACAATTCGCTTCTCCGGCATTGGCATTAGAAACAGACTGGTTCATAATCTCACTATTAGGCACACTTACCAATGAGTCGTCTGCCGTAACGATCCGCGTAGAGCGTAAACCAATTTCCAACACTTCACCATAATGGCTTCCAATTTCTATTTTATCTCCTACTTTAAAAGGCCTGTCGAACAATATCATTATACCGCCAAAAACGTTTTTTAATACATCCTGAGCGGCAAAGCCTACCGCAATACTCACAGAAGCTGTGACTGCCACTATCGTTTCCAATGGTGGATGAAATATCCCGGCGATGACTACAAATAATATGAACACCCATCCCAGAATATTAAAAACAGGAATAATTCCCTTAATGGTGATCCTATACCGGGTACTTCGTTCAGCAATGGATCCAAGCACAGAGCCAATGAAACGAATGAAAAAATAGCCTATCGTCAAAAAAATAATGGACCAAAATATCTTGCTGAATGAAATGACCTCAGAAATAGGCGGCGGTTGCAGATTACGCCTGGCCTTTTCTACAACATCTTCGGAATCTGTTGAAAGCTGCGCTGAATCAGTCACAACTGCTTTCTCCTCATCTTGTAAGACCACAGTATCTGCTTGTGCAAAGCCCGGCCCTGAAAATAACGTCAACAAGACCAGATATATAAAGCGCTTTTTCATCAGTGAATAATATTCCTGGATTTAAGTAACGTTACCACCTGACGGTAAAGCAACGGATTGATGCAATAAAAACCATTCTCAAGTACCAGAATTCCATCCTCATACAAGGGATGAAGTACCGTCCTGCTATCATATGAACTTCTGCCGGTAACTTGCACAAAATCATCTTCACTCATTCCGTCATGAAGCAGAAGTTGTGTTAATCCATACAACTTATTTGGCGAATAGCTCTTAAGAAACGAAAAATCAATATCTCGCAAGCAGCTGATGGAAATTGTGTTATCGGACGTCTCACTGGTAGAACGTAGCCAATACAATAACGCCAGACTGGCATTCCCTTTGGCAATTTTATTCAAATCATTAAAGTACTGTTTCTGCAATAGTTCTTGTCGGGCCTCCTCAGACAGCTTCTTAAATTTCTTACTATTCATATTTATACCGGAAGGCTCGAATACCATGTTGTAACCACTGACTTTATGTCTTCTTTTGATCATATCAACCATTTGTTCATTATCAAATTCGTCCAGCTTCACCACATAACCGAAGTGATCGGATAGACCCAGTGTTTTATCCAGGTAGTCCCAGGCATATTGCGTACATCCTACGATCCAAAACACATTCTTACTGGTAAGCGAAATCATCCGGATCAATTGTTTCAAGCCCTCAAACCCATGCACCTTTTTTAGGTAAAGTCGTTGAATATTTTCTACGATGATCACCCTTTTAATTCCCTGATTAAGGTAGTTGACAATATCCGCCGAACTCACAAACTTTTGATCCAGGGACTTTGAAAAAAATGCCACTATCTCATTCGGTCTTAAGACCCTCGATGCGGGTGATATCCTGATCACTTCTTTCGAACTGGCCAGTTCCTTTAAATAGAAATTGAATAGTGTAGTAAGCCCACTTCCCTTTTCACCTACAACGACTGAAGCTGCAAAACGCTTTTTCATCCAGTTATTATAAGCCGTTGTTAATTGTCGTATTTCTTTAGGACGGGTCTGATAAAAATTTTCGTCCTCTAACGGCTGCGCCCTGAAAAGTCGTTGATAAACAAAAGGCAGTTTATTAATTGAATGTTCCGTTTCAGCCAGAAAATCTGCCAACTCTGTAGAAATAGCTTCTGACTCAGTAGAAATGCCATAACGTTTAAATACCTGATGAACAAATTCAGTTGTTTTCCGGTAACGTATCCTACTCAAACGGGCTACCGTGGGAAATATATTTCGAATGCCTTCAAGAACACGGTCCCGTAAAGCCCTGCTTTGCTCTATCGCCTTTGCACGCGCAATACGAACACGTATTTCAAAGATGTTTTCGTTGTTCGTGAATTTTACCAGACTCTTATTGAACAGTTCTACTGCGTTGTAGAGATCTTCGCCCACCCCTTGTTGCATTTTTCGGAAGCTCTCGCGAATCTCTTCTAATTTCTGCAGCGTCCTTTGCAGTCCTTCAAAGGCTATTTTACGAGGGTCATCTTTGCTGTCTTTTTCTTCAAACAGCGACAATGCAGAAGCCAAATTAAATTCCGCAATCTTATCCAGTTCAGTTAACTGGTGAAGTATTTCACTAATTTGAGTCGTAGTTTTTACCTTCACATTTCTGGCCACTTTCTGAAACTGCGGCCACGATTCAAAATTGATCAGCTCATAAGGTGAGATCGTATTCACCGAAGACGAACGCAACGGCATATTGTATTCAAATTTATTAACTACGGCCCTATTTTCGCTAATGGAGTTAATACGATGGTCCATTCGCGCTTCCACTTCATTAACAATATCCGGGATATCCTGTGACAAAATGAGTTCACCAATCTCTTCTGCCGTTTTGCCCAGATCACCCTTTAGAAGACTTTGATGCTCCGCTATTAATACTGCCTGCAGGTTTTCTGCATTTGTCTGATTTATACCATTCACATGCTTCTGTACCAACACATTCAGGCGATCGAATTCCGGTATAATAACCCCTTGAATCCGCTCTCTCAGTTTTCGATCAGAAACATAAAATTGTGCCAGTGCAGCATATATAATGGAATATAACTCTATATCTATCTCCCAATCATCTGACATTACTCTTAACGTGTTATGCCATCCCTTTGTAAGCACATCATATTTTCTAATAACACGTTGTCGTTTTTTCTTCAGATTACGTGGATTAAAGCGATTGTTGGTCAGTTCAATAGTACCTGCCTTGACGTATGCCCCGGCATAGTCGCTAAAGAGGGTTTCAAATACATTTCTTACCGCTATCCGGAATTCCTCTTTTTTCCGGGCTAAGTCGACCTTGAGTTGATCAAAACGTGAAACCCAATCCGCCTGGAATTGGAATTTTTTCTCTTCTGATATACATTGATCAAAGGCATGGTCTATGATTTCATCTAATTTCCATACTCCTTTTGAAACATCGCAAAGGGATAAATAGTAATTGGAAAGTTGTGGCACCAGCCGATTAAATAGTTCCTCTTCAAGATAAAATCGTGACAAGCGTCGGAAGTATATTTTGTGATACCAGGGTTTGAGTGGTTTAACCGGTTTTTTAAATAACCTCCTGAATGAATTGGTCATTTTCTCGGGCCACTTGGAAATACTATAAAACAATCGTTTAAACCATTTCCCTAGTTTTATAGCCTTCCCGTCACTTTGCTGGCATTCAAACCGCTCCATATCCTGAGCACGACGCAGATGCATGTCAAAGGTCTGTACATAGTCATGCAGCGCTTTGCTAAAAGGAGCAAACTCTTCATGAAGTGTCCTGACTTCGAAAGCTTTAAAATAGCCCCCTACCGACTTTAGCCATTCCGACTTGGCCATGGCTATATAGCGAAGTTCCTTAGCCACTTCATTTTGCTGTTGTTGCAGCTTTTTAAGCTTACCAAGGTATTGAAAGTATTGGTCCAGGAAAGAGGCATAAGCATCAAACCGGGCATCCATTGCGGTCAGAAAATGTGACTCCAGCATAGAGCCTACCTGCTGCTTATGATTTTCTAATTCTTCGGGCATGGAAAGGTAAGTTAACTTTCTATGCTCATATGTAAAAATACAGGGTGCATAATTGCCAATTTAAGGCATTGCAAAACGTATTTCTCTATCTTTAACTGCAAAGAGGGCATAAAAAAAGTCGAAGCGCAAGCTCCGACTTTAAAACGTCATTATGTATTCTCAAAGTCTATTGGACCCCCACTTTGACAAGGGATTTTTCCCAGGCCAATACTACACCATCTTTTTCTACACTAATGTCAAACGTTTCAACATGATCAGCAGGTTTTCCGGCTGCCACTTTAACACGTAAAACATCCTTGGATTCATCGTATTTGTAAGCTCCCCATTGTTCCGGTTCGCTGTTAAATATGATGGTCCATTCCTTCTCTCCGGGGATAGTAAAAAAGCTGTATTTTCCTTTTGGTAGTTTTTTACCTTCCACCTTAATGTCCTTGCTTACTTCAAAAGTGGTAGCATTGTTAGCACCTGTTCTCCATACTTTGCCATAAGGTACTTTATCACCGCCAATCATGGTCCTGCCTCTTGCTGAGGGTTGATGATAGTTAATCTTTATTTCTGCACCACTTATCGTTCCTTTTGCTTCAGCCGGTGGACTTTCCTGCCCATAAGCACAAGATATCAGTAGTAAAAGCGCAACAGAAAATAAAATGTTCAATTGTTTCATGTGAATAGTTTTAATTGGTTGGCATATATAACGCAAAGCGTTATCAAGAGTTGACATCAAAGGTTAAAATACCTGTTATGTCGTACGGACAACATTTAGGCATATATTCCGTCACCAGTGTTTTTACTGGCTTATCGCTTAAAACGATTCAGAAAGACCAAAGTATAATCCGCTGGTATCCTTACCTATACCATAATCAACCCTTACATTCAACCGGTCTTTTTCATTGATCATTAGCCGAAGACCTCCACCTCCGGCCCATTTGAAGTCCCCTAAAGAGAATGAGTCTACCGAACGGGCAACATCACCCATAGCGCCAAAAACAACCACTCCAAGCCAGGTAATAATCTGTCGACGATATTCAACCTGGGCTGCTAACTGATTTTTATCTCTGAAACGCCCACGGTAATAGCCTCTCATTATCTGATCACCACCTAACAGTGCTATCTCTCGAAATGGAACGTCACCTTCTGTAAAAACGCCAAGGAATTGTGCCGCAAGAATGTGATCATCTTTAAGCTTCCAATATTTTCTGGCATCCAATCGATACCTGGCAAAGGTAAAATCACTACCCGTCAAGTCACCGTTAAATAAAGTTGAGACTTCCAAAAAGTTCCCTTCAAATGCATTCAACAGATTATCACGACTATCATAAATATAGGAAAGGCCAAGGCCTGAGTAAAGTCCGACGTCTGATTCCAGTTGCTCCAGATCTTCAATAAGAAATTGTGGTTCAAACTTTAGGTCAAACACACGTACACCGCTGTAGTTAAACCCTGCAAAATGGTATTCCGTGATCTTTTTCAAAACACGTTGCTCAAAGCTAATTACCTTGTAGTCAAGATCCTCCTCATTTTCTTCTTTGCTATCATTACCAATACCGTAGTAAAAGATCGGAAAATCGAAATAACTCAACTCTCCGAAAAAAGCATAACTTTCGTCTTTCAGGAATATGTTGTTTTTTACCTGAAAAATCACCTGATCATTAATAGTATAAGCCCCCAAAGTCTGAACATTTGATACACGCGTGTCTTTCGGATCTCCCAGGTTAAAAATACCTGTGGCCAAAGCCCCAAAGCCAAAACGTGACTCAGGAGAGTAAAAAGCTACTGGAAAAAGATTGATCTTTACTTTTTTGTCGACATGTGTAGAATCTTGACTTTGTGCTTTTACAGTGAAGCTACCTGCAAGACAAAGTAACCCTAAAGAAATCTGTCTTACCATTTTTCAACGTTTTGAAGCAGGATAAGCCAGGCCTCGCTTACATCTCCTTTCTCTAATACCTCTTGGGCTTTGCGATGTAATTCATCACTACTGCGGCCGGATAGCTTATGGGTGGTATTGTAATTCTCCACTTCTTTCCGGGATGGAAGAGCTTCCACATTACCCAACCTACCGAGATTATTACCTGTCAAAATCGTGCTGTTGCGTATTGCTTCAGGCATTCCGTCCACCCCAATACCAAGCGTGGTCAGGGGTTTGGTAATTTCAAAAATCACATCCCGGGAAATTTTACTGTACCAATTACCTCCCATACGGGCCACAGCATCGAGTTTAAAGGGATCAACAAGGCCATCATTGGTCAACATATTATCTTCCAGATGGACCAATATAACTTCGCATATTACCAGGTTACCTGCACCACCTTCTTTACCCAGTCTTTTGACCTCGATCACCTTGCATTCAAAGGAAGCAGGGGACTCTTTTACACGTGGTGGTTTTACTCTTTCGGAAGGAACTGGTGTTAACCCAGATTTGATAAACTCATTCACCCCACGTGGGTATTCGGTACTTGCCAATGACATTTGTTCTACCATCGGATAGTTTACCATATTAATGACCACCTCGGGTACTTCAAGTACATTATCATAACTATGCTTGGAAGTATTATCCCTGCCTCTGCGTGCAGGAGAAAAGATCAAAATGGGTGGGTTGGCACTGAAAACATTAAAATAGCTGAAAGGACTGAGGTTAACATTGTCCTCACTATCTATTGTACTGGCAAAGGCTATAGGTCGTGGTACTATCGCCCCCAGCAGGTAGGCATGCAGCTTTCCCAGTGAAACTTCTTTAGGATCTATGGTCATTTAACTTTTCTCGCTGTTTAAAACATTAATTAGTCTGCCGGTAAAACTTTAGACCGTACTTCTCCAAAACCGATACGTACACCTTCATTTTCCGCAAATCCGCGTATGATTACCGTATCTCCATCTTCAATGAATTTGCGCTCCGAGCCATCTGATAGTTTTATGGGTCTGGTACCCTTCCAGGCCAATTCAAGCATTGACCCGTAAGAATCAGGAGTAGGTCCGCTAATGGTACCCGATGCATACATATCGCCAACCTGTATATTACACCCGTTCACTGTTTGATGAGCAAGTTGCTGATTTACATTCCAGTACATGTATTTAAAATTACTCTTACTTACCAGGTCCTCATCCCCCTGTTCTGGTTGTATGAATACCTGAAGATTAATGTCAAAATTCTTTTGCCCTTCGAATTTTAAATAAGGCAGCACTTCGGGCTCTTGTTCAGGTCCGTCCACCCTGAAAGGTACCAGTGCATCCATGGTAACAATCCATGGTGATATGGAAGAAGCGAAGCTCTTGGCCAAAAAAGGGCCCAGTGGCACATATTCCCATACCTGCACATCCCGGGCAGACCAATCATTGAACAAAACGAATCCGAAAATGTAGTCCTCAGCTTCGGAGGTGCTGACAGCATTCCCTAAGCCGTTTTCTTTGCAAGTGATAAAAGCCATTTCAAGTTCAAAATCAAGTCGTTTGGATGCTCCGAAACTTGGTTTATCAGCATCAGGCGCTTTGGTTTGTCCTTTTGGCCGTTTAATATCTACCCCCGAGGGTATGATCGAAGAAGCTCGTCCGTGATATCCTACCGGAAGATGACGCCAGTTAGGCAACAAAGCATTATCAGGATCACGAAACATCGTACCGACATTAGTGGCATGCTCGATGCTGGAGTAAAAATCCGTATAGTTTGCCACACTTACCGGCATCAGCATTTCTACTTCTGCCTGAGGTATTAGTGCTAGTTCGCGGGCAGGCTTATTTTGCTGTAGCTCATCGTTGTCATGCTGAAGCAATTCCGATACTCTCTCCCTTACGGAAGAGGTGATCTTTTTCCCAAGGCCAATAAAGGAGGTAAGACAAGATTGATTAAAAATGCCCGGAGGTAACTCCAGCCCATCCAGGAACCCATTTTCATGCAGGTACGTCAGATCAAGCACATATTCTCCTATGGCCACCCCGGCTGCGGCCTCCAGGTATTCCGTTTTAAATACTCCGAAAGGTAAATTCTGAATAGGAAAATCTGAATCGTCCGGTATTTTTATCCACGATTTTAAGGATGGGTCATTTGCTTTGCTCATGTAATTTTCGTTGAATGAATTTGATAAAGCTTTAGATAAGTCAATCCACTAAGTACCTCTCAAAATATAACCGATTTCAACAGGAAATGTCTCATTGTCAGGCACAATCTTTTGAAGTGCGAAGTTAATATGAAATGCTCATTTATTTGTATCACCGGAAGGCTGGCTTATGGCAAATGTCATCAGTCCCAGTAATACGTAAATGCCGCCTGAAATATATTGGTGTATACGACCGTATAAGGGACTATTTTTGAGCCATCCGGCTATTTTAGCAGATAAAAAAACATAGATAAGATCACTTATTACAGCGATCCCAATAAACAAAAATCCTAAAAAGATAATTTGAGAAGAAACTCCCCCTTTCTCAACGCTTATGAATTGTGGTAAAAAGGCCAGAAAAAAAATGGCTGTTTTGGGATTAAATACGTTTAAGATCACCCCTTCAAAGAAAAGTCGTGAAAGCGGAGTTTTACTATGGGTTACTAGTACCTGCTGATTATAACGCTTTTTCTCCAGCAGCTTTTTCACTCCTAAAAAGATCAAATAAAAGGCCCCCAGGTATTTTAATATGGCAAACGCCGTAGCCGACGCCACCAATAAGGCTGAAAGGCCAAACCCGGCGGCAATAACATGAACCAATCCGCCTATGCTAATCCCTAGTACAGACACTACACCTGCTTTATGGCCTCGCTCCATGCTTTTAGCTACAATATAAAGCACTGCAGGTCCGGGCATAATGATAAGTAGCCCGGCTGCTGTAGTGAATAACAGAATATTTTCCAATATAGGTATAGTGATCATATGAGTAGTTTAATACGTGTACATAGTACGAATAAGAAAATTAGCAAAAAATCAGAAAACATCATTAGCGCCTTGCAATAGATAAACTTAATTCTCTTTCCATGACGGATACCAACCATCTTTCAGACCTCATATGGTTTTACTAATTTTGCGCTCTTAAAAAAATTATACGCGCAGCAAGATCTATGGCACTTTCTACAAAATACGACCCTACACAAGTAGAGGACAAATGGTACAAAATGTGGATGGAAAAAGGTTTCTTTCATTCGGAACCAAACCCCGATAAAGAACCTTACACCATTGTTATCCCTCCTCCTAACGTCACCGGGGTGCTACATATGGGCCATATGCTGAACAATACGATCCAGGATGTGCTGATCCGAAAAGCACGAATGGAAGGTAAAGAGGCCTGTTGGGTACCAGGCACTGACCATGCTTCCATCGCCACCGAAGCCAAGGTGGTAAGGATGCTACGTGAAAAAGGGATCTCTAAAGGTGACCTGACGCGTGAAGAGTTCATGAAGTATGCCTGGGAATGGAAAGAGAAATACGGTGGCATCATCCTGGAACAGCTTAAAAAGCTGGGGGCATCCTGTGATTGGGAAAGAACGAGCTTCACTATGGATGAAGGGTATTATAAAGCTGTTATCAATGTATTTGTAGACCTGTATAAAAAGGGTTATATCTATCGCGGACTACGTATGGTAAACTGGGACGTTGAAGCAAAAACAGCTGTTTCGAATGAAGAGGTTATATATAAAGAAGGAGGCGAGGTATCTAAACTCTATTCTGTAAAATACAGCATCAAAGATTCTGAAGATGTTGTAGTAATAGCCACACAGCGGCCTGAAACTATCCTGGGGGACACTGCCATAGCTGTCAATCCGAAAGATGAACGACATAAACACCTCATCGGTAAAAAGGCCCTGGTTCCTTTTATTAATCGTGAGATACCTATTATTGGCGACGACTATGTAGAGCTTGACTTTGGAACAGGATGCCTGAAAGTAACACCGGCACACGACCCAAATGACTACGAAATAGGCATACGACATAACCTGGAGGTGATCGACACCATTGATAATGATGGTAATCTCAATGAAAAATGTGAGATACCTGCTTACATAGGCAAAGATCGTTTTGCCATACGTAAGCAGATTGTAAAAGACCTGAAGGAGGCAGGGCTGTTGGTAAAAGAAGAAGATTTTACTACCAGGATAGGACGCTCCGAACGAACGAATACGGTTATTGAACCTAAGCTTTCGCTACAATGGTTTATCAGGATGAAGGACATCTCCAGGAAGGCTCATGCTGCAGTAATGGATGATGAAGTCTTATTGCATCCTGCCAAATTCAAGAACACCTACAACCACTGGATGGAAAATGTTCGTGACTGGTGTATTTCACGCCAACTTTGGTGGGGACAGCAGATCCCTGCCTACTACTTTGATAAAGGTGAAGACGACTTTGTGGTGGCAGAAACCAGGGAAGAGGCATTAGCACTGGCAAAAGAAAAATCCGGCAATGACAGTTTAACGGCTGATGATCTTACTCAAGATCCTGATGTATTGGATACCTGGGCATCTTCCTGGTTATTTCCCCTCACTGTTTTTAATGGTTTTGACAATGGTTTCTTTGATAAAGAAAGTGGCCGGATCTTAGAAGGAGCAAATAAGGAGCTGGATTATTATTATCCCACCAACACGTTGGTAACTGCCCCGGAAATATTATTTTTCTGGGTGGCCAGAATGATAATAGCAGGATACGAATACAAAGGTGAAAAACCTTTTAAAGATGTTTACCTGACCGGTATCGTTCGTGATAAGCAACGTAGAAAAATGTCCAAATCACTGGGTAACTCACCTGATCCTCTGGATTTGATCAAGCAATACGGAGCGGATGGAGTACGTACCGGAATGCTATTTAGTTCTCCTGCTGGTAATGACCTTTTATTCGATGAAAAGCTATGCGAGCAGGGCCGGAATTTTGCCAATAAAATATGGAATGCTTTCCGCCTGGTCAAAGGCTGGGAGGTAAAAGAGGGCAATAACCCGGAAAACAGTAAGCCTGTTTCATGGTTTACCACTCGTTTCAACCAGACACTAATAGAAATTGAGGACCACTTTGCCAAATTCAGGATCTCAGACGCACTAATGTCGATTTATAAACTTATTTGGGATGACTTCTGCTCCTGGTACCTGGAAATGATCAAACCGGCATATGGTGATCCTGTAGACAAGGCCACTTTAGACCAAACCATTGGTTTCTTTGAAGAACTGATGCGTGTATTGCACCCCTTCATGCCGTTCATTTCCGAAGAAATATGGCATGAATTAAGCGACCATTCTGAAAATGATTGCCTGATCGTTGCTGCCTGGCCTAAAGCTACGAAAGTGGATGACAGCATTACCGCTAAGGCGGGCCTCGCTTTTGAAGTAATAACAAATGTTCGCAACATCCGTAACGCAAAACAGATCTCCCCTAAAGAGTCCCTGGAATTAGCGATCAAAACCGTTGACTTCTCAAAGTTTGCGGACTTTACACCTAGCATAAAAAAATTGGCTAACCTGAGCTCATTGACCGAAACCCAGGAAAAAGTGGATAATGCCGCCAGTTTTGTACTTAAAGCTGATGAGTTTTTCATTCCACTGGAGAGTGCAATAGATGAGGAAAAAGAACTTGAAGAGCTGAATAAGCAGCTAGAATATACCCGGGGCTTTTTAGCCGGAGTTGAAAAGAAACTGAGTAATGAACGTTTCGTAAACGGCGCTCCTCCCCAGGTAGTAGAGGTAGAAAAGAGGAAAAAAGCCGATGCTGAGGCCAAAATAAAAGTGCTGGAAGAAAGCCTGGCTGCACTTAACAGGTAATCGTCGTAAATACGGATGAACAGAAACGATATCTAGTGTCGTGTCAAGCCTCAACTGATGTTTAGAGTTAGATTATGAACGCTATTTGCCGTGTTGGAACGTTCTCTATCAGTTAGCAATAGTCAAGGGGCAATAAGCAAAAAAGAGTAGAGGGTAAATTGAAGTAATAAAAGCAGGAGATTGCCTACTGATTTTTGCCTACTACCGACTTTAAGAATGAGACCTAAAAAAATAATGTAACCGCCATTTGAGCCGTGTACACTAGAACCTGGCGGCCATAAGCAAACCAAGGTCTTTGTATTTCAGTCCTAATTTACGGGCTACGTGTTCATTGGTAAGGCTACCACGATAGGTATAAACTCCTTTCATAAACCAGCTATGTGCAAAGATCATTTCTTCCAATCCTCCTTCTTCTCCTGCACGCAATATAGTGGGGGTGAAGATATTGCTCAAGGCAGTAGAAGCAGTTAGCGCTACCCTGGAAGCTATGTTGGGAACACAATAGTGGATGACACCATATTTTCTGAAAATCGGCTTACTTAATGAGGTCAATTCGGAAGTCTCCACACTTCCTCCCTGGTCGATACTGAGATCAATAATGATAGAATCCTGCTGCATATTAGCGACCATCTCTTCCGTCACTACATACCTGGTCCGGCCTTTTTCGGCCCGTAAAGCACCAATGACCACATCAGCTTGTATAAGAGAATCTTCAAGCGTACGTGTGTCAATGGTAGAAGTATACACCTGCTTACCTAGTGCATGTTTGATCCTGCGTAATTTATAAATATGATTATCAAATATCTTGACTTCTGCTCCCAGTCCCAAACAGGCCCGTGCAGCATATTCAGCAACGGTACCCGCTCCAATAATGACCACATTGGTAGCCGGCACCCCTGTGATACCTCCCAGGATCACTCCTTTGCCATCTTTTACCGTACTCAGGTATTCCGAAGCAACCGACATGACCAGGTTACCCGCGATCTCGCTCATAGCCCGAATAATAGGCATGCCACCTACTTTATCTTCAATAAACTCATAGGCAAGGGCTGTTATATTTTTTTTGTTGAGCGCTCTAATGTATTCCGGACTTTGATTACCCAATTGCACGGTTGAGATCAGCGCCTGCCCCTGCTGCATCAGATCAATCTCTGCCATTGTAGGAGGTTCAATTTTAAGGATGATCTTCGCTTTGTAAACTTCCTCCGGGCTGTAAACAATTTTCGCTCCAGCTTCGCTATAATCCTGGTCTGTAAATTTGGACCCCTCACCCGCCTTCGTTTCTACCCATATTTCGTGACCGTTATTTACCAATAGCTCCACCGAATCCGGCGTCAGGGTGATCCGCTTCTCCTGCATTGATATTTCGTTGGGCAAACCTATAAAAAAGGAATGATTGCCCTGCTTATAAGGCATCAGCTTTTCCTGTGGATATAAGCTGGTTTCTTGCGCAAGTTTTGCAAAACCCGACTGTTTCTTAGTCATATGTAGTAAGTTGGATAGATCGTCGTTCAGCGTCCGTTACAGAAATTTTCACTTCCATATATTGATCCGGTATGAGGTTAGTTACTTTCGATGGCCATTCGATAAAGCAATGATCGCCAGAGTAAAAATAGTCTTCCGTACCAATATCCCGAGCTTCTGTTTCATCTTTTATCCGGTAAAAGTCAAAGTGGTAAAATACCTCTCTCCGGTTATTTTGGTATTCATTAACCAATGAAAAAGTGGGACTACTCACATTGTCTGTAACACCAAAGTGTTTGCACAAGCTACGAATGAAGGTCGTTTTGCCAGCCCCCATTTCACCTTGAAAAGTCCAAACTTTCACGTCTCCGGCAAATTCAATGATCCGCCGTGCTACCTCGTCAATTTCTTTTAACCCATCGCAATCCAACCGTAAGGATCGCCATGTATTATCGGCCATATTTCGAATTTAGTAAAATTATTGGTATAATCATTTCTTCCATCGAAACGCCTCCATGTTGAAAGGTGTCCTTATAATAATTTACATAGTAGTTATAATTATTAGGATATGCAAAGAATTGATCTTCCGTAGCGAATACATATGAGGTAGATACGTTCACTTTGGGCAGATGCATGCGTTCCGGACGTAATGCCTCTACCACCTTATCCGACGCTTCATATCCCAGGTTCTTCCCTTGTTTATACCTGAGGTTAGTATTGGTATTTCTATCGCCAATGATCTTAAAAGGTTTTTTCACACGTATAGTACCGTGGTCCGTTGTAATGATCAGGCGTGAGCCCGTTTCCGCAATGATACGGAGCGCATCAATTAAGGGAGAGTGCTCTATCCATGAACGGGTTATAGAACGGTAAGCAGACTCATCCGGAGCCAGTTCGCGGATCATCGCCATGTCTGTACGGGCATGTGAAAGCATATCGACAAAATTATAGACGATCACATTCAGATCATTGGCGGCGAGGTTACGTATTTTATCAACCAACTGTTTCCCTTCATTGGTATGCTTGATTTTGTGATAGCTGAATTTGTAGTCCAGGTTATTTCTTCGTAGTTGACGCTCTAAGAATTTATCTTCGTTGTTGTTTTTACCTTCTTCTACGTCTTCTCCCACCCATAAGTCAGGGTGTTTCTTAGCCATTTGGTCCGGTAACATGCCGGAGAAAATAGCGTTCCTGGAGTAAGCAGTGGTAGTAGGTAAGATTGAATAGTAAGAATCTTCATTTTCTACTGTAAAAAATTCCTGGATAGCAGGCTCAATAATTTTCCACTGGTCATAGCGCAGGTTATCAATCACCAAAAAGAAAAGTGACCTGTCGCCAGGAGTCACCTCAGGAAAGACTGTGTTTTTCATCACCTGGTGGCTTAGTAGTGGCTTATCGGCATCCGGATCATTTAACCAGGACTCATAATTCTCATCAATAAAACGGGAAAACTGGCTATTGGCTTCGTCTTTTTGCATATCAAATACCTCACCCATACTCCTGTTATCTGTCCCATCTATCTCTAACTCCCAAAAGACCAGCTTTTTATACATTTCCGCCCATTCCTCGTGCGACATATCATCCTGGAATGCCATGCTTATGTTACGAAAGTCCTGCTGATAGTTCAGGTTGGTTTTTTCGGTAACCAGACGTTTATTGTCCAATATCCGCTTTATAGAAAGTAATATTTGGCTCGGATTGATCGGCTTGATCAGATAATCGGCTATTTTGGCCCCTATAGCCTCCTCCATGATCTGCTCTTCTTCACTTTTTGTGATCATGACCACAGGTAGCATTGGCTTCATGGATTTGATCTGGGTCAATGTTTCCAGACCAGACATGCCAGGCATATTCTCATCCAGGAAAACGACATCGAAATGTCCTTCTTCACATTTTTCTATGGCATCCGTACCACTGTTGACTGGTGTAATATCGTATCCTTTATTTTCCAGAAAAAGGATGTGCGGCTTAAGTAAGTCAATCTCATCATCAGCCCATAAAATGTTATATCTTTGCATGCTTTATAATTTGCCTGAAAATTAGTTATAATCCATAAACCCTAACGCAATAATCGTCCCAATAGGTTGAATAAAAAGAAAATATTTAACGATCCTGTTTATGGTTTCATTCATATCAAAAGCGATCTGGTTTTTGATATCATTGAACACCCCGTATTTCAACGCTTAAGACGTATCCGGCAACTCGGTTTGACGGACCTGATCTATCCGGGTGCTTTGCATACGCGTTTCCATCATGCTATAGGCGCCATGCATTTGATGACCTCCGCGCTCGATAGCCTGCGCAGCAAAGGAATTGAAATATCACAAAAGGAATATGAAGCATGTCAGGCGGCTATATTATTGCATGACATTGGCCATGGTCCATTATCGCATGCCTTAGAATACAGCTTATTGCAAGGCATAAATCATGAAAGCATTTCTTACCTGATGATGAAATTTCTTAACCGGGAATTCAACCATCAACTGGACCTGGCTGTAAAAATATTCCAGGATACGTATGAAAGGCGTTTTTTCCACCAGTTAGTGTCAAGCCAGCTGGACATGGACCGTCTCGATTATCTGAAGCGCGACAGCTTTTTTACCGGAGTATCAGAAGGTACTATAGGTATGGAACGCATCATTAGTATGCTTAATGTGGTAAAAGATAAAGTAGTCATAGAGGAAAAGGGGATTTACAGTATAGAAAATTTCCTGAATGCCCGAAGGTTGATGTACTGGCAGGTATATCTTCATAAGACTTCTGTGAGCGCTGAAAAGATGATGATCAATGCCATATTACGGGCAAAAGAGTTGACGCTCTCCGGACAGCAGGTTTTCGGATCAAAAGCTTTAACCACTTTCCTGGAATGTAAGATAAGCCTGGAAGACTTTCAAAACAGCCCTGACTTACTTATGTGCTTTGGTCAGTTAGATGACTATGACATTTGGGGCGCCATTAAGGTTTGGAAAGACCACCCGGATGATATCTTAAGCTATTTGAGTAATAGTTTGCTGGATCGAAAGCTTTTTAAAATATCGCTAACCAATGATCCTATAAAAAAACAAACCGTAGATGATATAAGAGGCTCTCTGGCTAAGGAATATAAAATATTACAGGCCGATACGCGTTTCCTTTATTCTTATGGAGAGGTCACCAACAAAGCTTACATTGCAGAAGGGAGTTCTATCAATATTCTGAAGAAAAACGGAGGTGTAATAGATATAGCAAATGCCGTTGATCTGCCAAATATTAAGGCCATAAGCAAAATCGTCAAAAAACATTATCTATGCTGCCCCAAAAATGTATATTTGAGGCATTTAAAAAAATAATCCAATCATAACTGAATGGAATTTACCGTTGAACAAATAGCGCTTCTTCTTGGCGGTGATGTAAAAGGAGACGGAACGGCTAAAATAAACATGTTAGCCAAAATCCAGGAGGCAAAAAGCGGTCAGATTTCTTTTCTTTCCAATCCAAAATACGAAAACTTTATTTACGAAACGGATGCCAGCGCCGTCATTGTAAACAAAGGTTTTGAAGCTAAGAAGGCGCTAAATACTACGCTCATATTAGTAGAAGATGCCTATTCTGCTTTTACGGTATTGTTAGAAGAATACTATAAGTTTATCAGCTTTCAAAAAACAGGAGTAGAAGATCCGGCCTTTATAGGTAAAGACAGCACTTATGGGGAAGACGTATATCGTGGAGCTTTTTCGTATATCGGCAATAATGTTAAAATTGGTAATAACGTAAAGATCTATCCTCATGCTTACATTGGTGATGGTTCGGAAATTGGGGATAACACTATCCTACACTCCGGAATAAAACTTTACAACAATACCAAGGTAGGCTCCTACTGTGTCATACATTCCGGTGCCGTCATAGGGAGTGCAGGCTTTGGCTTTGCTCCCCAGGATGATGGCTCGTATAAAAATATCCCCCAGATGGGCAATGTAATCCTGGGTGATCATGTAGATATTGGTGCAAACACTGTTATTGACTGCGCCACCTTCCATGGTGATTCTACCAAAATAAGTGACGGTGTTAAATTGGATAACCTGATCCAAATAGCACACAACGTGACCGTTGGAAGCCATACCGTTATTGCAGCACAAAGCGGTATTAGCGGCTCTACGTCTCTTGGAAAACATAGCGTGATCGCCGGACAAGTGGGCATAGCCGGACATCTGGAGTTTGGAGATAAAACGTCTATAGGGGCACAATCAGGCATTGGAAAGTCCTATCCGAAAGGTAATATAAAACTCATGGGAAGTCCTGCCTATGAGCTACTTGCCTATCATAAATCTTATGCCGTCTTCAAGAATCTCCCCGATTTAAGCCGCCGTCTAAAGCAACTTGAAGAAAAAGTACTAAATTTGCCCTCTTTTCAGGAAAAATAATGAAAATAAAGCAGCACACGATCAAAAAATCGGTGACATTGTCAGGGGTTGGTTTGCACACCGGCGTACAAGCCAATATGACTTTTTTACCTGCCAAACCAGGACATGGCATTAAATTCCAGCGCATAGACCTGGAAGGTCAGCCTACAGTAGACGCAGACGTGGACAACGTGGTAGACCTTTCAAGAGGTACTACGATCGAGCAAAGCGGAGCAAGGGTAAATACAGTAGAACATACGCTGGCTGCCTTGGTAGGACTGGAAATAGACAATGTTTTAATACAACTGGACGGTCCGGAAACCCCTATCATGGATGGTAGCTCCAAGCAATTTGTAGAGATACTGAATGAGGCGGGCATGGAAGAACAAAATGCTCTGCGTGATTTTTTCGAACTGCAGGATGGTATTTTCTACCGTGATTCTGCCAGAGATGTGGAAATCGGGGCATTACCTTTAGATGACTATCGTGTAACGGTGATGATCGACTACAACTCACCGGTTTTGGGAAGTCAGCATGCTTATCTCAATGATATAAGCATGTTCGAAAAAGAGATTGCTTCCTGCAGAACCTTTTGTTTCCTGCACGAACTGGAAATGCTCCATAAAAATAATCTCATCAAAGGTGGTGATCTGAATAATGCCATTGTGGTAGTGGATCGGATAGTGGAAGACCATGAACTGGATAGCATTGCCAAGCTTTTCAACAAGCCAAAAGTTGAGGTTAAAAAAGAAGGAATACTCAATAACGTTGAGTTACGCTATAAAAATGAGCCTGCACGTCACAAATTATTAGACGTAATAGGTGATCTGGCACTGGCAGGCAGACCTATAAAAGCTCAAATACTTGCCGCCAGACCCGGACACGCGGCCAATGTGGCCTTTGCAAAGAAGCTCAAAAGGGCGATGGAAAAATCTTCCAAGCATAACCTGCCGAAGTACAATCCTAATTTACCCCCTGTTCTGGACATTAACCAGATCATAAATATTTTACCTCACCGATATCCCTTTCTTTTAATAGATAAGATCATACATCTAGATGATGAAAGTGTTTCCGGTGTGAAAAATGTGACTGCCAACGAAAACTTTTTCCAGGGTCATTTTCCAGGTAACCCTGTGATGCCTGGCGTATTGCAAGTAGAAGCCATGACACAAATAGGCGGCATACTGGTATTAAATACGGTACCTGATCCGGAAAACTATTGGACCTACTTCCTGGCCATAGAAAATTTCAGATTTAGGAAAATGGTCCTGCCTGGTGATACCATGGTCATCAAATGTGACCTCCTGGGACCTATTAAAAGAGGGATCGCCAAAATGGCCGGGCGTGCCTATGTGGGTAATACTCTCGTATGTGAAGGAACAATGATGGCCAGTATCGTTAGAAAAGATTCATGAATCAACCTTTAGCTTATATACATCCTCAAGCTCAGATCGCCCGAAATGTGGTTATTGAGCCATTTTCGGTGATCCATGCCAATGTTGTCATTGAAGAAGGCACATGGATCGGTCCCAATGTGACCATTTTTGAGGGTGCACGAATTGGTAAAAACGTAAAAATCTACCCTGGAGCATCTATTTCATCGGTACCCCAGGACCTCAAATATAAAGGAGAAGAAACCGAAACATTCATCGGTGACAATACGGTGATCAGAGAGTTTGTAACCGTCAGCAGAGGTACTGATGATAAGTACAAGACCGTCATTGGTAAAGATTGTCTTTTGATGGCCTACGTTCACATAGCCCATGACTGTGCCATTGGCAACAATTGTATTCTGGCCAACGCAGTACAGTTGGCAGGGCATGTTATTGTAGACGATTACGCTATCATTGCAGGGTCGAGTGCCATACATCAGTTTGTCAAAGTCGGTTCCCATGTGATGGTTTCAGGAGGTTCACTGGTTAGAAAAGACGTTCCGCCATATACAAAAGCAGCACGTGAACCACTCACTTACTGTGGCATCAACTCCATAGGCTTACGCAGAAGAGGCTTTTCTTCAGAAAAGATCAATGAGATCCAGGAAATATATCGTTATATCTTCCTGAGAGGCCTTAATAACTCTAAGGCCATAGACCTGGTAGAGTTAGAGCTTTCTCCCTCCAAAGAACGTGATGAGATCATTAACTTCATCCGAAACTCCGACAGAGGGGTTATGAAAGGGTACACGTACTAAGATGAAAGGCCGGGGTAAAGCGGTTATCCGATGTTATGCTCCCCGGTGTGAAGGACTACCTTCGGCCCTTGCCTGAATTGAAATGTTTCGGATAGAACTCCATCAGCTCGGTAAACGCTTTAATAAAGAAGTAATTTTCAAAGGACTGGACTATGAATTTGAATCCGGCCGGTCCTACGCTCTTACCGGGCCTAACGGAAGTGGGAAATCCACATTACTACAGATCATATCAGGCTTTACATTACCTACTGACGGAAAGGTCAAATACAGTTACAATGAGCGGGAAGTGGAAGCTGAAAATGTGTTTAAACACCTGGCTATAGCGACCCCCTATATGGAACTGATCGAGGCCTTCACATTATATGAGCTACTGGATTTCCATTTTAAATTCAGAGTCCCGCGAGAAGGCTATAGCATTGATACCGTAATGGAAACGGCTTATCTGTCAAATGCTCGTAATAAATATGTAAAGAATTTTTCTTCCGGCATGAAACAACGGGTAAAGCTGGCGCTGGCGTTTTACTCACAAAGCGAAATAGTACTATTGGACGAGCCTACTACGAACCTGGACCGGCAAGGAATGGACTGGTACCAGGAACAGCTACTTACATTAGGGCCATGCCTCACGATCATTGCGTCCAATCAACAGGCTGAGTATGAAAAGTGCTCAAACGTGCTCTCTATTTCTGATTATAAATAACAATGACTAAAGCGCAAACCTATGCGCGCAAGATACCATAAATGTATGGTTCAAATAGGTTACCATTACGTTTAAATTGTGATTTATAGTAATACTATTTAAAATTAATCGACTATTTTAGTGTGTTAGTCTAAAAGAAGACTGATTTAGAAAGACATTATAATCATAAGATCATATTAAAATGAAAAAGTTACTCTATTTATTAAGCGTTGGATTGGTATTAAGCTCACTTGCATTGGTAGGATGCGGCGATGACGGCGGAGACGGTCCAACTATTCAGGAACAACAGTTAACAGCCATTGTAGGAACATGGTCCACTAAGGATGGAGATGGTGGAGTAACCCAAAATGACGCCGATGCACCTGGAGATTGGGCTTCAACAACATTTACATTTGCAGCGGGACAGAATAATGCAGGTAG
Source organism: Fulvivirga sp. M361 (assembly GCF_007097395.1). Classification (GTDB taxonomy): domain Bacteria; phylum Bacteroidota; class Bacteroidia; order Cytophagales; family Cyclobacteriaceae; genus Fulvivirga. Next base: position 47,471 of record NZ_VKDC01000019.1, read on the forward strand.
TTATACTATATCAGGCCAGCCTACTGACGATATCACTGTCTTTAATGACGGTGGTGGAAATTTCACTATCGCAGGCACTACAGCTGAAAATTTTCAGCTTGTTTTCAGTGGTGGTGGCACTGTCGATGTAAAGGTCAATAGTGCGACGGAAATTGAACTTTCTACGACTATTGAGCAGGACCAGGTTATTGGTGGAAGAACCCAAAGTATCAATGGACCATGGAAATTCGTTTTGACAAAATAATAATAGTTTTAGAAAATCCTAAACCTATTTAAAAAGTAAAAACCTGTGGAGCGTGCTCTACAGGTTTTTTTTATGTTTAAAGATAGAATCTAGGCTCCCGGAGATTGGCAAGATAGTAAACAGAATGTCCTTAATCTTTTCTATCTGCCGTTCAGCAAATACTGGTGCCGGAAAATCAGATAGAGCTTATTTATAGGCCTCTCTCGAAAATTCCATTTTCAAGGTTTGTTTCTGGATGCTTGTCACTGGGCCACTGGCAATACAGTGCACAATTTATTGATTATCAATATATTAAAAATACACTTGAAAAATGATATTGCTCAGTCGCTTATTGCAAATCAGACCGTGACAGAAGACAAAAACCTCGAAAATGGCATAATACCAATGATTTTGAGATTCAAAACACCAAAACCTCCCATAAAAAGGTGCATTTAAACGTCAAAAACACACTTTTTGAGCTAAAACTATTTTTCATGAGTGGCCTTTATAGTTTTGGCCTTATAACACCCGCAATTATTAAAGCTAAATAGGGTTTTGAAAATTCCTTGCCCGCTTTTGGTGCTGGCTACTGGGTTACTGACAATACAGCCTGTAGCTTTATGATTATCAATATATTGCAAAATGCTTAAAACGCGCTATTGCTCAACAGTTTTAATATGATGTGCTATGGTAGCGAGGTGCAAACTGACCAAACATTCGGCAAAAAGCACACCTAATCATTAAAAGAGAACTTTTTGAGTCCAAATCTTTTTTCATGAGTGGCCTAAATAAGGTATTCAAATGGCCTTCCCAATAAATGATCTCTCCCTTTATTTCAACAAGCCTGAGACCCCTTCTTTCAGGATCACTCTAACACCCTCCGCTACCTTACTACTCAATCCCGACATCCCGGTCAGGTTTGTCGCCCAGAACGATTCGTTGCTAAGCACCGCATGGACCAATGCCTTAACAGCATCGTCCGACCCATCACAAGCTTGCCACTGGCCGTTCATAAAGTCAATGACGGTTGATTCATCATTTAAAGGAATTTGATCACCCGATCGCTGGCCTTTGTAAAAACATATTAATGCTGCAAAAGCAATGGATAACAGTTCCGGAGCTGATCCTTCTTTCTCATGGTAACTGAGTATGGAGGGTAAAACCCTGGTTTTAAATTTGGAAAATGAATTTAATGAGATACTGATCAGTTCGTGTTTTACAGAGGGGTTTCTAAACCGGTCAATGACCTGATGTGCATACACTTTGAGTTCTTCCTTATCACCGGAAAGCGAAGGAATGATCTCTTCAAAAATCAGCTTTTTCACAAATCCTCCAGTCAGTTCGTCCTCCACGGCTTCTCTCACAAAATTTAACCCGTAGAGATAGGCCACCGGTACCATAGACGTATGGGCACCGTTCAGGATCCTGACTTTTCGTGTACGGTAGTAGTCCAGGTCATCCGTAAAAACTACATTCAGCCCCGCTTTGCCAACAGGCAATTCTTCTTGAATACGTTCGGGACCTTCAATTACCCACAAGTGAAACACTTCTCCCTTAACCATCAGTTCATCACGATATCCCAAATCTGTCCACTTTTCATCGGCATCTTCTTTAGGGTAACCCGGCACAATACGGTCTACCAGGGTATTGCAAAATGTCATTTTTGTATCCAGCCACTGCACAAAATCAGCCCCCAGGCTCCAATGGTCTGCATATTGGTATATAACGTCTTTTAGCTTTTCTCCATTTTTATCAATCAGTTCACATGGAAGCACGATCAAATCGGTGCAATCCGGTATTACCTGGAAGCGGCGGTAGAGCAGTTGGGTAAGTTTCCCTGGAAAAGATGATGCAGGCCTATCCTCTACCCGGTCTGCTCCATTAAACTGAATGCCGGCTTCTGTGGTATTGGAAACGATAAATTTCAGGTCCGGATTCCCGGCTTCAGAAAGGTAAGCTTCAAACTGAGCATAAGGATCAATGGCCTTTTGGATCACATCGATCAGTGAACGGTCGGAAACGAACGAACCGTCTGTTATACCACTCAGGTACAGATTATATAATCCATCCTGATCATTCAATTTATTGATAAGCCCTTTTTCAATAGGTTGTACTACCGTTACTCCGGCATCGAAATCTGTAGCCTGGTTCATTTCATAGATCATCCAGTCAACAAATGCACGTAGAAAGTTACCTTCACCAAATTGAAGTACCCTGTTTTTTAGTGAGGCAGGCTTTGAGGACAGTTTGCTTTTGTTTAATAAATCGAATTGCTGCATTATGTTTCTTTATTAATTATGACTTTCAAAATAACACTTACCCTTACTTTGAGTTAAGCACCCCAAGAATAGAATAGCACTTCGGGTATTTCTCCGTTCCATAGGCTGTAGCTTTCCATTTTATCCGTGATTGAGATACCTTATGAATCTATCCGCCAAGGTACTATGAATATCTTTAAACCTCGTATTCACAGATTGGCAAACCTTTGCGTAGCTTTTAGTGAGCCTTTGACAAAACTGGTTTCTCCATTGTATTTCGCCATCAAAATAAAATTTAAACCGTAAATTAGTTAGATTAAAGCTGTATTCACCGTAAGGTGAAATTACTGTCGCTTCGATGAAAGTCATTATTAATCAAACCTTTATGATGTGAATTAGTTAATTTGATGTTTACCTGCTCTTTATTGACGGTAATCGTTGTTTTGTCTATATTGAATTGATTTTTTCAACTATCCAATATGCATTAATGCTGATCGATAACCTAAACCTAAAACAAAAGCTTACTGGTTCTTTTGCCATTGTATTCCTTTCTTTTTTGATCATCGGATTGGTTATCTACAAAGGTATTTTAGATATCCAGGAAATTAACAGATTGATGGAGGGAGAGAACAAAGCCCTGTCTTTTGTTCATCAAACCCGTCAAAACAACCTTTCCCTTCGCTTCCGCGCTACACGTATGTTTACGGCAAACAGGATAAAGGATGCAAGGAAATTTCAAAAGCGTTATGAAGAAGATGCGGCTGAGATGATCAATGACCTCGCCGCAATGGACAGTATTTATTCTTCTATTGCTGATGAAGAACCGGAAGAATTAGACCGGATCATTTTTGGGTCGAAAGACAGTACCATAGTCTATTTGGACCAGGTCATGTTACCCAACCTTCACCAGGGAGCAGTACCATTGGATCAATTCATAAGCAAAACAGACGAGTTGAACAACCACCTTAAAAAAGATTCGCTGGACAGTGAACGAATACACGAATTGACTGCTGAAATTAAAGACCTGAGAAGTGAAGCATTGGATTACGCCCATATTGTTTACTCCAATTACGGTGAAGTAAATCGTATCATAAAAAATATGAGGGATAGTCTTCAAGATTCCATTGCTATGCGTCAGGCAAGAATACAGCGGGTAATCAACCAAACACTTATTATAGTACTGGTGGCCATAGGCCTTGCACTGGCAATCATTTTAGGTATTTCCTCTTTCCTGAACAGAATAATTGTTCCACCTGTAAGAAAAGTAGCCCAATTCCTGACAGAGTTTGCGGCTGGTCAGTTTCCGGATATCAAGCTACGAGAAAGCCAGGATGAGATAGGTACAATGGGTAAGGAGATCAATAAGCTAAAAACTAACCTGGAGTTATCCACCAATTTTGCCAATGCCATGGGGAAAGGAAATTTCGAAATGGACTTTGAAGCCAAAGACGCGCTGGGACAAAGCTTATTGGGTATGCGTGACAGCCTTAAAGTATCTTATGAACAGGAACAGTCAAGAAAATTCCTTTCCGAAGGACTTGCTCAGATCAACAATGTGTTACGGAAACAAACAAAAAGTCTTGAAGAATTCGGGGACAACCTGTTATACAGTATCATTAAGTACCTTAATCTGCAAATAGGTGCTTTTTATGTAGCCAATGAGGACAATGATGAGACGATACTGGAAATGAAGGCCTGTTATGCCTATGACAGAAAAAAATTCATTAAAACCACTGTCAGGTCCGGTGAAGGAATAGTAGGGCAGGCATTTAATGAACGTGCTCACATATTCCTTGCTAATGTACCGGAAAGTTACATCAAAATACGTTCCGGACTGGGGGATACGCCTCCCGGTTCCGTTTACTGTACACCTCTTATACATAATGATGTCGTAGTCGGTGTTCTTGAGTTTGCTTCTGTCAAGCCCATGACTGATTTGGGGAAAGAATTTATAGAAGGGGCAGCAGAGGTCATTGCTTCCGACCTTTCTGCTCAGAAAATCAACAACGAAACCAAAAGGCTCCTGGACGATTCTCAAAAACGTACACAACAGATGCAGTCCCAGGAAGAAGAATTGCGGCAGAATATGGAAGAGCTTCAGGCCACTCAGGAAGCTATTACCAGAAGTGAAAGCCGTACCCAGGCCATCCTGGAAAATATACAGGACGGGATTATTACGCTGGATGCTACCGGGGTAATAGGAAGTGTAAATAAAGCGACCACCCGAATGTTTGGTTATGATCAGCAAGAATTGGAAGGCGCAAACGCCAGCGCCTTATTTGGTAATAACTACAATGAAATACTGGAATATGCGGCATCGGAGATCGCCAATTTGCCTGAAAAAACCATCCGGGCAGAGGGACGAAAAAAGAATGGCTCCAGGTTTAATGCCCAGGTACGGCTGGACGATGCCATGGTAGGGTCTGAAAGGTTGGTCATCGCACTGTTGAAGCCAATGGATTGATCCACTGATACAAGACTTTAAGGAATAATAAAATGCACTGAAGGTAGTGCTATTTTGGATGAGGCACATCTCAAATTAGAAGAGTTCGGATCCTGGGTAAACATGAAAAATCACTTTTTCTGATATCAAAAGTTAAAGGGATAAAACCTTAGAAAAAGTAATAAAGCGCCTTTTTCTGAGGTTTGTCTTAGTATTATCACATTGTAAATTGATGAAAATCAATATTTTATATCATAATAGTTTTGCTTATAAATAGAACACTAATTCCTACTATGAACAAAATCAGATTACTTAATACACTCTTTATTCAAAAGTCACAATAAGTTCAGAAACCGCATCTCCTTCAAATGTCTCAGCTTCCCTGCCCCCGGTACTGCTTGTAACTCCTACACTCACTCCGGAATGTTTCATAATTATGTTCAAACTATTGCCTGACGCCCAGTCCACGTGGCCCACAATCTCCTGGATAATAGCAGCCAGATCTACGGTTTTTTGGGCATCCAGTTTATCGCCGATCGTTACCCATTCAGGAATGCTCCAAACCGCATTGGCCGTAGTCAACGCCCTGTTGGACAAATCACTTGTATTTACAGTGTACTCTGCTGAGTTCCCAACATTCTCACCGAAGATGGTAAGCTCTACAGGGTCTGCACCTATATTATCAGCCGTAAATTGAACACTGGCGCTGAGAATTGTAGCATCTTTTGGTATTTCAACATTTCTAAACCGGAGACCGATATTCTGAAGCCCTCTATCAGGCGTGCTGGAAGTATCAAACTCACCCAATTCCTGATCATTGCTATCTAACCACATTCTTCCATCAGCTTCACTCTCTTCCACATCATCTATGTCAACGGTAATTGGAATTATCAAGGTAATTGGCCCTGCCAAAGTAAAGTCTGAACTGGTGGCTATTTCATCTTCAATTTCAACGGTTATTGGACCCGTATCTGCCACCTCAGGCACTTCAACAACGAGTGAGGTATTAGTAGCTATCGTAACAATCGCTTCAACACCGTTAAACTTTACTACATTATCTTCAAGAATAGTACTAAAGTTTTTTCCTGTGATCGTCACCAGCGTTCCTACTTCCCCTGTCGTAGGTTCAAATGATGTGATTTCCGGTGTCAGGACAAAACTAGCTTCGCTGATGGCCGTCTGCCCAAATACGGTCATAGAAATCTCCCCCGTTTGAGCGCCCTCAGGCACCGTCACCGTTAGCGAGGTGGTAGTAGCATTGATCACCATGGCGTCCACCCCATTAAAACTAACTGTGTTATCCCCGGCTGTAGGACTAAAGTTCGTTCCGGAAATAGTAACCGTAATGCCGACCTTTCCACCTGTAGGGTCAAAAGATGTTATAGTAGGCGCTGGTATTATTGTAAAAACAGGGCCCGTAGCTGTAAATCCACCATGGAACACCGAAATACTACCTGTGGTAGCATCATCAGGAACAGTCACCGTCAGAGTAGTATCGGTCGCTTCGGTAACCTCTGCTATTGCACCATTGAAATTGACCTTATTATTTGAAAGTGTCCGACTAAAGTTGGTTCCGCTAATGGTCACCGTTGTCCCAATGTCACTGCCAACAGGCTCTATCCCGGTAATCGTCACGGGTTCAATAGGGTCTGCTTCAAATGTATACTCCTGGTCATTACAGGATGTAATCATTGCTGCGAAAAAAACTATTATACCTATATCCGGGAGAAACAGCCTTTTTGTAATTTCCACTATCTTTTTCATATGATATTTTTTATTTAAGTAAGCCTGAAAGCTTATAATTTTAAGATAATTACAGGTACGACAACTTGCCGTAGTCAAGTGATGGATAGCTTATCATTCATCCGGCACGTACACCAGCATCTCGTCAAAATAGATTTCTTCACTTCCGTTGTTAATTTCAGAATCTATGATCAGAGTATAGGAAGTAACACCATCAAAAAAAACCCTGAATCAGCTAAATTCCACCGCCCTTCCATAGCATTGATGTCAGCACCATTTGCACTCATCAGTTCAATGGTCTCCGGTGATCCGGACCTTTCTATCTCTGCATAGATCCGTATGGTATCATCATCATCCCAGGATGTTTCTCTAAAAAATATCTGGATACGTACTCCTGTCCTTGGCGTACCATCAGGAATATCTACTTTATCAAAGGTTAACCGAAACAGGCCGTCAACGTCTTCCAGTTGAAAGCCTTGCACGCCGTCGACATATGCACCTACATCTTCAGTCTTCCGTGTAACTCCTATTTCTTCGTTTTCAAAACCACTTCCTCCATTGTCAAAGAATTCGGACTTAAATCCGATTTCATCATCAACACCTGTACCAACAGCCACATGTATCACATGACGCTGCCCATCAATATTCAGTAGTTCACCCTCATCTGTCGGTCCTCCCGTTCTGATGTAATCGGCACCATCTGAAGGTGCGGCAAAAGGCTCTTCAAATGAGGTGCCTCGCAGTTTCTTTGGAGGGGGCACAAAAAATGTCATGGTAAAATCCATGGCATCGTTCAAGCCCCGTCTAAACAGGTTAACCGCAGTATTCCCCCCTTCCTGTGTATTAGACGAAGTATTAAAAGACGGGGCAGACCCTGTATAAACACCTGTTGGAGTGGTTACAATGGCCACAAAACTAAATTCAGTACTGGGTGTAATGTCATTGATGGTCAGTCCCGCCGCATCCAAAAGCATGTCTCCTGTAAAAATGATCGTCCCGGGAAAACTGTTTACCGTAACGAAATTGTCCACTGTTAGAGTTCCAAAGACCAGGGCAAGCGAATAACTCGTTGCATTATTGTTGGGGTCTGAAATTTCATTGGAAAACGTAAGGTTGTCAAATTCCAATAAATTAAACCTGAGCTCCGGATCTCCGGCAAATTGTATGAAACCTCCGCGTTCTGTTATTATTATCCTCCTGGCAGGATATACAAACCATGCACAGTATCCCTATAAATATTTTCTTCATAATCTGTAAGATTTAAGTCTAGTTAATAAATCCGCCTGGATTTGTATCCCAAAATACCTGATTCGTGATCGGCCTTGGTTTCAGGGAAGTATTAGCATTCACTGCTTCTTCGGGCAAGGCAAATGTTCTTGGGAAAGGAACATTTTCATTGATTATAGGCTCCTGAATGCCTTCAGGAAATCCGGTGCGCCGATAAGCTTTATAGGACTCAACAGAATTTCCAAGCGTAGCAATGTAAAGTTCCCTGATCACAATATTCAATCTTTCATTGTCAGATCCGGCCAGTGCATATTCATCCATAACGTTAGTGACATAGGCTTCTACATCATCTTGCTTAGGCACGAAAGCAGTATCCACACCTATAGTGCTAAAATTCAACACCTTGTTTATTGACTCCCTAACACCGGCTTCTAATGACGCTGCTGCATCGCCATTTGCACCAAGCCTTAACACGGCTTCCGCCTTAAAAAACTCTACATGAAATGACATTAATATGGGTAAAATACCGGCCCCTCCCATATTAGTACTTCTTGAACCCCTGGAAGGATTATCTCCATCAAAAGCCCCTCCGGCAGGATACATGCCATAAACCGTTTTCAAAAACCGGTCAGCAGCCCTGGGAGTGTCATCTCCATGATCTCTACCCCAATAAAAGTCTCCGGTATAACAAAAATCATGTACAGAAGAGCCTATACATCCCAATAAGTTTGCCGGAGGGTCTGTATTAGTTTGACGAAAGAGATAGAACCTCAACCGCGGATCTATCACTGATTTTGATTCTTTGAGAAGCCATATGAAATAGTTCCCTATGTATTCGCCCTGACCATCCTCACCATCGTAGCCACGGTTAAAATACGCATGCCTGCTTTCTACCGGATTAGCTGCAGTAGAATAAGGAAATTGGAAGTCATCCTCTTCTTCGCTAACCAAATTGTCCTCATCCAGTAACTCATTCAGCGCTGTTACGTCCCCGGTGTTTAATAATAACTTAAACTTAAGGGTATTCGCCAATCTGATCCACTTTGTGGTGTCTCCATTGTAAAACAGGTCTTCCGTAGGAATGCGGTCAGCATTACGAAAATCATCGATGGCAATATTGATCATTTCCAATAAGGCCGGGTAAATGATGGCATCATCCTCTACTTTAGGGCTAAGATTCTCCACCCCTTTATTGGACTCGGAAAATGGAATGTCCCCCAGGTAATCTACCAACGTTGCGATACTGTAAGTACTCAGAAGTGTGCCTATACCTTTATGAAAACGTAATGCCTCATCCTGAGCAGCCAGATCTTCAAGAATCCTTAAATTCTCCCTTATACTGAAGGTATTATTCCATTCATTGTCCATCTCAGCCGGTTCGGCTTCATCCGTGTATGTGTCGTTCATGGCTTCATACCTCATGATTTCGTCCCCTGCCAGGTTGAACCCGTTCATTGCTCCTTCAAACCGAATTTGAATAGCATTCAACAAGAAATCCGGGTCGATATGATCCGGCAATAACCGGTTAGGATCATTTTGTAAATCAAAGTCTATTACCTCACAGGATGCGAAAAACGCACTTACTATTACGCTTAGATATATAATTATTTTTTTCATACGATTGTCTTTTAAGTATGATTAAAAAGTAACGGCTACTCCAGCTGCAAACCTTTTTGTAGTAGGTACAGTAGTGCCCTCCTGCGTATCAACAGCAGGATCTATATTGGTATACTTCGGAAAGCCGGGAGCATAGAAAAATATATTTCTACCGCTCACAGTAAACGTAACATCCTGGAAAGGGAGCTTTGCTACCTGACCTTTGGTCAGCCTGTAAGAGAGTGCTATTTCCCGTACTCTGAACACAGAGGTATCGAACGTGCTCAAGTCATCCGCATCAAAATAGTTAGAAAAAGCAGTTCTGTTACCATTTGCCTGGATGGTATTTGGGATGGTCCGCCCGCTTTCATCCAGGTAAGGAAGCCCTGTACTTGGATCACCCAGCACCCCTGGGATAATAAAAGACCCTTCCCGGTTTTCCGTATCACGTGTAACCCCTCTTCCGATCAGGTCCTGTGCCAGGTCAGAAAAATTTTCACCACCATGCGTATATTCAAACTGCAGAAGAAGTGAAAAACCTTTGTAGTTAAAATTATGGATGTTAGTAAGTCGCCAATCCGGGGTGGGATTAGCAATCACACGATTCTGCAAGCCAACTGCCTCACTGGTAATTAACTCACCATTCGTAGGGTTGATCAAAAAATTACCCTGAGGGTCTCTCATCGCAAAACTGCCCCACAATACCCCAAGAGGTTGTCCCTGTACGGCCACCCTATCTTCGTCATCATCGTCATCATCCAGTGAAATACGATCTATCGTTCCTCCCAGGTCCACCACTTCTGTTTCAAAAGCAGTAAACAGGTTTCTTATATTCCAGGTAAAATCTCCGGTCCGGACAACATTAACTCCCAGATCGATCTCCACACCATCGGTATCCACACGTCCTACATTGGTAAGTATGTTGGAAAAACCTGTTGAACGATCAAGGGCCCGTTCAAGGATCTGGTCCTCTGAAATTCTTTTGTATACAGAAACGTCCAGATTAACCCTTCCTTGAAAAAAATTACCTTCAACTCCCAATTCGAACTCTTTATGCAGTTCCGGCTTCAGGTCAGGATTGGGTAAACGTAACCTAACACTGTTAGCCACTATTGCTGTACCATCTCTTTTGATAAACTCCTGAGGGTCTAACTCCAGGCTTTCACGGGTATTAAAGGCACCGGGGAATCCGGAGGACGTTGCATAAGCGCCCCTGATCTTCAGGTTATCGATCACATTGGACCCTAAATTAAACGCTGAAGTAGGTATAAAAGAAACTGCTACTCCAGGGTAAAACAAACTCCTGTTTTCAGGTTCTACGGTTGACCCCCAGTCATTTCTGCCTGATAAGGTAAGATAAAGGTATTGATCATAGCTGAATTCAAACTGCCCAAAAACCCCGACCAAGTTCCGACGCGTCCTGGAAGCCTCTGCTGTGGTAACATTAAAATTATCAGGCCTGTTAAACCCAAAAACGATTTGTTCTCTGGACCGAGATGAATTAGACCTGAATTTATCTATTCTTGAATTGATGCCTACCTGTGAGGTAAAACCTAGCTTATCTGCCAGTTGATAATCAGAGCCGATGATGATAGACTGATCGAGTAAAATATCCCTGTTAAAATCAAGCTCTAGCTCACCAAGCTCATCCCCCTCACCTGACAAGCTTACAATATTTGTAAAGTCTTCTTCATCTTCCGTTTCATTGTTGTAGCCTAAACGATAACTTATGTTTAAATTATCTGTGAGTCGATAACCTACATTTAACGTAGTAAATAAGCGAACAATATTGTCATTCCTGCCGGTATTATTGATGGTCCACAACGGGTTAGTATCTCCCCTGTAATAAACATTTTCCCCCGTCTGGGGATTTTGAAAGGGTAAATTTTTAAGGTCTAAGTTTCTCGGGAGATACAGTAAACGTTCAAAGATATCGGTCCCGCTTTGCGAATTACGCTCCCTGGTCATATAGCTCATGGTCGCAGAAACATTCAGCTTATCTGTGACCTGCGCCTGCCCACCTACGGATAAATTGAACCTTTCCAGGTCATTGTTTCCGATGATGCCCGATTCTTCTGTATACCCAATGGAAACGTTAAAAGATGTTCTTTCCTGGCTGGTGGTTATGTTCAACGCTGTTACAGAACCTGTACCTGTTTCAAAGAAGTCTTCTACATTATTGGTAGCTGGCACGTATGGCACATTAACGGTAGCAAATTCAGGAAAAATATCGGCTTGTCCTGCATAAGGGTGAGGCACAGAGTCCAGCTCAGCAAATGCGGGACCCCAGTTACCTATGGAACTGCTAAAAGTTCCATCAGCGCCCTGACCATAGGTATTTTGAAATTCAGGCAGGTTCGCCAGGGTGTTGGTATAGAAAGTCTGGGAAAAGTTTATCGTCGTATTTTCTTTGCCTTTCCCTTTACTGCCACTTTTTGTTTGTATCAGTATAACCCCGTTTCTACCGGCGCTACCATACAAAACAGAGGCATTAAGGCTTTTTAAAACCGTTGTTTCCTTAATATCATTAGGATCAATGTCTATTAAGCTACCGGCAAAAGGGACATTGTCTACCACGATCAAAGGGGCATTTCCCTGGGTAATGGATAGCGAGGACCGGACTCGAATAGAGGGGGTATTCCCTGTACTACCACTGGATTCCGTAAGCTGTACCCCGGCTATTTTACCAAATAACGATCGCCCTACATCAGACTCTGCTTTACCTTGAACTTCCTCCCCACTAATACGGGCAATACCGTAACCCAACGCCTCTTTCGACTTCTCTATCCCCTGAGCGGTAACAATTATTTCACTCAATGACAGGATATCTTCTTCCAAAGCAAATTCATACACCGTCTGTGCAGAAGTAATTTCCTTCACCTGGTATCGATACCCAATACCCGAAACCACCAGGTAGCGACCAGGCTCAACTTCCAGTGAAAAATTACCGTCGATATCGGTGATCGTGCCATTAAGAAAGTCATTTTGACTCAATACCTCTCCGGTCGGCCGTTCGTTAGTCACATAAACCGTCATACCAGGCAGTCCATTACCGTTCCGATCCGTTACTTTTCCTGTTATATTGATGGGTGCTACAACAGCAGCTGTCTGCTTGTTTGGAGGGTCACTTTTTTCTTTACGAGGTTTATCAAACAAAATAATCTGTTTGTCCTTTATATTATATTGCGTACTTGTTTCTGAAAAAAGGATTTTCAGAACATTCGTAATAGAGACTTTCCTGACATTTATTGAGACTTTACGGGATACATCTACCTGTTTATTACTGTATACAAACCTAAAATCTGTAGTGACTTCAATCTCATCAATAATTGCCGCAATGGAAGAATTCTCTGCTTTTAGTGTGATCTTGCTTTTTTGTGAGTAACTGTCATTAGCTTGTAATCCAATCAGAGTAGTTAATAATAACAGTGTAGTAAGTTTCATCCTTAAACCGAATTTCATAAAAGAATGATAGAACCTCTCTTTGTGTAGAAGTTTTTTCATATTTGCAATGTGTTTTGAGTGGTTAATTAATTTTGGTTAATCACTTTCATAGACCGGGAAATGTTGCCGCATTTTCCGGTTTTTCAGATAATGTTTCAACACCATCCAAAAGTGAACACCGAATTTTCATTCGTAAGTTAGTTGTGTTCCATATATTCCATTTTAGGCTTTAATTGTCTATTTAATTATTTGATATACAAGGTATTATCTTTTATCTTATAACCTATTCCCTGGATATCATCAAAATAACTTAGTACCATTTCTATGGTTTTATTGGTAAAACTGGCACTAAACAATTCTTCGCCTAACGCTTCATTTTCCAATACAATTTCAACATTGTAGTGCCTCTCCATTTTCTTAAGAATGTTCTTAAAAGGAGTATTTCTAAAGACAAGCTCTCCGTTTCTCCAGGAAGTATACACCCTGGTATTGACAGGTTCTGTTACTACTGTCTTTCCTGATTTATTAAAAGAACCTTTGAGTCCCGGAGTCAACGTCAGTGCATCTTCAACTACTTCCTGATCATTGTACATACCCACCATACCTTCAATAAGTACCACATCGGTTGAAGCATCTTCTACATAAGATGAAAGGTTAAATTGTGTCCCCAGAACGGCAACATTCAATGCTCCGGCATTCACAATAAAAGGATGTTCCGCATCTGTAGTCACGTCAAAATAAGCCTCACCAACGATAGACACTTTACGATCCATGTTTTTTAAAAAAGTAACAGGATATCTCAGACTGGTCCCGGAATTTAAGTGTACTTGCGTACCGTCGCTAAAGCGTTTGCCATAAGGCACTTTTAAGGTATTATATAGTAATGTCTCCGAATCATTCGTCCCCTGGTAGGTTAATTGACTTTTGTTTTGTACCCCTACAAGGTTCCCGGCTGCATCTTTAATATCTTTTGTGGCTCCCGGATTAATGGTCTGAACCAATCCGTTGTCCAATTCAAGGGTGATGAAATCTTCTTCAGGCACCAGAGTGGTTTCTTCCGGAGAAAGGAAGAAACCTTGCTGATATATAAAGGTCAATCCGACCAATAACACCACTGCCGCCGCATATTTCGTCCAGTTCGGGATCAGTTTTCGGATTGGCTTTTCTTCATGGTCAATCTGAGTGATCACGTTGTGGTAGGCGGCATCTACGTCATTTTTTATAATGGCCAGATTTAAATCATGCTCATCTTGTATATAGGTCTCAAGAAGCTTTTGATTTGCCGGATCTTTTAGCAACTCATGAAGTTCTAAGAGCTCTTCTTCAGAAATAGTCTCCGTTAGAAGCTTGGAAATCAGGATTTTCAATGTGTTTGACTTTATAATTAGTACTATTGCTCAAAAAATAAAAAAAACCTTAAAGATTTTTCGCTTTTTTTTTGATCTTTAAAATAGTCGGAGTTGGTTTTTCCTTACAAAACAAAATATGGACGAGGTAGAAGCTGCAAAAGCCTTAAAAAAAGGAGATAGGGCAGTTTCTAGGTATTTCTTTGAACGCTATTATGATCGACTGATAGCCTACATTACTACTTATACTCGTGATAAGCTCCAATCTGAGGACATCGTACAAGAGGCTTTCATTAACCTCTGGAAAGACAGAGACAAGTTAGATCCTACTAAATCACCAAAAAGTTATTTGTATGCGATTGCTTATAACAGGTGTATTGATAGTTTAGAAAAAGCTCCTGGAGGTAATATGGCATAGAGCACTGGGCGACCGTATAAAGGAAGATACCGAATCACTCGAAAAACGTATTGAAAAGGTGAAACAAGTGGTAGATTCCCTCCCTCCCAAATGCCAGGAGATCATTCGGCTAAACAAGCTGGAAGGTATTAAGTATAAAGACATTGCAGTTCGAATGGACATTTCTGTTAAAACAGTAGAATCACAAATGCGCATAGCTTTTAAGAAAATAAGAGAAGCTTTTCACGATTAATACCCCCGTTTCTTTGTTTCCCGGATGAAGTAATTCAAAATGTTAGAGGCCGTCTCAAAAGTAGTTGAGGCGGTTTTTCTGTTTTTGACATAAAAAAGAAGGTGCCCTTTTGAGACACCCTCATCTGTGAAAACTTTGGAATAAATCTGATCCTTTTAGAATGACTGTGAGACATTTCAACAATCAAACTATCAAAAATTCTTTTATTCAATATGGATGACTCCAGGCCGACTACCTTATTACATGAACTTGATACTTCAATCAACCAAGCTGAATGGCACACAAACGGTCGCACCGAGGATGCTTTGTAATAATCCAGTCTTGCTTTAAATTCTTCTTGTTGATAATTGCCATATAGAAGCCTCAAGGTACATCCAAAATGATCATACCATAGTTTTTTTTGCAGGGCAATGCAGCAAATGCTAGTACTGCTTATCCTACCTAATAATATTAGATTAAAATCGTTCGTTCCTACTAATTTTTTGTAATCTTCCATAACATAGAAATGGTACTCATGAATTCAAAAACTTTACCCATCCAAGTAAGTTCCCAATTAAAAGTTAATAAAGTAGTTATTTGCAATGTTTACAATGATTAGTTTTCACGGTTAAACAAAGGTGCTAATACCGCCTGAAATCAATGATGATCAAATTTTCACCTGCTTTATTAAGTACGCTGTTTTTGGGATGGCTGTCCTGTAGTTCTTCTATTCAACTAGGTGAAGTAGACCCTACAGAAGAATATGGAGCCTTGCACATACGCTGGTTCCGCGATCTTCATCTTTATATGGAACAACCTAATTGGATTATGAAATTAGAAGGGCCGCAAAATCTTCGTCGAGAAACATCTTATAAGAAAGACTCTGTATTCATAGGGAAGATTCCTACAGGGATTTATCAATTGAGCTTAAGTCGTAGGGTGGTAGAGCTCAATAGAGAAATCAAAATAAAGATCAGCGAAATTGTCGTAGTCAAGGAGAAAGTAAGTTTCGTCTCAGTCACGAAAGAAGATGAGCAGCTTACCCGTACTAAGGGTTCAAGTCTTTGGGAAGGGCATCAGATACTACTGAATCAATTAGACAAGACAGGCAATGTTGTAGGCTCTGTTGACACAATAGCATTTAAAAAATGGTTTAATGAGCCATTATCACCCTACAACGGCCAATTCAGGAAAGCTGTAATGGGAAACAGTCCTCGGGACAAAGCAGATTACCTGGTTGACCTGGATTCAGCGGCATCATTCCAATTTCATCATGTCAAGCCAGGTTACTACAAACTGCACGTAGTATTCCGTGAAAATCAAGCCTCTTACCAATCCAGGATTATCCAAAATGTATTTGTCAAACCGAACACTGCCTCAGTAGTTAAAGTGGATCAATTCATACGTCACATGTCATTGTTTCCTCCTCTGACTGGTAGCCAATACATGGATTGGCTACCCCAATTTAAACCGAAATAGTTACTCAATTAAACCAATACAGTTATGAACAAATCCCATAAATGCCTAATCACAGCAAAGGGTAAAAGTTGACCCTGCTCTCCGTATGATTTACCGTTCCAAATATTCACAACCTTTGTAGCCATCTTCGAGAATGGCAACGGCTCCCATAAGAAAGCTAACCCCGGGTATTAACGTATTATTTTCACTTTTCACAATCAAGTACGGCAGGTTGAATTCTAAAAAGAATGAGCAGCCTTACCTTGATTGAATAAATTACCATTCAATCAACTTCCAATAAGAATCTCTGAAAGCAATTAGAGTATAGCTTTTCGGGGATCCTTATTAAGATGTAACTGAAGTCGATGATCAGGGATAACCATCAGTGAAGATTGCAAATATGAATGATCACCAGTAAGAGGAGGTTGATTCAAAGAGTTACACCACTGGAAAGGAGACTGAAATGATGTTAAAATCATTCGATTACACCAACGAATTACCTTCACCACTTACTGGTTTCATATTTAAATATAGTGAAACAATGAACTACGCACCAGAAGGCACCTACATGATCTATCTAAATGATGAAGAAATGGAACTGAAGATGCTAAAAGCTACTAAATGCTTAGGGTTGAATATGGATATGGTATACCTCGACTAATATCGGCTACAGATCACACCAGATTAGGGCAATAGTTTAGTGCTGATGGAATCCATCAAGTAGTAAGAAGTGAAAGCAGAATTGTTCAAGCACTTTCGAAATAGAGAATGCAGGAATCCAGGGAGAACATTATTCAACTAATAAGAGAGCAAGTGGACAACTAACCGCTAATGCTATTGGAAATGGATAAAAGTGATGTGCCTTTAAAAAAATAGGTTACTCAAAGAAGATGGACAACCCTGAAAGGGTCCGCACAGCTATCAAGAATATTAAAAAATCTGCAATTTTCTACAAAAAAAAGCTTTGGACATAAAAAAAGCCCTTTTTAAGGGCTTTTAAGGGTGATTCGGCTGGGGCTCGAACCCAGGACCCTCTCCTTAAAAGGGAGATGCTCTACCAGCTGAGCTACCGAATCATACAAGAAATTTCATTAAAAAAAGCCTTCATCAAAGGCTGTATTTTCTAATAGAGTTGCAAAGGTAATAGCCCGTACATAAAATGCAAAAGATGGGAGAAAAAAACTGTAAAAATAAATTCACAATGCCAAGTGCGGCATAATCTATCAGGTAAGAATTAAGAATTCTCATCCAAGGATTTATATTTGCAGGCAATGCTGAAGAAAACTTTATTGTCTACCCTTGCCGTATGTTGTAGTTGGGCATTTCTTTACGCCCAGTCTACCGTTAATGAGCAACTGTCAAAAGCGGATTCATTATTTAGCGCCGGGAAGTACACGGAATCATTTGATCTCTTCCATCACCTGATGGAAACCGAAAAACTATCCAGCCCTGCTATGCTGCTTAAAATGGCTTTTATAAAAGAAGGGCTCGGTGATTTTAGTGGTGCACTTTATTACCTTAATACTTACTACTTAAAAACGGTTGACCGAAGGGTAATGACAAAAATGGAAGAACTAGCTGAAAAGAAAGAGCTATACGGTTATGAATTCCAGGACGCTGACTTTGTGATCACTCATTTCTATAAATACTTTAATATCATTACCTATAGTCTATTAGCTATTGCAGTATTACTATTAGCCCTTGCCTACCGTCAAAAAGTAAGGTTGAAACAAAGCCCGGTATTGCCCGCGGTATTTATGGTAGTAGTGCTGGCCATTCTTTTCTATACACTTAATTTTGGAAGAGATTATGATCGCGCTATTATCGTAGATTCCAACACTTACCTGATGAGTGGGCCTTCAGCAGGTTCTGAAGTCATTGATGTGGTAGGCAAAGGGCATCGGGTGAGCTATCTTAACGAGAAGGACGTCTGGGTCAAAATAGACTGGCAAGGCAAAATGGCATTTATCAAAAAAGATAAATTACGATTTATTAGCTTCTAGTACATCACCGTAAGCGCTCCCTGATATTTGTTATTGGAATAAAGGATGGTATAATAATAAACACCCGAGGCCACTCCATCCCCAAACCATTTAAAATCACGACTGGTACTTGAAAATACTTCTTTGCCCCAGCGGTTGTGGATGAGTACCTGTTCAAACTTACCTGCACAGTTGTCTGTCGGGAGATAGATCAAACGGTCATTTTCATTAGGGTTTTCTACAGGGTAATACCCGAAATAATCGTTCATATCCGGGCTGGTTTTTGGAGTAATGATATTCGTTATGGCAAATTCATTTTTACTCGGAAGGTCTTCTACATGTATGGTCAATGATGCGGTATCATACTGTGGCTGAAAACAATTTTTATCCCACAGTACAAAGGTGAATTCAAACTCCTCGGAAAGATCACCATTGGTAAATACCGAACAGTCCGGCGTCCATGACAATGTGGATGATACACGCCCCACTCCTTTTGCCGTTTCAAAATCTACTTCAGGCAGATTGTTGTTCAGAAGAAATAGTTCCAGGCTATCCCCTTCAAAATCCAATCCACTCACCTGAATATTCAATTCAGTATCTACAAAAAAACCAACACTATCCTGCGCTTCTATCCTTAACTGGTTCAAACTTGAAAAGGATATTTCTGGTCTGGTACTGGGAGGTGGGCCTAATAAAAAATCCACCGTCAAGGTATCTTGATTTGTGAACTGACATACATCAATATCCTCCACCAAAAACTCAACCCTTAAAGAATCCTGTTCTTCCAGGTCAAAATCACAGGCAAGCTCCCAAAAAACATTGCTAAATACACGTTCTTCCGATTCTGCCTCAGGAAAAATAAAATTCACCAGTTCAAAATCAAAGTTTATCCCCCTGGCTGATAACTTTATCAAATCTTTATCCTCATCAAAACCTCTTATTGTATGTGTAACAACTTCCCTTAATCTGTACTCAAATTGAAGCAATTCACTATCAGGATTATCAGACTCAAAAATGACAGGTTTTGACTGTTCGGGATCATTAATAAGTAAAGTGATCAATAATTGCTGAGGGTCCTCCCACTCACATTGATCAAAATCTTCTGTTTCCACCAGAATATCAAAGGCTTTGGTAACTCCAACGCTCGTTGGTACATCACGTCCGGCGGAAAAATCAAGGTCCTGGGAGTTACAATCAAAATTCCAAACTAAATTGGTTAAAGCCTCGCCATCTGAATAGGTTATTTCATCTAACTCAATTCCAATATCCGCAAATTCAAATCCCAAAGGCGTTAATACCAGGCTGACTGAATCACCATCATTATCAAAACTACCAATATCAATTTCCCGCATACCGTTGTCCTCAAGGGTATTGGAAAAAGTTACTATTCCTGACCTGGCAACATTATTAACCCGAAAAAAAGCATTTTCATTCGGTGGTGGTGGCACATTCAGTGATACAATGATCGTATCCAGCGATGGCTGAGGGCACGCATCATCAAACCCGATTATGCCAATCTCGTAAAAACCGCTTCGGGTAAACGGACAATCAGGAAAGCAAACTGTAAACCGGGCCGTATCGGTTTCACTCCTTATCACCACATTCTGAGAAAAATCAATTTCGATATCCTCTAAATCTGCATCGAAATTGATAGGTATCGCTCTTAAATTTACGTTTGAAACTGAATCTCTTCCAATGTTAGTAAGTGAATCCGTTACAAGTACATCGATACATTTGTCAGGATCATTAAAATCAAAATTTATGACTGTTCCTTCCGTGTATAAACTATTTTCCCCGGTTTCACGGGCAAGCACTAAAGGATCGCCGTTAGAATCACAATCAGCAATTACAAGCATCTGAAAATCCCTTCTCATTTCCCCGTGCTTTACACCATCTCTGAATTCTTCTACTTTAACCGCAAAAACGTAAAGACCAGCATTTGAAGGAGTCACGGTTAAAAGGCCATCAGAAGAAATCGTGAGGTCAGGATTACCTCCAATTATATTGTCAATACCAAAACTTGGCCGCCAAACCACTTCGGGGTATGGGCCAGGATTAGGGGTAAGCGGGAATGCATTTTGTGTATCTACCGTACTATTGGGTGTAACCAGTGAGTATACAAGCGAATCACCGTCATCATCCGTACCTCCAAAATCAGTAAAGTAGAGTTTATTGATGCAGGCGAAATCGCTCAACGGAGGAAACAAGCGCGGTGTGGAATTTACAAACGGACTCCCGTCAATGGTTACCGGAGGAAATTCAAGGTAAAAAGTCTGTCCGGCGGAAATACCAAATCCCAACGGGTCATTGCTTTGGATATTGGTTATGGTGTAATTTCTGCAACATCTTTCCCATGAAATGTAATATCCCTCCGGATCACTGAAACTTTCCGGAGGTAAAGTAAATACATCAGTATATAATAGTCGTGAGGTTGAAAGTGTTTCATTATCGGGATCACAAGAAGGATTGCTATATTCTACCTGCGTGTCCGTAACGAGATTTAGCGTTCGTGTGAGCACAAGTACATTATCCGATTTACGATAAAAATACACTGTCACTGTCGGGTCCTGGGCGCCGGGCTCACCATTTATCCTATCAAAATACAGGATCATATTCAATCGATACCGAAAATCCTGTACGTGCAATAATTCAAACTCTCCCCCCACAATATGAGAACCAAATACACTAGCTTTGCAGGCTGCAAAAAGAATAAAGAGAATTACATATCGCTTCATCACTGGTAGGTTTACCTCATCCGAACAATTTTCCTAATCGATAGCTCTGATTGGACTCGAAAAGAACATGAATTTAAAAAATAAAGTTTTAAAAGATATCAAAATAGAAGGAATTGCGTCTGAAGGTAAGTGTATTGCGCGTTATGAAGGACAAGTAATCTTTATCAATGGTGTAGCACCAGGGGATATAGTAGATCTAAAGGTAGTACGTAAAAAAAAGTCTTTTATGGAAGCCGTTCTCCTGGAGATCAAAGAGCACTCTTCACTACGAACCACTCCTTTTTGTAATCATTTCGGAACATGCGGTGGCTGTAAATGGCAACACCTTCAATATGACCGGCAACTTGCTTTTAAACAACAGCAAGTTGTTGACAATTTTGAACGTATCGGAAAAGTAAAGCTACCTCCTATTTCTCCCATCATTAGCGCCAGTCAGACCAAATATTACCGAAACAAACTTGAATTCACTTTCAGCCATAAACGATGGCTGAGTAGAGAAGAGATCGAAAGCGGACAAGAAATAGAAAGAAATGGGTTAGGTTTTCATATCCCCAGGCGTTTTGATAAAATTCTGGACGTTGAGCACTGCCACTTACAAAGCGACCCGTCAAACGACATACGCCTGGCCGTAAAAAAGTACGCTATTGATCATAACATTCCTTTCTTTGACATGGTCACCCAAAAAGGTTATTTGAGAAACCTTATCATCCGCAGTACTTCGATCGGTCAATGGATGGTAATGCTGCAGGTGACGAGTGATAAACCTGTTATAATAGAAGGTATCCTGGAGCATATTAAAGCACAATTTCCTCAGGTGGCTTCGCTGAACTATATTGTCAACTCGAAAAAGAATGATACTTTCCACGACCTGGAAGTGATCCATTACGCTGGTACTCCATATATAGAAGAGCAAATGACATTATCAGGTGGTGATGAAAAAGTGATCTTTCGGATAGGGCCAAAGTCTTTCTTTCAAACCAATACAGCACAAGCGGAAGTCTTATATAAGAAGGCATGGGAAATGGCCGGCTTAACAGGAAATGAGTTGGTATATGACCTTTACACCGGTACAGGAACCATCGCTAACTATGTAGCCAGGCATGCCAGGCATGTGGTAGGTATTGAATACATCGATGAAGCTATACAAGACGCTAAAACCAATTCCGGCATCAACGGTATCACAAATACAGATTTTTTTGCCGGCAATATGCGGGACATGCTCAATGCCTCGTTTCTGAACGAACATGGACATCCGGATGTCATTATTACAGACCCTCCAAGAGCCGGTATGCACCCGGACGTTTGCAACGTAATACTCAAAGCTACACCCACAAAAATCGTTTATATCAGCTGCAATCCGGCTACTCAAGCACGGGATGTGGAATTGCTAAATTCCAAATATGAAGTAGTAGAGATACAACCGGTGGATATGTTTCCACATACCCATCATGTGGAGTGCGTGGTTTTGTTGGAGTTAAAGAAGTAGATGGGAAATCAAATGAGAAATTTCCTATTCAATTTACGAAATAAATGCATAATTGTGTTTTTGGTACTTTTTCATTTCCTAGTCATTCCTATCATTTCTCATCCTTTCCCAACATTTTTTACTATTTCTCAACATATTTTTGTTCGAATCTTGTCCGCGGAAAAGAAAGGACAAACGTATCCTTCGGATATTGGATTTGACACTTATTCAATTTATTAAAATCGTTTATATTTTCAAACTAAAAGGAACTAACAGTACCTTTATAATTAATTTTTTAAACTTTCAGCTTGTAGTAGTTTAAAACATATGATAAATTGGTACTATGACTACTGAAAGAGGAAGTAAAATAAACCAACTCTTACAATCCCAACCCAAAGGGGTTGTTTTTCTGGCTTCCTGGCTATCTCAAAACGGATATAGCTCTGATCTGCAAAAGAGATACCGAAAAAGCAACTGGCTTAAATCCATCGGCACAGGCGCTATGGTCAGAACTGGTGATGAGGTCAATTATGAAGGTGCTTTATTCGCATTACAGAAGCAGACCACTTCAAGTATACATCCTGGTGGAAAAACAGCACTGTCCCTGTTGGGAAAGTCTCATTATCTTCAGTTTTCAACCAAGAGAATAACGCTGTTTGGAGGAAAGGGAGAAAGTCTACCTATTTGGTTTAGAAACTATGATTGGGGTGTTGAATTCAATCATTATCAATCAGGTTTCCTTCCCAAAGATTTAGGCCTCACTCAAATTGAAAGGAAAAATTTTACACTGAAGATATCCAACGCGGCAAGAGCACTTATGGAGTGCTTATATCTTATTCCAAAATATCAAGAATTGCATGAATGCTACGAATTGATGGAAGGGCTAAATAACCTGAGACCAAAAGAAGTACAAAAGTTATTAGAAGCATGTACCTCTATAAAAGTGAAAAGGCTTTTTCTTTTCCTTGCGGATAAAGCGGGGCATAGCTGGTTTAATTATATGGATGTAGATAAAATAGATTTGGGTAAGGGAAAACGGAGTATCGTAAAAGGAGGCATTTACATTCCGAAATATCAAATCACTGTAAATAAGGAATTGGGTCTGAAGGATGAACGAGATTTATAAAGGGCAGGTATCTTTATTACTATCTGTTATACCAGAGATAGCGAAAGAGAAATGTTTTGCCTTACATGGGGGAACAGCTATCAATCTGTTTGTACGTGAAATGCCCAGGTTATC
This sequence comes from Fulvivirga sp. M361, assembly GCF_007097395.1. Taxonomy (GTDB): domain Bacteria; phylum Bacteroidota; class Bacteroidia; order Cytophagales; family Cyclobacteriaceae; genus Fulvivirga. The sequence continues at coordinate 71,260 of NZ_VKDC01000019.1, forward strand.
TGTGGACATTGATTTGACTTATGTGCCTATTGAAGATCGACATACTTCATTAGATAAAATTGCTCAAGCACTCGAAGGCATACGAGAAAGAATTCTCTCAATTCTTCCCAAGGCAAAAGTTCAACACCAAAGGGAGGTGTCGAAACTTCAAATTTCTAATCAGGGTTATCAGATTAAAGTTGAGGTAAACCAAACCAATCGAGGTATTCTTTCTGATCCTATAGATTATCTACTATGCGAAACCGCACAAGATCAGTTCGATGCATTTTGTTCAATTGCTATCGTACCACTGTCCCAATTGTATGGTGGGAAAATATGTGCCGCTTTAGACCGACAACATCCGAGAGATATTTTTGATGTGAAATACTTACTGGAAAATGAAGGATTTACAGAAGATATAAAAGAGGGCTTATTGCTATCTATACTTAGTAGCAACAGACCAATACATGAGCTTCTCCGACCCAATTTACTAGATCAACAAGCAATCCTTGAAAATCAATTTTCGGGTATGACCACCGAGTCTTTTGCTTACAAAGATTTTGAAGCAACTAGAGAGCAACTTATAGCCAATATATCTAAATTCTGGACCGATTCTGATAGACAATTTCTAATTGGATTTTCAAAATTAGAGCCTGATTGGAGTATCTATGATTTTGAAAGGTTTCCTTCGGTTCATTGGAAAATTCAAAATTTAGCAAAGCTTAGGCAGGATAATCCTGATAAGCATAGGGAGCAGGTTAAATTGTTGAAAGAGGTTTTAGTGAAGGAATAGATCCATTTTTCATACCGCCCACTATCACCTTCAACATAGAAAAAAAAGTATGATAATTGCTTACGAATAACGGTAAATATCAAATCAAAAACCTGATAATGAATGAGAATAGCTATTTTATTTGTAAGCGATGCGGCATCGAAGGTGTGAAATCGCCACTTTACAAAGATGAAATGTGCGATCCATGCAACAGGATATTTTATATGGAAAAAATTAGAGATGAGCTAGACAAGTTTCCCCTAGATATTGGGAATAAACCCTTCTTATATGCGCTGAATGTCTCAATCGATGACTATGAAGAGCCAATCACAACAAAAGACTATACCTTAATCAAAATTGATGAACGTATTAGGCAGGTACTTAATAATTTATTAGAGCTTGTCAGCCTGGATATCAGGCAAGAAGTTATTGATAGTTCTGGGTACCTTTTTGCAACAGATACTTACCTTAATATTGGAAGGGTAGAATGTCACTTGCACAACAGATTCAGTGGAAAGTCTTGTGAGTTTTCAAGGTCAGCTATTCTGGGGTTCACGACACAGTATAGCGACTGGAAATTTCGGTACAAGCCTGCGAATAACGTTCTCAGGATAACAACTGAAGGCGTTGAAGAAATATCAAAGCTTCGACTGGATATTAGCAAATCAATCACGCTTGATGAAATTGATGCTCGATTCATATTGAAGCGGTTGGAAGAATCAAAAGATAGTCATTTGTTTCGGGGCATAAATAGACACTACTTTCATAATGATGGAATAGCTGCATCCATATACAGAAATAACAACGATTTGGTAGAACATGGAAAACTGCAAGAGCATGAAAACGAGATTGTAAAAAATTTACTAAGCAAGGGCCTTTATCTACCTGAACAAAGCCGCCCAATTTCTGCACTTACAGATTTAAGGCACTTCGGAAAAGACACTTGCCTGCTTGATTTTTCAGAGGATTTTAAAATTGCCTTATTTTTTTCTTGTCAGCCAACGATGAATAAATCGGCTACAGTTGCAGAGATACTGGTTCTTGACAAATCTGAATACGAGCAAAAAGAGGATATAGCATACCCCAATGAAGAAGACTTTTTGATAAGTCCTGCCATCACTGATATTACTAGAAATCGAGTTGAAGCTCAACAGAGCGTGTTTTTATATTGCCATCAAGGTCACCTCCCCAGAGAAACATGTGGGACAAAGGTTAGTAACTTACTGATAGCACCAAGTTTGAAACCGGCTTTTTATGATTATTGTGAATATTCAGATGAGATGGTTTATCCTGATTTTCATTCATTTATTGAAAACCCCCAGAACTTCATGACCAAAGCAAAACAGGACTGCCAAGATGAAGGTAAGAAAGAGGATAAGGAATATGTTTAAAGCTAAAAGGAATATCATAGAAATCACAGCTAAATAATATGACCTATGCCTTAATGAAAATCTTAGTAGAGTACTGATATTGAACGAATCCTACCTGCACAATCATCGTAAACATTTATGGTTGCTGTTTATAATGGCTACTATTGGCCATCAAAATGATACTTCTTAGGTAGTTTGATAGTCATAGTCAAGTTCGCATCTTTATCCCGTACGGGATGCATTTTGAGATATAGATTATCGGAATTTTCCCATCTTTCTGACCATTTTCAAAAACCATGAAGGATTTCCCAACATTTTTTGCTATTTCTCAACATACTTTTATCCGAATCTTGTCCGCAGGAAGTAAGGGAAAAACATATTCTTCGGACAAGAAGTCAATAATCGATTTCATTAGCAAAACAGGATGTATGTAAGCATTATCTCATCTGTAGAAATGCTACAATGTGATAAGATCATCCGATCTCACCCTAAATCAAAACCAAGATCAAGATTAGCTTCTTCCCAAATCACACTTAATACAGTATTGTATTTTGGCGTCACGATGCAATATTCATAGAATGTAAAATCCTGATCTCTATCGCGATCTCTTAGCTCAAACCAAGTTGATTTATCCACCTCTTGCGCGCTTTCGTTCTTTGGATAGATTTTACCATGATTAAAGAATTCGGTAGCGATCGAATCTTCAGGCGGTGGGAACTTGGTTCTGTTCTTGAGAAAATACCAAAAGTTGTCGTGTCTTTTCCAGTAACGAACTTTGTTGTTGTAGCTGTAGACCAAACAAATAGAATGGTGACCACATTCAACATAGCGGTAAGTGATACTTGACTCAAACTCTTCGGCAAGAAATCTTAAAAGCGTTGGATCAAAATCATAATCATCAGAAATGCTGGTGAAGAGCTTAGCTGACATGAGCAATTCGGACACGAACTGGTTAGTCTCGCCAAATAAAAGAGGGTGTCTCAAAAGTATTTTGAACGGTCTCAGATTTTCGTATATGAGAATTTTCTCAGGCAGGCACCTAAATACGTTTATCCTTTTGAGACACCCTCAGTCTTTATAAAATGAGTTTTTTTAACTTATCAACCAAATACTACGCTAAACATTCATTCTCAAGCATTACTCATTATTATTTTTTTAATTCGTCTTGCGCTTCAGGAGGGTAGAGTTCAGGATATTCAAGCTCCGTTACTGTTCCTTTGATTTTAGAACGATAAGATGCTAAACTGTTTTCAGCTGTAAACTCATGGTAATCTCGTATAGCAGACACCAACGATTCTCCTATGAGGCGCATATTATCCTGGGTAATTCGATCAGGTGCGTACCCTGCCCTGTCATAAGTGACTTCCATAGTCATCGCCATGACAGAATCTTTAAAATTAGCCCACCACCACGCTTCAGGATAGCCTCCATTGACAAAACCTGAACCACCCTCGTCAGGAGTAGGTTCCAGCATATCTTTCCCATAATACTTTGCCATTTGATCTATAAAAAACAACTGCTTATGCCAAAGATTAGATTCAACCTCAGAATATCCCTGTGCCCTGGTTCCAAAGTGAGGAAAAAAGAAGGGGCGAGTATCGGGCTCACTGTTGGATCCATGTAAATTAAGTGCCATCGATACCTTAGGACCTCCGTCCGTCATCAGATTCCTGGCATATTCATGTATAACATTTACTTCCAGAGGTAAGCCATCAATCAGGTTTAAAGGATCAAGGGGGTCATATTTCCACTGCACTTCAAGGTTTTCAGACTTGGGAGTTGTACGATAATTGCCAGCGATCACGCCATCCACATTGTGCATCGGATAAATATAAAATTCATGCTTGCTCAATATCAATGCTGACTCTGGTGAGTTGTTCAGAAGTCTTTTAACCAAACCTTCTACCACGTACGAACCCGGAGTCTCAGCGGGATGTGTGCGGGCATGAATAAAGACTTTTTTCTTGTTTTCCGGTGGGGAATGTGGGTGGGTTAATTTTATCAAATAAATAGGTTTTTGGCGCTGCGAATAACCGGAGACTTCAACCTCGGTAAAAAATACATACCTTTCTATATCGGAAATAAACCGCTCTAAATCAGAAAAGGTATATGGATAAAACCTGGCTATCCATACCTGTGATTGACTAAAGGTTGTAGTGACTACTATTTCTTTATTGGTATTTTGGTATACCTCGCTTTCATTGAATCTAAACCAACGTACATTATCATACGAGTACACTGGAACGTAGTAAAATGGCCACCCCCTGTTTTTTATGGTAAAAGTAACGGGTTCGTTCGTGGGGGCGTTATCAACTTTCAAATACCACCAACTACGATATTCATCTGGTAAGCTAACATCCCCATTATCATCAGCTAGATAAAAGTCCCATTTATTATTTGCTATTTTCACAACATCCCCTATGCTGCCAGATTCAAAATCATCAGAAAAAATAACTTCTCCGATATGATTAAATTTTCTCATAGTTTTTTGGTTTGTGTAAAGACTAAATGGCGCTCACTATTAGATCCAAAACTTAACATTCCAAACTCCCAAACATGTCAGCATTAAAATTGGCAAACTCAAACTGACAAGTAGCGGTCTAATATCAATTTCAATACAGATCACTTTCTTGAATTAATATCTGCGTACTTTCAGATGTGAACTTTTCATTAATTCTTACAGCCAAAAATTCACAAGAGACATCTAAACATCTGTGCTAAAAACGTTAATGTGTATGCAGAAACCATCAAATGTAGGTTCTCCCGCTGGTGCGAGCTCAATGTCGTTAAGTTAAGCTCATATTCCTTTAGAGTTGTTCATTTTATTTCTTCGTCTCGATGAGGTTTGGGGTCTTGGAAATGACCTTCCTGGCTGGACAATCTCCTATCTTTTTTCACTGTTTTTCAGAAGTTGGGAAGGATTTCCCAACATTTTCTCAACTTATCTGAGAAAAAGATGAGAAATGAACATGCTTTTGTCCGTTTTTTGTCTGAAGAAAACTAATCTTCATAAAAAACGGCCTATACGAACAATAAAAGGCACATTTAAACCTCACAGACATCTCATGTGGAATGCGTGATTTTGTTGGAGTTGAGAAAGTAGATAAGAAATTTTACAAACCAGGAAATCTCCCTTTAAATAATTTTCATAGATGTTTTTTTCTCATCTCTTCCAAACCTTTCCAATTCATTACAATCTATTTAGGTCAATTTCCTGGTTAGGTTTTGAGTTTAATTAACGCTGTTTCGTGAGACTAATTATTGAGACGAGTTTATGAGATGCGGCAGCTATGTAGTCTACCCCTAAAAATTTGACGGTAAACCATAATTTTAATTTCATTTTTAAATTTCTAATCAAAAACATCAGGGACGTAATGCAACTTTAAGTGTTCCTGATGAACGATCGCGCATTAAGTCATATCCTTTTTCTGCCTCTGATAATGGTAAAATATCTGTAAAAATCGCACTGGGGTCAATAACGCCTCTTTCTACTATGGGCAACAGTTTTTTCATATATGCAGCTACATTTACAACACCCGTATGAATGGTTATATTTCTAAACAACGCTGATGAATAGGGCTGCTCAACTGGTTCGTAAAGATGACCAAACCCTAGAACACTTATTGATGCACCAGCCTGAGTCATTTCCATGCCTTGTGCAATTGCTGTTTTATTACCTACAGAATCGATAACAGAATTCGCACCTCGTCCATCTGTGAGTGATTTCACAAATTCAATGGGATCCTCGTTTTTTGAATTCACCACATGCGTTGCTCCAATAGTTTTTGCTAATTCTAATCGACTATCGTGACGTCCTACAAGAATAATAGTAGAGGGACCAAATAATGTAGCGGCCATTACTGCGCTTAGGCCTACTGCACCATCACCAATAACCACTACGGTTTCTCCTGTCTTGATATTAGCATTTAGTGCACCATGATAACCCGTAGCAAAATTATCTGCTAGTGGAAGAACTTTTGTATCATGCTCATCTCCAGTCAAACCTTCCGGAAGTTTAAATAGTGTAGTATTACCATAAGGAACGCGTATAAATTCAGCCTGCCCTCCCTGGATATCATCACCTCCATGTTCGGCAAAAAGTGGTGTTCCAAATAAACCTCCATGTTCACATGCTGAAGGTAATTCACGTTTACAATAGTAACATTCTCCGTCGACAAACATAGCGGAAGCCACGACGCGGTCTCCAACTTTTAATGAGTGAATACCTTTACCTACCTGGTCTACTTCACCAACAAATTCATGACCTATTCGCATACCCTTATATAAACCCATTTCAGGTCCGTTTTGGGTAAATTCTAAATCAGCTCCGCAAATACCCGCAAGTGTGATACGAACAATAACATCATCACTCTTCAATAATTCTGGTTTCGCCACATCAGTTACACTAATTTTTGCGCGATCTTCATATACAACTGCTTTCATTTATTTTGCTTTATAATCTATCAAAATTGAGATCCCAAAGTTGAATCATAATTGAAGGGATTAAAATGACGTGTGGTAAGAAAAGAGCTTGACCTCTATCAAGGAGTAAAATTGATTTAAGTCAATTTTTGTTTATGAGCGTGAACGGATTCTACTCAATGATTCTGGAGAAATTCCTAAATATGATGCTAAGACATATTGCGGTACTCTATTTGCGATTTGAGGATATTTATTAACATACTCCCAGTATCTCTCTTCTGAGTTTTTACTAATGCTGGAAATAGTTCTTTTAAGTGAGTAGGATAAAGCCCTTTCTGAGAATAACCTAAAATATTGACATAGTGGATGGATTCTTGCACATAGCTCTTCAACATCTTCATATTTCATTTGTAGGATTAAAGAGTTCTCAAGAGCTTCAGCAAAATATTCGGCAGGAGTTCTATTTAAATAACTGTAAAAGTCTGTGAAAAACCAATCTTCGATTCCAATACTTACAGTATGTTCCTTTCCATGGTCATCTAAATAAAAAACCCTAACCGCACCCTCTACAATATAGTTTCGATATTCAGATACAAAACCTGGTTGAACAACAAATTGCCTTTTCTTTATCCTGGTGGTTTTCAATATTGAAATAAACTGTTCTATTTCATCATCTGATAGTTTAACATATCTGGCTATGTTATCCAATATTCCTTTGTAGTGACTCATCGATATTTTTTTTGACTCTTGTCGGTAACACAAAATGTATGAGGACAAAAAGCTCCTGTAATCCCCATATATAATTCCCTGATCTAACCGTTTTCAGCTTGTCCAACTTAATGCTTTTAAAACTTCAGGTAAGTCCAGCTCATACTTTATCTCAAACAACATCAGGTGAATAGCAGTCAGCTGGATGTTGAAATAATTGTAGACAAGCTGATGGATTTTATGAAAATGAAACAGCCTCTTTGATCGGTATTCCTCCATCGTGCATTGAAATCACTTTTTGGAATGTTGATTCTTTATCTAGTAATTCCTTCAGCGTTTCAGCTACATCTTCAATAGAATTATCACCAAGATCATTCACATTTACACTGATCTTGCCCGTGGCTTTCACTTCTTTTAAATGCCCGGGTTGCAAGATTGTATAGCTTAATTCGGTATTTTTCATCAACCACTGATCAGCATAGAATTTGGCAAGGTAATAGTCTCTCAGGCTTGGTACTTCATTCCACCTTTCAGGTTGAAGTGAAAAAATAGTGCTGAGCATAATGTAACGTTTGATACCCAGATCCTCAGCAACTCTCATGGTTTTAACGGCGCCATCAAGATCCACTTGCAGTAGGTTTTTACCTCGGGAACCGGACACAAAGTAAACGGCTTCAATGTCGTTCGGAATTTCTTTTCGAATTTCTTCCATACTTCCTAGGAGATTCAAATCGATCTGGCTGTAGTTTGAGGCTTCAAATAATCTATCTCCATGTCTTGAAGTCCCTACGACCTTGTGATTATCTTGAAGTAATTTCTCTGTCAATAAAAGGCCAACCCTTCCGGTTGACCCTATTACTAATATTTTCATTTTATATCTTAATTATTTGAATGAGAATCGTATGTCTTACCACTGATCTTCCATTGACCATCTTTCTTGTAAAGCACGAAGAAGTCAGTAAATCTCAGTCCAGCCCAATCTATAAACTCTACCTTAGCAGCAGCTGCCGGTCCAGAGACGTCAATCCATGCGATATGATGTTTGATATTTTCTGATTTTCCCGTTTTGTTGATTTCAGCAGCAAATTCATCCGCAGTTAACGCTGAAAATTGTCCACCTATGGATCCTACAATATCAGCATGATCGTAAAAAGCTGTCCTACTCAGTTTTCCATCTCCGCTTTTTGCGCTTTCTATGTACGGTTTCAGAGCAGCTGCCACTTGCTGATATTCGCTAAAACTCTGGGTTTCGTCCTGCTTTGTCTTAGCCTGTTGTGCAGAAGCGCTAAGGGCTAATGCCAGTGCTAGGATTGTGTGAATAAATTTCATATTTCTTTTGTTTTTGGTTTTAAATTTTATTTTAGTTCTGTGAATGAGAATCATAGGTTTTACCACTGATTTTCCATTGCCCATCCTTTTTATACAGCACAAAGAAGTCCGTGAATCGAAATCCTTTCCAATCAAGAAATTCTACTTTAGCCGCTGCTGCCGGTCCCGAAATGTCTATCCATGCAATATGATGTTGGATATTAGGAGACTCTCCCAGGGAACTCACTGCCTTTGCGAATTCATCAGCAGTATTATTCTCAAATTGTCCGCCTATAGAGCCTACAATATGAGCATGATCATAAAATGCGGACCGGCTTAATTTACCATCTCCGCTTTTTGCTGCGTCAATGTAAGGCCGCAGCGACTTAGCTACTTCTTGATATTCATTGAAGCTCTTAACTTCATTAATTTGTGTTTCCATTTCGAATTATTATTTATTTGTTTTATTGTATTAGAACGTTCGTATATAAATATTTAAAATTTTTTATTTCATTATTTGATCCATCATTTTTGATTTAAACACCTCATATGGTTCTATTGATCGGATAGCTTTTACCATAGTCAAAGCTCCCTGCCTACTGCTTAGAAAAAACATTGCCATTTCTTTCGGTTCAATCTTCATTGAAAATGACCCATTATCCTGACCTTCCCTTAAAAAACGCTCAACGATCCCCTGGAATTTCTCATAACTACTCTTCTGTATTCTTTGGGCAGCATCTACTTGTCCTGCCAGTTCGCTACTCAAATCCCCAAGCATGCAACCTATCCTGCAATCTTCACTAAGCAGCCATTTCGTTTCAGCCTCAAAAAGTGACTCAAGTCTTTTTTTATAGCTGATATCTCCTTCTAATAATTGCGATTTATAAAATTCAATTACGTAATCGGTGTAGTATTCTATCGCTTTTAAGACAAAATCTACTTTACTCTTGAAGTAGTAATAGAAAGAACCACTGGGAATACTTGCTTCCTCCAATACCTCTCTCAATCCAAGGTTATGGTATCCCTTTTGACTCAAGATCTTAACGCCAATTTCTAATGCCCTATTTTTATTCTCTTCTTTCATTATTAGAAATATCGTATGTAAGAATGTTCAATCAATTTCGAATTACTAATCTGTTAATAGATTTATATATTAGAACGTTCGTATATACGTAGTAAAATGTAAAAGGTTCAAACTATTTCTTCACTCTTTAGTGTTGATATATAATTTAGCGCCTGAGGTAAACACTATAAGTGGCGATGATGCACTACCCCTTGGAGATAATTTTGCTACGGGTTATCATGGTGTACTAAATGCTAATATCAAGACAAGAGGAACAGTGGTGATTATTGGTGATGGCGAAGTAGATCAAAGTGCGATAATGGCTGCTAGATTATTCGTACCATCGACAATTATCCTTGTGGGTCGACATGACAGCCGCTTGAAATTAGCTAAGACTATCGGAGCTACTCATGCTGCAAATTCAAAAAATACAGATCCTGTAGAATGTATTAAGTCTCTTACTAATGGACGTAATTCGATTACAGTACCATTAGTGATGTGATCATTCATATCAGACACAGCATATCAGGACGATACTTTGCGTGGTCAGGTAGAAGCAAACGTAGCTCAGGCAATTAATTAAGGGTCTAACAAATTGTCATCAAGGATAAAACACCCTGGAAATCTTGAATATAAAATATGATTGAACTATCAAAAAATCTCGATTGAGAATTATCATGAAAAATTTTAAAAACTGAGAAATGAACATTCTTTTGTCCGTGTTTTGTCTGAGTTGTAACCAATAGCCTACGAAAGTGTCTTACAAATGCAATAGAGGCCGATTATAAGCCAAACCAACACATCATGTGGAATGCCTCTGCTTGCTTGAGTTGAGAAAGTAGGTGGGAAATCAGATGAGAAATTCCTACTAAGGTTTGGAAATTATGGCAAAATCAGCACTTTTAAGCTTTTTTCATATCCATGCTTCCCTATCGTTTCTCATCCATTCCCAATATTTTTCCTCATTTCTCAACATGTTTTTGCCCGAATTTTATTCACGGATAAGAGGAGGCAAATATATCATGAGCGCAAAAGAATGATTATGGTAAGTGTGATGAGCCGAATAAATTCACTAATCGGCTCATTTTTTAGTTAAATTTGAGCCGAAAATATATTATAATTGGCTCATGATGTATAATTGGCAACAATCGGATTGGCCTGATTTCAAATATAATACGTCCCAAATTGATGAGTTACTCATAGATTTTGCGCAGAAATCAGGGAAAAGTACTGGCTTATTAGAAGCACTGCCTAATGACTATCAGCAGGAAACTGTGATTGAATTGATGGTTGCCGAAGCCATTAAGACATCTGAAATTGAAAATGAATATCTCAGCCATCAAGATGTCATGTCTTCTATTCGAAGAAACCTGGGGTTTAAGACTAATATGGCCAAGACACATGACCTTCGTGCAGAAGGTGCTTCCGAATTAATGGTAAGTGTCAGAGAAAACCATGATAAGCCATTGAGTAAAGAAATGCTTTTCAACTGGCACAGAATGATCATGAAAGGAAGCAAAGGAATCAATGCCGGGCAGTGGAGAACCCACAAAGACCCCATGCAAGTGGTTTCAGGTTCGATAGGTAAAGAAACAGTACATTTTGAAGCACCACCTTCAATGAATGTTCCTAAAGAAATGCAGCAATTTATATCGTGGTTCAACGATACTGCCCCGGGAAGAACGAAGGAAATAAAGAAAGCCCCCGTTCGATCGGCTATAGCACACGCATATTTCGAAACAATTCATCCTTTTGAAGATGGGAACGGGCGTATTGGCCGCGCAATTTCGGAAAAAGCCATATCTGAGGGCATGGGTAAACCTGCCTTAATCAGCCTTTCCAGAACTATTGAAGCAAATAAAAATGACTACTACAACGCACTGAAGGAGGCACAATCATCCAATGATCTGACCCACTGGATCAATTACTTTGTGCAAGTGGTTGTTAATGCTCAGGCTGAAGCTGAGGAATTAATTGCTTTCATAGTCAAAAAATCCAAGTTCTTCGATCGTTACAAAAACAAGCTCAACGAAAGACAAATGCGTGTAACAAACCGCATGCTGGAAGAAGGGTCAAAAGGGTTTGAAGGTGGAATGAGTGCAAAAAAATATATGTCTATTGCCAAAACTACCAAAGCAACGGCTACCAGGGATTTACAAGATTTAGTGGAGAAAGAAGTTTTCCTTGTATCAGGAGGTGGTCGAAGTACCCGGTACGAAGTTAATCTCAAGTAGCTCTTGTTAGCAGCTTATTAGATTGGAAATCTCCAATATTTCACCCACTCTTCCTGTTTGGATTGGAAGGATTTCTCATCATTTTCCCAACTTATCTGAGAAAAAGAGAAATGAATATGCTTTTGCCCGTATTTGTATCTGAAGTATCAAAAAACAGCCTATAAACGCAATAGAAAGCAATTTTGAGTGAAACAAACACATCATGTGGAATGCGTGACTTTGCTCAAGTTGAAAAGATAAATGACTGATTCACCACCGCGATTCACTAGGTGGATAACCATAGTACCTTTTAAATGCCGCGCTAAAATGCTGTGGGTTTTTATACCCAACTCTGGCACTCACTTCTGCAACATTCAACTTACCTTCCGTTAGCATTGTTTTAGCTTCTTGCATTTTTACCTCATTCCAGTACCCAAAAACGGTAGTACCAAACAACTCTTTAAACCCCTTCTTGAGTGTAAACTCATTAGTACCCACTTGGTGGGCCAGGCTGTTCAAAGTGAGTTCGCCAGTAAGTTGCTGACTGAGAATTTCACGTGCTGTATAAAGTTTCTCTTCATGTTGCTTGTTAGCGGCACAAAACACCTCACAATTATGGTTACTGATTTGTTCAAGTTGTAACATCAAAAGTTCAATAACATGCGATTCCAGAAACATTCGTTTAAAATGTCCGGTGCGGTTACAGTTTAACATCTGGTGGATCAAGGTCATCATTTGGGGTGTGATAGGATAGTTATGAGGAGAAAGAACGGCACCTTCTTTTTTTTCAATACTCTTACGAAACAGATCAAAGAGATCTCCTTCCGGAAGATACTTGGTGAAGAAAGAAGGCCATAAGTTGATTTCAAATACCTTCATATCTTTTTCAGCACACCATTCAATAGCTCCTTTAAATTCATTAGCATAAATCAAGTTGTGCTGATTTGCATTAAAATCTACCTCCCTCTGAAAGACCTTTGAGCTGGTGCGAGCTCTGCCTTGCAGGGCAAAATGCATCTCGATGGTTTCCATATCAGTATCAAAGTAGATGGATGTGGTTTTAGGTAACTTGAAATCACCATAGCCTATATGTATTCCCTCAAAAAAAATCTCCCGATAAGACCCTTCGATCAACAAGTGCTTAGCATTGTAATTCCGCTCTAAAAAGGATGATTTATCAGTGCGAAAACACTCTGGATACACAGTCTCTACAACCAATTCTTGAAGTTCAGATCCATAAATTCTTGTTTTCATATAGCATTCAAGATTTGGATGTTACCGATCAAATAATACTTGCGCATAAACAAAATTGAGTAATCCGAAGTGAAAAATCAATCGCTAATCATAGTGAAATTATACAGATGATAACAGACTAAGGCACCTTACTTTGAAGGCCTATTTTGAACGACCCAGATCAGTTTAAACACCAATGATCTTAAAGTGTTTAGCTTTTCTCCTTATTGCGTACGTTTTTCTCCCTTTGGCGTAGGTCCTTGCATTATCCATACGCGTAGGTTTGCTTTCGTTTAGAATAATTCTAAATAAGCATTTAATAAATCTACTCGTGTATACCAGGTATAGTTCTTTTTTCTCGCTATCTCAACTTAAATCGCTTCTATTCTTTTATGCTTTAATTGGTACACCGGCATTGTTGGCTCAGCCAAACAATGCGAATGTAAAGTTCAAGGTCCTGGACTCAAATAAAGATAAAATTCCAGGGGCATATGTAGAAGTTTTGGGGACAGACTTCAAGGGCATTTCTGATACAAATGGTGAGGTCAGGTTTGCGCTTGAACTTGACAGGTCATACAGCATTAAAGTTGCTTATCTAGGGTTTGAAGATTTAATACATAAGGTTCAAATAAGCAGAAATACCACATCGATACGCTTGAATCTGAAGGAGAAAGTTACTGAACTTGATCAAGTGGTTATCAAAGGTGGTTCTGAACGAGATAGAGTTCTCAAACAGCCTCATAAGGCAGCGTTCATCAGTTTGGAGAACATTAGATCCCAACCTGTGGAAGTTGTCAATATCATCAACCAGATGCCAGGTATGCGCATTCGGCAGAATGGGGGTGTGGGCAGTGAGGTGAACATCTCTATCAACGGAATAGGAGGAAAAGGAGTGAAGACATTTATCGATGAAATCCCTGTTTCTTTACTTGGAGCGGGCTATTCACTCAATAATATCTCTCAAGGAATCATTGAAAACATAGAAGTGTACAAAGGGACGATCCCTATAAAGTTTGGCTCGGATGCCCTGGGAGGCGTAATCAACATTACCACCAGACAAAAGAATTCGGACTATTTGGATTTGAGCTACTCTTATGGCTCATGGAATACACACCAAACGACATTGGGTTTAAACAAGCGATTCGGAAAAGATCGCAAGTTCGGTGTCAGTCTGGAGGGATTTCAAACCTATTCGAACAACAACTACTGGATGGATGATGTGCTGGTCAAAGATGAGCTCACCTCAAAACCAGGAATTACCAATACCAAAAGAGGACGTGCCAGAAGATTTAATGACACTTTCGATTCAAAATTGGTCAGGCTGACAATTGGTGCAAGAAACCTCTCATGGGCAGATGAAATCCAACTACACTCCACGCTATCCAACGTTGACCGTGAATGGCAGCATGGTGTGACCGCCGAAAACCCTTGGGGCGAGGCATTTTCCGAGGAAGACTCCTGGAGTACTGCCTTGACCTGGAAAAAATTCGGAAAAGATGACCGCTGGGATATCAATCTTTCGTCAGGATTCATCACCAACCAATTGGCTTTCGTTGACACAACCCGTAAAACGTATCGCTGGGACCAGAGTTTTGAACCCCGTCCATCCGGTCTCCAAGGCGAATCAGGCATTTTTAGTAACGGTACTACTCCGCTGGTGGATAAGGAAACGTATTTCATCAGACAGAGCGCTAACCTTGCCATAGACAAGCAGCACAGCCTAAACTTAACTGCGTTATTTACACGAGATGCACTCAGGGCCGCTAACCGTGCATTTTCTCAAGAGAATCAACAAGGTCTGGGAGAACCTCAATACCTGCTTAAAAACTACACAGGCCTGGCACTACAGAGTGAACTGTTCCATTCGGCACTCACTAATATCATTTCCGTCAAACACTTCTACCAACAGTCTGAGGCCATCAGTTTCGAATTTGACGAAGTAGGACCGACAGAGCAAAATGTCTACTCAATGTTTGGTTATGGAAATGTACTTCAGTATCACATCAACCCATCTATAGTCGCCAATTTGGGTTATGAATTTACCGTACGCCAGCCGGATAGTGATGAGTTGTTCGGTGACTTTATCAGAATAATCCCAAACCCTGGATTAAGACCGGAAGAAAGCCAAAATATCAATTCAGGTATAGGGTGGACATCTAAGAATAAAAAGATTAAAGTTGGAAGTTCGTTTTTTTACCGAAACACGTCCAACAAGGTATTTCTGATAGTGGCTGACAGGGCCAACTCTCAATATGAAAACCTGTCACGGGTAGAAACAACCGGAGTGGAGATAAACGGAAGTTTCCAACCTATATCCACTCTTAAATTTTCGCTCAATGCAACCTATCAAAACGCGATAGCCAAAGAACTGGATACCAGTAGAGGTTTTTCGACGAGTTCTATCGGCGAGAGAGTTCCCAATGAGCCTTATTTCTTTTCCAACTTCATAGCCGATTATTCTATCCCAAAACTGCCCGTTAGCAAGGGTAAAATCAAATTACTGTATAGCCTGAATTATGTAAACTCATTCTTGATAGCCTGGGATCAGAACGCCATAGACCAGTCCAATACTCCATCCCAAACGATCCATAATCTATCTGCCGCATGGCTGGCGCCCAAAGAAAAATGGAGTGTGGGGTTTGAATGCCGAAACCTCTTTGATGCACTGGCTTTTGACAATTTTGAAGTTCAAAAACCCGGGAGAAGTTTTTACGTCAAGGCAAGAATTTTCTTAGAAAGAATTTAAGTATAACGAATCGAATAAAATGAAAAAACAACTTTACAAAGCAAACAGGTTTTTACTTTATGTACTCCCGTTACTGGGGGTCTTATCCTTCGTCAGTTGTGATGACGATGATATAAAAGTCGATCAGCAACCCGGGGAGTTTGCGATGATCACTTCTACGCTGAATGCCGACGGTCAAAATCGTGCCTTCTTCCTGCAACGGGTCTCCGTAGACTCTACTGGTTCCATCAGTAATAGTAATGCTACAGAATTAAGTCCGGCGACAGGTGCTATGGTGCACTCTTTCAATGGCTCGATTTTTTTTAGTGACTATGCCATTGGCCAAATGGTCAAATGGGATTTAGACGAATCTAACAGAGCTATCAAGGCTGGAGAATTATCACTTACAGAATTGGTATTTCAAGGAAATACAGCATTTAAAGACAATAACACGGCATTTGTCGGTGGCCTGAACACAAGCATTGTCATATTTGACCCGACCACTATGATCAAAACAGGAACGATCGATTTTTCTGCGGTCTCCAAGATCGGAGAGTCCACTGATTATCCTACGGAAGGGGGAGTTTATAAGGGTGAAGCTGTTTCAGAAATCATCATCAGGGACAACTTCCTCTTCGCTGCTTTGATGCCGGTATCTAACATAGAAAACTTTGTACCGGCAGAAATCGGATGTTCCATTATCGTAGTGGATTTGGATAAAATCGATGCAAATACTGTAGGAAATCAGTCGGCAGTGGTGAAACGGATCTACGATGAGCGCGGATCTTCCACCGGAGCCTGGGGTTCCGGAGGAGGAAACTCTTTTATGCAGTTAGATGAAAACAACGACATCTACATGCTCTGTCATAATTTCTGGGCTAATCCATTTTTGCGTCCTGGATTTAAGCCTGCCTGTATTCTAAAAATAACAAACGGTGAAACCGATTTCGACCAGGATTACTATTTTGATGTGGAAGATGCCTCCAGAGGCACAGGTAATGGTGTCATGAACTTTGAATACTATGGTAACGGGAAGTTTCTTGCTGCCGTGCAAGATCCGCAGGCAATCGATCCGGAGAATCCATTCTCTTACTTTGTAGACCCTATCTTCCAATGGTGGAGTTTCGATCTCAAAAACAAAACGGCCTCCGTTGTAACGGAAGAATACACCAGAGGGGCACTAGCGGCTGTTTCTTATTTCGAAAATGGATTTGGCTATGTTCCTTTCGAAAGCAACGGAGAAAATTTTGTAATGAAAGTGGACCTGGACAAACTGTCAGCCACTAAGCAATTCGAGACCGTAGGCCTGCCGCAGCTTTACAGCCTGGACTGACTGATGCTGATGGGTAATTTAGCTGCATATCTATGGCAATAACACGATATATCATCCGATTTCTTTTGGCACTGGTGTTTGTATATGCAGGAATAGAAAAACTATTCCTGCCGTACAACCCCTCCGTCTTTAAATCGGATGTAGATATGACTGATCCGAAGTTCTTCGAGTTCTACAACTTCCTGATGGAGACAGGCTATCTCTATTATGTTGGATTTTTCCAGTTACTCAACGGGTCGCTGTTGGTTTTCAAACGCACCTATCTCTTGGGAGCAGTGATGATGGTCCCACTACTATTGTGCCTGCTCATGACGCATGTCTTTATTTCAAAATATGTCGGGTTTATAATATTTGATGGCATTATGTTTTTGATGAATGGAATTCTGGTTTTGAGCCATTTTGGAGAGCTCAAAAGCATATTCTTAAAACCTCAACCAACCCTTATGTAAGTATGGAACCAATTATCTTAAAAATCATCTATGGCTGTTTCATGATTGCCACTTTCATCATTCGAATACCCCATGAACGGAGAAATAAGAAGAATACAATCATTAACAATCAGATTAGTCTCCTGGAAAAATTACTGCTCTTTCTGGTATACATCGGTATGATGATCCTTCCCTTGATCTATTTTTTTTCAGAGCTTCTGAATTTTGCAAATTATCAGCTACCAATCTGGCTTCATTTTCTTGGGATAACGATGATAGCGTTATCCGTGTGGCTTTTTTTACAGATCACATAAAGATCTGGGTCAAAATTGGTCTGTAAGTCTGGAGATACGAAAGCAACATACCCTGGTCTCTACAGGTGTTTACAAGAACATCCGTCACCCAATGTATACAGCGATATGGTTATCAGTTATAAGCCAGGCATTATTACTCAATAATTATATAGCGGGACTGAGTGGCATTTTGACTTTTGGTCTGCTCTATTTCCTAAGAATAAACCATGAAGAAAAGATGATGGAAGAAACTTTTGGGCAGCAATACATAGAATATAAGTCCCACACCGGAAGACTCACACCTAAATTTTAATACATCTAAATCATTCGAAATCATGCAATTAGAAATAAAAAACCTCTCGAAAACGTACTCTAATGGGGTACAAGCCTTGAAAAATGTAAGCCTCAAAATTAACCAGGGCATGTTTGGCCTGCTTGGCCAAAATGGTGCGGGTAAGTCCACGCTGATGAAAACCATCGCTACACTCCAGGATGCCGATAAGGGTAGCATTCACTTTGATGACATAGATGTGGCCAAACAGCCGGATAAGCTGCGCCAAGTATTGGGATACCTTCCCCAGGAATTTGGCATGTATCCTACGGCTACCTCAGCAGAATTGCTCACACATATTGCCGATATGAAAGGCATTACAAATACAGGAGAACGCAAAGACCAGGTAGAAGCACTCCTTCGAAGAGTCAACCTATGGGACGTTAGGAATAAGAAGCTAGGAGGTTATTCCGGAGGTATGAAACAGCGCTTTGGCATTGCTCAGGCACTACTAGGTAATCCTAAACTCATCATTGTAGATGAGCCTACCGCCGGGCTAGACCCGATGGAACGAAACAGGTTCTACAACCTGCTCTCTGAGATCGGCGAAAATACCGTAGTGATCCTATCAACACACATCGTGGAAGATGTGAGTACCCTCTGCAATCAAATGGCGATCATTGGTCATGGAGAGGTATTGCTGACAGGTACTCCAAATGAAGTGGCTGGTGCATTGGATGGCAAAATTTGGGAAAAGGAAATCGACAAGGACGAATTGGAAAAATATGAAGGCTCGCTCAACGTCATTTCTAACCGTTTCCACCTGGGTAAGCTGTTGATTACAGTAGCTTCTGATCATCGACCGGATCATGATTTTGATCAGAAAATACCTAATCTGGAAGATGCTTATTTCAACGTCTTGAAGAATGGTACATTAACCCGTAAAAAAGAGATTGAAACGGTATAATTACTATCAGTGGCATCCATGATCAGACGCATTTTAATCTTACTGCTGCTTGCTATTCTAGCGTTTTCCATCTTTCTCTTAGCGGAAGATTTTACCTATGATGAAATTCAAACAGATATGCTCACTGATGAAAATAGAAGGGCTTTAGTGGTAACCTGGGAAACTGACGACCAAATGGCTTTTTGGAGGGACTATGAAAAAAGTATACATCCTACAGTTAAAGATTTGCATGATCAGAAACTGATAAAACAAGTATTCCCTTTTCATCATAAAGCATTCAACTATGAGGAGGAGGATCAACAATGGACCAATTGCATCGTACTCATGCTTTCGGACAAAGTTGACCATAGCCTCTACTCATCACTCGACTCAGTTATCAGAAAATCAGCTGTAGCGGGGAATTTCCGTGCTTTAGATGTAATGAAAGTTCAAAAAGGAATAGACATGTTCTATCCTGTAAAAAATGGTATCTCGAGAGAACCTAAAATGTCACAAACAATCGAGTATCTGTTTTCTAATATGGAAGCCAGAAAGTCATACTATGAGGATCAATATAGGTTTTCCGGGCCTGCTATGCAGGATTTGCATAGTCGGGACAAGGTAGGACGATTCGTTGGTTTCGAACTAGAGAAAAGAATTGCCGCAACCGAAAATATGCCGGAATGGGACTTGATCCATATCATTGGTTTCACCACTTGGCAAGAAATTAAGGCAGCTCCATTTTTTTACAGCACATGGAACAAACATGCAGAAAGAGCTTTTGGGGAAGGAATGACAATGAAAAAGAAAGTTGCGGAATGGGACCAAATAAGAATAAATGTGAAAGGTAAAATACTGCAAAATTTTGCGTTGACTTTGAGGTGATAGCAGGCTTATAATTAGAACAACAAGCTATCTGATATAGTCAAAAAGTAAAAGTTATGAGAATTTCAACAGAAAGAAGGAAACATAAAAATCGCCCATTAAATAGATACACATGTTAAAAAAAATCTTACAATTCGAGCTGAATGCACGGTTCAAACAACCCATTACGCTCCTCTTTTTTCTGATGCTCGTATTTCAGGGTGTGTGGTATACCCAGGGAAGTTATGAGCATTATGTAAGCGACAGTACGCTGATGAATGGCTCGGCATTATTCTACCGAAATTTTGCCGGTGGAGGAATGCTACTGATCATAGTCATCGCTATTATCACAGGTACGCTGCTTTACAAAGACATTCAGTACAAATCAGCTGGTTTTCTGTATGCGCTTCCCATGAATGAAAAACAGTTTTTCCTGGGACGTTTTATCGCCGCTTTTTTGATCAATGTAATCATCAGTACAGGATTTTTTGTAGGGATGTTGCTGACTCCCTACAGTGGGATCGCCGGCCCTGAAAAGTTTGGGCCTATGCCATGGGGGCAGATGTTTCACGGATTCTTCCTGCTTACCACCGTCAACCTTTTTATGCTCACTATGATATGCTTCTCGATGCTGGTCTTCTTCAAAAAGATGGCGGCAGGATACCTCAGCATATTTGGTGTTGTGATGTTCTTTCTAATTGCTGAGGCAACCCGTGAAAATGCGTCTGATCCTTTTATCTATGAGCTAATGGATCCGTTTACCTATGTGTACACTGCCCATCAAATGGATGCACTGCCGGCGGCCCTGAAAAATACCGGTTACCTTCAGTTCAACACCACTTTCTTCCTGAACCGTCTGCTATGGGTTGGAGGCTCACTGATTTTATTTATTTTGGCTTACCGGAGGTTCTCTTTCAAACAATTCATTACAGAAAATGCAAAGAAGAAGTCGCAATTGGTGGATGACACTTCTAACTCCGGGCTTAAATTGAGCATCCCCGGAGTGAGGCTGGATTTCACCTCTCTGGAATTTATACGAAAGTTTTGGAGGCTCTCTGTATTGGAGTTTAACAATGTCGTCCGGCCTGTTAATTTCAAAATAATCCTGGGCATTTTCGCTTTGATGTTTTTCCTCCAAAACGTCATGTGGAATGCCACCTATTACCTTGGTCCCACCGAACCTCTCACTTCGGTCATGACCTTTGTAAGATTACCGAATGGTTTTTTTATCATGATTATCCTTATGATCTGGGCAGGAGAGCTATTCTTTAAGGATAAAGTATCAAACATCTGGCAAATTACGGATGCACTTCCTGTGCCTATTTGGGTGACTCAGTTTTCCAAGTTTGTGGCCATGTGTGGGATCGCATTGATCATGGCACTTGTCATCATGGCATGTGGTATAGTAGCGCAGGTGCTGATGGGTGGATGGCAGGAAATAGATCTGCTGCGTTATGCCGATGATCTACTGGGGTATAAATGGGGTTGGCTGACTTTTGTGATGCATATTGCTCTTGTGTTTTTTGTCTCTGGACTTACCGGAAACCGCTTCTTAACTCATATTCTATGCGTTGGCTATTACCTGTTTAATATCATCAGCTTCGATCAGGGCATCATGGAAGAGGTGAGATTTGGCTTTGCCCTGGTTCCAGGTGTGGAGGATTATTCCGAACTCAATGGTTACGGTATTTGGAAGACAGCATCGTTCTGGTTTTTCCTGATGTGGACGTGTTTCACTGTTGTATTGGTTTTGCTGGGCATCCATTTCTGGAGGAGAGGCACATCTCTCAATTTCATGCGTAAGCTTACCTTCCGGACCAACCAGCTGAATTTATCAGGCAAAGGAGTGGCTTTACTCAGTCTAATCGCTTTTTTCTTCCTTCAGTCATTCATTGTCAGAGAAGTAAACGATAAGGGCAATTTTGAGACGGAGACCGAGGAGAAAATGTCGGACGCAGCATACGAGAAAAAGTACAAGTGGATAGAACCCATTCCTCAGCCTAAGTTGACTAGTCTTAATGTCGATCTGGATATCTATCCGGCGGAACGAAAAGCCGTTTACGAGGCAGAAATGCAACTGTCCAACCGGGCAGGTATTTATATTGATACGCTTTATCTGCACTTTGAAGACTTTGTGGTTTTTGACCAAATCCAATGGAACAAACAGTCAGTAGCTATCGCCTGGATAGATGAAGCCCTCGGACAATTGGCACTTCCTGTCAAAATAGACTCTGCTGAGACCGGGACGCTGAGTATTTCCGCTAAAAAGCAATATGTAGGGTTTACACAAAGTGGCGAATCTCCTCAACCGGATTTGACCTTCAATGGCACCTTTATGAACGCCAAGGATATCTTGCCCGGGATCGGATACCACTCGGACAGAGAACTGGATCAAAACAGAGATCGTCAGTTCCATAACCTGGAGAAGATCACTTCCAGGATGGCAGGTACGCAGGATAGCGAAGCACGATTGGAAGGCTATTTCACGGCATACGCCGAGTCGATCAAAGGGACGGTGACCATTAGCACCTCTGTTGACCAGATGGCAATAGCACCGGGAAAGCTGGTCCGATCGGATGAAGAAAATGGTAGACGCTCCTACGAGTACAACATAGTGGATGCCAGTCCGTACGAATGGTACTTCGGTTCTGCCAGGTACGAAAAGCAATCTTTTTCTGAGGCTGGATTAGCGAGTCACTTTTTCTACAAGTCATCGCACCATTACAACATTGAATTGTTTCAGAAGGTGGTTAAAAATACTCATCAATTCATTTCAGAAAAGCTTGGGCCCTATCCTTTTGAGGAGTTGAGGGTCGTAGAAATTCCTTCCTATCAAGAGGATAACTATGGGTTCGCAAACAGTATTGCCATCGCTGAGACCGAAGGGTGGTATGTGGATGCTTCCGGCCTGCCTGAAAAAGCCTACATCACTTTTTCTATTGCCACACAGATGATCAGCCACTGGATACACCAAAATGTACAGGTGGCCAATGTGCAAGGCGCAGATATGCTGACCAAGGCTTTGCCCCAGGCACTTGCTCTTCAGGTGGTTAAATCTGCCCACGGAGAGAGGGCGGTCACCGGGCTTTTAGACAAGAAAAAGAGTTTTTATGGCAAAGAGCGTGGCAATGAACCTAACCAAGAGCCGCCATTGATTTATGCAGACGGTATCGACTACCTCGAGGGCAACAAAGGAACGATGGCTATGTATGATTTAAGTCTGACCATTGGTCTTGGAAACTTTTATGGTAAGCTAAAGTCATGGATCAGTGAAAACGAAAACAATCATGTGATCTTTGAAGATCTGTATCGTTCACTTACTGCTAATCTAAATCAAAGTCAAAAAACGAAAGCTGCTAACGATTTTGAGAAAGTGGCAATGCCATAAAAAAATTAAGATTTATAATTACTTTCTAAGAAGAAGCAGACATGTCCTACGGACAAAATTCAGGACAGACATAATATTATATATTGTAATAATATTATTTGAACCAGTTTTACGTATCTTTATGTAAAGGAAAGTCATTATGGGTGAATCAACAAAAACGGTAAGCTTTACACTTGGAAAACATGATAGGGGTTTTATCTCAGATATGGTTAAAAATGGTCGCTTTGGTAATCGAACGGAAGTTGTAAGAGCTGGTTTACGCTTACTTGAGGATTATGAAAACAATCAAAAGCTCCAAAGACTTCGGGTGGAAATTGCCAAAGGTGATGCAGATATTAAGACGGGTCATTTACAATCGTATGCCGAACCTTCAGATTTGCTCAAGGATATTTTAGCAAAAAGCAAAACCCACAAATCATAAAACCTTTACAGCTCATCATAACCGATACTGCAAGTACTGACCTTGCTGGTATTTATGATCATATTTCCGCTGATAATCCAGATGCAGCTTTAGCTTTTCTTGAGGACTTAACACATAAAATTTTTGAGTTAGCAAAATTGGGAGTAACAGGATCATCCCGTGATTGGATAAGTAAAGGATTGCGAGGATTCCCCTATCGCGATAGATGTTTCTACTTTCGAATTATTGAGGATAAAATGATCTTGATTCGTGTTTTGCATGGAAAGCAAGACGTAGCCGGAAATAGTTTTCCACCAGGTACGTTATAGGGTAAGAAATTATTGCTAAAGGAATTTTTCATTATCCATCAAATACTCCATAAACCTGACCCCTTGCTACTTGATGTGTAGCCTCTATTTAGGACGGGACATTTTGCCTACTGCCCCTTGCCTATTGATAACTGGCCAAGAACTTTCCAACGCTGCAAATAGCGTTCATCATCTGACCCTACACATCCGTTGAAGATTGATTAGATACTGGTTATTGAGATGGGTTTTATAAGACGAGGTAGTAAGGTTTGAGCAGTTCGATCGTGTTAATAAAATCACTATTGGCTAACCACCTACTAAAATCTAAAAATTTATAATTTTGATATTATCATCTGCCTCACTCCTATGAAACGAATTTTACCAATAGTTATTTTATCGTCAATAATGGTCACATGTGGCCAAAACCATCAAAACGCTTCCGAACCAGCAGGTGTAGAAAACCTTGCCTATCGGTGGGGTGAAATGGCACTGCAAGCCACTGCCAATGATACAGAAAGGTTTCGGCCAAGGCCAACGGTGACATCGCGGTATCTTGGTTTAATTTTTATTGCTGTTTTCGATGCATGGTCCAGGTATGACGAAAAGGCAACCCCTGTTTATTTGAAAGGAGCAGAAAGACGCCCCCTTAACGAACACTCTCTGAGCAACAAGGAAATCGCCATCAGTTATGCTGCTTTTCGAACCATGGAAGAATATTATTACTCTGATAAAGAACTGTTTGCAAACTTTATGAGGACACTGGATTTAGATCCGGTGAACAACTCTATGGACCCGGCCACTCCTGAAGGAATTGGAAATCTGGCTGCAAAATCAGTGATTGAAGCCCGTAAGGGTGATGGAGCCAATCAATATGGTGAAGAAGAAGGTTCAAACGAAGAGCCGTACTTTAATTACGTTGGGTATGAGCCCGTTAATTCTGCCGATAAAAATGTTGATCTAAACCGTTGGCAACCTAAGTACTTCGCCGATGGCCAAGGTGGAAAATATGCACCGGGTTGTTTAACGCCTTTTTGGGACAAGGTAAAACCTGTTTCACTTAAATCCAGTGATCAATTTCGCCCGGGGCCTCCACCGATGATTGGATCAGAGCAACTACAAAAAGAGGTCCAGGAAGTCATTGAACTACAAGCAGGTTTAACGGATTATGAAAAGGCACTGGTCGAATTTATGCGAGATGGTCCTCAATCCGTACAGCAAGCAGGTCACTGGTTGAAGTTTGCCCAGGATGTTTCCAGAAGAGATGACCATACCCTTGATGAAGATGTTAAGATGTATTTTTTCAATCAGGTGGTAGCGATGGATGCATTTATAGCCTCTTGGGACTCAAAAATGTACTATGACTATGCCAGGCCCTATGCCTTAGTACATAAGTATTACGAAAATCAAATTATCAAAGCCTGGGGAGGGGAAGGCAAAGGCATGATGGAAATGGATGGTAACCAGTGGCGACCTTACTCGCCTGAAACATTTTTATGTCCTCCATTTCCGAGTTATGTTTCAGGACATAGTTGCATAAGTGGGGCCTGCGGTGAAGCCCTTAAACTCTGGACAGGCAGTGATGTATTTGGAGAGGAGGTAGATCTGGTAGCCGGAGCATTAACAGAACCAAATAATCTTGGTGATACTGTGACCCTAAAATTTCCAACATTTACAGAAACTGCAGAAATGGCCGGGATATCGAGAGTTCTCGGAGGATACCACATCCAGGCTGATAACGTTGCCGGATTAGAGCTTGGAAGAAATGTGGCAAAAAATGCATGGAAATTCTATCAAAAGCACGTAAACGGGAACCAGTCCGGTATATAGAACTCAACACAACACCTTTGTAATCTTAAAAAGCCTTAAGCAACAAGCTATATCTATATCTAACTATATTATACATGAGAGCTATTAGCAAAATACTGACGTTGATGGTATTGTTTTTTCTTTTATCGTCACACGAACTCTTTCTTAAATGTGATTCCTACTTTTTTGAGGAAAACAGCCTAGGAGTGCTGTACCTTTTTAATGGAACATTTGATGAAAGCGAAAATGTAATAACAAGGGATAGAATTATTGATCCCCAAATCATTGGACCTGATTACGATTTAAAGCCTTCCTCTGATGATTACTACGATAAAGGTGACATTACTTACTTAAAATTTAAGACAGGGGACGAAGGAACTTATGTGGCCGGAATCTCTACAAAACCAAGAACTATCGAATTAAGTGGAGAGAAATTTACAGATTACCTGGAGCATGAAGGGCTGACCAGGATACTATCAGACCGAAAAAAGAAAGGGATCTCTCATGAAACTGCCAAAGAAAAATATTCCAAGCACGTGAAAGCAATCCTTCAAGTGGATAAAAAAAGAACCGACCATTTTTCTACTCAACTCGATTATCCAATAGAATTTGTCCCTTTAAAAAATCCTTACTACTTGTCCGTCGGTGATGAAATGTCCTTCAAGCTTTTATACCTGGGGCAACCGTTAGTCAATCAAACTGTGCATATAAGCTCAAGGAAAAATTTGGAAGAGAAAGGAAAGGACGAGATCGCTTCAACAACAGACAAAAATGGTGAGGTCAGCTTCAAGATCGATACTAAAGGTCACTGGTACATTGCAACGATTCATATGCTTGAAAGTGAAGAGGAAAATCTTGACTATGAATCAAATTGGGCCACTCTGACCTTTGAAGTAAAGTAGCTCCTTAAAGAGGGTAAGTCGTATGCCAGCATGTTATTCAAGAATTGGTCTGCATTTCACCTCACCTCGAGACACCTTCTGAAAGTTCATCTCCATCAGCAATTACAGTGGTTCCGGACCTTACCTTTCAATTTTGATGACCTATCATTTCCCATCTTTTATTTTGGTTTTTCGAAAAATGAGAAGGATTTCCTATGTTTTTCTCTTCTACTTAAGAAAATGATGAGAAACGAACCTGCCTTTGTCCGAAGGAAATGAAACTCAACAAAAAGTACTTCCTAGATGCAATGTAAGCTGATTTCAAACCAAACAAACACATCATATGGAGAATATTGCTCTCCTGGAACTCAGATAAGAAATAAAAGTTCTGGCTTGATATTTATAACGAGTACCCTGTTAGATCCTTCATGAAAAACTTCAGTTTCTACATTTGTTTGAGATCTCTGCAAATATCTTGTTTAAGTTTTCATTCTTCTCTTTTCCAAGCAGCTAAACCACAGATTGTATTTGGAACAGGCCTACTACTGAAACACTTTATTTCTACATGTTCTTATCTACTTGTAAAAGCAACTTTAAGCAAAATCTAAAGCCAATTTAACAGTAGAAGTCAACTCCAAAAATTGCTTTTTAGTCATATGCCAGCTAACATAAGCGTTCAATAACCATACCTACTATTCAGTAAGTATGCTGTCAGGAATTACAAAAAAATGATCAACCGGATATATCAATAGCGGCTTTTAAGCGTTTTTTGATAGATTTACTCCCTAAATCTTAGTTAGCACCTTGAAATATTTAAAAAATATTATTTAAAACTTGTTTTAGTTCAATGAATTACAAATAATATCATTTTTTGATATGTTGAAGCAGAGTTTATGAAAGTGCTAATTATTGGGGCTGGTTGGGCTGGTATACAGGCAGCAGCTATGCTAAAAAACAGGTATGGCTGTGAAGTTATTGTTTTTGATCAAAACTCCGATATAGGCGGAACCTGGGCGAAAGGTATTGCTTATAGCCACTTAACCACTCATGCAGCTGCGAGTACTATCGAGTTTATAGGATATCCATTCCCCAAAGACATAGTTTCAAACCCTTTGGACAGAGTTCCGGCATCAGATGTGGTAGAGTACATGAAAAGGTATGTCAACGATGTGCGACTTAGCGATAATATCAGGCTCAATAGTCAAGTAAAAGCAATTGATCAGATCTCTGAAAAAGAGATTCGGTGTACCGTGAGAGATGTGATCTCAGGTGAGAAATATACTGAAAGTGGGGAGTTTGTCATGCTAAGTGGTTTTGGTTTTAAGGCAAAAAAATTCCCTGATATTCCGGGAATAAGCGATTTTGAAGGATCGATATATACAAGTCACGGTGTAAGTGATGCAGTACTGGAAAAATTAAAGAAATCTAATCGTCCCGTTGTAGTGGCGGGTGGTTCTAAAGCTGCTCATGATATTGTAAACATTCTTGTTGCCCAGGATATTCCGGTGGAGTGGGTAGCCCGGAAAACTTACTGGATGTACAATTATGATAAAGGCATCTATCATAGAAAAAAGGGCAGACGATCAAAACCACTTGACAGGCTAAAGGCACTGATAGGCCACCTGGCCTTTGGTTTTTTCCCTAAAACCAGTATGCGTTTTTTAAGGTTGAGCGATCTCATGCTCAACGTACATCCGGAAACGTCTGAAGCCGACTATCATTTGGGAGTAATAGATCACGACATGGTAAAAGTGGCCAGGAGTGTGCCATTTACTCAGGGAGAGATAGTGGCCCTGCAAAAAGATAAAGTAGTAGTGCGTCAGAAGGGTGATGGTGCTCAGAAATTAATATCATGCAGGGCTATTATAGCCTGCTTTGGTACAGAAGTCGCTCCGGATTACCCGAAGTTCAAAGCTAATGAGGAAAAGATAGATATTTTAAAAGCCAGGCACCTCTTCCAGTTTTCCATCCACCACAAACTCCCTCGTCTGTATTTCATGGGACCAATAGCCCTCCGGGGTTTGGGTATGCTCAATGGTTACCATGCCGTACAGCATGCCATTATATACTTATCTAAAATGATGACTGGTGATGAAATAAAGAGAAAGGAAGAACAAGAGGAAAGAATGCTTAAAAGTTTTTTTAAGACAAACGATTTCAAGCCTCAATTGATGAGAGTGGTTTCTGATATTAAAAACCTTATGAACTACTTAAAACTGGTGGATAACATTGGCAAAAAAATGGGATACTCTTATCCTCTTAATTTGGGACCTGTACTACTTCTTTACGGAGCATACTATCAAAATCATAGCAAACCGGTTTATCGAGAGCCCACGGAAAAAGAAGTGATCAATGTTTTTGGGCATCCCCCGAATAAAAGCAATGTAAATGGAATACCAAATGTCCCTACTGACCTAAAGGCAGACTTATGAAGAAAATTGCTGTAATTGGAGGAGGGCCATTTGGCATCTTTTCCGCACTCAAACTTTCTGAAAAAAAAGACCATCAGGTGGTACTATTTGAAGGTTCAAACAAGCTGGGTGGCCTTGCTGCATCAGAAAAGTATAAAGGCCAGTATCTTGACTACACCACAAAGTTCATCCCCTGCAATCAATTCGGCAAACCTGGCATATACCCTCCTTTGGATCATCTGTTAAAACAAAAAGGTGTGTTGTTAGAAGACATAGGAGATTATCATTTCCTGAAAGACAACAAGAAAGCTACGCTCCCTCCTTTTTTTGAAAAAGTATCAAAGTTTCAAATGCTGAAAGAAGCCATGAGGATCTACAAATATTTTTCTGATATCGATCAATATTCTAATATGATAGATTTAGAAAAAGTGGATGGTTTTGAGCGTGGCAAAACTTTCCATGGGCTTTTCGAACAGCTTGGATTGACCACCTACCCGAAAGCCATCGATTACTTTTCTACCATTTTTGGAAACTCTATTGAGGGGGCAGAAGCGCTATCTGTTATTACTTCCAGGAATAGTTATACAAATTATAATTACCTAAAAAAACTCTTCTCAAAAAATGGAATACTGGAATTGATCGGGTCATTCATCGACAAGAACGATTTGCTAAATATGCACACAGCTTTACCCTTTAAATTTCTAATGCTCACTACCGGATATGATGTTTTCCTGCAATCACTGCTTGATAATGTTGAAAATACAGACGTTATGTTGAATCAGACGATAGTGGATATAGATAAAGATGCTGATGCAAAAGAGCAATATCATGTGATCAATGATCAAAAGGAAGTGTTTTCTGGTTTTAATGAGGTAGTTCTGGCCTTACCAATGCAACATTTAAAAAAATTCAGGTACCCATATATAAATGACTTAGTAGCGCCTATAAGATCCGAAAGGCACAATTATATACTTACTTCCTTCTGTAACCTGGAATCTGACAAATTGAAGTATTTAGAAAAAGGCATTTACCTTGACTATAACAATCCACACAAAATAGGAACAAACACAGTCAAAAAGGATGGATCAAAATACGGACTATTTAAGTGCTTTCATGCAGATACAATGTTCCAATCCTTAACCATGGTCAATAACATTGACATTGAGAAAATAGACGAGACATTCATTCACAACAAATGGCATCAAGCTACGACAGAATTTAAGTTCGACCTATCTCGTTCTCAGGTTAAGCCTTACGGATGGCGGGTTGTAAAATGGAATAACCCGTTTGTTCAGGTAGGTGACTTTGATAAAATAGAAAAATTGCACAAGGAGCAAGGAAAACAAGGCATTTGGTTTGGAGGAGAAATTATGAGTGGACCGGGCGTACCTATTGTACTTAAATACATAGAAGACCTTTTTAGTAACACCTGATTACCACTCTTTGCTTACTACCGTGAAGGTTATGCCTGCAGTTGTCGTAATGCCAATCGGTCATATTGATCCTTCCTTTTAGCAACTTCATAAAGAATATCCAATAATCCATCCGATTATGATCAATGAAGTAAAACTGTGTTCCCCCTGTTGTGAGCCTGAACTGCAATATTGCCGTTTCATCCAAGTCAACTGTCTCGACCATGATGAGGTTTCCGCTTTCCATGATGCTTATTATATATTTTAAACTCAAGTATTGATCAACTTTGAAATGTATAATAAACGGGTACTATTAGTACCAAAATCGGAAGCAAAATAATGGGTTTGTCCCTCTATCCGGTAAATCACGACATGCTGGCCTGCCTTCCATGACAAACAGGGTCCCGGTACATCAGAACGTTCATGACCTGAAAATGGAAAACCCAAGAAAAGCCCGGAAGTTTGAATTTCAAGGTAGTTTTTCTTTCGAATTCTTCTTAATATTCCTTATCTAGTCCATACCATTGACGGGGGTTTCCAAATTTGGTTTGAACTTGATCAACTTTTATTAGCGAGACGATTTTATGAGACAGAAGGTAGCAAGTTGAGTTTTTTAACTTTAACCAGTAACATGATAAAGCTGAACATCCTCAATGCGGGCATAACGCCGATAATGGTTTTTGATCAGTCGCGTCGAATTCGATTGGTGAATGTTTCTGCGCTTTTAGCCTCTGGAACTACCCTCCCGTATTTACTCTTCTTTGCTTTCAATGGCCTTTTTCTGGCTCCGGTAGCTTTAGGCTTTTTATTGTGCTTTAGTAGTACATGGCTGTTGAATAGCTATAGGTTTTATAAGCTTTCCCGAAACCTACTCTACATTTTTTCCTGCATGTACCTGTTTACGGTGGCATCATCATTGGGTCGAGAAGCCTCCCATCACTTGATGTTGATTCCGGTACTGCTAAGCGTGGTGGTTGTATTCGAATTTGATGAGAAACTTACCCTTTATTCAATCATAAGTCTAATTCTGTCCGCCTTTTTAATACTAGAGCTAACAGATTTTTCACTTTTTTCAATTGAACTATCCACCCAGGTTCAACGCTATTGCTATTACGGAAGTCTTTCGACAGCCGTTTTAGGAACAGCCATCATAGGCATCTACTATTTTTATTTGTACGGTAAGCAACTTCGCCAAAATGAATTGATGGTAGCTGAAGCCAAAGAAATTGAGAGAACCATTAATTATTTTTCTACATCTCTTTTTGGAAAAAACACAGTTGATGAAATTTTATGGGATGTTGCCAAAAACTGTATTGGCAGACTCGGACTTGTAGATTGTGTGATCTATCTGGTAGACGATGAAAGAAAAACGCTCGTACAAAAAGCAGCTTATGGCACTAAAAACCCACAAGCCTTCGAAATCTATAAACCAATAGATATACCCCTTGGAAAAGGAATTGTTGGAACTGTAGCTAAGACAAAAGAGCCTTTGATAATAGCTGATACCTCTAAAGATAAAAGATACATTCCGGATGATGCTCACCGATTATCTGAATTGGCTGTGCCCCTCATCTACGACAAAAAAGTTATAGGTGTCATCGATTCAGAACATCCTGATAAACATTTTTTCACAGAACATCACCTGAATATTTTGAAAACCATTGCCTCGCTATGCGCCAATAAAGTGATCCGGGCTATGGCAGAAAAAGAACATGAACAAGCACTTAAGATTCAGCTAGAGGCAGAAAAAATCAAATCATTTGATGAACTCAAATCCAAGCTTTTCGCTAATGTTTCACATGAATTGAGAACACCCCTCACACTTATTGTAGGAACTATTGACAGACATACTAAGCAGGGGGAGTCTGATGACTGGAGTGTATTGAAAAAACATACTGACCGATTGTTACGATTAATTAACCAATTATTGGACCTTTCTAAATTAGAATCAGGACAGTTTAAATTAAACCCCACGCCTGGAGATATTTACCAATTTCTAAAAACAGTTGTTGCTCTTTTTTCCTCTTATGCAGCGAATCGCAATGTCAAGATTATTGAAGAAATCCCTGAAGGATCAATGTGGCTAAATTTTGACCACGATGCACTTGAGAAAATATTCTTCAATCTGGTTTCAAATGCTGTTAAATTTACCAATGAAAATACGATCGTAAAACTTAAAGTAGTTGATGCCATACCACTCAAAGTACTGGTTATTGACCATGGAAAAGGTATTTCCCGTCAGGAATGCGATAAAATTTTTGATCGCTATTACCAGATAGATCAAAAATCCTCTCAAGGTACAGGGATCGGCTTAGCACTTACCAAAGAGTTAGTAAATCTTCAGCAAGGCCGGCTTACTGTTGAGAGCACACCTGATGTTAGTACTACGTTTACGGTTATTTTACCCTTAGACAAAACAGAAAAACGATCCCCAGCTATAAATAAAGAACAACCTGATAAAAAAAATACGTTTGAAGAGACTGGTCGTTTTGTGCTCTTGGTAGAAGACAACATAGCAGTGGCTAAATTGATAAGATCTACATTGGAGCAAAAATTTAATATCATACATGCCAACAACGGGCAAGAGGCTATGAACATTGCCAAAAACCGCATACCTGATCTTATTATAAGTGATATTATGATGCCTGCTATGAATGGATTAAAATTTTGTCAATGGATCCGGGAAAATGAATTGACAAGTCACATACCATTTATTTTTTTAACAGCAAGAGCTGATGCTGATACAAAACTAAAGGGGCTTCAAATTGGAGCTGATGATTTTTTGACTAAACCATTTAGTGGTCAGGAATTAGAAATTCGTGTGACTAATTTAATAGTAGGTAGAAATAAACTTGCCGAAAAATACAGAAAGATTATTTCGTTAGAGCCGGGTAACATTGTAGTAACCAGTATAGAAGAGGTTTTTCTGAAAAAATTACTAAAAGTAGTAAGTAAAAACATTGACAACAATGATTTTAACGTAACCGATTTAAGTCGATCCATCGGTGTAAGTAGAATGCAGCTACATCGCAAAATCACTGCTCTAACAGGACATTCAGCGACTTCATTTATCAGGAATCAACGGTTACTTCACGCCTCAAAATTATTGGAAGCCGGGGAGTCAGTATCTCAAGTGGCCTACGCAGTTGGATTTGAGAGCCTGTCATATTTTTCAACGGTCTTTAAGGAAAAATTTGGGGTATTACCTTCAGAGTTTATCAAAGCCAGAGCAAAATAGCCCCTGTTACATTAGAGCAAATCATTGATACATTGTAGCAAACGGTCTCAGGAGGGTTAGATCAACTTTGTGAATCACACAAAGCAAATTAAATTGAAGATAAAAGCTTTTTTAGCACTATCTCTGACCGGCTTATTGCAATTCACCTATTCGCAAACACCGGTTAGTGGCTCCATCACTTCCAATACCACATGGGGCTTAGTAAATAGTCCTTACCAGGTAACAGGAGATGTGACCGTTATCACGGGAGTTATATTAACCATAGAAGCTGGCGTACAGATAAGTTTACCTATTTACACCAATGATATCATTATAAACGGCACATTAATCGCAGTCGGTAACGCTTCGCAGCCGATCATTCTAACTGGTCCCGGGGGCATTGATATTTCGGAGACCAGTAATAATTCCATACTAGAATTTATAGAATACACAGGAGCGGGATTTGTAGGTTCAGGCTTTTTGGATGATACCTTTACAGCGGGGATTTCATTGGGCTCTACTGGCAGTTCGTCCATTAGTAATGCCGTTATGAACGACTGTGATGCTTGTCTGTACGTTTATAATGATTCGGAGCCAGTGATTCATCAATCCACTCTGTCTAATGCAATTGTAGGCATTCGCTCTCAACAGGGAAATCCTACCATTACTAACTCTGCTCTAGACCAAAATACAGTTTATGGAGTGTGGCTGATAAATGGATCGGGTGTTGTTCAAAACAATACTTTTTCCAACAATGGTTCTTCCGGTAAGAATTCGGCTCTCTACATCCAAAACCCAATGTTGGGATTAATTATTGAAAATAATGTTTTTACCTCTAATCATCAGGACTTACTCATAGATGCTGAAATGGCAGATGACGAACTCTATGACACTAACGGTCTAACAGTTATTCAGATCGATTTAGGTACTATTACTGGCAACACTACCTGGCAGAAGCCCCAGGCTCCTGAGACTTGGACTTATGCCATGTCAGCAGGTGCTGTGGCAGTTAATGCTTCCGTCACCTTAACGATTGAGCCGGGAGTTGTCATTCAGCCCACAAATGATATTCAGGTTCAGGGTACAATAATCGCTCAAGGTACACCTTCAGAGCCTATTCAATTTTTTGGGTCAGGAGCTTTTAATTTTTTAACCAATAGTATAGGTTCTGTATTTGAATTTGTAGAGTACTACGGTACTAAAAGTGACGGTGGAGGAGTATTTCGTCCACGAAGTGCTGCCAGTCCGATTACCATTAGGAATTCCCTTATAGACAATTGCCGATTTGGGGTATTGATCGATGGACAAAACTCAATCATAGAGCAAAACACGATTAGCAATTGCGATGAGGCCATACGATCCTCCTCAGCCAGTCCGATCATTACCAATAATTCAATAACAGATAATGAGTTTGGCATTCAATTCACACAAGGAAGCCCTACCATCTCTAATAATACCTTTACTAATAATGGCAGTAGTTTTAATGGATCGGCAGCAATAAAGTTTAATAATGGTATTTCAAACCCCATAATTGAAAACAATTCATTCAGTAACAATACGAAGGATATCATTACCCACCCTGAAGTAATGGATGATGAGTTTTTTGATACGAACGGATTCTCAAAAATTATCATAGATAATGAAGCTGTTGAAAATGATGTAACATGGCATGCGCCTGTGTTACCTGAGGTTTGGGAATTTGAAATGCTAGGAAGTGTTACTGTAAACGCAGGTATAACACTCACGTTGGAGCCGGGTTTAATTATCAATTCGACTGCTTATACCTACGATATTGACGTTCAGGGGACATTATTGGCTGCAGGGACGTCATCATCTCCAATCCAAATAGTTGGAGCCGGTGGCATAGACCTTTCAGAAACCAGCGTAAACTCAGTTATCGATCATTTGGAATGGCAAGGTATAGGTAATACAGGTATTGGGGCCGGAGATCGTACTTTTGGTGCAGGAATTTCCATCGGAGGCACTACTTCTACCATTTCTAATATAGAAATGAACGACTGTAGAAGTTGCATTTACATCTATAATGATGCTACTCCAATTCTAAATGATCTCACGCTTCGTAACGCCTTTTTAGATGGGATGTATGTCGATAGTGGTTCACCAACTATTGCTAACTCCTGCATAACCAATCATGGAGATAATGGAATTGAAAATGTTGGAGGAGGGAGTGTTAATGCTATTAACAACTGGTGGGGTGATGCTTCAGGACCTTTCAATGCCAGTGCTAACAGTGGTGGTACGGGCAGTTCTGTCACTGACGGAGTTGTATTTGCCCCCTGGCTAACAACTGATATCTGCAATCCGGCAATAGCAGTTACCATACAACCACAGGATACAGACCAATGCGAGGGAACTAATGTCAGCTTTTCTGTGCTGGCATCCGGAGTAAATAATCTGCAATACCAATGGCAGGAAGATGAGGGAACAGGTTTCACTAATCTGACTGATGGAGGATCAATTTCAGGGACACGCACCCCTAATCTGGATATATCTTCTATTACACCGTCAATGGATGGGTTGCTATACAGATGTGTAGTGTCAGGGGATAATACCACAGATGAAATCTCTTCTTCAGCAGTCCTTAGCGTAACGGCCCTTGCGAGAATTACTACTAATCCAATAGATCAAACTCAAAATGTTGGTGAATCAGTCAGTTTTAGTATAACTACAAGTGGTGATAACTTAACGTACCAATGGCAAAAGGACGGCACGGATATCTCTAACGAAACAAATCCTAGTCTTATATTGAATAGTATTACCATTAGTGATCAGGGCAATTATACCTGTGTTATCACCAGCAGCTGCAATACAATTGCCAGTTCATCTGCTCAATTAATAGTCAATGATCCTAATATAAGCTTCTCCATCATAGATTCAGAGCAGAATCAACCCATAGCAAATAATCAACAAACCTCCATAAGTTTTGGACAAACAGTCTCAGAGCAAAGTATTTCACGTCGTTTTTTAATAGAAAATACTGGCACCCAAACGCTAAATATAAGTACTATAACTTCTTCTGACCAGGCTTTTGAAATCAGTGATGTCCCAGAACAAGTACCTGTAGCGGGTAGCCAGTCATTTGAAATAACTTTCTCAGCAAAGATACCTGGAGTTTACCTCTCAACTATAAGTACTCTGACGGAATCAGGCTCTTTTCTTTACCCGGTTACTGCTGAAGTAACGGTACTACCGCCTGGCGAAGATCTTATTGTATATAATGCTTTAGCCCCTAACGGCAATGGCAAGAACGACTTCCTGAAAATCGAAAATATTGAATCTTATATAAACAACTCCGTGCAGATATACAACCGCTGGGGTAGCAAGGTCTACGAAGTCTCGGGATACAACAACCAGAGTAAGAGGTTTGAAGGGCAAAGTAACACGAATGGAAATCATGCCTTAATAGAAGGTACTTATTTCTACATAATACAGACAGAAACTGATAAGCTCACAGGGTTTTTATATTTAAGAAGATGATTATGAAAAAAGTAATCTTAGTGATTGTCTTAACTTCTTATGCCTGGTTTACAAACGCTCAACAGGACCCGTTATTAAGTCAATATCAATTTAACCAGTTACCCATTAACCCTGCCTATACCGGAGTGAATGATATGACAAGCTTTGATCTACATTATCGCTCTCAATGGGGAGGAGTAGCAGGAGCTCCAACCACTATTACATTTTCAGGTAACAGTTCTCTTTTTGAGAATAAAGTTGGGCTTGGACTATCACTTGTTCATGATGAGACAGGCGTTACTAAAAACACAAACTTTAACCTTGCTTACGCCTATGAACTGGACCTGTCGAATGATATGACACTATCTTTTGGGTTACAAACAGGTATTCTGTCATTGCGATATAATTTTGGGGAACTCACATTGGACGACCCAACAGATGAGGATTTCACAAATGCAGATGACGGCCTCACAAAATTGAATTTTGGAACCGGACTCTTTATTAGTAATGAAAAATACTACTTGGGGGTTTCGGTCCCAAGATTACTCAAAGCCACGGAAGGTATTGGTGAAAACATAGGAGAACGATACAATCGACACTATTATTTCACCGGAGGACTGATTATAGACAAGTCACAGAGTGTTAAATTGAAGCCTTTTGCTGTACTTCGCCTGGCCGAAGATTCCCCACTTTCCACGGATATAGGCATCAGTGTCTTG
Source organism: Fulvivirga sp. M361 (assembly GCF_007097395.1). Classification (GTDB taxonomy): domain Bacteria; phylum Bacteroidota; class Bacteroidia; order Cytophagales; family Cyclobacteriaceae; genus Fulvivirga. The sequence goes on from NZ_VKDC01000019.1 coordinate 109,207, forward strand.
CTTGCTGATGTCATTTGGGCTGGAGTATTTACAAGAAATTTTAATGTTTATGGGATTTCAGCTTTTCTCAACCTTAATAATGGTTTTCGGCTTGGATATACTGGTGAACTGACTTCTAACGACTCACCTGCTTCTACCTTCAGCACTCATGAAGTTTCTGTAGGTATTGATCTCGAGTTGTTCGCTAACCAGGCTGTAGCAAGAAGATATTATTAGAAAAGTAGCAATGAACAAGTATAAAAGCCTTCATTTATGGATGATTATCCCTTTTGTATTGATGCAGAGTGGATTCATAGACAGCTACTGGATAACCTGGTCAGATGAAGATTGGTCTACCCATATTCATGTCTTTAGCGCCATGTTTTGGTATATACTCCTTATCGTACAGCCGTTCTTAGCCACGCACGGAAATATTCAGACTCATCGTACCTGGGGTATCATCGGTTTTTTTGTAGCTGGTGCTACAGTTTCCAGTGCCGTTTCCTTTCTATGGCAAGATGTTAGTTTTGGTGATGCCGGAGGTTTTGGCGAACCATTCACCGAAGGTTTTTTCTATGGGATAGTACTGGTGGAGTTAATCATGATGACGGGTTTTGCAGTAGCTGTCATTATGTCAATCGTGCATAGAAAAAGAACCGATGAGCATGTTTTATGGCTTATATCCACCATTTTTTATATCATGATGCCTGGACTGGGAAGAGGACTGGAATTTCTAATATTTACTTTCTACGGCCCTTATGCCTGGCTGGCCCTGTCCATCTGCTCGGTACTTATTATTATAACCTTGCTCATGATTGGGTGGCGGTTGAAAAAAATCATGCACCCTGCCATTCTACTAGGAATTGTGGTCAATATACCTACGTTTTTTGTCTATTGGATTGGTCAGCAGGCTTGGTATGTAGATTGGCTTCAGCAATTTATGAAGTACTAGCAATGAATAAGTATTTAAAGATAGCGCTATGGTCGATTATACTGGCTCTCAGCTGTTGGTTCTACTTTGAAAGCACAAAACCTTACTTTACAAATGACTTACAACCTCGTAAAATAGCCATCAAACCCTGGTTGGTCGCCCATTTTATCGGAGCATTTTGCACACTATTTTTAGGGCCGCTGCAGTTCTGGCCAAGACTTCGAAAAACATACCTCTCTCTTCACAGAACTTTAGGCAAAATCTATATTATAGGATCTCTTTTAGGAGCTTCCACTGTGTTTTACCTACTTTTCAACGGATACACTTTATCCGGTGGAATTCCTTCCTTGTTTATACTGGCAATCTTATGGATATTCATGACTATAGCCGCATGGATATCCATTCGAAATCGGGATATTGTCAACCATAAAAATTTTATGATCCGAAGTTATGTCTTCGGGCTTGCCTTCCTCTTTATTCGAGTTTTTAATAGGCTTGATGAATATGGCTATAATCTTTTCCCTTATATAGAAGATGGGCTAATGCGATACACCTTGTATGAATGGATGTGCTGGGTTTATCCTCTGGTAATCACAGAAATGATTTTGGTCTGGTGGCCTGCACTTAAAGAAAGAGCTAAAACGACCTTATGAAAGCATTTCACTTCCCAGCCCTGATGATTCTAATTTCTAATAGTAGCACCAATGACCTCCTCCTGACTTCAGCACTCCTTTTACTATGTTTATTATTTAGCATAGTACCTTTTTCTCATCTTTCCCTCTATTTTTTCCAACATTATTGAGAAAATGATGAGAAATAAACATGTTTTTGCTCGTTATTGTCTGAGGAAACTTATTATCATCAAAAAATCATCCATCTATCAGAAAACACTTTCTACGTCAAACAAACATATCATGTGGAATATGCGAATTTGCTGAAGTTAAGAAAGTAGATGGAAAATATCTGAGAGAAACTCAAAACTCTTAAAAAAGCAGTTTTGGTTAGTTTTTCTTTCCAGTTTCTTAATGGTCTTTCCTACCCCACCCATATTAATGAGGCAGATTTCCAAGTTGATTTTTAGATTTAATTAAATGTCTTTCCACAAAATGAATTCGGATAAGAGATAAATAGATACGAATCAAAGACCAAGCATTCTCCTGTTCAGTTCCGGCAATCTTTAAACTGGGAGAACTACCTACAATTTCCTCATTTTGACTACATCCTTCCTCAATTAGGCTACAGGAAGGCAGAAGGGACTGTCGACCTTTGATACCAGAAACTAAATAATAAAATCATGGAAAATCAAAAGGAAAAAAAGGTTTGGTTCATCACAGGCTCTTCCCGCGGATTTGGTCGAATTTGGACAGAGGCAGCACTTGAGCGTGGGGATAAAGTAGTCGCAACAGCCCGTAAACTAAGTAGCATTGCAGACCTTCAGAAAAAGTATGGAGAAAGTGTTTTGACTCTTGAACTTGATGTAACAAAGCCAGATCAGGTTAAGACGACTATCATCCAGGCACACGCACATTTTGGAAAACTTGATGTCATCCTGAATAATGCAGGTTATTCACTTGTAGGCACTGTTGAAGAGGCCCGTCTGGACGATGTAAGAGCACTCTATGATACTAATTTGTTCGGAACACTCTCCGTTGTACAAGCAGTACTACCATTTTTAAGGAAGCAAGGAAATGGTCATATAATTGGAGTATCCAGTAGCCTTGGTCATGAGTCCATGCCGGTAATTGGGTATTACTGTTCTACAAAATGGGCATATGAAGCCATTCATGAAAGTTTGGCTGCAGAGATCAAAGCCTTTGGCATCAAAGTATCCCTTATTGAACCAGGAGCCTATGCTACAGAATTTGGTAGTCCTGAATCTTTGAAGATGTCGGAAGGACTAGATATCTACAATGATTTTAAAGAGCAATTCGTTAATGGTTTAAGAAATATGGAAAGGGGGAACCCGAATGCTACACCCGAGGCAATTTTCAAAGTGGTAGATGCTGAACAGCCACCATTACGACTTTTACTGGGTGATCAAGCGCTACCTTCAGTTCGCAGGGCCTACAATGAAAGACTTGCCACATGGGAAGAATGGAAAGAGGTATCTAATGCCGTGCAAGGTAATTAGGTAGTTGTAGCACAGAAACAGATAAAATATTGTTTAACTTATGATAACGATGACCAGTCATAGTCGCTGTTGGTTATCGTTATCAATTTCTAAAAATGAAAAAAAGAATAAATACACCACGGAAATTTGATTCATTATCAGACTTTCATAACGCGTTTCGATTACCCAAGCCTATCCATCCACTGATAAGTTTTATTAATTTGGAAGATGCAGACGTTTCTACAAAAGAGCCCTTTGACTTTTTTACGCTTAATTTTTACAAGATAGCTTACAAAACGTCGCTCTGTGGGACTGCCAAATATGGACAAAACTATTACGACTTTGGAGAAGGGGGGTTGATCTTCACCGCACCAAATCAAGTATTTGAAAGCCCGAAAAAATCAGCCTCAGGTTATATTTTTTTTATACATCCTGATTTTTTACTCACCTATTCACTTACCAGAAAAATCAAACAATACGGTTTTTTTTCCTATGCAGCCAACGAGGCTTTACACCTTTCAGCTCAGGAGAAAGATACCATTATGTCTATTTTTAAAATAATAGATGAAGAGCTGAAGGGCAGAATAGATGATTTTAGCCATGATGTAATTATTTCTCAAATAGAATTATTACTTAACTACAGCAACCGATTTTACAATCGTCAGTTCATCACGCATAAATCTGTTTATAAAGATCTACTGGTTAAGATGGAGGAGCTTTTAAATGACTACTTCGATGATTCAAAACCATTAAACGATGGCTTACCAACAGTTCAATACCTGGCTGAAAAGGTTAACGTATCTCCAAGCTATTTAAGCGATATGTTGCGATCCCTTACAGGGCAAAATGGTCAGCAGCACATCCATCAGAAATTGATAGAAAAAGCAAAAGAGAAGCTGTCCACTACCAGTTGCTCCGTAAGTGAAATCGCCTATGCATTGGGTTTTGAACACCCTCAGTCGTTTAGCAAGCTTTTCAAATCAAAAACGAATTATTCACCTATCGAATTTCGACAATCTTTTAACTGACAAACAGCATAAGCCTTAAGGTCAAGCCCAAAGTATGTTTGAATTTTATAACTTTGTGCTATGAATTCATTGGAGAGCATAGAAGAATTTTACCGACGCAAACTCAATTGGGTGCCTGATAGCGTTCGTAAGGAAGTGGGACATTTCAATGTGTTCAAGCTAGCGCCTTTCGTGGGCACCAATGCTAAACCGGTACCATATAGCCGAAGGGATTACTATAAAATAAGTCTTATAAAGGGGAATAATAAGGTTCACTATGCTGACAAAGTAGTGGAGATAAAGCAAAGGGCATTATTATTCGCTAACCCGCAAGTACCCTACAACTGGGAGGAAATCGACAAAATACAATCAGGCTATTTCTGTGTGTTTACAGGTTCATTTTTTAATCGCTTTGGTAACCTTACCGATTACGAACTTTTCCAACCTAACGGATCGTCCATTTTTGAGCTTTCTGAAAATCAAGCAGATGAAATAAGCCAGGTCTATGAACGCATGTTTGATGAAATTAACTCCGAATACATGCATAAATATGATATTCTGCGCACGCTTGTCTTTGAATTAATCCATAAAGCGTTAAAAATCAACCCTTCTCTTCACAAGGTCAAAAAATCTCTGAATGCCTCACACAGGATTACAACCCTTTTTTTAGAACTTCTGGAAAGACAATTTCCTATTGAAGATACCCGTCAGCGGTTAAATCTTCGAACACCTGCTGCCTTTGCAGACCAATTGGCCATACATGTAAATCACCTCAACAGGGCGCTGAAGAAAACAACACAAAAATCTACATCAGACATTATTCAGGAGCGTATTCTGCAGGAAGCGAAAATACTGTTAAAGCATAGTTCCTGGAATATTTCTGAAATCGCCTACGCTCTTGGCTTCAATGAAGTCACCCATTTCAACAAGTTCTTCAAACAACATCAGACGTTAGCACCAACATCTTTCAGAAATGTTTGATTTTGATAAGTTATCATTTACTTAGTATAATGAGAAGATAAGCTTCAGTACCAACTTTGTCTTATAATTAAAAACCAAAAATTATGAGCAAAAACAAAGTATGGTTAGTAACAGGAGCGTCGAAAGGGCTAGGCCTTATATTGGTAAAAAAGCTTCTGTCAAGCAATTATCGCGTGGCAGCTACTTCTCGCACAGTAGCTTCACTCATTGATGAAATTGGTGACGTTTCGGATAGCTTTTTTCCTATCGAAATGGACGTTACCAGCGACAACAACGTCAAAGGGTCAATTAACAAAGTTGTTGACCACTTCGGAACAATTGATGTAGTTGTGAATAATGCCGGGTTCGGTCAAATAGGAACGCTGGAAGAATTGAGTGACGGAGAGGCAAAAAACAGTTTCGATGTGAATGTGTTTGGTTGCCTGAATGTAATCAGGCACGCCACTCCGATCTTAAGAAAGCAGGAATCAGGTCATATTTTTAATATTTCCTCCATTGGTGGTTACATTGGAAACTTCCCCGGCTTCGGCGTGTATTGTGCTACCAAGTTTGCAGTATCAGGGTTTACAGAAGCACTAGCTGAAGAAATGAAAGGGTTTGGAGTAAATGTCACTTTGGTATATCCAGGATATTTCCGTACCAATTTCCTTTCAAAGGGCTCGGTAAAAACACCTGTAAATCCTATCGAAGCTTATTCGATCGCAAGAGAATCAGAACAAGCGCACTTAAACCAGATCAATGGGAATCAGCCTAATGATCCGGAAAAAGCGGCCGAAGTAATGATCGCCGTTAGTGAGCAAGAAGCCCCACTAGTACACTTATTTCTTGGAAAAGACGCCTACCAATACGCAGGCACTAAAATCGATCTTATTCAAAAGGAAATGGAAGGAAATGAGGCATTGGGTACCTCTACCGAAATACTAAGTGAATGATCAACAAAACATTAAATAAAATGGCAAGTAATCAAAAAACAGTCTTGATAACCGGAGCAGGTTCCGGGATGGGATTACATACCGCTCAGACACTTGCCTTGTCGGGATTCAAAGTTTATGCCGGCATCCGAGACCCAAATGGTCGGAATAGCCATAAATCCACCCGGCTAAGAGAATATGTGGAAGGGCACGGAAAAACTATTGAAATCATTGACTTGGATATTCACCAGGATGCTTCCTGTCAGGCAGCCGCAAACAAAGTGATAGAAAAAGACGGAAGTATTGATGTGGTGATCCATAATGCTGCGCACCTTTTTGTTGGGTTTTCAGAAGGGTACACTCCTGAGCAACTTCAAAGTTCACTAAATACCAATGCCGTTGGTGCACATAGGCTTAATCGTGCTGTATTGCCTTATATGAGGAAGCAGAAGAACGGGATATTGATTTATGTGGGTAGTGGGATTACTAACTTAATGGCGCCATTTACTGCTCCATATGTGATAGGAAAGGCGGCCTTCGATGCTTTAGCAGAAAGTACTGCTTACGAAGTAAGTCAATTTGGCATTGAAACTTCTATCATGATGCCAGGAGTCTTCATGGAAGGGACTTCACATTTTGAAACAGCAGAATTTCCTAAAGACGAAGAGGTGTTGAAACAATATAACAGGCTCAAAAAGGATTATGACAATTATGAGTCCGGACTGAGAAACCTTTTCCGATTTGGAGATGCTCCCATCCAGGGAGTCGCTGACAAAATCGAAGAGTTGCTTCTGCTTCCAAAAGGTCAAAAGCCTTTACGTGTTACCGTAGATTATTCTGATTACCTGGCCGAACCGGGGAATGCGGTAAGAGAAACCCTAACGGAGCGGGTATTTAGAATCATGAATTATTCCCACTTGCTGAAAGTAAAGACGGATGAAAATTAATCATTGCAAGGGTTGGAGAATACCATTCTTCAACCTGTTTCTAACCCTCATACTACCCTTCTCTTGCCACGGGCAGGAAGAAAATACCGATGGAATGAATAGAGAGCAGACAAAAAAGAACAAGCTGATAATAGAAGGGAAATTTGAGAAATGGGTAGAAAGGAAAATTTCTTTGACCTGCTGGGCAGGAACGTAGAATGGACGGTTGCAGGCAGAAGCACACTTAGCAGAACTTACCATGGAAAGGAAGATTTCCTGAAAAATGCCGTACAGCCGGTAGTGGAAAAATTTAAAACACCAATCCAACCTAAACTAATAAGCCTTACTGCTGAAAACAATGTGGTTTGGCTTCATTGGGAAGGGAAAGCCATTACGCTTACCGGAGAAACTTACCAAAATCAGTATGCATGGAAGCTGCTCATAAAAAATGATAGTATCACACGGGTAACTGCATTTTTAGACACTTATGAATTAGACAAACTATTAGAGATGAAAACTAAGAGCCATAAAACAATAGAAGAAACAAAAGAATACATTGGTATGTGGGTAACTCAGGATGGTTACGTCCGACATGAATTACTTCCTAATAACCGATACGATGAAGCACGCGGAAATAGAGAGCAGGCCTACCAGGGAAGTTATAAGGTATCAGGCAATCACATTGATTATCAATATGATACTGGATTTACAGCTGATGGTGAATTCAAAACCGGTATTCTCTATCATGCGGGTATGGTTCTTTACAAGAAATAAGCAAGCCTCATTTGCTCAAACCTTCTCAATTTGGATAGCAAGTCCCTTGATTTGGCTACATACATCAAAGGACCAATTGAGATCTTTGAAATGTAAACTTTAAATCCGGATAAGATGATTATGTCTCTTGATAATCCTTTGACAACACGAAATGCAAACACGAAAAATGGCACCATTATTATCGTTGACATTAGTGGATTTACTGAATTTGTTTATAAAACCCGGTTGATAGAGGGAAAGGATATTCTTCTTCGGTTGCTTTCATGCATCATCGAAAAAAACAAGTTAGGATTGTGTATTTCAGAGATCGAGGGAGGTGCCGTGCTGTTCTACCATTTTGGCACTCCTCCTTCTTTTAAACTTTTGCTGGACCAATTCCGGGTTATGAATGATTACTTCATGAGACATATTGAGAATATCAACAGCACATTGGACAGCCCGTTGGACCTTTCGTTAAAGATGATCGGACACTATGGTCCGCTTACTCAATATCAAATTGCCGGGTTTAGCAAATTATTTGGACGAGCAGTATTAGAATCACACTTACTTTTGAAAAATGCCGTGAATAGTAATTCATATGTCTTATTGACAAATGATTTTTTGAATCGTGCTTCTTTCAATTTCAATGAACCAAACTTTTCATACTATGAAAATGAGCAATGTGAGATGCTAAGAGGTGTAAAAAAATTATGCTACCGTTTTTATGATTTTTCCTGTCAAACCGGTACTGCTTGGTGACTGGACTTGCAACAAAAAGCTGGACAAATGATTAAGCGCATTTTGAATAATTGATTTTTACAGATTGACAACAGGCATGATAATTTTCATTATGAGCTTACAGGAATGGGCATTTAACCCTTGGATCATCGGAGTTATGGAAATGATTTTGGCTCTTTTAATTCGCTGGCAACTTTTGTAAAACTCTACAAAATTCACACGTACATTAAACCAGGTTAAAAGCGTTTGTAAATTGTATAAGGTGGGCGAAGTTTTTAAGGCCGAGTTTTCTATTAATGTTTTTTCTATGATTTTCCACAGTTCTCCTGCTTATAAATAATTCTTCACTGATCTCAGGGTTATTATGCCCCCTGGCCAATAATCTTAAGATCCTTTTCTCCTGTTTTGTAAGTGAGGCAAAACGTTCAAAGTTCTTTTTCAGAAATTCATGTTCGTCCAGGACTGTGGAAATTTTATCAGCAATATTATTAATATTATTAACTGGAAAGGTTAATGCGATGCACTGTTTTTCACCAAAGAGCTTGGTCACCGTAAAATGAAGGTCAAATTCGTTTTTGCCAACGTTTCTGGTTCTTAGTCTTTCGAAAAAACTCATCACATTACTCGGATCTGCATTACTCAGAAATGATAAGATGGCTGCAATATTTTTCTCCAGATCACCGGGGTGACACATTCCCTGCAAAGCACTCATACCGTTCTTCAACACCTTTTCTTCGCTAACAGGAAAGAACTTCGAGACTTCAGGGTCAATGTACTCTAAAGCAATCGTTTTGGCATTATTTAGATGAAGGAAACAGGGGATCATTTCCTTAATATCCTGCAATTTCATTTTATTTTGTGATAGTGCATTCTCAACAACAAAAAGGCTTTTTCCGACGGATGAAAGTGCGTCTTGTTCTGTATAAATCTTTTTCATTTTCATGGTTTAGGTGCACCTACATTGCTAACTGAATCAAGAAAACTCTTTTTAAAACATAGGTTAAAATGTAAAAGTGGAAAGGACTTAGGAAAAATTTGGATCATAGCCGTGGCTTTCAAACAGATACAAAAAATGACTCATATGACAAAACAAGATTTAAACACTTCTTGCTTCAAATAAGGTTGAAGGTCTTCGTGTATTTTATGATATCGTGAAAGTTTTTTATGTTGAGTTTTCTATTGACGCTCTTCCTATGATTTTCTACCGTTCTCCTGCTAATGTGCAGTTTTTCGCTGATCTGAGGATTGTTGTATCCCTCTCCCAATAATTTCAAGATGTTTTTCTCTCTTTTAGTAAGTAAAGCAAATTGCTCAAAATTCTTTTTAAAGAAAGCGTGTTCATCCAAAATATCAGAAATCTTATCTGCGGTATTATGAATATTGCTAACGGGGATGGTGAGTCCTAAACATTGATCTGCGTTGAGAAGTTTAAAAACAGTAAAGTGCAAGTCATATTCGTCTGTACCGGCTTTTCTTTTTCTTAATCTTTCAAAAACACTGATCACCTTGTGTTGATCGGGAGTCCCAAAACAGGAAGATACTGTGTCCGTAACCTTAAAGACGTCTACAGGATGACATACTTTACGTAGGGCAGCCATACCATCCTCTTGAACATCTTCATCGGATATTGTAAAGTATTTGGAAATATCCGGATCAATATACTCCACTGCGGCTGTAGCAGAATTATTAAGATGGAAATAACATGGTACTAGATTTTTAATATCTTCAATATCCATAATGTGAGAAGCCAAACCGTTTCCTACTACAAACAGGCTTTTTTCAACTGTTGCAATCGCGTCTTGTTCAGTATAGTGTTTTTTCATATGAGGTTGTTGGGTCCATCTTCGACCGGATAGATTTGAGAACTGATTTTCAATGACTTATTGGTTTATCATATTGAATGACACAACTGGAAATGCAAAAGTTGGAAATATTGAAAGAAAAACTTACACGGAAGTCACAGAACAAAGTAAAACCCAAAATCTTCTGTCAGTACGCTACGACGTATAGAGATTAAATGCCCTGGCAAATTCTATCAGACTTGCTAAATTCTTAGTCTCCAACTTCTTATTAATCCTTTTTCTATGGTTTTCCACAGTCCTTCTACTAATAAACAGTTCTTCACTAATCTTTGGATTATTGTATCCCATCGCCAATAATTTCAGGACTTTTTTCTCTTGCTTGGTTAGTGAGGCAAATCGTTCGAAATTTTTCTTCAAAAAAGCATGTTCGTCAAGAATTGAAGAAATCTTACCCGTTATATTATGCACATCATGGACTGGGAAGGTCAGCACGATACACTGTCTTTCATTGAACAATTTGGTGACCGAAAAATGAAGGTTAAATTCATTTTTATTGCGTTTGCGTGTTCTCAGTCGTTCAAAAAAACTCATCGTACTACTGGCACCAGCAGTACTAAAAAAGGAATGTATAGCGGCAGTGTTTTTTTCGAGATCTCCAGGGTGGCATACTTCCTGTAAGGCAGCCATACCATCTCTTTGGACTTTCTCTTCTGTAATCCTAAAGAATTCGGAAACATCAGGATCAATGTATTCTAAAGCAAGGGTTTCCACATTATTGAGATGAATGAAACAAGGTATCAACCTTTTAATGTCCTCTATATCCATCATACCACTGGATAAATGGTTCTCCACTACAAAAACACCTTTTTCGATAGACGAGAGTTGTTCAAATTCAGTAAGACCTTTCCCCATGCTAATGCTTTAATCAGTTACGTTATCATTAGTTAGGACAAGTTAAATCAGCAACCCCCCCATAAATCATATGTATTATTTTACAATAAAGCCTCACTTACCATGTTCCAAGTGATAACAGCCCTTGGATCCTTCATACCTTGGGTTTCCAGAAAGCTCAAAACCACGCCTTATCAACCTTATTCCAGAAACTTAAAATAATAATGTAGATATACATCTGAGTGTATTTATCAATACATATAACTAACTGTCATGACACATAACGGCTTTCTGCCATTCGCATGACTCTAATTTCACATTGGTTTTGAGCTAATTATATCAAATAACACAGTGTCTTAACCATAAGCCATCCAGGTAGTGAGAAATGGTGTCGCTTCAACAATACGTCAGAATAATTCTGGTTCGTTATACTATTTTTCGAATCAAAGTCCCCCTATCAAAACCTGACATTTAACCCTAGGTTGATCGTTCTTCTTCTCAAAGGAACGTATAGGCCATCTCTGCTTAACGGTATAAACGCTTCATTATCCAGCACATTCTCAGTAAGTATATAGACCTCAAAGGCATCTCTCAAAGTATATGACACTGCTAGATTAGCCATGAAATATCCATCTGTCGCACGCTCAGCATTTATATTCATGCCAGGCTCCACCTCTCGCTCCCCTCTGTAAAAACCGGATAAATTGACATTAAGAGCGTCCCAATTCAGGTTTATGCCTCCATTTATGTAAGCTTCCGGTATATAGAGTGACTTTTCTCCTGAAACTTGATCCTCACTACGGAGCCGGGAAGCATTCAAGAAAAAATAGTTCTGCTCCTTCCAGGTATATTTCATTATTAGCTCTACACCACTTACTTCTAATTCACCATTATTAGATGCAACAGCAATCGTTTCATCCAGTTCCGATGCTATATAGCCAATCCGATTATTGAATTTTTCAAAAAATGGATTGACCATTACTTCAAAACCTTTGTTTCTGAATTTTACTGAAATCTCATAAGTAGAAAGCTCTTCAAATGTCAGGTTCTCATTTCCATACAATAATGGAAGAAAACTATTACCTTGAATCTCGTAACTTGAAGGTGGCCTTACTGCTTTGGAATAAAGTGCTTTTATAATGAAATTGTCATTGGGCAAGTAGGCCAGCGCCATCCTGGGATTAAATGCAGTGATGGAGGTACCTTGAAAGTTTTGGTAGTTATCCAATCTAAAACCAAGAAGTAAGGACAAATTATCTTTTGGGTTCCAGTTATTTTCACCAAATAGCGAATAGATAGTGCGATCATCATCAGGAAGATCAATATTAAAATCCCGTTTTCTTTGATCCGTCACATCAATGAAAATATTAGCATCGTTCAGCTGACTCAAACTATGGTCATATTGCCCTTCTCTTTCTACTTTAAACCCCGCGTTCAACGTATTTTCACCTAAAAACTTGAAATCTTTGAGATAATCCAGTTTTAGATAGTAATTGTAATTGTTCAAGGAGGTGCGAAATGGAACATTTATTCTTTGGTCCACACCCACCGGAATGAATTCATCGAGGTTGAACGTATTTACCCTGCTAAAGACAGATGCTCCTGCAGATAGTTCAATGGCATCGACAGGAGCGTATTTGATATAATTGTGAAAGGTAGAAGCTTTATATCCATAAAGATCTGAGCTCTCTGAAAGGCTCAAATTTGAAAATAGTGCGTCCGCCTCCACGTTCTTGTACCAGGACCCGATTTCCATTTTCTCATCGGGAGATTTTACATTTGCTGTAAAGCTTATTGCTCCTCTGATGCCATCCTTCAGTTCAGCTTCATCGCCTAACTGATCTGATACATCCTGATCGGGATGGGATTGGCCTTTGTCATCAGCATATTGAAGGCTTGTCCCCAAATGCCATCCATCAATATTCTGGCCATGATTTACGGTAAACCGCTTGGATTGCAAACCATCTTCACTATTGAAACCGGTATTCAGATAAACCTCTGTTCCCATTAAACCGGCATCTTTCGTTATCACGTTAATGGTTGTCAAAGCACTACCCCCCATAAGTGGTGCGGGACTGGTGCTTATCTCTATTCGTTCAACGTTTTCCAGGGTAAATTGCATCCCTGTATAGGGTGAACCGAATGTGGATTCATTAAATTTATTTTCTCCATTAAACAGTATTAGTATTTGCTGATTAAAGTCTGATAATATCCCCCTGGAATATATACCTTCGCTCACCGGGTCGCCATACTTGAAATAGGTAGGGACCACATCCATTCCCGGTACCATAACATTCAATGCATCTCGTAAGGTTCTGGCTTGTAAGGCCCGGATCTGTTCTTTATCAATAACAATTACCGCTCCTGGTATCTGATCCGGATTCTTAACCGTTTTTGAACCTACAGATATCTCGATTTGCATCAACTCTTCCAGGCTCAATTTCATGAGATCCTCATCTGAAGCCTGAGCCATGAGCCGGGTCATGCCGGCCAGCATAATTAAACTAAAAAATATATTTTTCATCTTATGTATCGTTATCGTAAAGTATCCAGCCATAATGCAGTCCAATCATCCATTGGATCCACTGCCCCAATAAAAGTGACAGGAGTAAACCATTGATCTATAGTAGAAGGGTCAAAACTACCGGCAGCTATACCGATAAACCCTTCCAAAACCGGTTCGGAATTGAAGAGATTGGATGGATCGTTCAAAAACGCATCTGCATTGTTAAAATCCCGGGCATTGACATCGCCCACGGCGTTAGCAAAAACAATCGAGTGCTCTACGTTAAGTGTTTTGTCATTAACAAACACTGCCGAAGCTTCATCTACATCAATGCCGTGATTAGAAAAATTAGTGACAATAGCATTATAAATATGTCCTCTGGTGCCATTTCTTAATTTAATGCCAATATTTTCGTCATCCGCATCTTTAGCCCCTATAAGTGTTATGTTGGAAAGGACAGGATCTGAAAAGGGAAGAGCATTAATATCACCACCATTATTATCAGCTTCAATAGCCCGATCACCTTTAAAAGGATCTTGCTGAGCCACCCAAAACTGTCCGTAACCGCTCCACCCATAGGTCCAGTCAAAAGCATCATCACCGTTACCCAGTGATACAATGTACCTTGCATTTACAGTTCCTCCAAAAAATTCAAAGCCATCATCTTTACCATACAAGGCTTCTACATATTCTATTACCGTGCTTCTGCCTACCCCATTGAGTGAGATACTATTCAATTCGTTCTCCTCGCCTAGCTGCTTACCGGCATATTCTACAATCACATACCTAAGAATTCCGGAGTTATCTTCAGTATCGGTACCACCGTATAAACCAGTGTCACCTTCTCCCTGAATTTCTCCGCCAGCCACATTAATGGGAGCCCTTCCATTGAGAATAATACCTCCCCAATCACCAGGCTGTGGAATACTGGTAAGCTTACGTATAGTGGTAAAAACAATAGGTTGGGAACGGGTCCCCTCTGCTAACAGACGACCACCTCTTTGAATAGATAAAAAAGCTGTTTTCTCGTTAAAAGCAGCATATATCTTAGTACCGGGCTCTATACTTAATGTAACACCTTCATTGACAAAAATACCTCCATCTAACAACCAATTTCGGTCACTTGAGAGTGTAAGGTTCTGGCTTATCGTACCTCGTAATTCGCTAAAGGTTAGATTACCAAGCTTCACTTCAATAATCTCCAGATCTCCTATTTTTTCTATAACCGCTACCTCATCCAGGTCGTTACACGAAAAATCTATCACACTGATTAACAGCATAATGATTAATTTACTATACCCTTTCAATCTTCTCATGATAATCCTTTTTTTTGCATATTTCAAAGTACGACAATATACACACCACTGACAATCAGTGAACTACGGTAAAAATTTATAGGCAGATAGGCTTAAGGGTTGGTAGGTAAGTCTACCTACAAGAAATAAATCGTCCGGAAAAAATTATGACGGTCTCTGAATGCAAAAGCTCCGGAAAGTCGGGCCACGGTGAATGCCCTATAAATCGAATGGTATTGATCAGGGAATGTAAGTAACGGTCACTCTAAACTTGTTATCAATAGCCCCAAGGCTATTATAGGCGGATTTTGATAGTTTGATAAGAATATTTTGGTTGGCACCGGTATTGGGGAGCTTTCCAAGGACCCTGACAAATACTTCCTGATCATTCATATCATTTTTTACACGCAAAATAGTACCCACTTTTGCGGTTCGATGAAGCGCCAGGTACTTGCGTGTATTCTCCGTACCTTCTATCACCTCAGCCAATCCGGACTCCACAATTTCTTCAAAGTTAATACGTTGGTTTTCTTCGTCATACTTACGCGCTGCATCCAGTGCCTTTGTAACAGGCCCTTTATCTTCTTCTACTTGTGTAGCTACCTCCCGGAGCGTTGAGTCACCGGGAATATCATCATTCACCGGGATAGTGTCAATAACAATTGAAGGGTCAGCGATCATCAATTGTTGACCAATATTCAAGCTATTTGTCACCAGACCATTCCATTTTTTCAGTTGTTCAATTGAAACATCGTACTTTTTCGATAGTGAATACAATGTTTCAGAAGCTTGCACAATGTGTATCTTTTCAGGATCTGACAGCATTTGTGATGCATCAGGGTCTTCCACCGATACCAAATTTTTAATCACCAACTCCTGCCCTATTTCGAGTGAATTACTGTGCAGATCATTCCATGCCTTGATCTGTTCGACAGATACGTTGTAGATCCTTGAAATGCCAAACAGTGTCTGCTTTTCTTCAACGATATGTTTTTTTTCAGAGGGAGTTTTTTTTTCTGATGAAGGTTGGGTCAACAGCGGCTGCGGGGATTGATGCGTCGGTAAGGGGACACGGGCATTAATTTTAGCTACCTTTTTCTTAACTACCACGGGTACCCGGATGGTATTACCAATTTCCAAACCAAACTCTGTAGGTGGGTTATGTTCTATGATCCTGTAAATAGGTATCTCATACTTTCTGGACAATGAGTAAAGTGTTTCCTTTTCTTCTACCCTATGAATGATAAACTTTCTACCGTCTATCTCTTCTATCCCTATTGAATCCTGAACGTTCAGGGCAAAGCCGGAAAACCCGGATATCATTAAATGTAATACAACTAAGAATCTCATTTACTGGGTAATTGGTAGCTTAAAAAATTGGTATTATCTTTTACAAAGATAAGCGTGTCATGGAAAATGAAGAAAGCTCTGTCACTTATTCCACTTAATTCACTTCCCAAACATTCTTTCAATAAAATACTTCTATTGAAATCAATCACGAGTAAATCATTATCTAATTTCGTGCCACCTGTATAATAGGATATAACTACCACAGCATGGCCTTCATAGTAATCCACTCCACGCTCAATGTGATGCACATTAAGAGACGCAAGAAATTCACGGACGGTATCAAAATGATCATCACCTTGTGCGTAATGGAACGGATACTGCACGTGATTAGTATCTTCTTGTGTTTTGGAAGACGGGTTTCCTGTCATAAGGGCGCCTGAAGCAAGGTCAAATTGCCTGACAGCCATTTCTCCTTTGGTAATAGCATTGAATGAATTCATTTCAAAACTGACTATATCCATACTTTTTTTAGTCCATGAGATACGAGACTGTTTTACATTATATCCAAAAAACTCTTTAACAGAAGGATCATCTGTCTCCGGAAAAGTGTGAAAAACAATTAGGTCTCGCGTAAAATGTGAAATGCCTATCCACCATTTTTCTTCAAATGAAATGGCTTTTTTGTTAAAAGACCTGTCAGTATGATCATAAATATAAAAGGAAGTAAAAAAATTCTGTTGATCACGTACTTCCAACAACAAATGCTGTCCCGATGATTCGGAAACTATATTCCAGATTTTACCCTCAAAGGAGTGTGAAAAGATTGGTTCCAGTATTCTTGCCAACTCGATTTATTCGCTATCTTAGAAATGAATTAATTCAATGGAACGCTAAAATTACAAGTATCAAGCCAGTAAATATGCTACAGCGGTTATCTTTTCTATTTCTGATGGTTTCTATGTCTTCTTCTGCGCTATCACAGAATAATGTAATGATAATGGAGATCCGGTCTGAAATAGATCCCAGAATGTCAAGATATGTGGAACTGGCCCTGAAGCATGCAGAGGAGATAGAGGCGGATTACGTTATAGTAGACATGGACACGTATGGTGGCATTGTCACAGATGCCAAAGATATTGTGGAACGTATCATGGAATTCAAAAAGCCCGTTTGGGTATTCATTAACAATGATGCAGCTTCAGCAGGCGCTTTGATCTCCATTGCCTGTGACAGCATTTATATGGCCCCTGGAGCCAATATTGGAGCAGCCACAGTGGTAACGGGCGATGGAGAAGCGGCACCGGACAAATATCAATCGTATATGCGCAGTACTATGCGTTCTATTGCAGAAGAAAAAGGGCGTAATCCTCAAATCGCCGAGGCCATGGTGGATGAGACCATCGAAATAGATAGTATCAGTAAATCCGGGCAGGTGATTACCTTTTCCACTTCGGAAGCGATAAAATATGGGTTCTGTGAAGCTAAGATGAACAGTATTGAAGAGATATTAGAACGAAATGGTGTTGAGAATTATGAATTGACCACGTATCATTTATCCTCTACGGATAAGATTATTGCCATATTTTTAAACCCGGTCATAAGTGGTATACTTATCCTGGT
Organism: Fulvivirga sp. M361; assembly: GCF_007097395.1. GTDB lineage: Bacteria > Bacteroidota > Bacteroidia > Cytophagales > Cyclobacteriaceae > Fulvivirga. Next base: position 126,947 of record NZ_VKDC01000019.1, read on the forward strand.
AATCGTTGGTGGTATTTGGTTTGAGTTACAGACACCAGGTGTCGGCTTTCCCATTGCTGCCGCGGTGATTGCCGCTATTCTTTACTTTGTACCCTACTACCTCACCGGCCTGGCAGAAAACTGGGAAGTGATCATTTTCTTTGTCGGTCTCTTATTAATAGCTGCTGAAGTCTTTGTTATTCCCGGGTTTGGAGTAGCCGGCGTATTGGGAATCCTGTTTACGGTAAGTTCACTGGTACTGGTTATGCTAAATAATGATGCTTTTGACTTTTCATTCGTACCTTTCGGCACTATTTTCAAAGCGGTGATCGTGGTAATGACCGGCATGTTGGGAAGTATTGTACTTTTCATAATAGGTGGTGCAAAGTTAGCTACAACAAGTGCGTTCAGTCGATTCACGTTAACGGATACTATGGAAAAGAAGTCAGGGTATACTTCTAACTTCAGAAAAGAGTCTCAAATGGGTAAAACCGGTACAGCCTATACCATCTTACGGCCAAGTGGGAAGGTGATGATTGAAGGTGAACTCTATGATGCCTTCACAGGTAGCGGATACATCGAGAAAGGCAGTAATGTCGTCGTAATCCGGGAAGAAGGTGTATCGTTAAAAGTGAAGTTATCAGAATGACCCGGATCATCGGAATAATCCCTGCACGTTATCATTCCACCCGTTTTCCTGCCAAAGCTTTAGCAGACATAGGTGGTAAGTCTATGATACAACGCGTGTACGAACAGGCACGTCAAGCTACTAAGCTTGACCGAGTGGTAGTAGCCACTGACCACCAGGATATTTTGGACGCAGTAGAACGTTTCGGTGGCGATGTGGTAATGACTGATGCAAAGCATCCCAGCGGTACAGACCGTTGCCATGAGGCGCTATCCAAGCAAAGTGATCCTTTTGACTACGTGATCAATGTTCAGGGTGATGAACCTTTTATATCCCCAAAGCAGATCGACTTACTTGCCTCCTTACTGGAAGGCACCGTACAATTGGCAACTTTGGCTAAAAAAATAGATGACCCACTGGAAATCTCAGACCCTAATGTGGTGAAAGTAGTTTTCGCTAAAAATGGAAATGCACTGCTGTTTAGCCGTGCCTCCATACCCTATGTAAGGAATACTGAAAAATCCAATTGGATAAATCACCAGGACTTCCATAAGCACATTGGGATCTATGCTTATCGGGCTGACATTTTGCATCAAATTACCAGACTGCTGCCATCTTCCCTGGAAAAATCAGAATCTCTGGAGCAACTGCGCTGGTTAGAAAATGGTTACCAGATCAAAGTAGCAGAAACCGACTTTCCTTCCATCGGCATTGACACACCTGAAGATTTGAAGAAGATAACGCATCTTTATTGACCATTTCATGCAGTTCGTGCCCTTTAGGTTATAGGTTCATGCCCTGATTTATTAATTTCGCAACGCTTAAAAAACTTGAAATGCGGAAAACCGTTTTTTTGGTAGTATGCCTCATTCCCCTGATAGGCTATGGTCAGTTTCGTAAAAAACGGAATAAAGTTATAGGGGTGGACTATTTCCAAGGTGTAATCTTTAAGCATAAAGAACAGATCTCACACCTTATTACTGATCACCCTGTAGGATTACGAGTAACGTTGGACCAAAAAACGTGGGGGGACGAAGCCTGGGAATCACGCTACAACTTCCCGGACATGGGGATTACCTTCGTATATGTGGATTATAAAAATCCAATTCTGGGAAAATCCATTGGTGCAATTCCTCATTTCCAGTTTTATTCAAGAAGGAACAAAAAGGCCAGAAGCCAGCTGAGCTATAAAATAGGATTAGGGCTGGGATATAACTCTGAGAAGTATAATCGTGAAACTAACAACAAAAATAATGTACTCAGCACATACCTGAGTTTTGGGATTCTGTTTGAAGTAGCATACCAGTACGCTATAAATGATAAAATGAACCTGACAGGAGCGATGGCTATGACCCATTTTTCCAATGGGTCTATTAAAAAACCTAACTCCGGTATTAACGTATTTAGCATAAATGTAGGTCTAAATTATCGATTCAATGACGGGCCTATGGAATACATAGTGCATGAAGACCTTCCTCTCACTCATAAACCGTACGGTTTGACGATGACCTTCACCAGTGGTGCACATGAAGCATCCAGGATTGGGACCGGAACTTACCCATTCTTTGTACTCTCCGGTTTACTGGATAAACAGTTGAATTATAAAAGCAGCATCGGCATCGGGATAGAATGGTTCCACTCTATTTCTATCAAAAAGTCACGGCAATATGATTATTGGTTAGAGGAAGGTAAAAATCCTGATTTCAATCGGATTGGGGTAATGATAGGTCACGAGTTAAGCGTAAACCAATTTTCGTTAATCGGACAAATTGGATATTATATTTATGATCCTTACGAATTATTCGATCCGATCTATTTAAGGTTAGGGTTAAGAAGGTATTTTGGTGATCGATGGTTTAGCTCCCTTTGCGTTAAGTCTCATGGAGCAAAATCAGAAGCAGCTGAGTTTGCAGTAGGTTATAAGATCAAATGGTAAAGCAATATATTGTAGTTTTTCTTACTTTATTAGTCGCGGCGGCCTGCAATGACTTAGATGCACCGGATTGTCTCCAGGCAGCCGGTGATACAAAAACATTCTTACTGGAAACAGAAGAATTCTCCGCTTTGGAGATCAACAATGAATTTGAAGTTATTCTTCAACAGGGAAGTGAACAAAAAGTACAACTTAACATTGGAGAAAATCTGATCAATGACATTTCGGCAAACGTAGAAGAAAATACCCTGATAATAGCAGATAATAACGGTTGCTCCTGGGTACGTCCATTGACTTTTCCTAAGCTCCTGATCACTACTCCCAGCCTTATACAGGTAAGGCAGAATGGAGGGGGTATAATTAAATCAGATGGTATATTGGGGTTTAATAATCTTCATTTAATTTCAGAAGGTAAAACGGGTGACTTTGAGCTTTCTGTTAATTGTGATGAATTAACTATCACAAATAATAATCTTTCAAACTACCATATAACCGGTACTGTTAATAATCTAAGCGTAGGCTTTTTTGCAGGTGATGGGCGTTTTGAAGGAGCTGACCTTCAAGCTGATTTCGTGAATGTTTTCCAGCGAGGTACAAACGACATAATAGTCTTTGCAAATAAAGAATTGACCGGAAGTATAATTTCCACCGGAAATTTGATCTACACCAAAACAAAACCTGAGGTGCTCAATGTTTCTTTGGAAGGAAAAGGGAAACTCATTTTCAGGAAATAATTTATGAACGACATCTTAATCATTTGTGGAACAAATAGAAAAGATTCCATATCCAAAAAAATAGCATTGATCTACCAATCACTTCTCGAAGAATTGGGCCAATCCACACAACTGATTGACCTACTCGAGTTACCGAATGATTTTGCATTCAGCGCTCTTTATGAAAATTCTGGGAAAAACACCCAATTCAATACGTATCGCACGCTAATGTTAGAAGCTCAAAAATTTGTATTTGTAGTACCCGAATACAATGGCTCCTTTCCGGGGGTATTGAAAACTTTTATTGACGGGCTTAAATTCCCCGGAACATTCACTGATAAAAAATGTGCCCTGGTAGGTGTATCATCAGGTGTGCAAGGCGCAGGGTTGGCACTGAGTCATCTTACAGATATCTTTAATTATTGTGGCACATACGTTCTTCCTGTCAAACCCAAACTGGCCCTGATAGACGATCATTTTCAAAATGGGGTAATCACCAATAAGCTCTACCTTGAATTACTCCAAATACAAGCAGCTAAACTTATAGCATTTTAAGATAGCCTGGTGATAGGTCTTATCTATTTTAACGCATTAAGAACTATAAATACGATATATTTTTGTTCTATCAGAGCGAATGCAACAAAAGTAAATGCAATGAGTAGCGAACAATGACTTAAGCTGCCTCATTGATTGTATCAATCCTATGCCCATGCTTTGTCTCCACACAGCATTCATCATCATGCAATACCTTTTCACACCTATTTATGGTCATTCGTCATACTATCACCTGAATAATCTGCACTAAGGTTTCTTTGACATTGGAAGCGGTTTACTTTGACAATATTCTTATTTTATGTATATTTAATTTTCTTATATATATAATATACTAAAATGGCAGCTCAGGAATTCATCAAAGGGACTATTAAAACATTGGTTCTCAAGTTACTATCAGAAAAAAGAAAGATGTACGGTTATGAAATTAGTTCCAAAGTGAAGGAACTTTCGAATGAAGAAATACAGCTTACTTATGGTGCGCTTTATCCTATACTTTATAAAATGGAGTCAGAAGGGTTATTAAGTGCTGAATCAGAGCTTGTAGATAATCGTGCCAGGAAGTATTACTCTCTTACAAAGAAGGGAAATGAAATGGCCAAAGTAAAGGTCTCCGAATTAGAGCAATTCATTGACACGGTCAAGGGAATACTACTCGCACCAAAAAGGAGCTTTGAAATATGGGGCCGTTGACTTCTGAACAAGTACTGGAGCTTCGTGATTATCTCGAAACGCATGGTCTCACCTTCGAATCTCTTCAGGAAGAAATGCTTGACCACATCTGTTCTGACGTAGAAAACTACATGATGAAGGGATTATCATTTGAACATGCTATCAAAAAAGTAAAGTCAGAAATACCGAAAAATCAATTCAAAAAAATACAAACTGAAACAATGGAAGCTATAAACAAACGGATTCGACCCACCAATTTTTTAGCCTATACTACCCTTATTTTATTAGTAATGGCCACTATTTTCAAATTACTCCATTGGCCAGGGGCCGGTAAAATATTGATTGGTGCATTTATATTCATAGCTATTACCATGATCTCTGCATTCTTTACAAACATCCTGATCAAAGAAAAAGAGAGAGGCAAAATGATATTGATAGCTTTCTCTATCACTATTATCATGTTTCTCACTTCTTTGTGCTTTCAGCTTCTTCATCTGCCAGGCACTATTTTTTTACGACAAGGTTCGGTCATTTCCTCCATTTTATTACTCTCCGGATATGCTATATACAGTTATTTTAATCCCCAAAAAACAGCTAACCATATCTTAATGGAATATGTCAGAAAAGAGGGATTCAATATCGAAAAGTCGCTTATTGTTTTATCGATTTTTGGTGTTGGTTTAAAGCTCTGGCAAAATGATTTTCTTTATGTGGTGTTTTTTATGCTTGTTTTTTCTATCGGAAGTAGTTTTTATTTTATTCGTTCATGGCAGTATTATGCTAACAAACGCGTCAGATCTGAAGATAAATTTGGATTACTTTTAATCTCAATTTTGGCCTACACCATGTTTATGTTACCTACTATCCGGGCCATAGGAGAACCCACCAGAATTGTTATGGTCTGGAGTTCGATTGCCATTATGCTTTTAGGTATATCCATCCATTATTTCAAGAATTCGCAAGATAGCTACCGGCTTATACTGGGATTCTTCAGTTTAATGATCATGGCATTGGTTTTTTTAAACCTGGTAGCCAAGTCCAATCTCTTAAACCCGGGCACAACCCATTATGTACTGGACCTTGTTTACAGTCCAATAAGTTTCATCTCTCTGATCATTCTATTTGGTGTTTTTTTCAAACGTCCCGCTTTCAGAGCCGTGTTATTGATCACCCTGGGTATGTGGTTTTTTAGCTGGCAAATGCCTGGTATATAGCGGTATACTTGTACTCAATCTTCGATAAACATTCAGTCAATCAAAAAAATACCAAACACGGTTTCGAAGTATGTTTCGAAACCGTGTTATAGCAAGGGTCACATAGATAACAACAAGAGAGGTTAGTCCTAGGTACAGGCATTCAGCACCCGCTATAAATCAACTTTACCTGTCAAAGACGCTACAGAACTGCCCCCCACCCAAAATTGAAATGCACCCGGTTCGAAAGTCAGATCACCTTTGGTTGAATAAAATGACAGGTCCTCTTTGGTCAGGACAAAGTTCACATTTTCACTTTGCCCAACATCTAAACTCACTTTTTGAAAACCTTTCAATTGACGGATCGGGCGGGTGAGGCTAGCTACCATATCACGCATGTAAAGTTGGGCCACCTCTGTTCCTTTCCTGTTTCCTGTATTGGTCAATAGTGCCGAGACTTCTACTCCATCTCCCTTTTTTGAAATCTTCAGATCACTATATTCAAAGCTTGTATAGCTCAGCCCATGACCAAACGGCAGAACGGCTTCATTGGGTATGTCCGTGTAATGGGACCAAAACACCAACCCGGAATCGAATCCGTTGGGTACGGGACGTCCGGTATTTTTCCGATCATAGTGCAGCGGCTCCTGACCTACATGATAAGGAAAGGAGACAGGAAGCTTGCCGGAAGGATTGTAGTCACCAAAAAGTACATCAGCAATAGCATTTCCGGCCTCAGAACCTGCAAACCAGGTTTCCAATACTGACGGAGTATTTTGAATCACCTCCGGAATAGCCAATGGCCTGCCATTCATCAAAACAACAACTACTTTTTTATTTACTTTTAATAACTCCGTCAGCAGTTCTTCCTGGTTACTTTTCAAGGAAATATCCGCCTGACTTCTGCCTTCACCGGTTTGATAGCAGTCTTCACCCAAAGCAAGTACCACCACGTCAGACTGCCTGGCCAAATTGATGGCTTTCTTAAATCCGGAACGGTCCCCTTTTAAGACGTTAAGTTTATGCACAAAGTCTCTCTGTCCACTTACCAACGTATAACCCTGTGCAAATCGGACCGTTGTGGAGGCACTGACTGCATTTTGAATTCCTTCTAGCAAAGAGATTGCAGAATTTGCTACTGCCTGGGCACGCCAATTGCCAAGAGGCACATCTTTGCTGGATGCCAACTGTCCTATCACCGCTATAGAACTGACATTTTTTTCTAATGGCAACAGGTCATTCTCATTCTTTAGAAGAACGAGTGATCTTCGTGCCACTTCACGAACTCCTTCCAGGTTCTCTTTACTACCCACCTCGGTCTTCTCACGCTCTTCGGAAGAATATCGATAGGGATCATCAAACAATCCCAATTCATATTTAATAGTAAGTATTCTTTTTACAGCATCATCGATAAGGGCCCCGGACACAATGCGTTGATTGACCAGATCTTCCAATGCCTTTTCATAAATACGTGACTCCATATCCATATCACTCCCGGCAACTATCGCTTTCAGCGCTGCATCGGTACTGTCATACGCAAATCCGTGTGTGATCATTTCCCCTATTGATCCCCAATCCGACACCACAAAACCTTTAAAACCCCATCCCTCTTTCAGGATCTCTCTTTGCAACAAGGCGCTTCCGTTTGCCGGAACTCCATTTAACTCGTTGAAAGAATTCATGAGAGTAGCTACACCAGCGTCAGACGCTGCTTTAAATGGTGGTAAAACTACATTATAAAGAGTAGCCGGAGATATATCAACGGTATTGTAATCTCTTCCGCCTTTAGCCAGCCCATAAGCAGCAAAGTGCTTAGCACATGCCGCTATGGTGAAAAGATCTGAAAGTTCATCCCCCTGGTACCCCTCTACCCACGCTTTAGCCATTACTGAAGAAAGATATGGATCTTCTCCGGCACTTTCCATAATACGGCCCCACCGCGCATCCCGGCTCACATCTATCATGGGAGCAAACGTCCAGTGTATCCCTGACGCTGCAGCTTCTCGTGCGGCAATTTCAGAGCCTAGTCTTGCAGCTTCATAATCCCAGCTTGCTGCCTGCGCAATAGGTACCGGCAACATGGTCTGATACCCATGGATCACATCGTAACCAAAGATAAGCGGAATTCCCAGACGACTATTTTCAACAGCCAGTTTTTGTGCCTCACGCGTTCCTTTTGCCGTAAGTACATTAAGCATTCCTCCTACCCTTCCGGAAGCTATATTCTTAGCCTTCTCCTGACTGTTACCATCTTGTGGAACAGGTCCGGTAAATTCCCACGTACCATTGTACATATTAAGCTGGCCAATCTTTTCCTCCAGTGTCATTAAGGCAAGTAGGCTGTCTACTTTAGCTGGTATCACTCCCTGTTCCTTCTGTACATTTCCATCTCTGGGAGTACACATGGTAACAAAGAATATTAAGAGGATAACTTGTAATAATCTCATTGAAATAATTGGTTAAAAAGGTCACCACCGTTTTGATCGGTATGATGAACAAATATCAGTTTTTTTCAAACGCTCTTAAAGTCTCAAAACCTTTTATTATTGGTATACACGGACATAGTCCACTTCCAGGGTTTGAGGCCAGATAGAATCATCAATCCCATACTTACCTCCCCAATTACCACCTACTGCCAGGTTTAGGATTAAATGAAATTTTCGCGTAAATGGCCAGCCGTCATAAGCTTCTTTGTTTCTTTTGAGTGTGTAGTAAACATTTCCATTTACTGACCAGATGAGCTGGTCTTCCTCCCATTCTAACGCATATATATAAAACCTTTCATGTATATCGGCTATTTTAATGCTGTCCCCTTTCTGCGTGCCAGACATTCCGTTATACTTACCGGTATGTATAGTACCATATACAGTACCCTGGTTGTAACCGACGTGTTCCATAATGTCTATCTCACCATCCAAAGGCCAGTCCAGATCACGGTCCAGGGTGGGAAGCATCCAAATAGCCGGCCATGTACCCTTCCCTTCCGGTATCTTCGCTTTTACTTCAATTCTCCCGTATTTCCAATCGCCTTTATTCCTGGACACCAGTTTAGCACTGCTATAGGCTTTATTTCCTGTAGAATCTTTAATTGCTCTGATCACCAGGATACCATCTTGCAAACTAAGGTTCGTATTATTATCAGTGTAATATTGCAGCTCGTTATTACCAAACCCACATAACTCAGGGCAGCCATCTCCAATGATAGCTTTCCAACGGGAAGTATCGAGCACCGGTTGATCAAATTCATCCGCCCAGACCAGTTCATTAAACTTTGAAGTCCTGGAAGGCGATTCTTCAGACAAGCCCTTCCATGCACTAAATAAGCTTACCGCTATTAGTACTAAAATAATATAACTACGCATCGAAAAATATCTTTTAAATGTCTCTAGTTTGGTTGAAATACACGAATGTAATCTACGATCATACTTTGTGGAAATTTCGTTGTTGCATCTGGGCTACCTGGCCAGTTGCCACCTACTGCCACATTAAATAAGAAATAGAATTCATTTTGGAATTCACTGAGTGTCTCAGGAGTAGTATCTATGGTGTGGTACTCCTGGTCATTGACGAACCAACGAATAGATTGCGCCTCCCAGATGATGGAGAAGACATGATACATTTCGCTAAAGCTACCCTCATCTACTGAATAAGACCCTCCAAAATCTGCCTTAGTTCCATCTCCAAACCAGTGTACAGTACCATGTACCGTATTATCTCTTCCATCGGCATTACCTCCCACCATTTCCATAATATCAATTTCACCGCACGATGGCCAACCTACTTCATCTATATTAGTTCCCAACATCCAAAGCGCCGGCCACAAACCTTGTCCTTTGGGTAGCGCCGCCCGGATATCTACCCTTCCATATTGAATGCTCCGCTTATTTTTAGTACTCAACCGGGAAGAGGTGTATTCTTTACCTCCCAAACTTTCCTCTTTTGCTGTAATAATGAGGTTACCCTCTACCATACTTACATTGTCCTCTGTATAGTACTGAAGTTCTGAATTGCCCCACCCACATAGGTCCGGACATCCATCACCCTGCAAATAGCTCCAGTTAGCTTCATCCAACTGAGATCCATTAAATTCATCACGCCATACAAGGGTCATTCCTTCATAGGACTCCGGTGAACTGTACCCTGCAGAAGGAATTAAGTCCTGAGGTCCGGGTGACGGCACTTCTATCTGCTTCGTTTGACTAATAAAGTCAGTGGAAGTGGCATGGGCCTGAATGGTAAGGGTAAATTGGCCTGAACTCTTATAGGTATAGGTAATCTCACCATCGACATCCTCTAAAAAATCGTCGTCTTCTCCAAAGTAAAATCGGAAGAAATTAGCTTTTTCGGCATTGGCTTTTACTTCCAACAGTGCAGGGTTTTCCGGGGATTGATCAATTGTCACCTGAAGATCAGAAGGCAAAACAACTGTATTGGAAACGGTGGTATCTTCCTCACATGAAGTAAGGAAGGCCACCAGGGTCAAAAGTTTCAAAAAATAACTATGCATCATTCATTAATGTCTATGTCATCTATATAAAAAGTACCGGCATTAGCTACGTCCCAACCAGGGAATATTACTACACGTCGATAGTTCGCCCCGGCTGCTGAAGAAATATCAAAGGCGATTTCCACCCAGGCAGAAGCGGTACCCACATTCTGGTCTATCTCTATAAAATCATTGCTGTCCTCCGTGTTTTCCAGCTTCAGCCGGAAAGTACCGGTTTGTGGCGCCCATACTTTTAACGTTATGGCCGAAGTGCCTTTGATGTCCAGGGGCTCCGTCAGATCTGTAAATAAACCAGCCCAGGTTTCTCCACCATGTACTGTCTCCAGCACTCGACTGCTGGTATTAATGCCGGAAGCGTCAGGGTTATCGATATACCCGTAAGAACTCCCTCCAAAAACGTCAAATTGAGGTTCGCCGGTTTCAAAAGTTAAGGGCAGGCCGATCTTCAGTTGGATATCATCCACATAAAAGGTGCCTGCATCGGCTACATTCCACCCGGGGAAGAGCACTACCTTTCGATAGGTTTTTCCTATTGCCCCGGAGATATCAAAATTCAATTCTACCCATGCTGACGCAGTACTAACATTTTGATCAATTTCAATAAAATCAGTGTCATCCTCCGAATTTTCCAGTTTCAGTCGGAAAGTACCGGTTTGAGGCGCCCATACTTTCAACGATAATAGTGTAGTAGTGGAAGGATCGATGGGATCAGTAAGACTGGTAAACAGGCCTGCCCATGTTTCATTCCCATGGACTGTTTCCAATACCCTGCTGCTGGTATTAATACCACTGGCGTCAGGGTTGTCAATGTACTGGTAAGAGGAATTCCCGAATGTGGTAAAAACCGGCTCCTGGGACTCAAAAGTCAATGGCAATGCCACCAAAGAGGATGCAATAGTGACTGTTTGTGTAATCTGCGAAGTTTCTCCTGCTCCTGAGGCTGTCAGGGTTACTTCATAATTTCCATCTGCAGCATAGGTATGCACCGGATTTTCTTCCGTGCTTGTACTTCCGTCACCAAAATCCCATTCAAAGCTGGTGGAATTGATAGAGGTATTGGTAAAGGTAGCTTCGGTACCCGTGACTGTGAAGGTAAATCCGGCAGCTACCGGCTCAAAGCCTTTAACAATAAATCGCTGATACCAGGCAAAATCTGCATTCGCTGCATCTTTGACCCTAAGGAACATCTCTGTTTCAGAAATGGAAAGTATCTGGTAAGTATTTATTCCCGTGGCATAGCCGATAAATCCACCTTGGCTAATGTTGATAAACTGATCCCCATTTTCATTTTCGGTAATGGAGTAGTTCATATTTTCAGGAGTATCATAAGGAGCTGTATAATCTCCGACAGGTGATTCCACTGCTCCGGGAAAATTATCTTTTTGACCACTATTAACATAAACATCTCCATTGGTTTCCTGGATAAAGACCGATTCATTCAAGAAAAAAGTGAACTCATCATTATATAATCCTCCTCCTATCTTTTCATTAGCGGCAGCCTGGTACCAGTCTGGCGTAAAGGTTTCGCCTACACTGGCGGATCCCGGCCCCAGCCCAAAATGGCCTGCCCGGTCCGCATCAATCACCCAGGTTTTCCCTTCAGGCTGATCACAGCCTCCGGTAAGTAACTGAAATATTTCCACATTACAGATCTCCGGGTCGGTCTGGTCTATAGTGATTACTTCAGAAGAAGAAATAGACCCTCCTTTTGTAAAAACGGTAAGTGTAATTTCATAATCTCCTGAAAATGGAAAATAGGCAGTAACTTCATCACCGTTTGAAGAGGTACCGTTGCCAAAATCCCATTGTTTGATAAAACCGTCCGAATTGTTGGTGAAAACGACATAATTTGGACCGTTACTCCCTGCAGCCATCGAAAAGGCAGCGTCTGCCTCTGTCGGTGGCTCGGCATCAAGGTCAAACTCTTCCTGACACGCTGTTAACAGCAATACCGGAAGTATAAATATTATGGCTATATAATTCTTTATCATCAGTAAAGCGTTTTAATTGTTGTAATTTGGATTTTGTTGCCAATTTCCTCCTGCGAGATCAATCTCGACCTGTGGAATTGGGAACACTTCATGCTTACCAGTCACAAAACCTTCAATTTCATTGGCCGCCTGTCCGGTACGTACAAGGTCGAAAAAACGGAGCCCTTCACCTGACATCTCCAGTCGGCGCTCTGCCCAAATAGCACTGGTTAACTCAGTACCGGAACTGTTGATCTCTCCCATCCCTACTCTACTTCTAACTTCATTCAGATAGGTACTGGCAAGTCCATCATTAGGTGAGACCTTCCTGTTATTTGCTTCTGCTGCCATTAATAAAATATCCGGGTATCTCAGTACACGATGATTGACCGGAGTAGTCAGATCATTATCTCCAAGCCCAAGTTCATCCTGGCGCTTTAAATATTTGTTATTGTAATATCCGGTATGACCTCCACCGCCTACGGCATAAGTTATGTTATCCGCATCAGGTTGTGCTGCTATAAATGCATCAAGGTCCAGGACGGTACCATCTCTTCTTGGGTCTGACGGGTCAAAGAAATCATAGAGGTCTTTTGTAGGCAGGTTGTAAGAATTTCCATCACTATATACAGGCCCGCTATACTGCCTGATACCATGAAAACCAACAGCCAGATTACCTTCCAGACAAACAAAACAATCATACCCCCCTCCTTCACTACCGATATATTGGATCTCAAAGACAGATTCTGAATTACCTTCCTGGGCGACCCTGAACAGGTCATTATAATCGCCGCTTGAAGCAATGGTAATGGTGCTGTAGGGACCTTCATTGATTACTCTCTCCAATACATTCGCTGCTTCGTCAAATTTATCCTGGTAGAGGTATGCCCGGCCTAATAACCCTAATGCCGCCCCTTTTGTAACACGACCTTTTACTGCATCGGTCCAGTCCAGTACTTCTGCTGCTGCAATAAGGTCAGCTTCAATCTGAGCGTAAACCTCTGCTGCCGGGGTCCTGCCAATAGAAGTTACTCCATCTATTCCCAGCCTTCGGTCTACTACTAAGGGCACATCGCCAAAAACTTTCACCAGTTCCAGGTAATAGTAGGCCCTTAAAAAAGCTGCCTCTGCCAATATCCCTTGTTTTCTTTCAAATTCAAGTACGTCTTTGTTCTCAAAAATGAAATTTACCCTGGTAATACCGGCATAGTTGAATCGAAGTACATCTCTCAATAACCCATTTACAGCATTATGACTCATTGCATCGATTTCATGCAGTGCCTGAGTATCGTTTACACTTTCCCCTCCGGCAATAGAATTATCCGAGGCAATTTCTCCGATCCATAACGTCATGTATGAAGTTTGGAGCAGATCGTAAGCTCCGATAAGCGCTTGCTCGTAATCTTCTGGTGTGTTGAAATAGCTCTCGGCATCCTGGGCAAATTGCGGTTCTATATCCAGCAGATCATTGCAAGCCGGAAGGATGACCATACCTAAAGCCGCTATAATTAGTATATATATTTTTTTCATCGCAATTAAAATTTAATGTTTAGACCTCCCATAAATACTCTGGCTTGTGGATAGATACCGTTATCTACACCAGCGTTAAGAGGACCACCCGAATCTTCTACCGCCGGATCAAATCCTGTCCCCACGTCAGGGTCGTATCCCATGTATCTGGTGAGGGTGAAAAGGTTATTGGCAGATACGTAAATTCGTAGTCTTTTCACACCAATCGTCTCCGTCAGCTTTTGAGGAAGTGTGTACCCCAGTTGTATATTTTTAAGACGAACAAATGACCCGTCTTCCACATAGAAATCTGAAAAAGTAGTATTCTGTGTAAGTCCTGTTGTAAGCCTTGGGTATTCATTAGTACTTCCTTCCCCGGTCCATCGGTTAAGGTTATAGGCCAACTGATTGGCATAAGGCTGTTGCCTTTCATAGTTTCTCAGGATCTCTTGTCCAAAAGCCCCATAAAGATTAACAGAGAGATCTATGCCCTTGTAACCTGTATTGAAATTCAGCCCCATGGTATAATCTGGAATAGGCGAGCCAATGAATGTTCTGTCCGAATCATCTCCAAAGCTTATTTCACCATCCCCATCCTGATCTACAAACCTAAGGTCGCCGGGCTGTGCTCCGGGTTGTACCACCGCACTTCCTTCTATCTCCTCAGTAGTTTGAAAAACACCGTCCGTCTCATATCCAACAAAATATCCTATGGGTTGCCCTTTTTCAAATCGTGTCGCTGTGGCTCCCCCGACACTAAAGGATGCTCCCGGGATAAAGTCAAATCCATCCGGAACGCGTGTCACCTCATTTTTAAGTATGGTGACATTATAATTTACGGCAAAGCTAAATCCACTCTTTCCTTCTAACTGATAGTCAAGGTCAAATTCCAATCCGCTGTTTCGTATATCTCCACCATTTACAGTAGGAGGTGTACTTCCGGCGCCATAGGTTCCTAAAACCGCTGACACAGCAGGTTGAAACAACAAATCTTTGGTATTCTTAATGAAGTAATTAGCAGTAAGGTCAAAATTATCAAAGAGCGTCAGGTCCATCCCAATGTTAGTTTGTTCCGTCGTTTCCCATTTCAAATCAGGGTTAGCAGCAGCTCCGATAGCGGCACCTCTTACCACGACATCATCAAATACATAGTCACCTTCTCCGCCTAAAGTGGCCCGGTATGCAAAATTATCGATCTTATCATTTCCGGAAATACCATAACTCACTCTCAACTTGGCAAAGTTGATAAAGCCTGGAGTAAAGAAAGGTTCATCGGAAAATACCCAGGCCCCGGATATAGAAGGGAAATATCCAAACCGGTTGTTTGCTCCAAAACGGGTAGACCCATCTCTTCTGATAATGGCTGAGATAAGGTATTTTTTTTCAAGGTCATATTCCGCTCTCAGAAAAACGGAAGCCAGTTTGGACCTATCCTGAGACGATCCTACAGCATTCAAATAACCATTTGCAGCCTGATTAGCAGAAATATCTGCCAGGTCTAATGAATTATTAGGAATATTAAACCCGGTACCGTTCAGTTCTTCGGAAGATGTCCCGAAATAAGAAACACCAACCGTCCCTTTTACGGTATGAATACCTTTAAACGCCCGTTCATAATTCAAGAAGGCTTCAAAGTTGTAGTCCAGGTATGTCGCCCGGCTCTCATACACACTGGCTCCCCGCTCCAGTTCCACATCACCCACGTTAATGATCACCGGGTCTAATGCTTCATTAAGCGCGGAGTTGGCAAACTTCCCGTCCCCATACCAAACCAGGGGAAAAAATTCTTTGCCGTCCACAAGCGCATAATTATACCCGGCCCTTCCGGTAAGTGTAAAGTTATCGTTGATAGAATATTCGATTTCTTCCTTACCCGTGAACTTGTTTACAGTATTCCAATTGTAAGAATTTTGCATCTGTGCCAATGGGTTAATGATATCAGCCACATTTAACAGGTAAGAAAACCTATTCTCTTCCCTGACCGGTTCTGTAGGGTAGGCATTAATGGTATTATAGAGCACCGAACCAATGCCATTTTGTGGCAGGCGACTGCTTTCTTCGTGTGTATAAAGTAATATACTGGTAAGTTTTACTTTTGGCGCGAGCTCGGTTACAAAGTTGACGCGACCATTGTAACGTTCAAATTGTGCTTTTGGGCCTCCTACAATACCTTCTTGCTGGAAGTAAGACCCACCAATGTTGTAACTCGTCTTTTCAGAACCACCGGTTACACTAAGGTTGTAATTTTGGATCGGGGCCCTTTCGAAAACTTCATCTTGCCAGTCCGTTCCTTCTCCAAGTTCGGTATTTACAAAAGGAGGTGCTAAACCGCCCTGTACAAATGCTTCATTCCTCAAGATAGCATATTCGCGGGCGTTGAGAAGGTCAAGTTTTCGGGTAGTCTCCTGTATGCCATAATACCCGCTTGCCTCAAAACTGGGTTTAGAGTTCAAGGTACCCTTCTTGGTTTCAATCAGGATCACTCCATTCGCCGCTCTCACGCCATAGATCCCGGCAGTAGCATCTTTCAGTACATTGACAGAAGCTATATCAGAGGGATTCAACGCATTCAGTCCATCGGAATCATATACCACCCCATCAACTAAGATCAAAGGATTATTATTTCCATTGGTACTAATACCTCTGATGCGAATATTTGAAGTTGCACCGGGAGCCCCGGAATTTGTTGTAATATTTACCCCTGAAAGCTGACCTTGCAGCGCCTGATCCACGCGTGGCATCTGCCTTTGTTCAATGGCCGTACCTTTGATCTTTGATACAGCTCCTGTAGTCTCTTTAGCCGTGGTTTTTCCATAACCGATCACTAACACTTCTTCAAGGGTTGACATATCCACCTTCAAGGTGACATCTATCCTGGATTGATCTCCTACAATGATTTCCTGTGTCTGAAAACCAAGAAAGCTAAACACAAGTGTGGCGCCTTGAGAAACAGATAAGCTATACTCACCATTCTCATTGGTAACTGTGCCATTATAAGTGCCTTTTTCCAGTACTGTGGCCCCTGGCAAAGAGGAGCCCTGCTCTCCTTCGGTAACAACTCCCTCAACCTGTATAGATTGAGCCTGTAAGTAAGTACCTAGAAAAAGTACAACTACTACAAGCTGAGTCAAGCGCAATAGAATTCTTTTCTGTAAACTCATTCCATATTTTATTTTTAAGTGGTTGTATAGTTTAATTCTTTCAAACAACTGCCGATTAAAAGCGATTTTTATAAAAATTTGAAAGCGCAATCGTTTTCGATTGTTGAGCCAAATATTAATTTTTAATCTTCATTTCAGCAGATTATCGCTACATCAATACTACATCAACAGCCAGAAGAGACCTCATCAATAATACATCAATGAGCACCAAAACCTTGTCAAAATGGACATAGGGAAATATTTTTACCTTTCTTTCATTATATTGAGTTTCACAATACACTCAACATGAATTCTGAAGCAGGATCCAACCTTATCAAGATTGATATAAGCATATTGCTTATTTTAATAATTACATTAATTAATCCTATTGCTTTACTTGCTCAGAATGAGAATGATACTCAAGCCTTTTCCAAAGTCCCCATGACTAAAACTTTTCAGACCAATGACTATGAAGGGGGTATACAAAACTGGGACATCGCCCAGGACAAGAAAGGTTATATCTATGTAGCCAACAATTTCGGTTTATTGGAATATGATGGCAATAACTGGAAAAAATACCTGATAGAAAACAATACAAGGGTACGGTCAGTATTTGTAGACTCAGACAACAGGATATACATCGGAGGTCAAAACCAATTTGGCTATTTTGAGTCGGATGAAAAAGGGGTTTTAGTTTTTCATAGCTTATATGATCAGATGCAACCGAAAGATCAAAATATGGAAGACGTCTGGAAAATCGTTAAGTACCAGGATAAACTACTTTTCAGTTCTTATCAGGGCCTGGTTACTTATGATGGAAAAAAAGTCTCCAAAATCGACGGAGCTTTTGATTATGACCTGGTTTTTGAAGTTGCCAACCGACTATTTGTTTATTCACCTACTACAGGCATGGCTTCCTGGACAGGAGAAACTTTTTCTCCTGTAATAGGGAGTGATTTTTTGACCAATCAGCCTGTCACAGCGATTATTCCATACCAAAATAACAGTCTGCTGATCTTTCAAAAAAACGGAAAGATATTTCAGTATAAACAGGATGTATTCACAGAATGGGAGTCAGGAATTTCTGATTTTCTGGCCAAAGCACAAGTCAATACGGCCATCGTACTGGATAATCATAATATAGCCATTGGCACACAAAATAATGGATTAGCTATCGTTTCCCCCGAAGGAAAAGTTGTCCAATATCTGACAAAAGGAAAAGGGCTTAACAATCGGACGGTACTTTCTTTACATGAAGACTCGTTCAAAAACCTGTGGGTAGGGCTACATGATGGTATCACGATGGTAGAACTCTCTTCTCCTTTCTCTTTAATAGGTGAACAATCAGGTCTTCCCGGAACCGGATATTGCGCTACCACCTTCAATAATAAGCTCTACCTGGGTACCAACAACGGTCTTTTTTACCAGGAAGCTAACTCCAACCCATTGGCATCGGGTAGCAGCTATAAACTAGTCAGGAATACAAGTGGCCAGGTGTACAATATCCAGCAAATCAATGAAGAGCTATTTTTAGCACATCATAATGGTGCATTTTTAGTAACCGGAGATAATGCCACTCGATTTTACAATGAAACCGGCACCTGGAAATTTGCTCATTCAGTAGGTAAAAATCGCATTTTGGCCGGCGCGTATGACGGGTTTCGCATCTTTGAGAAGAAAGAGGGGACCTATTTTCTCTACCGGAACTTTGACTCATTTAAAGAATCAAGCAGAGTATTTGAGTTCACCAATGACTCTACTTTATTCATGACCCACGGTTACAAAGGGGCTTACAAAATCACATTCAACCAGGATTTCACCAGGCTAAATGATGTTAGATTCTATGGACAGAATGATGGATTCCCATCTCACTTGCTGATCAATGTATTCGATCTGGGCAGTCAGTTGGTATTTGCCGCGGAACGAGGAATTTACATTTATGATGACCTGCAAGACCGTTTTTTAAATTATCAAAACCTGGAAAAACACCTGTCTGCCGAATCACATGTCACGGAGTTAACGTCTGACCTGAAAGGAAATATTTTCTTTAGAAGCGATCAGGCATTAGGATATCTGGAAAAAACACCATTCGGTGAATATGAAAAGAATACTGCTATTTTTAAAAGGATTAGTAAGTATCTGTCGGATGACTTTGAAAACATTAGCATCATTGACCATCAAAACGTTTTTTTTGGGGCAAAGGAGGGGTTTATACATTATAATCCAAGCATTGAATATCCTGATAACCAACCCTTTGAAACATATATTCGTGAGATTACTGTTATTGCTGACCAGGAAGAATTGTTATATGGAGGAAGCAATGATATAGGGCAGGGAAATATATTTTTACCTGCTTTCTTTTCTTCACTAAAATTCAGATTTGCTTCGCCCTATTTTCATGGGCAAGATGAATTAGTCTTTCAATACCTACTGGAAAACTTCGAAAAAGACTGGTCAGAGTGGTCTGCACTCACGGAAAAAGAATATACTAATCTTTATGAAGGAGAGTATACCTTTCGTGTCCGGGCCAGGAATACTTTTAACCAGATCAGCCAGGAAGCTTCCTTTTCTTTCAAGGTATATCCTCCCTGGTATCGGTCTAAGCTAGCTTATTTCCTATATGCCGGCGCAGTGGTTTTAATTTTTGGCACCTCCATGTTTTTACTGGACACCAAACACAGGAAAAAACGTAAACAATTGACCATTGAACAGCAAAGGGAGTTAATGCGTAAAGAGAATGAGATAGAAGAGGTTTCTAAAAAATCCAAAGAGGAGATCACCCGATTAAAGAATGAAAAACTCAGGGCCGAAGTGGACCATAAGAACAGGGAGTTAGCTACCAATACCATGCACCTGATCAATAAGAATGAGTTCATGATCTCTATCAAAAAATCTCTTCAGATGATGCCCAAAGAAAGCGCCGATTCTAAAAATACCCTCAAAAAGATTATCCGGGATATAGATCGTAACCTGTCTGAAGATGATGGATGGCATCAATTCACCAAACACTTTGATCAGATACATGGAAGTTTCCTTAAGAACATTAAGGCAGAACACCCCATGCTTACACCACAGGAAGTCAAATTATGTGCTTACCTAAAAATGAATATGTCCTCCAAGGAAATTGCCAACCTGCTGAATATATCCGTCAGAGGTGTAGAGATAAGCCGTTATCGCCTTCGTAAAAAACTAGGCCTGAGTCGTGAAACTAACCTGGTGAACTACATGCTGGAGTATTCTTAACTATTTAAGAGCACCTCATATTGATGATATTCATTCTATTCTAAAAGCACTTTTCCAATAAATATTGTGGTTTGAGATCTATAGCCAGAGTTTGTAAGGAATTTTTGTTTAGATTCTAACAGACAATCCTGGTAAGTAAACAAAAAAGTTAAGATGATCTTTTCCATGGGTACTACCTTTCAAAGGTCATATACCAACAGAACATAAGTCATTCATTGCTACACCGCCGACATGGTATTTTGACCTCGAAATAATTAAAGAAGGTGATGATACAAAAGCCTCATTATGACATGCAAATCTCATTTTCCGGATGAAAGCATTTCAGAATAAGTGTCTGGCAATATCAAATCCATGTGAATGATCAATAATCGAATAAGTTATATTAAAAATAAACCAAGATGAAAGCGTTAGAACAAATCAGTGACAGTGATGCTGAAAAGATCGGACAAAGATTAGGAATCGATTTCAATTTTTTCACTGTGGGAGAGTTTAAAGAGGCTCTTAACCTGGAATTAAATGCAGAAATAAAAGAGGGAGAGTTCAAGCCCGGTGAATATCTTAGCAGTAAAGAACTAGAGGCAATCGGAAGAGTCACCATGTCTCATATCAACGTATTTGATGACTAAAATAAAAACATAAAAAATTAATTTTCAACGGTTTAAACAGGTTCATGACGACCTTCAGCGTCTAAATGAATCAATCAAACCGACTACTCCTAAACAAAAAGGCGTAAATATGAAATAGTTATTTGCGCCTTTTCTATAGAATGAAGGTAATCTATGTCATACTTTCCCTTGAATTACCAGCTTCAATAAAAATGCAATAAACTCACTCATTGGCTTCATTGGCCGCTATGCGGTTAATATCAAGGATCGTTTTACGTCGTAACCCTGAGAAACTACTACAGGCCCACGACAAGGGATTGGATTTCTCCGGGAACCAATGATCCATTTTCATCCATTGCCATCCAATAATATACAATGACTTCTTCCGCATCATTATCATATCCCTGTATGTCTTCGAATTGGATCTCAACGGACTTTTTAGGTTCAATACAAGGAGCGTTTCCATCAACACTTGGAGCCCAGTTGATCAATTCAGCGTCAGCTCTCTCCACTATAAAATAATAAACTTTGGATTCTAGTCCGTTATGTATTCTTAATACCTGATCTGCAGTGGAGACTTCAAGACTCAATGGGGAAGTATCGTTATCATTGCAACCAAAAAATACTAAAAAGCTAAAAAGGAAAGGAAAAATGGTTTTAATTAGGTTCATGGTTACGGACGATAGAGCTATTATTAGTTATGACACAGTTAAGGCTGAGTAAGTTGGAAATAGATACTAATACCATGTTGTCCTTAATTCTGAAGGACATAAGTTTTCAAGGCAGCCTTTTTGCTGACTTTCTACTCTCGAAGATCTCACGTCAAAGCTTAATGAATCTTCAACTTTAAACCTCACTTCAAGTTCATCAGCTAGAGTGAAAATGGCGTTAGAAAGGTTTGTTCTTTAAAAAATCAAGGAAATTGATCTGAATTCGTAAAAAAGAAGTAGCTCCGGCAAGAATCGAACTTGCATCTACGGTTTAGGAAACATTTTTTATCAAGTTTTAACTATTTGAAAATCAATAAGTTAAAACTTTACTCTGAAAAATTAGTGAACAGTTAGTGAACTCAATTTTAGCTTCTAAAAAAGTGGTAGCTCCGGCAAGAATCGAACTTGCATCTACGGTTTAGGAAACCACTATTCTATCCATTGAACTACGGAGCCAGCAAATTTTATGCTTTATAAGTGGTAAAAACCACCTTTTTCTACGGTTGAGAAAGCCGTAAGGTCATATAGCTATTCAACCAATTAAAGTTGCAAAAGTAGCAAAATACCCTAGTCGAGGCAATCAATTATTCTTTTTTCAATTTTCTTTAAAAAAAATGGTTTTGTAAACATTCTGTAAACCAGACACTTGTGTTTGCAATTGCTCCCCCAACCTCCCCCACTATGTGTATAATACCCCTCCGGTATTGGCCTTTTTGCGCCACGGAATGATGACTTATTTAGCAGTCGAATTGATTGTTAAACTATGACAGCAGAAGATCTTAATCAGATAGTTACCCGCAGGGATTTAGAAAGACTTTATGAAAGGTTGATCAATGACATTGGAAAGGTGATTTCCAATAATCTAAATACCAAGGAATTCTTTTCACCAAAGGAGTTTTCTGAGACCACTGGATTAAAATACAGTACTGTGGTGCATTACTGCAACACTGGAAGATTAAAGGCCCGACAAGATCGCCCTGGTGGCACTTGGTCAATTCACGTTTCCGAGCTGGAGAGATTTGCCTACGAAGCAAATGAAAATGTTGGTTAACGTACTTTCAATACTCTCAAACTCCTAAGTTTACTGATAATTTTTTATTATGAATATTTCAAGATAGTATTTAATTAAACAGTACCAGCTATGCCAAACACTCATTATTTAAGCCCGACAGAGTTAATTGAAAAATATCCTGAAGTAGCTGCCAACTTCAACTGGAGCCCAAGAGAACTTGGTTTGTTCCTTAAATGTAAGCTGCTTGATGGATACTATGATAGAAGAAAAAGGACAGCTTTAATTAAAGAACCTTCTTTTGTACAACTGGTGAGATTCGTAAACCAGGTAATAGATGGTCAAAAAATTACTTTTCAATAGATGGAAGAGTTGGTTTCACAAATAGAATTTCTTCAGTCCGAATGCTCCGAGAATCAGCGGATATATGATTCGTTGACATTGGAGTTTGGACATCAGAGGTCATATCTGTTTGAAAACCCTTTTATGACTCGAGTTGTAATCTTTAAGGCAATCATTAGCTCTTTGGAGGAGCTGAAAAGGATAAAGGCTAAATGCTAAACTCAGAAAAGCCATACCAGCACTTCGATTTTTATATGGTTTTTACCAAAACCAAAGAGTTCATTGATACTTACAACAAGGGTCAAGGTAAAATAACTAGTAAGCTCAATGCGAACCATCGGGCTACCGCAGAATTGATCGTTAGGTTATACCTCAAACAGCTCAACAGTCGTCCATATAGCATGCAAGAGGGAGAAACGATTGGCTTTAAAACATATAATTCCAGTTTGGCTTCATGCAAAGGCTGTACGAAGAGAACGATCATCAATCATAAGGAAAGGCTTAAACAGTCTGGATTTATTATCCAAGAGGAACATCAAGGTGCAAATGGCATTGAGCTGTGGATCAATCCGGACATTCTATTTCATGGCCAGAAAGATGTAGTCTCACTTCGAGAGAATTACGTGAAAATTTTGCCTAGGGAGCCTTTTTCACTCTCTAAAGAGAAAAATTTTCACCCTTTAGTTCATGAACCTCATGAACATGATAATAATAATAGCACTGTGGACAATGTAAAAGGTGCTCGCCCAAAGGCTCACGGTGATGGGTTGTCCCGACAGAAGGGTCGTGACGAACCCACAGGAACAAGACATGAACTTTACATGAACACGGGGGAAAATGCGAAATCTGCCTCAGAAAGTCAGAAAAATAATTCTGATGAGGCAGATCGCATTTCCTTACTTGTTTTGGTGAAGCAATTCTGGGAGTTTGCCCGGAAAATCCTCTATCCTGATTTGATCCTCAGTGATCCTGAAGAAAGAGACATCATGAACAAAATTTGGGCTGCCGTTTATCTCAAATTTTCGAGTCCGGGTTCATTTCAGCAGTGGAATACTTATCATGAACAAGCCTTGGAACGAATAGTGATGGTTCGTAAATGGTTGGATAGATCCCCTAATCACTGGATACCCGCGCCTCATGTTTACTTCAACCCCAACAATGAAAAGAATGGATTTCAAAAAACGCTTGACTGGCTGGTAAAGCGCGAGATTTTGAAAATAGAAATCAGGAAGCAGTTGGAACTGCAAAAAATCAGGAGAGAGCAGAAACTACATGAGGAAGGAAGAGGAAGATACAAAACGCTCTCAAGATTGCAGCTTTTTAAAACCCATGAACAACGCTTAAGGAAGATGAGGGATCCTGATCTCTTGAGGTCTTACTACTTGTCATTGACCGGCCATTTTAACCCTGACAAACAGAAAGAGCCATGATGTCTGAAAAGTCTATTGAAATAGCTATGACTAAATGTATCGTATGGTTTTATGATGGCAATTCGAGGACTTTCTATTCCAGGGACCGATCTCATAAGAAAGCCAAACCCAATATGGCTCTTGGTATTCGGAGATTGGAGAAAATGCTCTTGGAAACATTCAGTGGAAAGTGGGAAACAGCCATCATTTATGAGAATCAGGAAAACGGTCGAGAGCTCGCCAAGTATAAAAGAGGTGTCAGAGTTTAATCTGATTTGGTCTTGCGCAAACTTCATCTGAGTGGACTGGTTCTTGATTCACCTTATGAAAAGAGTATTATGAATATTGATAATCATATAAAAAGTGGGTTTTTCGAGCAATTGGAGGAGTTTTTATACTCTCGTAAATTCATATTTCTGGTTGTTATCGCTGGCACAATACCCATGATCATGCACTCACATGAGTTGTTCTATAAGATATCTCCGTTTG
Source organism: Fulvivirga sp. M361 (assembly GCF_007097395.1). Taxonomy (GTDB): domain Bacteria; phylum Bacteroidota; class Bacteroidia; order Cytophagales; family Cyclobacteriaceae; genus Fulvivirga. Next base: position 151,550 of record NZ_VKDC01000019.1, read on the forward strand.
AGGGTAATGACTATGTCAAGAGGATCTACTCTCTTTTCTATGCCATCAGTTTCGATCTGACTATTCTAGTCTTTACGATTCATTATATCAAAAAGAAGCCTCAGCTCTATGCCTGCTTTGCTTTTGTGATCAACCTGCTCTATTTCAACCCCTTTGGGTTCATTCCAGAGCTTTATGTGATAGGCTTCACAAAAGTATTCTTAGCAGGAGTTCTTGCGTTTACCGGCTATAGTTATGCAGAGCTATTTGTGGAAAAAGTAGCCGAAAACAAGAAGTCCGTTAAGAAAAGGCCTGTTTACAAGCCCGTAAACAAAGAGGTAAACGGGTTAAGTAAACAAGACGACTTTGAGTGTAATGAGTGCGGAAAAGGCTTCCATTCGATCAAAGCATTGAATGGCCACATGAAGGTTCATTAACTAGGTAATGAAAAAACTAATTAATGTACGGTAAAATAAACGTGTATTCATTCGTTAATAAAAACTAATTATCGTACATTAGAAAAAACTAATTAGTGTACTATGGCCACTCCCTCAGAAAAACTGGCAAGCTCACTTGAAATACTCAAGGAATTACAAAGCAAAGGGAATGCTGCAATCAAAGGCAGTGATTTAACACAAACGCATCGGGAGCGACTTATCGCCAACGGATTCATCAAGAGTGTTCTTAAAGGATGGTATATACCCACTAAGCCAGACGATAAAAAGGGTGATAGTACTTCATGGTATGCTTCATTTTGGGAGTTTTCTAAAGCCTATTTGAACGACCGGTTTTCAGACAATTGGGTACTCTCACCCGAACAATCCATTGCCATTCACAGTGGTAATTGGTCTATACCGAAACAACTTTTAGTGAGATCTCCTGAAGCCAACAACAATAGCACAGACCTACTTTTCGGCACATCGATTTTTGACATAAAATCTAAACTCCCTGATGATACCGCAATAGAATCGATTAACGGTATTCGTATTCTTTCCTTGCCACATGCCTTAATCCAATGTTCGCCATCCCTGTTTACACGCTCATCGATAGATGCTCGCACTGCACTTGCTCTTATGAGAGATGCTTCTCAGGTATTGGATCCACTTCTTACTGGGGGGCATTCTGTGATAGCTGGTCGGCTTTCAGGTGCATTTAGAAATATCGGCAATACCAGAATAGCGGATGACATAGTGAGTACGATGCGTTCTGCCGGATATGATATCAGGGAGCAAGATCCATTTGATCAACAAACGCCTTCCGCTTTCAACCTCAGAGAAAAATCACCTTATGTAAATCGGATCAGTATGATGTGGTCTGATATGCGTGAGATCGTGTTGGAGTACTTTCCTGAGCCTCCCGGACTGCCAAATGACAAAGAGAAGTATATCAAAAGTGTAGAAGATATTTTTGTGGCGGATGCTTACAATTCATTATCCATAGAAGGATATATGGTTACTGAAGAACTCATCGAAAGAGTCAGAAGTGGATCCTGGAATCCGGAGCAAAACGAAGAAGATCTGCAGCAAAGAAACGCCATGGCCGCAAGAGGATATTGGCAGGCCTTTCAGTTAGTCAAAGCGTCCATCAAAAAAGTACTATCGGGCAAAAATGCTGGTCAGATACTTGATGCAGATCATGGTGGCTGGTACAGGGAATTGTTTGCACCGAGTGTAGCAGCAGGTATATTAAAACCTTCCGATTTAGCAGGATACAGAAATGGTCCTGTTTACATCAAGAACTCACAGCATGTTCCGTTGAACAGAGACGCTCTAAGAGATGCCATGCCTGCTTTTTTCGAACTCCTAGAGGAAGAGCCAGAAGCATCAGTAAGGACTTTGTTGGGTCACTTTATTTTCGTTTACATTCATCCTTATATGGATGGTAATGGCCGAATGGCTCGTTTTTTAATGAACACCATGCTGGCATCTGGTGGCTATCCATGGACCATTATTGAAGTCAAAGAACGCAAGGTTTACATGGAGGCACTCGAAGAGGCAAGTGTTCGTCATAACATCAAGGATTTTGCAGAATTTGTAGGCAATAAGGTTAAGGAGCAAATGATGAAAAACTGAATTTATGGAAAATCCTTTTGAAGTGATATTGCAGCGATTGGATAGAATAGAAAGCCTGCTGGAAAAGCTGCAATCAGATAAAACAGCCATTGAAAGCAAAGAAGAGAACTTTCTTAGTCCCCAAGAAGCGGCTGATTTTCTTGGAGATGCACTGCCCACTCTGTATGGTAGAACAAGCAAGAATGAGATCCCCTTTTATAAACGTGGAAAGAAACTCTACTTCAAAAAATCGGAGCTAATAGAATGGATTGAAGCTGGAAAATGTCGAAGCGTTTATGAATTAATTGATGGTGCTTCAAAAAGGTAGTGAATTATCCAAACTCCTGATAAATCCTTTTGACCTCCCTCGGATATAATAGCTGTCGTCTACCGGTCTCCAGCCCCTCAATCTCCTTAAGCTTTTTCCTCAACGTCTCGCGACTGATCCCCATTTCTTGAGCGAGTTCTGATTTGCTTTTGAATCGAAGTGAATGAAACATACCTCCAAAATACAACCTAAATCTTGAAGAGACCAGTTCAAATAATTCAAGAGAACCAAACCTTCCCACCTGATCAAGGAAAGACGCTTCAAAGCCCCCTTAATTGATTCAAAAACCAATGTGTCACCAATTAATCAAAGGTTCTCCTCAGTTTCACAAGCTCACTTTTTTCTAAAAATAGCGTAATCAATATTTGAGTAAATCATTACGATTATGCTCAAATGGATTGCAGGTGGAGCGGCTGCATTTTTTGCAGGCCGGTATTTGCTGAGACTTCAAAAAGCCTCTCAAACCATAGTGACCAGAACTTCTCTGAAGGTCAATAGAGTCGGGCTTTCCGGTATTGAGTTGAAAGCGAGTATCAGACTACAGAATCCCAACCCTGTGGCATTAGCCATTCAATTCCCCTTTCTAAACCTCACCCATAAAGACGTATCCATTGGGTCATCAACTGTAAAGAATGAGACCATTCAATTATCCGAGAATAGCGAGAAAACTTTTGATATGGCCATCCAGTCTGCAGGCTGGCTTACACTCATCCAGGTGCTGGGTGCAGATATCGTTCAAAAAATACGAAGTGGACAAAAAGTCTCCCTAGACCTGCTAGCCACTACTTCTACGCAGATCAATGGTATTCCTTATGAACAGCAGGAATTAATCAAACTGACTATTTGATGAAGGCACTAAGAAAACGACATATTCGCCCAGGTTATCAGTTTGATAAAATCATTCCAAGGAGTGTTGAACAAGATTCAGTAATTCGCCCGGAAGGGAAAGCCAGGCTGCACCACACTATCAACCTGATCAAACAACTGGTTCCTGAAACCAAATCGGATACCAAGCTGCTGGCCAGCCATCTCATGGGTTCAGATCTTGAATCAACCTGCAAGAATATCTGGGACTTTGTTTACAACCACATCCAGTATGCCAGAGATAAAACCGGAGTGGAGCAAGTAAGAAGACCTTCTCGCGCCTGGGCCGACCGAAAAAAAGGAGTTGATTGCGATTGCTACTCTGTTTTCATCTCCAGTATTCTTACTAATCTGAACATCCCTCATAAGCTTCGAATCACAAAGTATGGAGGTAAACAGCACTATCAGCACATTTATCCAATCGTACCAAATGGTGGTGCTCATATAACCATGGATTGTGTGACTGATCAATTTGATTACGAAGTTCCATTCTCCGGCTTTCGAGATTTTGATGTGGATGATCCAACACCAGTAGGAGAAATTAATGGATTAGAGGGAATTAGCGGGGTAGATTCTCTTGACCTTTTAATCGATGGGCTGGATAGTCCCAGAACAAGAAGAGGTGTATTGCCATTAAGACGTGTTGCTGCTGAAAGTACACCAAAACGGAAGCCAGTAGTAGCTATTCAGTCAGAATCAACTCAGCCATTTATTCCCTCAAAAAAATCATCGCCCAGAGTGGTGAAAACAGATATAAAGCAGCAACCAGCGACAGAAGTAGTGCAGGTAAAAGCCTTTGAAACACCCATTATCACTACGACCAAGAAAATCAAGACTGGACTGGCCGGAAAGATATTACTGGCTTTTGGAGTAGGTCTGGGAGCATATAAACTAACACAAATTTTAACCTAGTAATTATGGAATTACATCGTTTGGACGGACTTGCACTGGAAGGATTAGAAGGATCGGGTTTAGACAATCTTGACATCCAGGATATAGACTTTGAACTGCTTCAGGAAGAAGGCATGAATGGCCAACAAATAGAAGCTCTGGAAGCACTTGGTTATGTACATGAACCAGAAATTGCCTATGAAATTCTGGATGAAGATGGCAATGTAGTCATGTATGCAGATGCAGAAGAAAACCTCTATGTGGTAGATGGCCTTGGAGAGCTTGGCTTCTTTAAGAAGATAGGAAGAGGCTTGAAGAAAGCTACAAGGTTTGTAGGCAAAAAGGTGATTCGCCCGGTAAGTAGGGGCGTCAAAAAGGCTGCAAAGTTTACCGGAAAGAAAATCCTCAAGCCAGTAGTTAAGACTTTCAATCGGTTTCTCAATCCAGCGACCATCTTGTTAAGAAATGGCTTCTTACTGGCCATGAAGATCAACCTCATGAAAGTAGCCGAAAGGTTGCGATTTGGTTATCTCAGTGATGTGGAAGCCAGAAAGAGAGGAATGAGCATGAGTGGCTTTTCCAAACTAAAGGGTGCAATCTCGAAAGCTAATAAGATTTACGAATTAGCAGGAGGCAAAAGCAGCAATCTCAAAAAAGCTATTCTCACTGGAAAAGGGAACAAAGACAAGTCCGTACCACTGAGCGGTATCGAGCTGGGCAGTCCCCTGGACTTTACCGATGACTATGCCGATCCATTTGAGCGAATCGTCATTGAAATGGATGCTGATGAGATAGAATCCATGCTGCAAGGCACGGTAGAAATGGAAGGGTTGGGAGTAGTAGTAACTGGTTCAGCAATAGCAGCAGCTTCAGGAGCAGTAGGATCCGTGGCAGCTATACTCAACAAAATTACTGGTGTATTTGATAAAGGAAAAAAGGTAGTCGAGGATGCAAAGCAAATTCGGAATAGGGTCACTAACACGGTTAGCCAAGCCAGGTCTTTAGTTCCTTCCTCCAGAACATCGGGAGGTGCAGCACCCGCACCAATTGTAAGACAACTCCCCAGATCAGTACCCAGATCGCTCACGAGATTTACTTCATCTGTCCGACCGACTTCTTTACCTACTTCAACAGTAAGAAGGACACCAACTCCTTCTAGTGTGCCTACTTCCAGTCCGTCATCAGCTGTTAGCCGTACTGCAAGTACCGCTTTGCCCGCTACCGTTGTTGAGCCAACTGAAGAAAAACAAAGCTTTCTACAAAAAAACAAGACCGCCCTATTTATTGGTGCAGGTGTTCTGGTTGTGGGTGGCGGAGTATTCTATGTTGTGAAACAGTCTAGAAAAAAGGAAGAAAAGCCAGTAGAAGGAATCGGTATGGGCAGTAACCGTGAACGTGACTCCAAAGGCAGATTCAAAGGAGAAGGTAAGACCATATCAAAGCGAAAATCGCAAGGCAAGAAAAAAGAAAAGCTCGTACCTACGGCTCTGCTATAACCTCACATCAATAACAAATACAAGAAAATGGAAAAGACAGAAAACGTAAAAAATAGCTTCATCGAAACGGGTAAAAATCTTGGTTCCGGGCTGGTCGGAATGGTGGCAGGATCCGCAGTGGGTAGACACTCGCTGTGGATTGGTGCCGCCACAATATTTGGAGGAGCCTGGTATCAACAAGACTGGCTCACCTCTGCAGGTGTAGGTATGGTAGCTTCAAATGGTTTTGGATCACAGCCAGACCCCAATGTATCAGGCATTGATGGGTTTCAGGATGAAATCGGCAATGCCAAGAACAGGGCATTAGCTTCATTGAAAGCCCTCGGTAAAAAGGTGTATCTCGATAAGCTATCTCCCTCACTTGGTGAGAAGCTGGGGTTAGGCGAACTGGAAGACGGCACTGTGATTATGCTGGATGATCCGATTCAGGATATAGGTGAAGTTCAAGATTTTGACACTTCTGAAGTAGATGATATTATCCGACAATTGGAAGAGGGGAATGTCGATGAAATCATAGAGGAAAGCCCTCTCGAACTGGAAGAAGAGGAAGAACCATTTCAGGGCGCTGACTTAGGAGCTTTCGGCAATCCGGAGATACTGGAGCTGGAAGGAACAGATGCGCTGGAGCTAAATGCTGTTGCATAATCAATCTAAAAATTAATTTCATTTTAAAACTTAAATACATGATGCGTAAAAATTCAAGAGAACAATTTCTCGAAATCGTAAATGCTCACCTTTCCTTGAGGGAAGCTGGTAAAAAACATGACCCGGCCATGGTCAAAGTAGCTGAAGGAATTAAGGAAGGGCGACTCCAACTATCAGATAGTGCCTACTATGCGATAAAGTACGGGGGAGATAAAGCGACCATCCACATGTTTGAGACACAGGATGCCAAGGAAATTGGCGTGACCAATGTTACCCAATCCAAACTTCCGAAAGACAGGCTTTTTCTGTGCAACCGAATCACACTCTTGGCGAAAGTATTCGAAGGAGACATTCCACAGTCGGATACCGCCTGGAAGCAGCTCATCAAGTCTACCAACTTTGATTCTATCAAAGCAGTAGCAGGATTACAAAACGGAGTATGGACATTCATGGCTAACAAAAAGATCATAGTGGATGAGCGACCGATGCAAGAATTTGTGACCGACAACAACATGCAGGTCAATCTTGGCACCTACTACCTTGAAAACCCAAGGTTTGTGAGGGATGATGAAGAATTCGAATTCATGATCGAGCTGGGCGATGATGCTCCCGACAAAACATTGGTAAAAGTATTATTGGCTGGCACTTCTACTGTTCCTGCATAATCTGAAGTAGATTATGGAGAAGGATACAAGGGAGATCAGGAAGACTTTTTCTTTTCAGGTGAATGAGGCCAATAAGCTCTTTTCACCTTCGAATTGGGAATTGCCCAAGAAGACAAAATTTGTCAAAGGGTTACAGCTCACTTCTGACTTTCCCAACAAGCTCTATTATCGGGGAACCCAAAAAATAGAGATTGGTGGCGATGAGCTTTTCCCGGAAGGATTCGACAGCAAAATACTGGTTTCCAGCATCAGTGTAGCTCCGCGAGATCGGTTCTTTGACTTAGGCGAAGTGCTGCCAGGTGATCTCTCTGTGAAGGTTCGGTACCAGGACACTAATCATGAGCGAGCCAACTTGGGAAATGGGTACCAGGTAACCTTGGCTTTATTAATTGAAGAAGAGGTATGATTCGAGGCATTCATAGCGAAGAAATAGCAGGTGAGGGTACACAACACTTGATAAAAAGAACGTTCGTTCCCATCTCCTTGAGCGTGGATGCAGCGAATCAATACAAGACTTTCAAGGTAAAGATCCCTTATCGCTCCCGAAAAGTCGTAGGTGTGATTGTGACTCATGATGCACCCTCACAGGTAATGCATCACAATCGGATTTATCTGGGAAGCGCTCCTGATGTACCGATCACCCAGCAATTGATCATTGGGCTGAATCAGGAATTCTATCAGGATGTAGACGAGCAATGCTTCGATGTTTCGGTACGCTACGGTGAGAAGCTGTACTTCGCACTACCCAAACGGTTAGGATCTTATTTCTATCTGACCATAAATGGGTATTTCAATGAGTTTCCCAAACCAATAGTCATGGAGATCCGGGATCAATGGACGGATTTTAAAGAAGACTACTGGGTTTGGGAAAGTATCGCTGATGAATGGGAAAATGTGCAAGTATGTCTGATCAAAGATTCAGGCGATGGTGGTGATTCGGATGATGATGAAGAGGATGATGAATACTAATGAAAAAATGTACTTAGGAGACGTTTCAATCTTTAGTCCGAGAGGAGTAGAATTTCAGAATTTTGTTATAGAAGTTACTACTGTAGAACGCGATCATGACCGGCTGAAGCAAGATCGGTACCTGCTTTCTTATGACCTGGATAATACAGGCAATGAAGTGGAACTCAACGAACCCATTGCCAATATCCCTATCCATCCATTGGATATTGAAATCAGCGGTGACTATATAACCGGATCATATAAAGATGCTGGTATAGGCTCGCCACCCTATGAAGTAAAACTTTGGCTAGTGGTAGAAGAACAACCTGAATTATTGGAGAATGACTGAAGAGCTGGCCATAAGATATATGCCTCAGCGCGTTGAGGAAAGAGGGTTTCGGAATTATCGAATGGTTTTTCAGGACTTGAATCTCGAACCTAATCAGCAAATCGAGCAGGCAGCTTATAATGAAATCTGGTTTCTGCTCAATGTGGAAGATGGTGTGAGCATCTCTTCGGATCTGGGAGAATATGATTATACAAATCCATCACTTTCTGAGAATATTCATGAGCATGCTGATTCAATTATCATCACTAATAAATCCTCTCAACAGAAGAAAGTGAGGTTTCTACAAGTAATACTTATTGACTGATGGAAGAGCGACACAGGAAGCCCGGTTCAGTAAGACTTTCGGATGAGCAGTACGAAGAAATGGAGCGACTCGGCATTGATAGCGAGAGTGCTTATGTAAAATACAAGTTAAACGGGGCGCAACAGCATCTTCAGGTACTTCGCAATGAAGATCAAACTCAATTACCTGCACCTATGGCCACCGAGCAAATGCCGTTTCAGTCCTTTGAGGATAAACTAGCTCTTCAAAAGTTGAGTATTGAAAACGAGCAACTCAAAAACAAGCTGGAGGAAATGTCTACCAGCAAAGAAGAAACGCTAAGTGGTATTCATGATCAGGTGAGTGGCATGCTCCGTGATGAATTACTCAAGCGAGATTTTGAAGACCTGAAGAAAGAGGTGATTGCTAATGAGAAAGAGATCAACAAGCTTGAAAGGGAACTCGAAAAAGCTACAGCCCAAATAGAAGATAAGGAATCTGAGATAGAGGAATTGGTCAAAAAACTAGGACTGGTGGAGCTGGGAAAAGCGCTCCTGCCCGGAGCAGTTAGTGGATTAGCAAAGAAGTACCCCAAGGAAATGCAAGGATTAGCTGCTACACTTGGTGAGCTCTCAGGAGAAGAGCCTGGTCAGCTACCGGCTGCTGGTCAACTTTCCGAAGAGCAGCAAAACCTGCTCAACATAGCTGAGTATTTCCGAGAGCTATTTGATGACGAGCAATTTGAGCAAATCATTCAAATGATCTCCCAGCTTGGTGAGCAAATTCAGCAGGACGACACAGTAATAGGTAAGGTCATTTACTACCTCAACCAACTCTCAAAAGTCAAAAACGCTCAACAAAAGCAAGCAGCAAAAGAGCAAGAGCAAAATCAAGAAGCCTAATGGAAGAATTCAATCTACAGATCAAACTAAAAGCAAAAAATCAGGTGGAGGCCAGTCAGGTAAAGAAGGCCTTTGAAACAATGATTACCACCTTCGGAGCTGAAGGCATCATTAAAATGGAAAAAATCTTCAGGACAGATGCCTTTGCCAGGAATGTGGTGAAAATGAAAATTGGTGTTAGGAAATAATGTTACCAGCTGCCACAGCCATACAAGCCGCTTATAGCAACCGTCCCAGAATTAACCTGGGAGGTCAGCTGACTACTGCCCTATTGGCAACCGGGGCTGGAGTAGGTGTATTCCTTGGCATTCGTGGGATTGTGAAAAACTTCAAGAAAAACGTCAGGGAACAAGATGCGTTGGTAGAAGGAAATCCTGCAGCTTTTGCCACACAGCTAAAGAAGGCCTTTGAAAATGATAACTCCTTTGGCTGGGGCACCAATGAAGAAATACTTTTTATCACACTGGAAGCAATTCCTACACAAGCTGCTTTTAGAAAAGTCCAGCGCGCTTATCGGGATTTGTATGGTAAAAACCTGGCAGCTGACCTGCGAGATGAATTGGATAGTGAAGAGTATGGATTGGCCATGCAGATTATCAACTCAAAACCTTAATAAAATGGCAATAAAACAAGTACCTGTTAAAAAGTCACCACCAAAAAAGATAGATCCTGAGAGACAGGCAAAACTTAGGAAGAAGTACATAGTCTATGGCATTGGCGCTGGAGCGGTATTGGGCGGGGGCTACCTGCTTTTTAATTACCTGCAAGACCGAAAGCTGATGGACAGAGGGCAATCGCTTACGGTCAACAATATTATTCCTTCACTTCCAACCCCTTCTCGGACACCAATACGCACTTCCAGTGATTTTCCATTGAAAAAAGGTTCTCGTGGAAGTCTGGTGATGCAGCTACAAAATGGGTTGTTGCGGTTGGGTGGTCAGGCGGCTTCCAATATCAGAAGCACAAGTATTCGTCCTGATGGTACACCCGATGGAGTATTTGGATCTGGTACTGAAAGAGCGCTCCGTGCCGGAGGGTTTCCTACCACTGTATCGCAAAGCGTGTTTGCTCAAATCACTGGTGGTGGCTCTGCTCCAGCAAATGCAAGCAACAAAACAATAGCTGAGGAGCTAATAAAAGGAGCAAACAGCAAAAACCTGTTTGCAGTCCTCAATGCGCTGAAGCAAATGCAAGACACCAACGATTATCTCGCTGTGAGAAGTCATTTTACGAATGCTCGTGTTGGCAGGGTAAAAGTGACCACACCGGTCAATGCTTTGCTGAGTGTAGCTTTCAAAAGTAACGAGCCAGCAAAGGTCAAAATACGAGCTGAATTTCGCAGAATGGGATTGAAACAGAATTCCCAAGGTGTCTGGACACTATCCGGATTGGGAGAATTTGAATCGCAGGAAGAGTTTCAAAATTATCTTCAGGACAGTCGGGCACTCGATTTGGTAATCACCGAAATGCCCACACTGCTGAAGAATAGTGATGGGAATTACATACTGCCTGCTCTTGAGCCTAATACAGTAGTAGGCTACCTGACCAATAATCGTCAGGGTGTATCCCAAATTTTAACAGAAAATGGAGTTACTGTTTATGCTCCCACTCAAAACTTAAAACTCATCTAATTATGGAAAGATTAAAGCAATTATGGAATTACATTAAGGTATGGAGAGAACTGTTCTCCATAGCTGTAGGACTCTTGTTGTGGAGTTACAGTCCGATATTACTCAGGCGTATGGATCCAACAGCCGCCACCTATGATGCCGGAGTGTTTCAGGTTTACCTGTTCGCCATCATAGGGCTATTCATTCTTCACGGTATCGTGAGGATCCTGATGAAACTGATCTGGCCAACTCCTGAAGACTATCTCGATAATCAATTTGCTCAAGACTTTAAACGAATCGAACCATGGCAAAAGCTAAAACTCTCTACCTTCATATTCTTTGCTTTTTTATTTGCGGTAGTGTTGCTGGCCAGAACCCTGTAGGGTCCTTTGACAAAAGCTTAAGTACTACTGAGCAAAAAAGGGAGCAGCTACAAACGATCTACCAAAGTCAAGTTGGAGTAAAGGAGCAAGGCGGAGCTAATCGAGGTACTCAAGTTGAGCAGTATCTGGCTGCTGTAAACTTTGGTCCCGGTTATGCCTGGTGCGCTGCATTCGTGAGTTGGTGTTACCAGCAGGTGGGTATTGATCATCCCCGAAGTGCCTGGGTACCCAGCTACGCCCTTGAGAAAAATCTTATCTACAAGCGAGGAGAATTTATCAAACAGCTTCCTCAATCCGGAGATGTATTCTTAATCTGGTTCGACCGATTAAAACGACCAGCTCATATTGGTTTTGTTGAGAAATGGCAAGCCAAATGGGTTATCACTGTAGAGGGCAATACTAACGATGATGGTTCTCGGGAAGGAGATGGTGTATATCGCAAAAGAAGGCTACAACGGCAGGTATGGGCGGTGGCCGATTTCATAGACTGATCATAGATGTTAAGTAAGACCCGGCAAATATTACTAAGTAAAAACTATCGGTTGTTCGAGCGGCCGTATGAATTAAACATTGTGGCGTACCGTAGCAAGTTTGTTCGTAGCAATCGATTTGATGACGAAATCCATGTGTTTTACAAAAATGGCCAGGGCAAATGGGTGTATCATGTCTTTCCTGCGACTACAGATCCGGGACAGTATTGGTTAGATAATCCAATGCATCCACAGGGCACAGCATTTCTAAAAAAGGGGCAGTACGTGGACGGCTATGCCCTGGGTCTTCATCGAGGTATTTATGAAGCATTGGTACAGGTAAAGGATGTTACCGTCATTCGAAATTATAACCGGGGAGGTATTTTCAACTGGTTTGAAAGTGGGCAGCCTGATACAGGAAGATTCGGTATTAACATTCACCGAGCTAATGAATCCGGAGTATCCAAGACTATTGACCACTTCTCTGCAGGCTGCCTGGTCTTTGCGAATGCTGTAGACTATTTCTTCTTTATGGATCTGGCTAGGCTCCATCGAGACAAATACGGTAACCGATTCACCTTAACCTTGATCGACTTTCGGGATGAACGCAGAAGAAACCTGAGCTTGGCTGCCTGGACTTCAGTTGTTGCCTCATCAGTAGCGGCCATTGCCAACTCAGTAATTAACCGTCAACGCTATGAAGTTATCTAAGAATACAAAGAAAGCAGGACTGGCATTGATCGGAAGTATGACTGGATTTCTGCTGGCAAAGCAGATGAAGATCGAGGATTACTACCCTTATATTCTCTTAGGTGGTTTTGTTGGGAATACACTAGGCGAAGAACTAATCCCTGAAGAATGTAAACCGGCTAATACACTTGGGTACATCGACAGATCCGGACATCTTAAAATCATTCACCTATGAAAAAACAAAGTCAAAAAGTACGGTTTCAAAAGTTTGTCAAAGACCTGGAACGTATCTCTACGAAACATGGCATTGCTATACAATCGGTAGGTGGAGTTTACATTTTTGATGAGCCTACCACAATAACTTATGACAAGGATCACACTTCCGGAGATCTTCTACCAAGCTGGGACGAGTAACACTGAAAAACAGAATTATGAAACTGAACCTCAATAAACTCTATGTAGTCTACAAACCAACTAAGTATTCAGAAAAAGTGGATGTCTTCGATGGCCGTCCGGATACGTTAGCAGGCTTGTTTCGCCAGGTGCTTGGAGGACTCAAAGAGTCCCAGGTTCATGCTATTTATACAACTGCTGCAGAAGCTGATAAAGAGGCAAACGAGTTATTGAGCAAGAGAAGCAAGTCTCACAAAAAGTCTAAGCAGATCAAACGAGGAGAAGGCTATGCCATTTTTACCAAGGATGTTCCGGCTAAGGATCGCTACCACGTACAATCCAAACCGAAAGTCTACGCCAGTCGAAAAGAAGCTGAACAAGCCCTGGCAGCAGCCCTGAAGCAAGGTTGGAAGAAGTCGGAACTCAAAATCCTGAAATACTGATGGAGCAACGTGCCGACATAACATATGATAAAACCAAACTCATGCCTGTATCGCTTCAGGATGAGGAGTTGCCAAAAATAAAAGCCTACTACAAGTACGAACTGGCAGCTATGTACAACGTCTGCACGAAAACCTTCTCAGCCTGGATCCACATGTACTTGGACGATCTCAAGCAATTCGGCTACACCAAGCACACCAAACTACTCCGTCCGGAGATTGTGCGGTTTTTATTTGAAAGGTTGGGGGAGCCTTGATTTTTAAAACAAACTTAATTTACTTGTTAAGTTTCCAATTGTTTTCATTCAAATTACAAATGACGTAGTTTGAATATTGATGGTAGAGAATTGGATTAAATATTGGCGTAATAGTCTGGCCGATGGAGAACGCATGGAGCAGAATCTTCAAAAGCTGGAGCATTTCAAATTAGAGCAGCTTGATATGGGTGAGGGAATTCTTCCCCCAAAGCAAGTTAATGATCTCATTGACAAGTACGAATTCAAGCTTAATAGAGAAAAAGGGATTGAGAATAAGGATGATGAGGATTGGATCGAAATCAATCAGGTTTCAATAATTGTGTCTCCTTTTGCTGTACTTCCAAAGTATGAGCACGCTAAGAAAGTCGTTGAGAAAGATAAGGTATATCCATTTTGGTTAAATGCTGGAGTAAACAGACTTGGTAAACTGATTATTCCTGAAGTTAAGTATCCTGTTTTCATAAGAAGAGTGCTTGAGCCAGCAATTCAGGAAGATCAACTCTTACTTCTGAGTTCAGTTGACAGAGTGGATAAAGCAATGAGCAAGGGTATTCCAGACATTGATAGCTGGAGCGATTACTGGAATTTTATCAGCTCCATTTTCAAAAAAGTAACTGATCAAGGACTATACGAACTATCACTTGAAGAATTGAGTGTAAAGCATGAAGCAGTCATCGCAATTGATGATAAATTGGATGGAGCTGGTGATGGTATCATAAAGCTTTATGACCAGTTGTCAAGAGAAGATACACTACCAGCTTTATTAACCAATGCTTCCAATACTACAGGGCAAAATATCAAAGCATTAATACAAGAGAGTAAATGGCCATTACTCATCAATAAACATCTAGGGCAGATGAGTGATAAGTTCCCTTTATCATTTACACAAAGACAGAGTTTAATCCATTATTCTACTCTTCAAAGGGGAGATACTCTTGCGGTAAATGGTCCTCCGGGAACAGGCAAAACTACTTTGTTGCAGAGTGTGGTCGCACATGAATATGTAAAGGCCGCTTTACATGGCAATGATCCTTTTGTCATGGTTGCAAGTTCTACCAACAATCAAGCGGTCACAAACATTATTGAAAGCTTTAGCAAAGCAGATTCTACACACGAGCTACTAGCAGAAAGATGGCTTCCAGACATCAGTAGTTACGCATTGTATCTTCCATCATCTTCTGTAGAACCAAAAGAAGGGGTTCATTATAGTCGAACTAACGGAATGGGACTTCCATCATCAATAGAGACTCAAGAATTTTTAGAAAAAGCCCGAGCGCATTTCTTAAGTAAAAATGAGAGCCATTTTGGGAAACCCTTTAATGATGTTTCTTCAGCAACGGAGCACCTCCATCAGAAGCTGAAGCAAATAGACAATCGATTAAAGGAAATTCAAAACGGTTGGGAGAGGTATCAGGATATCAAAAAACTTCTTAATAGTTATTCTGAATCAAAAGCGTTGATCCTTTTCAAGGACAATAATTTGGATAGACAGGCGATTGATGCGGAAGTAGTTGAACTCTCGCGCTTGTTGGAAGGCTATTATAGGATCAAAGAATCCGAATCATTTTGGCTCGTTTTATTTTCATTCATAAAATTCTTCAAAGAGAAAAGAGCTATTCCCTATAAGCGGTTATTCCAAACCTCAAATTTGGAGCTTCCTGAAATAGACTTTTACATGGTCAATCAGATTGAGGAATTGCTCCAGACAAAGATCGATCTACTAAAAAAGGTTATTGCCTTGGATGATCAATGGTCAAAGCTAAAATCTGCCAATGGTATTACATCGAATCCTCCAGCATTATTCAATGAGTTGGATCAAGGCCTTAGACATGAGGCATTCCTTTTGGCTACTCACTATTGGGAGGGCAGGTGGATTTTGGAGGTGGGTACAGCCATAGCAGAAGACATTCTTCGTAAGGTCGGTGAGCCAAATATGCGAAGGAGATTTCAGCGTTATGCTATGCTATGCCCTTGTTTCGTTTCGACCTTTTATATGCTTCCTAAATTCTTCATTTACAAGAAATATGGAGATGGTACCTATCCTGAGTTTCCGATGCTTGAATTCATCGATCTGTTGATTGTAGATGAGGCTGGACAGGTTACACCTGAAGTAGGGGTGGCCTCTTTTGCCCTGGCTAAAAAGGCTTTAGTTGTTGGAGATATTAAACAGATTGATCCTATTTGGAAAATTCCAAAACCTGTGGATCATGCCAATCTTCTAAAATTTGAGGCTCTGAGAGATAATTCAACATCTGAAGAATTTGACACCAAGGGATTTACCGCTAGTGCGGGCAGCATAATGAGACTTGCTCAAAACGCCTCATATTATCATGCTGCCAAACAGGAAGCTAAGGGGATGATGCTAGTGGAGCATCGCAGGTGTTTTAATGAAATCATTGCCTATTGTAATGACCTGGCCTACCATGGTTTACTGAAGCCCTTACGTGGCACGTTGGCCAGTCAGTCTGGAACGCATCCTCTGCCGGCTTTGGGACTTAGTCATGTAGAGGGTGAATCAAAACGTGAAAATGGTAGTCGTTCAAATGAGAAAGAGGCGGTCGCTATTGCCAATTGGCTTGTTGAAAATAGACAAACAATTGAGCGGTTTTACACGGATCCAAAAGACCCAAAGAAAAAATTTGAAGAACACATTGGTATCATTACCCCGTTTGCAGCTCAAAAGCATGTCTTGAAAAGAATGCTTAAGAAAGCTGGTTTTGATACTAGAAAATTAACGGTTGGCACTGTACATGCATTGCAAGGAGCTGAGCGCGCAATCATCATCTTCTCATCAGTCTATGCGTCCAATGAATCTGGAAGATCATTCTTTTTTGATCGAGGGGTAAACATGCTGAATGTGGCAGTATCACGTGCAAAAGATAGTTTTATGTTGTTTGGAGATACTAAAGTCTTAAACCCTAAAGCACAAAGTCCATCAGGTATGTTGATTAGACATTTGAGGAATAAAGGTGTAGAGGTATGATAGAACACTTATTTTGATTTAATGACGAATTCTAAATAACCCTATAGAATGGATCCAGAAGATTTTGAATTATTGACCAAAAAACATCTTGAAAGACTTCTCAGGAAGGATTTAGAAGATAAGACCAAAATAGAGCACAGGAAAAAACTTGTTTCAAAATCAGGCAATGAATTTGAAATAGATCTACACTATAAATTTACGCTAGGTGGAGTAAGTTACCTGACTTTGGTTGAATGCAAACATTGGAATTCGAATGTAACAAGAGAGAAAATCGGATATTTTAAATCAGTAATAGATGAACTCAAAGCACATAAAGGAATAGTAGTTACTACTAAGGGGTTTCAGAAAGGAGCTATTGAATTTGCCAAGTCAAACAATATCGGGCTAATCAAAATATCTAATGATGATCAGTTTGAAACAATAAATCACTTTGATGGAGGAATTGATGTTGTCGAGGATCACTTACTTTCTGAGGATCATTTTGACTCAAAATCGATCGTTTACTCTAATGGTCTTTTTTATCCAACCGATATTTTCGAATTTATTGATTCGAAGTATGGAAAAGAAGTTTCTAATTTCCTGAAAACTGAAAATGAACCTGCTAGTAACATGGTAAAGCAAGAGCTTGCAGATGCTGGTTATGATTGGAATCGAGATTATGAAATTTTAGAAAGTGCTGGGCTTAATGTGAAATTGGAAAACGAACCTCTATTAAGGGTATTGAGCATGAAAGTCATGATGGTGGGTCTCGATGGCGAGGCATAGTAAATTAATCAAATAGGGTCAATTTCCGTAACTCTTAGCCAGAGTCGCAGGATCATTCCAAGGGCCTAGAATTTTAGGGTTGTTAAATTGATACTTGTGCCTATCAACTATTGTTACTACACCTAGGTCTCCAAGTGCTTCAGTCTTTGTGTAGCACTCAATAAGCTTGTTTGATATTCTAGTGTTCATTGGACGTATCCCTTCGGTGTTGGGCGTATTGCTGTATGCTTTCTGAATAGTGATTTTTGTTCACAAAAAGAGCGATGAGCAAGGAATCTAAGATGTTTGAGTTGATGAAGGAGTGGGAGTCAAGTGG
>NZ_VKDC01000002.1 GCF_007097395.1 Fulvivirga sp. M361
GAAAGTAAAAGGAAAAACCGTCCTCAAAATCGCACTAGCCAAACAACGAAGAAAATGGTTCAATGGACTTTGGAATACCTCAAATCAAGTCCAAACACCTCTGATATTTCCTATTGCGTAATTTGGGTTTATGCATTAGGATTCTACTACAAGAACAAGTTACTTCAATCTCAAGCACTTATGAACATTTTGATACTCACCATAATGATCACTATGCCTCCGTGTCAAAATAACCCTAAGCCCTTGATATTCTAGCACTTTGCCCTTTCGTAACGAATCTTAATGCATAATGCAGGTTTAAAGTGGTTTTTGCTCTCGCTTGTTTCTTAGGTTCTACCTAAAACTTAAAATAGCTAAGAATGTCCCCCCAGGTCTATGTGAGACCATAGTCACTTGAATTGTTGGTGAAAAATGCCTGATCCGCGACCTGAGTCAAAGTAATGCTATAAGAATTAATAAACCCTCTTTACAAAACTTACGAACCTCAACATTGGGTTGTATGGAAGAGGTGAAATAATGTGGTAGTAATTGATACGATATCCTCCACTGAAGGCATTTTCATTCCTGCAACACCTTCGAGGAATTCAGGAGAGATAACCCAGCCACATCAATAAGCACAGCAAAATGAACATAAGCCATATCCCAACCGCTATTTTGTTACGATTAAGCGACAGTTCCACTACTTCTTTGTGTTCCAGACGATCATTCAACTCCTCCCAGGCATTGTCATCAAAAGGTATGTCATACTCCTCTGCGGCTTTCTTGAACAGATTATCCAGATCTCTCTCAGATATATTGTTCATAAACCTCCTTACTCGTTTTCATCAGCATCTTCTTTAAATTTGCCCGTGCTTTGGACAAATTTGATTTGGATGTCCCCACTGAAATCCCCAACTTTTTCGATATATTTTCATGACTGTATCCGTCAATTACATACAAACTGAATACAGCCTGATACACCGGGCTTAGTCTTTGAACCAACAACAAAATTTCTTCATAAGACAGGTCTCCCACTACATTTGCTTCTACCGCTTCGTCATAACCATCATCAATGTCTGAATGATAATAATGCTTTTTGTTAGACCTGAAATGGTCTATGGCAGTATTGATCATAATTCTTCTTATCCAGGCTTTAAAAGGCTTGGAAGTGTCATATTGACCTATCTTGTTAAATGCTTTAATAAAAGCATCGTTGAGTATTTCCTTTGCTTCCTCTTCACTTTGAGAATAGCGCACGCAAATACTCATACAGTACGCAAAATAATGCTTATACAGCAATCTCTGACTCTGGCGGTCTCCTTCCTGACATCCTTTAATAAGTACCATTAGTATTCAATTAAGAACTTCCCCGATCCTGTATCTTCTGGATTGGGTCTGCCATTTTTACGTAGGATTGTTGTCTTAGAGAAGCCAATAGGGTATTGACTCCACCCATTATCAATTCTAAGCTCATCTTTTCCATATTTATCATACTATTATGATCCATTTAGATTGGCTCCATTTTTTTCCGCGGCCTTTATGTTACTGTTGGCTTTACCATCAAAATCTCCTTTTGTATTCATTTGAAAATCCTTTGTACCGTTGATGACACCCCTTTTATTACGGACAATTCTATTCTGATTCCCTGATTCGCTCGGGGTCTTATTTCATCCTTAATCACTCTCGAAAACAGGTCCGGATCTCTGAACATACTGTCTTCATATACATGAACCGGAAATGGTATGACTGAATGGTTTGCAAAGAGAATTGGATTATTATTACTTCTCTCCCTGTACTCTACCCAATCATGGTCTACCTCAGCTTCTATTCTAAAGTATTCATTGAACTTTTGTGTGAAGACGCTAAAAGCTGTGCCTGTCATTGTAAGTAATTTGTGTTGAAAGCGATATCCGGATTAAAACCCGGTTATCTTATTTTCCACAAAATTCATCACAAGGCCGGAGTCTCACTATCAGATATGCGGCTAACTTTATCATTTTTCCGACACACGTTTCCCGTATTAGCTATCATTATTCCGACACCGAATAACTGTAACCCTTGATTTCAAAAAGGATTCTCTGAAGCTCTAAACCTGATTTGGCCTATGGTACTGGGGAAAAATAATACAGGATTTTATTATAGTACAGGTACAAAGGGGTTTACCTTATGTAACT
Source organism: Fulvivirga sp. M361 (assembly GCF_007097395.1). Lineage (GTDB taxonomy): Bacteria > Bacteroidota > Bacteroidia > Cytophagales > Cyclobacteriaceae > Fulvivirga. Next base: position 2,154 of record NZ_VKDC01000002.1, read on the forward strand.
GGATAAACTCTTGTTCGACAATAGAAGAGAAGGAGATATTCCAAATTCTTTTTTGAACTTTTCGGAAAAGTAGGATGGACTGGAAAATCCTACTTTAAAGGCAATTTCAGAAATACTATATTCATTTGTAAGAATAAGTTCTTTTGCACGATGTAACCTTACCGAAGAGATCAGTTGATTAGGAGACTTATTGGTAGTGGCTTTAAGTTTGCGTTGCAATCGTCGTTCACTTGTACCTATATGTTTACTAAGTATCTCCACATTGAAAGTATCATTATCCAAATGCTCATCTATACATTGCAAAACATTTTCAAAGAAGGAGTCTTTCTTCGGTAACTCATGTTGCGGAAAGTCAACAACACCTGAATGGGAACGGTTCGGGTCATTGACGGTAAACAAAGGAAGCGCATCCCCGGAAATAGTCTCGAACGTTGACTTTTGTTGTGTAAATTTCAAACCTGCCCCGGAGAGTAAGTATTTGACCGTTTGGGTGACTAAAATTTGGTTTGGCCGGGCTTTATCAAGGATCGATTTTACAAAGGTCTTGGTCTCACCGCTTATGGATTGGGTCTCATCAATAGCAACTTCCCAGATGTGAATGCCAGTAGCAAGCTGTGCATTCACACGTCGCATACCATCCATCAGGTCCATACTACAATGAACGGCTTTGCTTGGCCCCTCAAAACTGGCTATTAAGGTAGAGCGGTCATTTTGAATTAATCTGCCGCGATACTGTTCTACCACCTTCCGTATCAACTCTGTAGTATTTTGATAGGTATCACCAACAAATAGAATACGCGCCACTACAATGGTGAGCAGTTGTTTTTCATACTTTATGGCTGGCTTGTCATCTAAAATAAACGCCTTCATCCGGTGCAAGATTACTTCTGTATTGCCAACCCAGAAAAGATGGTCATTACCATCGAGTTCGACAAATACGGCTCCTTTGATACGTTCAGATATAAATCTTCCTTCCTCAATTTTCACATCAATATCATGGGTCCTTTGCATGACCAGGGTAGGTACATTTATTGAGCCAAGGATATCGATGATATCTACCTGGGTATTCATTTTGGTAAGTACCAGGGCCGCACTGGGACTGGCCCCAGATCTAAAGTAATTGGACAACCAATCCATGAATTTTGTATCATGGGTCTTCGATGGCACAAGCTTTTCCAGCCCCATTTCACCCTTTCCCCAATGGTGCTCGATCATATCATATACCTTTTGGCGCTCTTCATCAGTAGGTGCCCAGGGATAGTCCGGTGAGTATCTGCGCTTGGCGAAAATCCCGAAAGTAATCAATGAGATCACCCGGTTGGGATAAGTGGCAGCGAACAATGTGGAAACACAACCTCCTTCCGAATGCCCAAACAAAACTGCTTTTTGAGAATCCGTCGCATCCATTACAGCCCGGATATCGTCCATTCGTTCTTCTAAAGTGGAAAGTTCCACCACACGATCCGAAAGACCGGTTCCCCGCTTATCAAAGATAATGACCCTGGTTATTTGCCCCAGTTCTCTTAAAAAACGTACTAATTCGGGGCATTCCCAGATCCAGTCAATATTAGATACCCAACCGGGAATGTAAACCAGATCGATTGAACCCGATCCAAAAACCTGGTATGCAATATTAATGCTGCCGCTTTTTGTGTACTGCGTCACAGGTTTACTGAATTCAGCTGACTCTTCTATGTACAAATTTCGATGCGAAGCCATGTTCATAAGTGACTAATCCTAAGATATAATTAATACCCTTTAGCAGTTGGATACTTTATTAAAGGTATACGTTTCTTTTCAATGGACTACGTTACGTGACCAATATAATACTCATTATGAGCATCATGCAATTATAATTGTCAGCTTTTATCCGGCACCGGTCACTATTACATTCCTATTCAGGGAACCGATTAATTACACATCTCACCTTTTATTTTTTTACTTATTCAAGTCGATGTAGGGCCGCTACGCTTGACCAAAGACCTGGGAGAGGTATCATATCCCAAAAGCTACCTCTGCAGTGCCCCCGGAGCAAACCCTATTCTTAAATCAGCACGCATAACGCTATCGCTATATATGCGTCTGGCAGACCAATAAGACTTTATACTTTTGCCCTATCATTTATCTGTTTCTAATAAAAGTTTTTCCAGATAAGGCTTCATCTTAAATTCTTTGCTAAGAATATCGTACTCCTTCTTAGCATCTATCCGTTTTTTAAAACCTGTACGGATAGCTCGAACCATTGTATTTTTTTCGGTATACCTGGATGAAACGAAATCAAAAATATCCACCTTGTATTCATTTTTTTCCAGCAACAATGCTCTTAAAGTATCAGAAATCATCATGAGTATTTTTTCTCTAAAAGACTTGTATCGAACCACTATTTTAAAAGACGTAGGTTTCATGCTAATGGAATGTTGACAGCAAGCAACAGATAATATAATTTTAGCCTTGCTTTTAATACCTAAATACATGGTTTTGTCCGTTGCCGTATCGCAAGCATGCAATGAATATATCAGATCAATTTTTTGATCTGTCGAAAAATCTATAATATCGACCGGATGAAAGAATATATTGTTAAAATTCATATCGGCTGCCAGCTTTTCATTTAAATGCATCAGCCTTTTATTGTAGTCAATACAATGAATTTCGATCTCTCTATTTTCGATCTTGTGATAAAAATAATAAACCAAAAAACTTAAATAGCAGTTGCCCGCACCACTATCAATAAAGACAAGTTTTCGTCTTTTGGATGTCTTTCTTAGGTTGGCATGAATAATTTCCAAATAGGCAAGTACCTGTTCTATTTTAACCTGTTTACTAAGAGGCGAATTTGAGTTTCTGTCTTGTAGTTTTAATAAGAAGAATAAATGATTTAATTCTTCTTTTATTTCTTTAGTAATAAGCATTTTCGTGAATTTTTCACGAAGTAATTTGTCAGTATGATTTACAAAAGGAATGTACTCGAATGGAAGGAAAAACTTATGAAAATCCAGTTACAACAATTTACTTCAATTAATAATTAAATTGAAATTCCAAAGCGTTAAGGATTAACCTCAAAGCCTTTTTGTAGTATTTGTAATTTAGATTTCTCGTTCCCAAGCCACTAAGAGTGTATGGGTTGGATTTCCTGCAGTATGTTTTAAATTTTACACAAAGCTAAAAAACATTTTACTATTGAAAACTTAAATGGTTGTTTTTCTATTTTCCATAACAGATGGCTTATCACTACCCGGTTCCTAAGACTTTTTCCACAGTTAAGTATGCTGAATTTTCGAAGACTACATGTATTTACAAGGTGGTGATATAGGCTTCAATTGAGTCAGCTCCTAATGCCTCTAACTTTCCGGAGTGTTCTTTTAATAGCTTAAATGCTGTTCTATTAATTTTATTTACAGGTATTTGTTCCCATTTTTCAAGATTGGACTCAAAATGAGAGTCAAAAATATTCTTGGACAATAATTTGATTACCATATGATTTGCAAACGCATGTGCGTAAGACATGTCATTTTTCGCATTGGCAATGAATTTGTCTATTATTTTATACGTAGTCTTTTTAGCTAAAAACAGTTCGGTCAATTTTGCTCTATACTCTAAATCAGCTTGTTTCAATTTTGGAAATAATTTGTAGTCCGAAAAATGCTGCCCCTCATGGGACACATAACTAATTAAAAACTCTTCCTCATTCTTAGGCCCATACGATTCTTCCACACAAAATAATTTATTTGCGGTAGCCCATCCACCACTAAAACTATGACCAAAGGTTGTGTAGTGAGCCCAGCCATTACTAATGAAATCTCTCATAAAAACTACAGGAACTTTAATGGTTGGCCCTTCAGGAAGATCTATACTGTAATCAACTTCCTCTTGGTCTTTCCAAAGGTATAAGTCATACAAATGCCCCGTTTTTCCCATTGCAATTCCATGCATGTTCTTAGCTTTAAAAAAGTCTTGAAATAAGGTAAAACAATCATCATCTATTTTTCCAATACTGAGTTCAGGTTTGAAGTGTTCTTTTAAAAAGTAATTCATTTCATCTCTAAACAGACTGTCTGCTAAATCTTGAGAGACATTTTCAATGATTACTGATCTCCAGTAGTTCTGGAAGCGTTTAAAAAGGTCAACTATCTCAGCATCATTAGTGTTGTAATCAAAATCGTCATTCCTGTATAAGAAGCGTTGGTAATATTTGTTCTTTTTGCTTCTCTGCTTTTGGGTTAAGTAACCGTCTTCGGTCATCTCTAACATTTCAAAAACAGCATGCATATTACCCCTTAGTGCATATGGGTACAATTTGTTAAAATTAGTGCTGTCGACCTTTGAATAGGCGGTTGATTTATTTTGGGCGCCGGCAGCTAAACTCATAGTGAACAGTAAAATAGACAATGGCAACTTCATGGAATAAAAAATTAGAAATGAAGTTCAAAGAAAGGCTAAGCGGAGAAAATTAAATTGTATGGGATTAACCTTTTACAATTTCTCTGTAGCGTGAAGGCGTAGTGCCAAAAAAGTGTTTGAAGTGTCTTATAAAATGGCTTTGATCATAGAAACCGCTTTCAACGGCTATTTCAGTTAGTGGTTTTGAGGAGTGTAACATTAGGTCTATTCCTCTGGAAATACGCTGTCTCAACAAAAACTCCCCAAAAGTACAACCTGTTTTTGACTTAAATTTCCTTACAAAATAATTAGGATGTAAACATAAAGAGTCCGACACCTCATCTATGCTGTACTTTTTTTCAGGATTTAATCTAACTTCTTTTTTTATTTTATTAACCCATACTGTTCTACTCAATGTATTCTGGGCATATTGTTGTTGAAATAAAAGATGTAAATTTTCTTCAACCATAATGGTTAAAAGTTCATCTGAAAAATCATTTCGAAACCCATAATGTATTTTTAAGATTTCCAAATTGTGCTTTTCGAACTGTATATAGTCTGATAATTTTGAATAATGTTTCTTATCCGGCAGTTCTTTTTCAATTTCAATATTGAAGCAAAAGCTGTTACATGATCCAATTCTATTCTTATGTTCAAATCCTTTCGGTCTAAATAATGTACTTCCCGTTTCAATATCATGCTCTGAAACTATAGATTTCTCATGATACAATCCATGAAGTAATAAGCTGATATAGGGATGTTCATGCTCGTGTTTCGGAACGTTCATATTTTGGCTATGATCTGTCCTTGAAAGGGTAAAGCCACTTAAGGTTCTCATTTTTTGAGTTTGTCCCATAAATGTTCCTGCCTTTAGTTTTTCAGCTTTCATATACCCCTATGAGTTATTCTGAAACAACGTTCTTTTGTTTACTTGTTTTGAATTTTCAAATTCACGACAATTCAGTAAACGTACAAATTTGTCCATTTACTTCTCTTATCTACCTTAGAAATACTGAAATGTGTGCTGATAGTAAATTTGGAACGCACTACACTTTGTTCAATGCACTACAGGAGGAGGTGCAACCAAAAAGAGTATTACTTCATGCGTACCACCTCGTCGTAGCGTGAGCAAAAAGGAGCTACCACCTTACCACAGCCAATAGCGTCTTGCTCGATCTCTCTCTGTAGTCCAACCTTACTCAGAAGAAGGTTGTTGTTTCCACAAAAGCAAAAGCTTTAACCTCACGCTCTTAGTTTGTTTTCACAGTATAACATTGGGTTTATCCTTTAGTGAGACAACAGTCCTGTCTAGACACCCTACGAGCCGGAAGCTCTCACCGATTATAGGTCTTAGGAACGCTACGCTTAACCAAAGACCAGGGAGAGGTTTTAATTGCTTAAATCATAAAAGCAATGCTAGAATTTTTACCAATTTACATCCGGTAATCCAAGGCACAGACCATAGCCGTCAGGTTAAGGATACATTAATGGGTTCTTCAAGTAAGCGGCTCTTGATGATATCGGCCATTTGCTAGCGATACAGTGACTATTTTTTCATTTTCCGCAAGGCAGCCCCTTGTTTTTCTCTGTTCACTACCGATGTAGTCTGGCTGTTACACAAAGCCCTCAAAGAAGCTCAGAGGAGCACAAAGGGTGAATAGAGTATCTTTGTGTAACTCATTGGAGCTCTGTGGACTTTGGGTCATAACCAAAATCAGGGATGGTCTAAATAGATCAGGAGAGTAGCAACCTTAACCTGACGGCTATGGGCACAGACGCGGACTAGTTGGGGATCGCTTCTGCCTCCTGCGGCGTCATCGGTTTACGCTACTTTTAGCCAAATTTCATTCGTTTTGGAAATTGTTATGCATCTCTTAATTTTCCATTTTGCTGCGCAAAGCTTTAGGCAAACGCTTTCCGCAAAAAATGATGAAATTTTAAGATCATAAAAAGCTTACCTATGAAAAACGCCCGTTTACTTCTATTTTTTCTTGCCTCTCTTTTGGGTCTCTTTTCTTGTGAAAAGGCCGAAGAGACGAAAGCGCCAAACATCATTATTTTTTATGTAGATGACCTGGGATATGCCGACCTGGGGTGTTACGGGGCAAAAGGTGTGACTACCCCCAATGTTGATCGTCTTGCCAGTAATGGAGTCCGGTTTACCGATGCCCATAGCACTGCAGCTACCTGTACCCCTTCGCGATACTCTTTACTTACAGGAAGTTATGCCTTCAGGAATGATGCATCCATTCTGCCGGGGGATGCTCCTCTGATCATAGATACCAATGGAGAAACAATAGCCTCGGCTGCCAAAGCGAATGGCTACAGCACAGCAGTCATCGGTAAGTGGCATCTGGGCCTGGGTAAGGGTGCCATAGACTGGAATAAAAGGATCAGCCCGGGGCCGGCGGAAGTTGGGTTTGACTACTCCTTTTTGATCCCTGCTACGGGAGACCGGGTGCCTTGTGTTTACCTGGAAAATCAGCAGGTCGTCGGACTGGATCCCGAAGACCCTATCACTGTTGACTATAACAAAAAGATAGAAGGGTTACCGGTAGGTTCGGAAAATCCTGAACTGTTAAAGGTAAAAGCGGATGCACAACACAATAATACCATTGTTAACGGGATCAGTCGTATTGGATTCATGTCTGGTGGAAGTTCCGCTCATTGGGTAGATGAAGAGTTTCCAGACGTACTGGTACAAAAAGCACAAAACTTTATAGAAAACCATAAGGACAGTTCCTTTTTCCTTTTCTTTTCCTTTCATGATATCCATGTACCACGCATCCCGCACCCCAGGTTTGTAGGAAAGAGTGAGATGGGCCCCAGAGGTGATGCCATCGTTCAAATGGACTGGACGGTAGGGCAGATCATTTCACAACTGGAAAAACTTGGTCTGGACAAAAATACGCTGGTGATCTTCACCAGTGATAACGGCCCTGTGCTGGATGACGGGTACATGGACCAGGCCAAAGAACTCATAGGCGATCATGATCCGGCAGGCTCTTTCAGAGGCGGGAAGTACAGTGCTTTTGAAGCCGGCACCCGGGTACCTACCATTACCTACTGGCCCGGCAGGATCAAACCCCTTAAGAGTGACGCTATGATCTCACAAGTAGATCTCTTTACTTCTTTAGGCAAACTTATGGGGCCTGCATCACCCAAAGGCAACCCTGATAGTGAAGATATACTGAAAGAACTGCTCGGAGAGTCCACTACCGGCAAGACTTATATGATAGAAGAATCTTTTGACCTGGCACTCAGAAAAGAGAATTGGAAATACATACGCCCTAAACCGGGAGCTGTAGCTTACCTGGAAAGTAAAGATATGGAAACCGGAATGTCTGAAACAGATCAGCTTTATAATCTGTCGGATGACCCGGGAGAGACGAAAAATGTAGCAGAGCAGTACCCGGAAATAACGGCTGAATTGAAAAAGAAACTTGAGGAAATGGTTAACCGATAACCTTCCTTCTATCAATATCAAAGAGAATAGCTTGCGCCATACTATCAAAATTGCCCGAATAAACGTAGTAGTTTATTCGGGCAATTTCATATAAATCCTTATTCTCAATTAAAAAATGTCCTGATAATAATCCGGAGTTTAGTAAATGATCACTTTTCTGTAATCATATGCACCACCAATGTTCACCTCGAGTATAAACAGACCTTTAGTGTGCATTTTCAATTCATCCGTACTAAATGTCAAAATATGAGTTCCCGATATGTATTCACCCATGGCATTTTCATACAATAGCTTTCCTGCATTATCAAACACTCTCAATCCGATGGTATTCCTTTCCTGGAGATCCACGCTCAAATTAAGTTTCCCTTCTGTTAATGGGTTAGGATAGATAATGAGATTTTCTTTATCCAGTGATTCATCTACAGTAGCCGGGTTTGGCAATTCAGCACCTGCTAATCGGGCATTTGCAGTCCCGACATTTGTAAAGGACCATTGCTGATTAGGGTTACCATTGCTGGAACTCCAGAGGTAAAGGTTTTGGTTATTGGCACCTCCGGCATTTCCGTCAATAGAGAAGCCTGAAGCATTACGCTTTTCTAATCGAAACTTGCCTCCACCTAAATTCACCTTCCTCCAGTGCTGATTCTGGTTATTATTCTGACAGCTCCACAGATAAACATTCTGTCCATCTGCTCCCCCGTTCCCTCCATCCAGGCAAAAGTTGGTATTTCTTTTTTTATAGGTGTAATATCCACTTCCCCGATCAATTTCAACCCATTGTTGATTTACATGATTGTAATAGGTCCATAGCCTCACATTTTGTCCGTTAGCGCCTCCATCACCTCCATCGATGGAAAAGTTTGTTGCATTTCCCTTACGCATGGTAACTACGGGGTTAGATCCACCGCCGCCACCGGGAGGGTTACCACCTTGCCATACTCTCACCCAATCTACCAGTAGGGAAGGTAATGCTGCTCCGGGTTGCGGAGTGTTTGCCTGGATAGGGTTGTCAGGCTGAACCGGATCATTGAATCCATTGTATCCATCTATCACATGCGGAGTAGAAGAAAAAATAAGTTTTAAAGGATATACTTCAGCGGCAGCATCTGATGCTCCTACAGACTCAAAGTATTTGTTTCCGTCATACCAGAAAGAAACCTCAGTGGGCGTCCATAATACTCCCCATCTATGCCATGAGAAAGCGTTTCTGTTGTTATCTCCATGGGTATGGGACCTGTCATCGCCTCCTATTACATTATCGTTTCGGAAGTGGTGAGAAGAACTGGCCTTGTTGTTGTTCCACCTGCTGGAAAAGCCACTGTACTCCATCATATCAAATTCAGTGGTTTCAAAACCGTTAATGCGGTCACCCCATATCCACCAGGTGGGCCATATCTGGCCGTTGGCAGCATTATCTATTTTTACCATAGCTTCATAGTAGCCATACTTCGGAAATGCTGCCCCATTGCCATATTTTTGCTTGGAATCCATCCAGCCGCCAAAATGTGCCCCGGCGGTGTTCGTCACATTTTCTATTCTCAACACCCCTCTACCCTCTACCTGTACTTCATTCACCGTCCACGACACAAACGGAGCATCGTTCCGGACTCTCCATTTGCCGGTATTGATAGAATTGTCGTTGAATTCATCCTGGAAAACAGGATTTTCCCATCCGCTACCGGGAGGCTGAGCAAAGCTGACAGAGCTGCTCACCCATAGAAAAGCCAGTAAACATGTAAATTTTAAAATCTTCATAGCGATCAATTTTGTCACATTAAATATTACTTCAGCGCAACTGTAACATAAAATAAGTATAAAATTGATCAGAAACAGGACAACGGTTTGCCCAAAACACGGTTGCTAAAACCCTATTCCGATAAGACTAACCGTCAAGATATTTTGTTTACTAACTCGTAATTAAGAAGAAAGAGGCAAAAAAGTGTTGCCCCCACATACTTACTTAGTACGTATGATGGTCTCGGCTGTTTTCAAAGGTTTATCCAATGCCATTGCCTTCACGTTAATGGTACCTGCGGCATTTTTTGATTTTACGATCAGCATACACTTGCCGTAAAAGGCCCTCTGGTAATCAGCGGTAAAAGGGGTAACATTGGACGGATCGCCATTTCCTACTGCGGCTATTTCACCTTCTCCTTCTACAAAGAAGCGTATTCGATGGTCTGCCCAGGGGCATAAGTTACCCTCTTTATCTACTACTTCCACCGATATAAAGCTTAGGTCCTGCCCATCAGCACTGATCTCTTTTCTATCTGGCGTGAGCCTGATCTGGTAAGGCGTTCCGGCAGTTTTCATTACTTTCTCTGCCACTTTCTTACCATCGTTATATCCAATTACTTTGAGCTCTCCGGGTGCATAAGGCACATCCCAGCGAAGCCGGTATTTGCTCATAAAATCACCCCCCTCCCATTTGGCAAAATCAACTTTTATCGGTGTTTTATCCACTCCTTTGACACGCTTACCCAATGACTTACCGTTGAGGAAGAGTTCCGCCTCCTCACAGTTCGTAAAGCTGTATACGGGAATGGTCTCACCTTCTTTTCCTTCCCAGTTCCAATGTGGCAAAACATGGACCATGGGTTCAGTAGTCCACTGGCTTTGATAAAGGTAGTAGCGGTCTTTGGGAAACCCCACTAAATCTACGGGAGCAAAATAAGAACTATGTACGGGCCAGTCACCGTTCCAATAGCCATTAGTACTGTTGTCACGTCCTCCATAAGGAGTGGGCTCACCCAAATAGTCTATTCCGGTCCAAATAAACTCACCTATCACGGAAGGGTTCTTTTCAAGTGCATCAAATTCAATGTCCGGCGGATAGGCCCAGCCCGGGCCAATAATATCGTAGCTGGTCACTTGCCGTGACGGGTGTGTCTGATACTTTTCAATAGGGAAATGATAGGCTCCACGCGTACTGGTGCATGAAGAGGTTTCCGAAGCAAGAATGATGAAATCAGGATTTTCCTTCAGCCAGTTAGCATACTCCAGGGGCTTATAGTTAAACCCAACCACATCCAGTGTTTGCGCCAGCCCATTATCAATGGCCGGATACCCGGAGTTAAAACCGGCGGAGACCGGCCGGGTCGTATCTTCTTCCCTTACAATTTTTGATAGTACTTTAGCCCATTTGGCCCCATCTTCCTGCCATTGCTCCAGGATTTCATTTCCGATACTCCACATAACTACGGAAGGGTGGTTCCTGTCCCTTCGGATCATGTCTCTTAGATCACGTTCATGCCAGTCCACAAAGAACTTATTGTATCCATTAGACACTTTTGCCATCTCCCAACAATCGAATGCTTCTACCTGTACCAGAAACCCCATCTTATCGCAAAACTGCAATTGCTCAGGAGAAGGAGGGTTGTGACTCGTTCTAATCGCATTTACCCCCATGGATTTCATGATCTCAAGCTGCCGTTCGGTAGCTCTGCGGCTGACTGCCGCTCCCAAAGGCCCCAGGTCGTGGTGCAGGCAGGCCCCTTGCATGCGAGTAAGCTTTCCATTCAGAAAAAAGCCTTTGCCCACTTCGTATCGAATGGTTCGGATACCTAGTGTTTCCGTTTGATTTTCAACCACTTTCCCATCTTTTTCGATTTCCATCCGTACTGAATACAGGTATGGGTTTTCAGTATCCCATAAATTAGGCCGGGGTACTTTTAGCGTGGCTTTTTTTTGAACCGGTGAAGCAGAAGGCAGTGTAACAGGAATAGACTTCTTTACCACGACTCTACCTTCTTTGTCAAGTATTTTGGTAATCCATTTCACTTTTGATGCTCCTGCGGAAGCATTCACAATTTCGGTCTTTATTTCTACCGTAGCGCTTTTTTTAGTCACTTCGGGAGTAGTTATGAAAGTACCCCATGTCTTAAAATGCACAGGATCATTGACTGAGATCCATGCGTTACGATAGAGCCCGGCGCCAGGATACCAACGGGAAGAGAGGTCTTCAGGTTGGAGCCTGACGGCGATGACATTCTCACCACCGTAGTTCAGATAAGGAGTCAGGTCAAAATGAAAACCTATATAGCCAAACGGCCTGTTCCCCAGGAATTTTCCATTGATCCAAACGTGTGCATCGTACATAGCACCGTCAAAGGTGATCTCGGTCTGCTTGTCTTTATCTTCGGCAGGAACAGTAAATGACTTTCGATACCATCCCGTGCCATGAAAAGGCAAACCTCCTGCCCTGGCATTGTATTCCTTGCTAAAAGGCCCTTCCATAGCCCAATCATGAGGAAGGTCGAGCGTTCTCCACTCCGAATCATCAAAGGACGGGTTTTCCGCACCTTCGGCCTGACCTTTATGGAATTTCCAATTGCTGTTAAAACTGGCTTTCTCTCCTATCCATTGTGCCTGCCCTATGGACTGGATAAAGACTACTAACAAGCAAACTGCTCCTACTGCTTTGAGGTGCCTCATCATATCATTTTCTTTTAATCGAACTTGTTAAAAGTAAAAAAATTGAGACAGTACAAATGAGCAATCGGTTGTATTCAATTATCCGGATCGTTCATTGATCTATTGCAGCTTTAATTCGATCTATTTAAGACATGTAAATGAGGGGTTTAGTTAACCCATTAATTTGATTAATGTAATTGTAAAACCCACCTGGGCAATAAAGAAAAACAATAGCCGCCAAGTTAAAGCTGAAATGATCTTAGCTTCGATACGTTCGGCTAAATCATCCTGTGTCATGCTCTTGATCTCGCTGACAAGTTCTTTTGAATCATCCTCAGAAAACTTACCTCTAAGCAATTCAAAAAGCCTTATTTCTGTCGTTGTTTTCATATATCAAATATAAATATAACAAAAGGTATTACGAAACGGTAGCAATTTCGATTCATTACACCTTTCATTTTTACATTTACCTAATACTTTTTTTCATCTTATTCTACCCAATTAATATAGCAGTAGTTTGTCCCTTTACTTACTTCTTTTGAATATCTTATACAGATACATGAGATCTGTTTCTAAGCGTCTATAAAACATTCCATGCTTTTCACTCAATTTCCTTTGAATTTTTTGGTTTTCTGCCTCTTTTCTCCTCAAAGATTGAGTATCAGATGACCTTTTGGATTACTGATATAGATGTTTTCATTCAAGTTTATAAATTGAACATCTATTTCATGAAAATGGTTAATATTATTAGCCAAGTAACGCAAGGGTTTACCAAGTTTCCAAATACTACCTGATCACCGGCTTTTAACCTTGTATTAAATCTTCGTATTGCAGACATCAGGAAAAACCTTTGACAATAGGCAAAAAAGTTATCTATGGTGAAGAAAATTAGTGGTTAACATTACTACTGAAACAAATTATTCCTTATAAACCCGATGATGTGTTAACGAAGTCCTGGTTTGAATGGATAAAATGTAGCTTCCACTTGGAAGATAACCCATAGGCACCTGATTTGGCAGGTTTACCAGGTGTATTATGTTTACTCCACTTATGTCAAGGATATCCAGTGAAACGATTTCTTCTTTTGATCTTATATTCAGCAAATCTGAAACCGGATTTGGAAAGACAGAAACATCCTCAACATGTACATGGTCCGTACTCGTAATCATGCAGGTTCCATCGTCGATCAAAGCATCCGGATCATAATTATCAGATCCAGGGTCCGTACATCCGTATACATCCATTTTGCAGCCGTAATTATATTGTGCATCAGACGAAAAGTTCAATGCTTGCTGATCCGTACACCCGGCTAACAGTAGCTTTTCAGACCCCTGAAGGTATTGCATCGTTTTATTCATAACAAAACCCGTATTAAGTATCTCGCTGGTTCCGTCTGGCCATTGGATGGTTATTTTATCTATTTGATCCTGCACCCCCAAACCAAAGTGAAGTCTTAAGCTGTTCTGTGAAGCATGACTGGACCCGCCGACAACACTCCTGATATATGCCTGTCCTCCAGCTTCAAGTATCACTTTGGTGCCAATAGCATCTTTGTTCACTTCCGCACCCGTTAATAAAAGGCCGAACCAGTTCCCGGTTTCCTGGTATTGGTTCTTATACAAATAAACGTTTTGTTGATCGTTGACATTAACAGATAAGTTAGCAAACAACAGGTCTTGTTTACCATCATGGTCAATATCCGCTTTGGCCAGTCCCCTGGAAACCACGCTGTCAGCCTGGGGTAGTTGTTCACTTATATCGCCAAATGTACCGTCAGCATTATTATGAAACAGTTTATTGGGGTCTTCAAAAGAAGTCGGACTAAAGGACGGGGACGGAACAAATCCATTGCTTACTACGAGGTCCTGGAAACCGTCATTGTCATAATCCATAAAGACAGTGCCCCAGGACGTAGAGAATGCATTGCCAAAGACATCATTTTCTACATTGGCAGCGGTAGCTATGTCCTCGAAAATACCTTCACTTGTCTGGTTCAATAATGCGTTACTTCCAAGGTTGCTCACATAGTAGTCTTTTCTTTCGTCATTTTCCAGGTCTCCTATGGCTATCCCCATTCCATACATGGCTAAACCTACCCCTATTTCGTCTGAAACGTCCGTAAAAGTAGGCTCAGGATAGTTATTTCGTAAGCAGATATTGGGCCGGACCCACTCACCAAAATCATTGGCTATATAAAGGTCTATGGCCCCGTCATCATCAATATCATCGGCTACTACTGCCAAACCGCACCCCTCATCTGCTACACCATAGGATTGTGCAGACTCTGTAAATGTATTGTCCCCGTTATTGATGTAAAGTAAGTTTGGATAACATTCATGGTCAAACCCTATTACTTCGTTCTGACCATTCCGGATAAACTTCTGTTCTTTTATAAAGTTGATCACATAGATATCCAGGAAACCATCTTTATTAAAATCAGCAAAAGAGGCTCCCATACTAAATGATCCATGTGTGATGCCCGCCTCAGATGAAATGTCTGTAAAAACTCCCTCTTCATTTCTCAGAAGGATATTTTGACCTGATTCGGTTGCAATAAATAATTCCCTGAATCCGTCATTATCAATATCGCCTGCTATTGCTGCCTTAGTCTTTCGTCCTGCAATAGCGGATATACCGGAAGTGACCGTCACGTCCTGAAAAAACTCTCCGTTAATATTCTTATACAGTTTATCGGAAGCCGTCCCTCCTGTCAGAAAGATATCATCAAAGCCATCATTATTGAAATCGAAAAATACTACCCCTCCGCCCATGTAATTCTGCGCCTCATGTATGTGCTTAATGCCAAAACGCTCCGTAACATCCTCAAAAGTGCGTTGAGCATACATCGCCGGTATCATGGCCAGCCAGCACATCGAACAAAAGATAGTTTTAACCTCCTTCATATTCACCCTATTACACTAAAATAATATAACTAAAAAATGCTTCACATCACAGCCAACCGCGTTCATACGTTGACAGAAGTTTCACGAAATAGCATTCGCTATCTCGTGAGCATTATTTATCTGAGGGTTTTATAGAGCAAGCTTTGCCCTTTACTTAAATATTTTCCGTGCGTTGATCCCGGCTGAAGTTAGCATAGGCGCTCCCAATGATTCACTTCTTTCACCAGGTGAAGCGCCGGCGACTTTGAGCGTATATTCACCTTTGCGTATAACTTCTTGTCCATCA
This sequence comes from Fulvivirga sp. M361, assembly GCF_007097395.1. Taxonomy (GTDB): domain Bacteria; phylum Bacteroidota; class Bacteroidia; order Cytophagales; family Cyclobacteriaceae; genus Fulvivirga. Next base: position 17,599 of record NZ_VKDC01000002.1, read on the forward strand.
TTTTCATACTGCACAAAAGCCTTTCTATCTAACTCGAACACCACTGCTTTTTTCTCTCCGGGTTGCAGGTCCACTTTCTCAAATGATTTTAAAGAGCTGAAAGGGTCACCTTTTCCAGCCAGTGGCGAACTCACATACAGCTGCACCACTTCGGTTCCCGCAACACTTCCTGTGTTTTCTATGGTAGCTTCTACATCCACTGTACCTTTTTTAGTAGTCAATTTCAGGTCAGCGTACTTAAAAGTGGAATACGACAGGCCAAAACCAAATGGGAACTGTGGTTTTTGTTCCATATAACGATAGGTACGTCCTTTCATAGTATAATCTTCAAAAGGTGGTAGCTGATCTACTGAATATGGAAATGTCAATGGTAATTTTCCTGATGGGTTGGCATCTCCAAACAGTACATCAGCCGTGGCATTACCTCCTTCCTCACCAGGGTACCATACAAAAAGTATAGCATCTGCCAGCTCTTCTATTTCAGGCAGGGCTATGGGGCTTCCTCCGGTGAGAATAAGTACCAAAGGCGTATCAGTATCCTTCTTTAGCTTTTTAACATAGTCAATCTGATTTTGAGGAAGACGTATATTTGTAAGGCGATCGCCCTTATCTTCAGAAGCTAATGCCTCGCCTTCTTCTCCTTCATAGAGACCGGATATACCCATTACTGCTACCATTACTTCGGAGTTTTTAGCCTCACCGGTAGACCAGTCTATCGGGTTTACATTATCTCTGTAGGCCAAAATACCTTGTTTGTAGTTAATGGAAGTACCTGTACTTACTTTTGAAACTATTCCGTCCAAAATGGTGGAGGTATTACTGGTTAATCCATAGTAGTTACCCAATAACACTTCTTCACTACTGGCATGAGGTCCAACAATGTACACAGACTTCAGGTCCTTTTTTAAAGGCAGGAGATTGCCGTTATTTTTCAGCAGCACGATTGATTTTACCGCTGCCTCCCTGGCTATTGCCCGGTGCTTTTCAGAGTCTACTACCTCTTCGCCTATTTTGTTAAAGGGTACCGAGCTTTTCTTGTCGAAGAAACCGAGTCGAAAACGGGTCAGAAAAAGTTGCTTCAGCGACTTATCCAGCACTTCTTCAGAGGTCAGCCCCTGTTCGATTGATTTCTTCAAATGCGGGTAAGTGTTTCCACAGTTAAGGTTCACTCCGCTATTCAAAGCTAATGCAGCGGACTCTTCCGGAGTTTGGGTCACTTTATGATAGAGGTGGAAGTCGCTGATCGCCCAGCAATCCGAAACTACGTAACCGTTGAAATTCCAGTCCTCTCTGAGTATCTTTTGTAAAAACCTGGGACTGCCACAGGCAGGTTCACCCAAGACGCGGTTGTAAGCGCCCATCACACCTTCTACCTTGGCCTCAACTACCAGAGCTTCGAAAGCCGGTAGATACGTTTCATAAATATCTTTTTCCGAGGCTATGGCGTCAAACTCATGACGTAACTCTTCAGGACCTGAATGCACCAGATAGTGCTTGGCGCAAGCCGCGGCTTTTAAGTATTTGGGATCATCCCCCTGGAGCCCCCTCACAAAGGACACACCTATTCTACTGGTCAGAAAGGGATCTTCTCCGTAAGTCTCCTGCCCTCTGCCCCATCTTGGATCCCGAAAAATATTAACGTTAGGAGTCCAAAAGGTAAGGCCTGCGTACCTTCCTCTATTGCCAATGTCAAGAGAAGCATTGAATTTCGCCCGCGCCTCATCGGATATGGCGTTGGCTACTTTAAAAATCAGGTCTTCATCAAAAGTAGCCGCTAATCCTATGGCTTGTGGAAAAACAGTAGCACGTCCATTTCTGGCTACTCCATGCAATGATTCATTCCACCAATTATATTCAGGTACACCTAATCGCGGAATAGGTTGACTTCCATCAATAGCCTGGGTGATCTTTTCATCCAGGGTCATCGCATTGATCAGAGCTTCTGCACGTGCTTCGAAAGTTAAGGACTCATCAAACCAAACGGCTTTATTAGGAGCTTGTGCATTCAGGCTTCCTGTAACGATAGTAAGTAATACTACCCATATTTTCATGGACATTTTCATTAGATGTATTGTTTGCATATTCGGATATTGCTTAATTACTCTAAAAATAGGCAAATGCCTTTGCGCAAAGGTTTTCTATTCAGTGCTTTGTCCTTCTTGTTTTAAGTGTTTGGAAGTCCATGCAAAATTGCGCAACCGTTTGAATCATGATGACGGACTGTCTTTGTTAGTTTACATGCAATAACATTCAACTTTAAAAGGATGAAAACCACATACTTCATAGCAATTTTGACCTTGCTGCTGTCCGCCTGCCATACTCCGGAAAATAAAAAGCCCAACATATTATTCATCATGTCTGACGACCATACGTCACAAGCCTTTGGTATATATAACAGCAGGTTAGCCAACCTAAACCCAACCCCAACGCTGGACAAACTTGGTAAAAACGGAATAATTTTCAATAATGCTTTTTGCACTAATTCCATTTGTACTCCGAGCCGGGCCACGATTATGACCGGCCAGTATTCACAAGCCAACGGAGTATTGGATCTGGACGGCACACTGGATGGACCTAGACAGTATTTGCCAAAAGAAATGAAAAACCTCGGATATGAGACGGCTATTATTGGCAAATGGCATTTGGTAAAAGAACCTGTGGCATTTGATCATTATGAAGTATTACCCGTTCAAGGCAAATATTTTGATCCGGTGTTCAGATTACGAGGTGAAAAACCCTGGCCTGAAAATACGGTGGAATATAAAGGGCATAGCACGGATATCATTACTGACCTCTCCATTAAATGGCTAAAAAACCGGACAAGTGAAAAGCCTTTTTTCCTGATGCATCACTACAAGGCCCCGCATGACGACTTTGAATTTGCCCCCCGCTATGCAGATTACCTGGCCGATGTGGAGATACCGGAACCGGAAAGTCTTTATACTCAGCCCAATTTTGGTTCTGAAGCCACCAGGGGAAAAAATGATAGCCTCATTCATCGTATCGGTACGTCTATAGGTAGAAGACATCCCATAAGAAGCTATGCAGATGATTACAAGGTACATGACAGCTTAACAGCTGATGAAGCAAAACACGCGGCTTACCAGGAATATCTAAAAAGATACCTGAGATGTGTCAAAGGGGTAGATGATAACCTGGCAAGGCTTTTCCAGCACCTGGAGGAAACAGGTCAAATGGAAAATACCATCATCATTTATACCGGAGACCAGGGCTTTATGTTAGGGGAACACGACTACATGGATAAACGGTGGATGTATGATGAATCCATGCGGATGCCACTGATCATGCATTATCCAAAAGGAATTCGCCCCGGTCAACGTGCTGATCTTCTGGTCAACAATTCTGATTTCGCTCCTACGATGATCGAATTGGCCGGAGGAGAAACACCTGAATATATGCAGGGTCATAGCTTGAAATCATTACTTCTTGACGATAAAACACCTGAGAATTGGAGAAAAGAAACATATTACCGCTATTGGATGCATATGATGCATCACGATAACCCGGCACATTTTGGCATTCGCACAAAAGATTATAAGCTCATCTTCTACTACGGTCTCCCATATAATAAGGAGGTATTGGGCACCCCCTCTATGCCGTGGAAGGAAAATTCATTTATCATAGCGCAAACCCCTGCTGCCTGGGAGTTTTATGACCTCAGGAAAGATCCGGATGAAGTCAATAATGTTTATAATGATACTGAGTACGCGGAGATCATCTCTGATCTAAAAAACAGGCTGAAGCAAAATCGTGAGGCTTTAGACGAAACGGATAAGGACTTTCCTCATATACAGCAGGTCATTGATGAATTTTGGGATATTTGATGGAATTATACTACAGGGGAGGTGGGAACGGTTCTATCTGCATTGGATTTGACCTTCAAAGCGGGTTGTTGCTTTTTTGATGGTCCCTGAAGCTATTTATGACAAAATAAGAATTGAGGTTACTGAAGAAGCTTACGCCTATAGCAATTCACGAATCGCATAATATAAAACGATTTATCCCACGTTCTGCGATCAGGGGGCTACTGCTTCCTTCTGTCATCGTTATCAATGACGTATGAAAAAATAAAAGAAATTGGTGTGCCTACGAAAGAGATCACAACTACGGCAATATCCTCATCAAATGACATGGACCCACCTGGTTCATGCCGGTGATGAATGGATCAAACCTCTCATAGATTGGATCGTTGGATTCAGTTTGAAGTCCGTACCATTCATCTGGAATTACCGGCCATTTTTGTAGTTTCATAAAGCACCTCCCCTTTTTCGTTGTAGTATGTAAAGCGCAAGGAAGGCCTGCCGTTGGATAGGGTCGTTCTCAAGCGTAAAAAACCTCCTGTTTTTTCAGCAGTCACATAGGGTTGGATTATCTTAGCTTGTGGATCAGTAGAAGCAGAATCTCCGGGTAATCTGGGCTGCCTGGAACTGGAATCATCTATAGTCCCTACCGAAAACTCTTCGATACCCAGGGGATGTATGGAATGATACTGCCAGTGACGATCGCCATGAACTATGAAAAACCCACCCAAACCAGGTTTGTTCTCACTGATCCAACTCAAAAAGCTTTCTCCTTCATGCCGAAAGCCATTATGATTTACATGATTATCGGTTTTGTAAGCATCATCCGGGCCAACCAGTGGTGTTGGTGAGATCAGCAGTTTGAAATCGGCATCACTGGCAAGTAAGGTCTCTTTCAGCCACTGCTTTTGTTTTCTGCCCCAAATGGTCTTATCCGGGCCGTCCGGCAAATGGTTAGGGCTTCGGTAATCCCTGTTCTCAGTAAACCAGACCTGAAGATGTTTGTTCAATCGGTACGTTCGATACGTCACAGCATCAGGATCGTTGGGGTCAACAACAGGCACTTGCTCCCTGAAAATGGCTACACCTGTCTTGTGAGACGGCAAACTAAGAGAAGTGGGATCAGCTTTGTCCCCTAACATCAGGTGTGAAAGTAGTCTGACGTCCGAAAGGGTATCGGAATCATTGAAGCGGTGATCATGGTCATCTTTTTCCCAATAGGTGGGCACCTCTGAAAAAAGATCGATAAACCGGGGTTGTATAAGTTGTTCATGCCACTTTTTTCTTAGCTGTACAGGTGTTTTGGCACGTAGAGAGTCCGTCTGTGGAGTATCATAATAGACATTATCACCAGTAAACACTACAAAATCAGGCTTTAGGGATTTTATGATGGAAAGTGCCGGGTATCCCAATGCTTTATCTTTTCCCTGATATAGCTCCTCCGGCTTATCCAAACGGCCAAAATGAAAGCGATGATAGTTATAGCATGATGTCACAATAAAGTCAAGGGACTCATCACTATCTACCGCCGGTAATGTACAAAATGAACGTTGGTCACCCAGATAAGTTTGGATCGTATCTCTCCCAAACCGAAGGCGGTAATAGTATTTTGTACCCGCTCTCAGATTGTCAAGCTTTACCTTCACAATAAAATCCCGGTCTGCCGTGGTCATGAACCAGGAAGAAATGTATGACGCTAAGAAATCCTGGGTTTCGCTCCATTCGAACCGGGCAATACCATGAGCACCTGGCATATCTCCATTTACCAATGTATCACTACCCGTCAGCCTCGACTGGAGGATTACACTGGTCTGTGTTACTTCCCCGGAAATCTCCCCTTGTGCATTAAATATATCCTGTTTTATGGTCTCCATCTCGCTGGTACATGCCACCAGGGCCAAGGTGATCAGGCTAAGTACCTGTATGAAAACTCTATTTTGATCCATCATCATTTATTTTTGTAATATCGTGGTTTTTTAATGAATCAAACTGGTATATCCCCGGATAAGGGTTTTCCCGGAATTTTCGATTGGTTGGTTTTTGATAAAATACCCAATCACAATAATCAAAAAGGGCCATCCAATCCTCTTTATCCTGGGCATGTCCGCCATCTCTCCAATGCATGGCGTTGTGTTCAGTTAGTCCATATAATTCAAAGGGTTTTTGTGATCTTAGATAGGTAAGATAGGTCCCGTAGGGATTTGCCCAAAAATCATGTCTTGCGTGGGTGTTTAATAAAGCTCTTGGGGCAATCAGCGCCTTAGCAAAGTGACTATCGAATGGTGCCTTTCCAATATGGTCTTTTAAGGTGTACCAACGTTCTGGCCACCAGTGGCTGAAACGTTCAATTTGATGGTCAATAGTCTGGACATCGCCTCTGCTGAAATCATAAAATCTCAAGCTCCCTGTCCCCCCCAGGCCGGAAGAATTAGGAACTGTTATAGCAATTCTTTCGTCAAAAACACCTGCACAAAGTGCTGTTTTGCCTCCACGGGAATGACCTGTGGCCACAATTTTGTTGCTATCTACAAAAGGCTGCTTTTCCAACCAGTCAATGATGATCTGATAGGTCCAGGCCCAGGCAGTAATAGCACCCCACTCATGCTCCGGATACAGATCAAATATCCTTCCCTTTTTAGGGCGGTTAACATCGCCGGCTACGTCTTCTCGTACGAACTTACAATAGATATACCCTCGTTTCACTGCCTCTTCAGCGACCAGATAATCCACCGCCAGGCGATTTTGCTTCGTATATTTCTTTCGCACTTCCTTATTTTCAACTTCCGCCATATCAAAGCGGTAACGATCATTTTTGATGATGATCGGGTACATTTTCTCTTCCTCTGATCGTATTAGCCCCAAACGAAACGTCAATTTTTTTCCATTCTGCCTGAGTATGAAGTCATAGCTGCTATGTATCCTTCCATTATCATTTTTTCTTTCTGTTTCCCTGACCTCGACGTCATGCGGTTTGGAAGGCATTTCTCCGTATTGATAAAACATAAGCATCTTTTTCAGATATTCTCTATGAATTTCCCATTCCTCAACCGAATGGATGGTATCACTTTCAGTGACCATCAACCCTGGTAACGATTTTTGCTGTGGTAGATCTTTTATTTCAAGGAATGGCTGTGGTTGAATGTTGACAAGGCCTTGATCGTCGGAAGGCTGATGATGGCATGAAAAAAAAGTTATTGTTAATGACAGTATGCAGGGTATCCAATGTTTGTTTTTCATTACATGTATAGTTTATTAAGGTTCAAAGAACCTTTTTATTAGTTGGCACAGGTTCGGAGAACCTGCGCCTAATAATTAAATAATAATGTAGCAAGGCTGTATTAGTTATTCTTCTAACTTAATCACTATTCAGGTATTGGGTTGAAAACCACAATACCTAACTGGCGCGGGTTTTCTAAACCCGTGCCCGCTTATGAACAGGTTCTCTGAACCTGCTATCAATCCAAAAATACCACATCCATGATCCCCGTCTCACCAGCGTAATTCGCAGCGCTGGAGTACACATAATCCTCGGCTGTAAAACAAATCCCTGCCTTGACCGGGTTTTGATGTAAGTAATTCAATTTTTGATCGATCAAACCATTCGTATCCAGCATCACCGGGTGATTTTCATGTAACCAGACTTTATAGTTCACATTACTGCTGCTCCGTTCCCCCTGGCTGTCTAATAACCATATGAGCCAGTTCCTGCGACTTTCGCCAGGTTCTTTCCTAACGGCTTCATAGATCTCACTGGCTGTAAATCTTTTTAAATCACGGATAACGTTAGTAAGCTTTATTCCTTCTTTGCTACTGGCTATCAAGTGTACATGATTGGTCATAACGACAAAGGCGTGTAGTACCAACCCTTTGTTTTCGACACAAAACCTAAGGCTGTCCATAAAAATATCTTTGTAAATCTGTCTTGAAAAAAGGTCAATCCATTCGACAATCGTTAGTGTAAGAAAGTGGGGTACCTGATCGTCAATAACTCTGTACTTTGTACTCATATGGTTGGTTTTATCTAAGGTTCGGAGAACCTTTTTATTAAGTGGCACAGGTTCGGAGAACCTGCGCCATCTAATTGATTGAATTAGTGTTTTATATTTTATTAAGGTTGTATCGTGGGACCTTTATTAGTCATTACCGGTTAAACTGTCCGTATCTGCATCATCGATACTTTTAGCCAGTTTTTGACTTAGCTCGTATACAATTTTTTCGTATTGGTTCTGTTCTGCGACATTAACATTTTCATCAGGGTCTTTAGTATGATCATACAACATACGGTTCTCGACATTTCCTGCACTATCGATCCATTCTGTATATAAAAATTTATCTGTCTTAATAGCTTCCATATTCAGGTATCGGGAGGTAATAAATTCTTTGCCAGTGCCTTCCGGATTATTCAAAAGGGACACCAGGCTTGTTCCTTCCAGATGTTCAGGTTGGTCCAATCCGGCCAGGTCACATAATGTAGGATATAGGTCTACATATTCAGCCAGCTGTTGGGTCCGTTGCCCGGGCTGATACCCCGGGGCATTTATTAGTAAAGGCACATGAAGTGCTTTTTCGAAAGTAATATGTTTGCACCATAGCTTATGCTCTCCAAGTAAGTATCCATGATCTCCCCATAGTACTATTATTGTGTTCTTGTCCAGACCTGTTGACTCAAGTGTTTGCAGCAGCTCTCCAACCTGTGCATCAACGTAACTCACACAGGCCTTATACCCCCTGACCAACTTCATAGCCAGCGAGTCCGGCACAGGGCCTTCTGAAGGGACACCATGATACTTTCGAAGCTCACCTGTACCGTACCAGCCCTCTAAGGGCGCATCTTGTGGCCAAAAAGAATTTTGTGCCAGGGATATTGCTTCTTCGGGGTACATATCCCAGTACTTTTTAGGTGCGTTAAAAGGAAGGTGAGGCTTATGGAATCCTACAGCCAGAAAAAAGGAAGTGTCCGCCTGGCTGAATTCATTAAGTTTTTTGATGGCCCTTTTTGCTATTTGCCCATCGAAATAGGCACTATCAGGTACATTCACCTGTTCATAGGAAGGTCCGCGTAAACCATTACCCCTGGCATCTAATTGTTGATTTTCAGGCAAAAGGTAATGTCGGGATATACTCTTTTTCCCATTCGAACGGACATAACTGGCACGCCAGGGGTCCACAGACCAGCTTTCCTTCGCCATATCATCCGCGAAATGAAATATTTTTCCCAAACTAGCTGTGAAGTAACCGTTTTTCTTGAAATGAGCAGGTAAACTGGTTACTCCCGGAGCGTCCTTTTCAGCCCAGGTGTCATAGTCCAAAAACCTGCGGCGTGTAGGGCGCAGACCGGTCAACAGGCTTGCTCTCGAGGCTCCGCAGACTGGTACGTTACAGTAAGCTTTTTCGAACATCGTACCCATTGAAGCAAGCCGATCAATATTTGGGGTTTTGATATTCAGATCGCCATAGACACCCAGCATAGGGCGTAGATCATCCACAGCTATGAACAACACATTGGGTTTCTTTTGTTCTTCTACTTCGGGCTGACTTTGACAAGAAAAACCGAAGGCTACTATGATGATCAGTACTATACATTTGTCCATTTTTAAAAATTTCGCTTTCATCTATTAAAAAGGATTTAGATCTCTATTCTAATAATTCGTCCGGAATACGTTCAATAGATATTGACTCTACTCCATTCTTATATGGGTATATCAGACTCTCCACCTCTTAATGATAATTAAGTGCCTGATCACGGTAAGTGCACAAATTGTCAAGGTCGCCCAAACTAAACGGTTAGACAGTGATTTTTTTGAGTTGGTCATCTGCTAAATTTTAAGTTCTCTTAGTGCTTTCACTACCTGATCCAGTTCTTCTTTGGTATTATAAATATTGGGTGAAAGGCGTATTCCATTGAAGCCATCATGAGTACCCGCTGCAGCAATTTTATAATCGGAATACAGCCTGGCCACTGCTGTATCCGAATCAATACCCGGCAGGTTAAATACCAAAATACAAGCATTCATCTTAGCATTTTCAGGAGTAACAAATTCAATTTCCCGAAGCGTCATGGACAACTTGTCCTTTAAACTAGTCGCCAATTCCCGCACCCGTGCCTCCACTTTGTCCTTGCCGATCATGTTATGGAATTCCACTGCCTTTCCAAAAGCAGCTATGGTAGCGTCATTGCGTTGTCCGTATCGGACCAGGTTTTCTATTTTCCATTCATTCCCCCAGGTCCAATCTTTGCTGATCACCAGTGGCCATACTTTATTGAGTTGGTTCTTTTTGACATATAATACACCGGATTCCTTTGGTCCTGTTAACCATTTATGGGCACTGCCGGTATAAAAATCGCATCCGAGCTCTTCCAGGTCGACATTCATAAATCCAAAGGTCTGTGCGCCATCGACCAGGCTGAGAATACCTTTATCACGGGCAATGGCACACAGTCGCTGAACAGGTAGCAGTGTACCTGATATGTTGGAAATGTGTGAAAAGCAGATCAACCTGGTTTTTTTGGTCATGACATCTGTAAACGGCCTGATCAGGTCTTCTTCATTTTCAGGGCTGCGTGGTGTACTCACTTTGATAATCTTAAAACCAGCTCGTTTCGCACGCACTTCCCACGCAATATTTAAGGTCTGATGATTTTGCTCCCAGTAGATCACTTCATCCGCGGGTTTCAGATCTAGCCCATTGTTAATCATATTATTGCTTTCACTGGTGTTGCGGGTTATGGCTATCTCTTCAGGTTGGGCTCCAAGATAATCAGCCAACAGGTTTACTGTTTCATCGTAAATAGCATGGTATTTTTTACGATCCTGAGAGGAGGCATTTGAGTTCAGACTATCCAGGTGATCTGCCATTGCGTGGCTTACAGGATATGGGCTTGGACAAAAATTAGCAGCATTCATCATGATCAGGCCGGGCTTAATTTGATATTGATTTTTGACCAAAGCCCAGTAATCTTCTTCCGGTTGTGTCCATTCTTTGAATTTTGGAAACTGGTCAAACCTATTCCGGTTGGTCCATCCTATGGACGGCAGGGTGATCGCAGCCGCTGAGCCTCCTAATAGCTTCTTAATGAAAGATCGTCGTTCGTATTTGTCCGTCATGATCATCACTCAATTTTCGTTCTTTGTTAATTATTCCGTCCGGACATCAAACCTGTATATGGTTTTATGTTCGTATACCTCTCCTGGCCTTAATACAGGGCTGGGAAAGTTTTTATGATTGGGGGCATCCGGGAAATTTTGGGTTTCCAGGCAAAAAGCAGCATGTTCTGTCAGTGATCTCCCTTTCTTTCCTTTAATCTTATCCGATAAAAAATTTCCGGTGTAGAATTGCAGGCCTGGTTGTGTGGTATGCACTTCCATCGTTCTACCTGTTTTTGGATCGTGTATGATCGCTGCTAATGCCAGTTCATATCGTGTGCTTTTATTAAGCACAAAATTATGGTCATACCCGGCTGGATCAGCCTGTTCAATCACTTTTGACTCCGTGAAGTCAAATTTTGTCCCTTTTACGGGAAGCACCTCACCGGTCGGGATGAGCGAAGCACCTATGGGAGTATAACTATCCGCGTTAATATAAATTGTATGGTCCATGATCTGTAAATACTTCTCCAGATCCGGCCCGTACTCCCGGAATTGCTTTGTATCTTGCCCTGAAAGGTTAAAATATGAATGGTTGGTAAGATTGACTATGGTTGGTTTATCTGTTTTTGCCAGGTAATCGATCACCAGCTCGTTGTTATTGGTCAGGTAGTAGTCTACCCTTGTATCCAGGTTCCCGGGATACCCCTCGTTACCATCCGGACTGGTGTAGGTAAGTCTAAGTTTTTCCTGGTGGTCCTCCTCAACAATCTCAGCATCCCATAAAATCCTGTCAAACCCCTTCCTGTCTCCGCTATGTAAATGGTGAGGTGGACGATTTTTAGGTAGGTCATAGGTTTTCCCATCCAGCTCGAACTTACCATAAGCGATCCTATTGGCATACCGACCGATGAGGGCCCCGAAGTGCGGACCATTTTTGGTCAGGTATTCCTCGAGTGTATCAAATCCAAGTACAATGTCTTTATAGAATTGATTTTTATCCGGTGTCAGTATCCGGGTAATGATACCACCGTAATTTGTGATCTTGACTTGTACTCCATCATAATTTTTTAAGGTGTAAAGGTGCACCTGTCTTCCATCAGGCATGGCCCCGAATTTTTCCTGATCAATGGCATAATCCGAGACGTATCTTCTTGCCTTACCTGCACGACCATCGAGCGGGAATACGTCACTTCGTTCTCCCCAATGATGCCATACATCTGCCATTGTTTTAACTTTTTCAGGAAATTCAGCAGCACGATCCTTCTGTTCGCTTCGATCCTTTCCGAGGTTAAACAATTTCCATTCTCCATAGTATGGGGCCAATGGCTTCCCTCTGGATACCAGCTTCCAGTTCCCTATCCTGATGGCACGGTTTCCTTCATGCTCCCAATAAAGGGTATCTCTACCCAGCAGTCTTCCCTGCAATACCGGGCTCAAACTCAGACCGTCATAGGGATGTATGGGCCTGCCTTCAAATTCTTCAGGATAGCGGGCACCGGCTACATCCATGCTCGTGGCCATAAGATCTACAATATGTGCCGGATCATGTACCCACTTTCCCTTATCTTTAACTATTGCAGGCCAGGAAACGATCAGAGGACTGCTGATCCCTCCCTCATGCACCCAATGTTTATACCTGCTGAAAGGGGTGTTACTGACATGTGCCCAGGCCATTCGATAACTTTCATAAGACCCTGCTGTCCCCAATAGGGCCGGATCAGGATCCAATTCAGATTTATACTCAGCGGAAGCCCCATTATCCGATAAAAAGAAAATCAGGGTATTGTCAAGTTGACCATTCTGTTCAAGCGACAAAAGGATACGACCTATTCCCTGGTCCATGCAATCAACTTGTGCAGCGTACACGGCCATACGCTGCGTCATCTCTTTTTTCTTGGCTTCGTCAAGGTTTTTCCAGGCCGTTACTTCAGCATCTCTACCAATCAGTGATGCTTCTGCATCAATGACACCTAATTTTTTCATGCGTTCAAATCTTTGCTTTCTTACCTCATCCCAGCCCGACAGGTATGTATGCTCATACTTGACTATATCCTCAGGTTTGGCTTGCAGAGGAAAATGGGGTGCAGTATAAGCCACATATAAGAAGAAGGGGTCTTCCGGTTGAGTTTTCGCATGGCTGGAGATAAAACTTACCGCGGTATCGCTGATGGCATCGGTATAATAAAAGCCTTCCGGATAAGAAATGGAATTGTTATTTCTTTTGAGGTCAACAGGAGTGAAAAAGTCAGCCAGCCCATTGATCGTACCAAAAAACTGAGCAAAGCCACGCTGATTAGGCCAGCTTGCAACCGGAGTTGAGGACTCCATCAATTTCTTTTCGGTCACATGCCATTTGCCACTTATATAGCTGGTATAACCTGACTTTTTAAGCACTTCCGGGATAGTAACGCATTGATCGTTCAGATTACCACGATAGCCCGGAGCAGTATTTCCTGAAGGTTCAGTCGTTAACCAGGCCACTCCGGCCTTGTGTGGGTGCAAACCTGTAAGTAATGCCGCCCGGGACGGACTACAGCGACCGGCATTGTAAAACTGAGTAAACTTCAAACCACCGGCAGCCAGCCGATCCAGGTTAGGTGTTTTAATTTCCGAACCATAACACCCCAGGTCAGAGTACCCCAGGTCATCAGCCATAATGATGATGATGTTGGGTTTTGATCCGGTGAGTGGGTCCGCAGAAGAAGTGCATGAAGTTATCAGATTGATTAACAGAAAACTCCCTATGATCAAGGATACAATATGTATATTTCTATATCTCATTCTGAAGGCAGATTTGGTTTCACGGATTCATACCAGGTATCAAGCTGAGTACGCAGTTCCTTTACCACTTCAGGATATTCTCCAGCCAGGTTATGGGTCTCTTCTCTATCAGCTTTCAGGTCTGCTAAAAACACTTCAGGGCCTTCTCTTCTAAAGTCAAGCATCGTATTGAGAGAGAGTTTCCATTTGCCCTTTCTAATTGCATATTGGCCTGCATACTCCCAGCAAAGCACATCATGCGGTGTCTTTTTACGTTCGTTTATCCTGGGCATTAGATCATGTCCATCTAACATATAGTCCGGGGGCTCAGCTCCGGCTATTTTCAGGAAGGTGGGATAGATGTCCATACCAATACCCGGCTCATCCACTACAGTACCCGGAGGGATCACTCCAGGCCAGCTCATACAAGCAGGGACTCTGATGCCTCCTTCAAATACGCTCCCCTTATGGCCCCGGAGCCCACCATTGTTGGCACCGTAAAAGAATTGATCAGGTTCATTGGAAAGAAAATTTTTAGTATTATTTGCTCCTCCATTGTCACTCATAAAAAATACCACGGTATTATCGTTCAGTCCGTCTTTTTTCAGTTGTGCGATGATCTCACCTACGCCTTCATCCACTACCGCCAGCATAGCGGCTATTCGTTGACGTTGCGGTTCTAAATGACTGAATCGATCCAGGTATTTTTTAGGCATATGCAATGGTTGGTGGGGTGCATTGTATGCCACATACATGAAAAAGGGTTCTTCCTTATTATTTCGAATAAATTGTTTCGCTTCCCTGGTGATCAGGTGGGTCATGTAGTTCCCTTCCTCCCAGGCTTCCTCCGTGTTCCTCCATAGGTCATGAAAGGGACGGGGTGCACGTATGAGGTAATACATATGGGAGAAATAATCCAATGTACCCTCCAAATGACCAAAAAATTCATCAAATCCTCTTTTGTTAGGCAGGTAATCAGCAGCGGCCCCAAGGTGCCACTTCCCAAAAACTCCGGTTTGGTAGCCTTTCTTTTTTAATGCATCTGCCAAAGTCACCCTATTCAATGAGAGGCCGGGAGAGCGTGGGGCCAGTAAATCAGGCACTCCGGCGTTATGAGGATAAAGCCCTGTCATCAAGGCAGCTCTGGACGGAGCACAGACCGGAGAATTGGCATACCATTGAGTAAACCGAACACCGGCCGCAGCTATCCCATCTATATTAGGCGTCTCCAAATCATTGGATCCGAAACTTTCTAAATCAGCATACCCCTGATCATCGGTAACAATGAGGATGAGGTTAGGTTTTTTTTGCTGTGCACATGAAAAATTAGTCGAAAGCAGCAGCAGAACACCTGTACTTTTCAGCAAGATCATGAGTTTAATTGTCATTCATCTTTTGTTTTATTTTCTTCACTGTCAAATTCAATAATTGAACTAGCCTTTGCATAAAGTAGATTTCCAGTATTACCGCTATTGTATCGAAAAACACCTTTTATTTGATTTTAAGTTTGATAAGCGTGTCCAACCGGTTAAGTCATATCCTGTCCTGGTAGAGATGGCCACAGAATCACTTAGCTGCCGTTCATTAGGTCCGTATTTGACGTACAGGGTACCTGCTCCGGAAGTTCTTATCCAAACACCAATACCGCCATCTGCCATTTTCCTTAAAATTGGCCCATAGGTTACTTCAACATTTTGGGCAACCCCCGGAGCCTGTAGCAAAAGGATCAAAAAGTATCCAACAAATCTTAAAAGATTACTTTCCATCCGACTCAATAAAACATCCTGTTTTAAGTTTTTCTGTTTGCTTTCCGGACTTATCAACGGTCATGGTACCAATGGTCCGAAATCCCTTTTCCATTGCTTCAGGGCTAATGATTGCTGCCAATGACTTTCGGTTTTCTACTCTTGGAATGATATCAATCTCTTTGAGAGCAAGTTGAATTTGATCTGAACTTACCTTCGCCACCAGGTAATTGACGGTAGGGTTCCACCCAAACAGACTACCATGCGCAACCTGCTGCACATCATCTTCTTCTGTACAGGTAATGGCATGAACTTCTCCACACAGGTATAGATCGACATTATGCTTTGTAAGCGTCTTCCACAAATCTGATTCACGCCCCTTCTCCAACATCATTCCACTGGAATTCAACTTATTCACCGGTGCCAGAATAGGTGTGTGTCCCATAACAATGACATGATCCACCTCTTTTTTTTCTGCAAGTACATTGCCCAACCACTCCAATTGTTTGCCTGAAACCTGTGCCACAATATGGCCCTCCGCCCCCTGACCGGGCTCGAATACGTCTACCGAAACAAACAAGGTGTTGTTATGAATAAAAGAGTACGCCAGCCCTTTCATATGATCAGGGCCGTTCATTGGCATTCGCATATAATTCCTGAACTGTTCTTCCAGCAGTGGCACCAGTTTGGCTTTTTCCTCAGGCCAGGGATTATCTCCTACCTCATGGTCACCCACAGATACATAATATTTTAATCCTTTTGCCTCCATTCTCGCTTTCCACGCTGGGTAAAAAATGGCGGCATTTTTTAAAATAGACTCCTCCGTTGGCTCTAAAATCGATGGCCACCTGCCATCCACCAGGTCGCCAGGTACTAAGATAAAATCCGGATTTTCCGCCTTAACGGCATCCAGGAAATATGAAAATGCTTCTTCAAAGCCCGGATGCGGATATCGGGCATCTTTGTTGAGGAAATCAGGGACGCTTACGAAAGTCCAGGTTTTTTCCGATTCCTTTTGTTTTTCCTGAGGAGTGCAACCCAAAAACAGGATGCCTATGGTCAGAAGAAACCACCTCCGGCAATTCCTGATCAGGGAGTCACTACCCTTTTTAAAGACGGTCATACTGTTTATCATTGGCTTTTTGTTGAACCACTCTTAATCTACCTGTCAAACGATTGCATCTCCATAGAATACATCTGCTCTGTTCCATACTGGCCGGAATTGAAAAAGATCCTGGCTTTACCTCCCGGGGTTGCCAACAAGTGATGCCGCCAAAAATTCACGCCTATTCCGCCATCCAATTCGGCCTGATTTAAATCCTCCGGATATCGAAAAGGACTATTGACTGTGTCCGGTGACCATAAACTTTCAAGACCTTCCGGTCCACTGATTACCCATCCGCCTAAAGAAGGAGCCGGTTCCCTGTGGCTTTCATCGGCCGGTGAGGTAGGACTTCCATTGATCAGGCCGTACCATTGTTTGTTGTGCTTATCATAGAACACCTGAGGTGTACTCATCCAGCCCTGGTTCCAGGCTTTTGACTGCCCTGGTCGCTGTAGTATTTTTACTTTTTCAGCTTCAGCCCGACTGGGGTGCCACCAGGCCAGTACCGTTCCTGATCCAAATTCTGACTCTTTTTGTTCCTGCTGAGCGTATTTTGGATACGCTTTGTAAAAAATGGCTACCTTATTTTCATCTTTTACCCAGTAGGCCGTAGGTGTATCACAATGTAAACCATCAAACCAATTTTCATCAGGCGAAAGCACAGGCTGTTTAACTACAGTCCAGGGGCCGGCCAATCGATTGGCAAAAGCTACCTGTATAAATTTATTTTTACCCCCTTGCTCATTGGGAGTTGTACAAGTGAAAACAGACCAATATTTTTCCTCGATTTTAGCCGCACGATTAGGTTTATAGGCGTCCATGATGACCCACCATTTATGCCAGCCGATTTCGTAAGTGAAATCTTCCGGGTTTGATATCTCCACCTGGCCCAATTTTTCCCAGTCACCCGGGCCAATCTCTTCCGCAGATTTGCTTTTTGCCATTCCGGTGCTTAATAGCTCTTCACCATCCTCAGCTCTGCCCATAGCGAAGTAAAACATTCGCCATGTATGAATTTCCTCGTCCCATACTATGCAGGGGTCACCTACTACATGGGAGTCAAAGCCATTTTCATCAGACCGGGTAAGTACAGCACGGGGATCCATTTGCCATCTGGCTTCTCTGAAATTGGCTGGTACCTTAATCGGGGATGCTGACAAGGAAACTTCATCGTGGTTTTCCGGATGCTTTGACTGGCAGCTTACAATCAAAAAAATGGTGAACAAGAGATATGCTTTGAATTTTAGATCTTTGAGCTTCATTTGATTTGTTTTAATTGTTCTTATACTTAGGTTCAGAGAACATACACCAGCACTAGTTTTATATCCAGGGCAGTACATTAAGTTCTGTTATTAGGGTTTTCTAAAATAATAGATCCTTTCCCTGTTCCTGGCAGGTTTGTTTTGCAATTTCAATGATGAAGGATCATAGTCCGGGTTCTTTTCCAATGGAAATGGCGCCCCGATCTCTTTTCGCCAATCACGCATGCGCTGCAACATTTGCCGTGTTATCTCCGGCTCAAGCGATGCAAGGTTATTTGCTTCTCCAATATCATCTCTGAGGTTATACAATTCCAGGTGATTATCTTCGAAGAACTCCATTAGCTTATAATCGCCCATTCTTATGACACCAACGGGTGTGGTACGCCACAACTGATCCAGTCCATATCCCGCTTGTAAGTAGACGGGATAGTGCCAAAATATGGCATCTCTTTTTAATGTCTTTTTTTGGGTGAACAACGGCTTAATACTTTCTCCATCCAACGGATAGTGCTTTGGTGGTTTGGCACCTGCCAGCTCGAGAAAAGTGGGATAAAAGTCCGTACCGATCACAGCCTCATTACATATGGAAGCAGCCGGAACTTTACCTGGCCATTTAACGATCATAGGGACCCTTATCCCACCTTCGTAGAGCATCCCTTTAAAGCCTTTCAGAGGTTTCATGGATGTGACAGCGTGCAGCCCTCCATTGTCAGAGAAAAACACGACTACGGTATTTTTCGAAATCCCCAATGTCTCCAGTTTGTCCATCACCCTTCCAATATTATCATCGAGGCTTTCGATCATTGCAGCATAGATGGGATCGAACTGACCGTTGGACGGTGGTTTGGGAATGTATTTCCACATCTTAGAATCCCTGGCCTGAATGGGTGTATGGGGCGAATGGTACGCCATGGTCAGGAAAAACGGCCCCTCCTTATAATCTTCTATAAACTTCAAGGCTTCATCCGTGAGCCTGTCAGTCAGGTACTCTCCTTCCGGCCCGTCTTCGAGGATTTCATGCTGGTATGGGCTGAAATAAGAGTAAGGTTTTCCATTATAACACCCGGCTACATTCACATCAAAACCCTGTTCGGCGGGTCCATTTTTGTCATGGGCAGCACCCAGGTGGTACTTGCCTACGAAACCCGTGGTATACCCGGCAGGTTTCAATGCTTCCGCAATGGTGATTTTCTCCGGATCCAGCCTGTGTTGATTGGGTGTCGGGATCACTGCACGCCATTCGGTTTCACCCCGCACCGAACTCCCTACGGTATATACCCCGGTTCTCGGCGCGTATTGTCCGGACATGATCGCCGCCCGACTCGGTGCACAATTAGGCGCATTAGCATAGGCATTGGCAAAAAACATACCTTGTGCCGCCATTTTGTCAAGGTTCGGAGTTTCAAAAAACTGACTTCCATTAAACCCGGTATCTTTCCAACCAAGGTCATCGGCAATAATGAACAGGATATTAGGTTTTTGGACCTGCGCCTTTTGTGCGTAGACACAAACCAGAGGCATCATCAGTAAACTTAATGTAATTTGTATTTTAAATAACTTCATTTTACACTATCATTAGGTATATAAGGTGCATTGGTTTCAGGCAGCAATTGAGTCAATTCCGCTTTGATCGGATCATACAGGGATTGACCAGCCAAATTGATCCATTCTAATGGATCTACCGCGTGATCATACAATTCCTCTGTTCCATCTGCATAGCGGATATACCGGTAGCGTTTAGATCGGACACTATGATTTTTATACCGGTATGTGGTGACCACGGGCTTATCCCATTCTCGGGAAGGGTCTTTTAACAACGGGTGCAGGCTGCTACCTTCCAGGTCATTTTTTTGTGGCAACCTGGTCAAATCCAGTAAGGTGGGATAAATATCAATCAAACTGACCGGCCAGTCCACTTTGGAACCGGCTTGCGTCACTCCCGGGACTTTGAACATCAGTAAACTTCTGGTACTTTCTTCCCAAAGGGTCGCCTTTCGCCAATGACGCTTCTCTCCTAAATGCCATCCGTGATCAGACCAGAGCACCACAATAGTATTATTTTTGTACTTACTGTTTTCCAGGGCGTCTAAAACTCTTCCAAGACATTCATCTGCTAACGTTAGTGCGGCCAGGTAGGCCTGTACGCCTTCTTTCCATTTATCGTATCGTAACACTCTCGCATGGTCCCCCTCTACACTGTCTCCGGGTATGTTATCATCTTTCAGAATCTTTAACTTGGCCATTCCTCTTCCCGCAGCAGGTACATCGTCCAAATCGTTTTTATTCACTTCCGGAAGCCTGATCTCATCCAAAGGATATCGATCGAAGTACGATTTAGGAATGTACCAGGGCAAATGAGGTTTATAAAACCCACAAGCCAAAAAGAACGGTTTTTCATGGTCTATATTCAGCTGGTTCGATACCCAATCGGCTACTTTCCAATCCCCCATTTCCGAAGGCTCCACATCCAACGCACCCCAGTCAAAAAAACGGTCATGCATTGGCATACCATGCATTGGGACCTCAGGGGGAGCAGGATCCTCTGGTCTGATCTGTTCGTTAGAAGGCCAATAATAATCCCACGATACGGTATCGTGTCTATAATGAAATACCTTACCGGAACCCATGGTTTTATAACCGTTTTTTCTGAAATATTCCGGAAGCGTATGTGCTTCTTTTAACACCTCACTATTGCGTAGAGGCTGCTTATTGTCATAAACCCCCGATGTAAAAGGATGGATTCCAGTAAGCAACGCCGAACGTGAAGGGTTGCACAAAGGGGCGGCAGGATAGGCCATGGTAAACAGTGTGCTCTGACCAGCCAATCCATCAATGTTGGGAGTAATTGCATTGGGATGTCCATTAAGTACCCCTACCCAGTCATTAAGGTCATCTACCGCGATAAAAAGGACATTCAGTTTCTCATTTTGCCCCAGTACTGCCTGGGTACTGCATAAGATGAATACTATAATAGTCAGCTGCTTCATTTGCATAAAAATCTCTTCACTGTGATGGTATAAGTTTCAGTCACATTTTTTTATGTCTGGTCAGTCCCATTCTATTCCTGGTCAATAGGTTTAAATTCAATCGCTTGCCCGCCACCCGGTGCCAACCTGATCTTTAATACAGTATCCGATGCCACCGTTTGCAGGACATGGGAAATCGCATGAGGATTGGACTCCCAATGCGCATTGCTTGCATCAGCATAGATGGCTGCCCGATATATTTTCCCCTTTTCCAAAAAGTCCAGGGGCACTTCAAATTCACGAGCTTCCTCATTGGTAATACTTCCTAAAAACCAGCGGTTCCCGGCTTTACGGGCAATGGTAACATGCTCTCCAATAGCTGCATTCAACACTCTTTGATCTTCCCAGTTTACATCCAGGTCTCTGATGAACTGAAAAGCCGGCTGACCTTCATAGTTTTCAATCCTGTCAGCAGCCATCACCATGGGACTGTAAAGGACTACCATAAGTGCCAGCTGTTTAGCAATGGTCGTCCTCACCCTCAAGGTCAGGTTACGTTCTTTGAATTCATCCCATTTGGGCATTCTATCCCGGGAATTACTGAAGGTAACATCAAAAATTCCAGGGGTATAGTCTACCGGGCCTGCGAGCATCCTGGTGAAAGCCATGATGGTGGTATGGGAAGGGCTGTTCCCTTTGCTCCAGGCATTCCATTCCATGCCTCTCACTCCTTCACGGGTCATCATATTGGGCCAGGTGCGACGAATCCCTGTATCTTTGATGGGTTCGTGTGCATTGACCATAATCTTGTTGGCAGCTGCCATCTCCACGACCTTACGATAATGATCGACCATAAATTGGCCATGGTGGCTTTGGCCTGGCACCCTGATCTTTCCTGCGTAACCCGTTTTGATAGCATGCACCCCAAGGCTTTTGTACATTACAATAACTGAATCCAGGCGGGCTTCGAATTCGGGAATATTACCCCCTGTCTCCTGGTGACCTATAAATTCAATCCCTTTTTCTTTGGCATAACGTACCACCTCTACGGGATCAAAATCCGGATAGGGAGTAATATAATCAAAGCTGTCCTCGGTAAGCCAGGTATCCCAACCCTGGTTCCAGCCCTCCACCAACACCCCCTGAAGGTTGTTTGCCGCTGCAAAGTCAATATACCGCTTAGCATTTTCTGTAGTAGCTCCATGTTTGGGTCCTGCTTTCCACGTTTCCAGGAACAGGTGCAGGCTCCACCAGATACCAATGTATTTCATAGGTTTGATCCATGAGGTATCCTCGATTCTACCTGGTTCATTCAGGTTGACGATAAGATTGGATTCAATAAGACCTCCTGCCGTTTTAGAAAGTTGAATAGTCCGCCATGGGCTCAACATGGGGAAGGTGGCTTTTACCTTCACTCCGTCCGGCCAGGGGGCCAGTTCACTTTCAAGCAATGTCGATCCTTCTTGGTGTACTAATGTCATGCAGGCATAGTTGGTCAAGTTGGCCTCATGGATACTCAGGAAGCTATTCTTAGCGGTCTTCATCGTAACAGGAGTCCCCAGTGAAGCTGACTCGCTCAACCGTGTTTGTCGAAATCTCTTTTCATAGGAGTCATGATCTGCCTTGATCCACCAGGTTTCAGGATCACCGGCAATGTTGAATTGAGTTTCCTCGGAAATAATGAAAAGGGAATCCACTTCTTCCTGATCAGGTACTTCATATCGAAAACCCAGCCCATCGTCAAAAGCCCGAAAATATATGTTCAACCTGCGGCCCCTGCTTTCCTGACCTACAAGGAATATCTTTAATTCATTATAATGGTTCTGTACGGACCGTGTTTCTCCCCAGGGACGTTCCCAGGTTTCATCTTTTGTTGATCTTATCACTTTGTCTATCGTGAAACCTGCCAGCAGATCGGGCTGTTTTCTTAAATCAAGACCCAGCCCTGAGGTATCCACGATCATTTCTGTATCTAAAGCCACAGTGTATTGCGGTCGTCCTTCAACGCTTAAAAGAAAATTGATCTCAACCTGTCCGTTTGGCGAGGTCAGGATCAGATCATGCTGTTGCTTACAACTGATCATTATTATGGACCAAAGTAATAGTCCGGTCATATGGGATATCCTGATCATTTACTGTTTGGTAATATGCATGGTAAAAATGTCTTCTTTCATTTCCTTTTTGGCGCTGAAGAGTATCCTTACCATATGCTCGCCCCAGAACTTTTTGATCCTTAGATCATGCGCTGTATTTAATGGCAGCCTTTCCAGTGTAGCAGAAAGCTTTTCAGGATCGTAGGTGACCAGGATACTTTGACCACGCCCGGGGTCCACGAGCAGTCTGACTTGTCCCGGTATATCGGCATTTACCTGGCAAATGGTCATAAAAGAAAGCTGAATGTCCTGCCCGGGTTTCTCCAATTGGTAGACGTCTGACAAGATGATGCCTTTTTTCCTATCCAAGGTAAGAGAACGTCGCCAGGAGCTTAATCCGGCCCCGGGAGGATAAGCCCCTGCTATTTCCATAGAAAGAGTGGTCTTTCTTTTGCCAGATGTATATGCCACATTTTCCGCCTTGAATTCCAACCCATTCTGCTGCATTACTCCATTTATGGTTGGAAGATTATGGTATGCGGATTGGTTATTCCAGATCTCATAACGTTCGGGACCAAACGTTTTAGAGTTATAAGTAGCCATACCTACATCTATAATGACTGGTTTTCCATCATAATAGACAATGAAATTGCCAACATCATTGTGGTTATGTCCCTGGCCTTCTGCATTGTGCCCGGCTTTTGCACCAAGGAAAAAACCCTCCGATGACCCCGCTTTTTGGCGGGCTGCCATCAACTGTGATACGGGCATCCAGACATCTCTAAGAAAAAGATGCTCCTGTGAGCGGTCTTGCATTTCTTCCACCAGAAATATCTCCCGCAATACTCTTCCCATTCCATCGTGTGTGCCGGCACGCTCACTATAATTTCCAAAAGGAGCAAGGTAAGCGCCCAGGTCCATCAGGGAAGGGTCGTTGATCCTGGAGCCGTAATGATAGATCAGGAAAGGATTGTTTCGGATGTAAGGAACAGCATCTGCATAATTGAAGTAATACTGTTCATTAATGTGCATGCGATTCAGGTATTGACCCATTTGAGTGATCAAGGGATCATTGTAGATATTGAATTTGCCATTCGTTGCACTATAAAGTATCTCTAAGGCATCAAATAACGACCCCGCCGCATGTCCCCAGTAGTGTGGCCCCTCATCTGAAGCTCCATCTGAAGGGTTTTTGCTCACGTAAGCGTCCAATACCCTTAGGATCTTTGAAATATGATCAGCCAGTACTTCTTTATCATCGATCAAAAGGACGGCCGTAGCCATCCAGTTTGAAGCAATCCAGGGATTCCAGTTACCTACTTTCTCTCCATCAGGGTCCAGCCCCATCCACCAGAAATCATCTCTGGTAAGTGCCGGTGTTAATATCCTTCGTTGTGCTTCCAGCTTTACTCTACGATGAATAAGAGGAGACACTACATCAAGTTGCTCCCGAAGTAAATAAACTGACCAGGCTAACATTTCAGCCGTTTCGGCAGCAAAGAGGTCAACCACAGGTTCTTCGACATCCGGCAAACCCATTCCGGCTTTTTGCATGCCAATGTGTGCGGGTATCCCCCAAAAGGTCTCCTCACAGATGAGCCAGATACCGTTAATGATCTGATCAATAAACCGCCCCTTATTTTCCATACATTCGGCTAATACCAGTTGCCGTAGTTTAATACGCCTCTCATATAACTTACTGCTGTAAGGTTGACGGTTTCCGGTTCGGGCATAGTCCAGAAAAAGGGTGGCGGGAAGAGCGCTCCATTCATAAGATAAGGCTTTTTCGCCACGTTGGATCCACCGGTTCTGCAGGTATTGTGGTACTTGTTCCCAAGCCGCCCGATCGCTGGCTTTGGGATACAGCTGCCAGCTGTCCGGTGATCCCAAAATAGATCGTAGTTGTTCCAGGGTATATCTTTCAGTGAGCGATTGCCAATTAACGTTGGGTTGGGAGTATGTCGGGTGGTAGCCAAACCAACATACTATACTACATATGAGAAAAAGGAGGTTTTTGAATAGTCTGGGAGGGTAAAGGCTATGGAGGTGAACAAAAATGAAGGTGAGTGTAGCAGTGTAGCAAGTTCGGAGAACCTTCTGTATTGTGTAGTCACAGGTTTGGAAAACCTGCGCCAGTTGGGTTTGGAAAACCTGCGCCAGTTGGGGTTGGCGGGGTGGCAGTTGGGCGGTTTGGAAAACCTCTGTCGTGCCGGCATTGGGTAATGCTGAATTCAAGTGGATCATAACTTCATTCTTTTGAATCTTATCAGGGCTTCTATAAAGTAATAGTCAGCGTAGCTGAGGGGGACGTCTACCTCACTTTTGGCGGGTCTATGACCTACGCTGTGTCTGAGGATAAAATTACCGTTCCCGCCTTTTTGGGCCAGGTAATTTTCTCCTGACAGGCTTCTTATGATTGTCTCTGCCGCTTTCAGGTATTTATTTTTTAATTCATCCTTCACATAGAAACTTAGTTCGATCAATGCCGACGCCGTGATGGCCGCTGCTGATGCATCCCGGAGCGCTTTGGGAATATCAGAAGCATTAAAATCCCAATAGGGAATGTGATCTTCGGGCAGATTAGGGTGGCCCAGAATGAAATTAGCAATCCTTTCGGCTTGCCTCAGGTACTTATCATCTCCGGATTCGCGATAAGTCATTACAAAGCCGTAAAGCCCCCAGGCCTGTCCACGCGCCCACGCGGACCCGTCCGCTGCTCCCTGGGCAGTTTTTTTGGCCAGTACTTCTCCTGTCAGGGAATCGTAAGCCAGTACATGGTAGCTGCTGTTATCTGATCTGAAATGGTGGGCCAGCGTAACATCAGCGTGGCTTACGGCTACCTTATTGTATTTTGGGTCACCGCTAACTCTTGAAGCCCAGAAAAGGAGTTCAAGGTTCATCATGTTATCAATAATGACGGGGTAATTATACTCCTGGAACCCTTCCCAGGACCTGATAACCCCGGTTGTTTCTCTGAATCGGCTGATCAGTGACTCGGCGCTTTGGATCAATATGGGAGTGGTCGAACTATCACCCGTTATCCGGATGCGATTGCCATAGCTGCACAGCATCTTGAAACCTATGTCATGGTCCAGGGTGTTGTATTGTTCTTTTTCCAACGTAGCGGTCCTTACAAGTGCCATCTGTTTAATGTGCTCATCTCCGGAATACTCATATAAATACCACAGGCTCCCCGGGAAAAATCCACTGGTCCACCATTGCCGTTGGTTGGTCACCAGCTGCCCTTCCTTATTCAATGACCTTGGAAAAAGAGTATCCGGCAGTACTTTATGCATTTGTTTGTATTGATAGATCGCCCTGTCAAGGCTTGAGTTTATGATCTCTTCCAGGGGTGTTCCCTTTTCTTCCTGGACGGGGGGCTGGCAGGAGAATATAATAAGGGTAAGCGTAAGAAGACCAACTAAGCAGGTCTGGTGGATCTTTATGTTTTGTATTATGCAGAAGACCACAATTGATGGGTTTCGTTTTATTCTCAGGTTCGGAGAACCTTTAGGATTGGGTTGGCACAGATTCAGAGAATCTGCGCCATTAATAGCAGATGAAGATGAGGTAAGGTTGTTATGGTGAAGCTGTTCTGACATGTTAGTTTTCAGGTTTACTTGGTGGATAGCTTTTAGGGTGACTCCCCCAATTCCTATTGGGCCGGCTGGTCATTTCAAATGTCAACTGCCCTCCGGCCATGATCTCTTTGTGAGATATCCAGGTACGATCCAGCAGTTGATTGTTGAGTGTTACGGATCGTACGTATTTGTTTTCGTCCGACAGATTACCGGCCTCTATGGTAAAGGTCTTCCCATCGTTGAGTTGAATCGTAATCTTTTCAAAAACAGGAGCTCCCAGGACATACACTCCTCCCATCGGATTGACCGGATAAAAACCCATAGAGCTCAGAATATACCAGGAGGACATCTGTCCGCAGTCTTCATTGCCACTCAGTCCGTCCGGGGTGTTATCATAAAGTCCTGTAAGGATCTTTCTTACTTTCTCCTGCGTCTTCCACGGCTGACCAACATAGTTGTAAAGGTAAGCAACATGGTGACTGGGTTCATTGCCATGAGCATATTGACCGATCAGGCCTGTAATATCCATTGAGGCATCTTCTCCTGCTATGGCTGAGTTTATTTCGAAAAGGGAGTCGAGTTTATTTATAAATTGTTTTTCACCTCCCATGAGCTCCACCAACCCCGGCACATCATGCGGTACAAACCAGGTATATTGCCAGGCGTTGGCTTCCACAAAATCATATCCGCTATGTGAAGAGTATCTCGGATCAAAAGGTGTGACCCAGCTTCCATCCGCCTTTTTACCTCGCATAAAATTGGTGGACCTGTCAAACACATTTTTATAAGCCCCGGCCCTGTTCATAAAATATTGATAGTCCTTCTCCTTCCCCAGGGCACTTGCCATTTGTGCAATGCACCAGTCATCATAAACATATTCAAGTGTTTTGGAAACAGCCTTGTTCTCAAGTTCCGAAGGAATATAGTTGTAGCTTTTGAGGTGATCCAGGCCAAAATGATCTTGCATGGCACTGTTTTTCATAGCTTCATAGGCCTTCTCTACATCGAAACCCCTGATACCTTTGAAAAAAGCATCGGCAATCACCGGTACGGCATGATAACCAATCATAGTGAAGGTTTCCGTACCCATTAACGACCACTCCGGCAGCAATCCTGACTCATCAAAGTGTGACATCATGGACCCGATCATTTCAGCTACACGGTCTTGTTGAGTTATGGTAAATAATGGATGAGTAGCTCTGAATGTATCCCAAAGAGAAAAGACTGTATACCGGGTAAATCCATCAGCTAAATGGATTTTTTGGTCCGCACCACGAAATTTGCCATCAATGTCCATGTAAAGATAAGGTGCGAGATAGCTGTGATAGGCTGCTGTATAAAACACTTTTTTTCTTTGCAGGTTGTCCGTTATTACCCGGACCTTCTCAAGCTCTCTCTCCCATATACGACGCGCATCAGCCTTTACTTTTTCAAAATCCCATCCGGGATTCTCCATGTCCAAATTATTCAAGGCACCTTCTTCACTCACTGGTGAAATACCTACTTTGATGTAGATCACATCATCTTTCTTGGTCTGAAAGTTAAAAACTCCTTTGACCTGGTTTCCTCTACCCTCAGGACTCTTTTCCTCAAGCAGACCGTCTACCAGTAAACTATGGTGTTGAAAAGGTCTTGAAAATCTAGCTGCAAAGTAAACATGCTGATCTTTTGCCCATCCATCACTTCTTCTCAAACCGGTGATCAGCGAATCATTTTTAATGGACAGGTAAGCTTCAATTTCCTTATCTCCCGGTCGGCCATGGGTGAGGTCAAAAAGGATATGACTGCTGTCAGAAGCCGGAAATTGGTAACGATGAAAGCCTGAACGTGGTGTTACTGTAAAGGAGGCCCGGATGTTATAATCCTGTAAAAACACCTCGTAATAGCCTGGGTAAGCGTGCTCTTCCTTGTGAGAAAATCTTGACCGGTATCCTTTATCCGGGTCTTCGCGGCTTCCGGGTTCCCATTTTACCTTGCCTACGGTGGGCATCACCAAAATATCCAGTAAATCTCCACGGCCTGTGCCGCTAAGATGTGTATGACTGAAACCCATGACAGAGCTATCCGTGTAATGGTAGCCTGAGCACCAATCCCACCCCCTGGTATAGGTATCAGGACTTAATTGTACCATACTAAAAGGTAACGCTGCCCCAGGGAAAGTATGTCCGTGGCCACCCGTGCCAATAAACGGATTGACAAGATCGGTAATGCCCGGGCCTTCCAAAGGCAGGCTGTCTTCTCTTTGCTGACAACCCATCATTGCCAGTGTGATAAAAGCACATATAATGATATATTTATACCAGTTCATTTCAGACCTCATGACACTTTGCTTTTCTATCTTCCTCATTATAAGATTGACCTCCATGAACTGAAAAGTCTTTTATCCGTCCTTTTTTCATCCGGCCCATCGTTCCATGTCTATTTATTATCGACATTTAAAGCCTCCAGGGGAATATCAAACATGACGCAGTTGGCCTTTATCTCATCATGATAAGCATAGTTCCAACCATCAGTGTCTTTTATGTAATACCTTTTCCCATTCACGGCGTAATACCAGTCTCCTCCTCCTTCCGGCATAGCCCGATAAAATTTTTGAGGAACAGGTATATAGGCTTTGACTTGTTTGACGTCTTCAAGTGTATTGATATAAAAAGTCTGCCGAATAGAACTCCCCTGCCCGATCACCATCCAATTAGGTCGGTTTTCACCGGCAGTGGTAGTTCCAAAAGAGGTTAGCCACATTCTGGGGATATGATCGCTTTTATAGGCTAAATGTTCTTTCTGTGGATACAGCAACCTCAATTCACGTGCAGAACCCAACGAAAAATCTACATTATAATACGGTGCATCTTTATACATCCCATATAAATGAAATATCCAGTTGGCATGTAATTCATAAAATATCTCCAATTCTCCTTTACGATCGTCGGACAGGCAGGTAAAATCCACGTAATCCATTTTCATGGATGGAATATTATATTTATGTGGATCTGTGATCATTTCCTGAAAAGAAAAAGTAAACATTGGGCCTACCTCGACCTTTCCGGTCATGTTCCTTAAAGAATCTAAAATAGGCACAGAGTTTTCCACATACCGCCATTGTCCGTCGACAAACGCTTCAGCACATGTATGATGCGAGAAAGCCATTAACCTGACAGGTATATCTATTGTACTGCACAATCCTGCAAATGCATTAGCCGCCCCAACACAAAAATCACCATGGATACAAAAATCAACAGCATGGATATACCGTCCCCGCTTAAGTTTGGAGCTTGAAGTCTTTCGTTTCTGATAGGCATACCGGGCAAAGGCCATTACTTTGTCCCAATCAGCCGATGAACTATCAAGTGCGACATTTTTTAGTATCTCATTTCTCTTTTGAACCATGAAATCATAGTCTTTATGATAATCTCCAAACTCCCTGGATAAAGTGGATATTTCATTTCCTCTTTCGATATCAGGTAAGGTCAGTGTGTAAGCGTTTGGCTTTGGTATATTTTTATCTTTGAGTAAAGAATACTGCCCGTTACGTTTGTATTCATCCGCTTTGGTATACACCACCTCCACGGGCCATCTGGGCGCTTCAGGAAGAGTTCTGCCACCGTACTTGCCACTGGTCCCTGTCCATTCTCCCGAACCCTTCGATTTGTAATATTTAACCTGAGGGGAAATTGGCATTGGATTTAAGATCACCCTAAAAAACTGTTCCCCCGGTTTATCACAACTCAATTCAATCACATTATTGTCAAACGCCCAGTAGGAATCGTCAATGCTCTGCGCCAATAACGGACTTAACTTCAATGTGCAAATCATTACAAATAGCATGCGTATGACTGATGTATGCCGATCTTTTATCATATCTTCATTTCATTGAAATAATTCAAATTTTCCTTCCAGCCTTATATCAGAAGAGGAACTCCCGATCATCAGTTGGAATTCACCTGGCTCGGTGATCCATTTCAGTTCTTCATTCAGAAGCATAAGATCGTTTGCAGACAATTGAAATTTTATCGTTTTTGATTCTCCCGGCTCCAACATTACCTTTTTAAACCCTTTGAGTTCTTTCACCGGACGTGTGACACTGGCCAGCAGGTCACGAATGTAAAGTTGGATTACTTCTTCCCCCTTTACAGGTCCGGTATTCCTTATCTTCATTCTGACCCTAATGGTATCGTCCATTTCTATTTTTGGTTTTCCCAGTTGCAGATCAAAGTATTCAAAAGTGGTGTAACTCAATCCATACCCAAAAGGGTAAAGAGGTTCATTGGGAATATCATAATACCCGGAAACCCAACGTGAACCCGAGCCGTCATCCGGACGCCCCGTATTTTTATAGCTATAAAATACGGGTATCTGGCCTACCGAATGCGGGAAGGTCATGGGTAGCTTTCCTGAGGGGTTGTAATCACCGAAAACAACGTCGGCTATGGCATTACCCCCTTCCGTTCCCGGTATCCAAGCTTCCAGAATGGCCGGTATGTTATCTTTGAGCCAATTAATGGTCAGAGGGCGCCCGTTAAAAAGAAGTACCACCACGGGTTTATCTAACGCATGGATCTTCTGCACCAGCTCAAGCTGCACTCCGGGAATATCAATAGAAGCCCTGGTAGAAGCTTCCCCACTATGCCGTTGGCTTTCACCGACCGCTAAAATAACTGCTTCGGCCTGCCGGGCGACAGCCAGCGCTTCCTGAAAGCCCGACCGGTCATCTGACTCAAAATCCGCTCCTCTCGCGAAAAGCACATTAGCATCAGGCAGCTTGTTTTTAATTCCCCGGACCAACGTAATGACACCCCCCTTGTTTCCCTCAGCCTTCCAACGTCCCATAAAAGCCCGTTTATCATCTGCCAAGGGCCCAATTACTGCAATAGTCTTCAGCGACTTACTTAAAGGAAGCAGCTGACCTTCATTCTTCAATAACACCATTGATTTCCTGGCTATATCACGGGCCAACTCCCGATTTTCAGAGGTCAGGACTTCCCTTTTCTCTCGTTCAGGGTCGGCATATCGGTAGGGGTCCTCAAAAAGGCCAAGCCGGTATTTGGCAAGTAATATCCTTCGAACTGCCGTATCAATATCAGCTTCGGTAACCCTTTTTTCATCTACCTGGCTTTTCAAGTAATTAACAAATGCCAGAGAACCCATATCCATATCTACTCCCGCCTTCAGAGACACTGCGGCCCCGGAGGCAGAATCAGCAACCACTCCATGCTCCATTAGCTGGGTGATCGTACTCCAGTCTGTGACTACGAAACCGTCGAAGCCCCATCGTTCGCGAAGAATCCCGGTTAACAAAAAACGGCTGACAGTAGCGGGTATGGCATTGATCTCGGTAAATGAGGTCATGTAGGTACCTACACCCGCTTCAAAGGCTGCTTTAAAAGGCGGGAGGTGTACTTCATACAGCTCTCTCATGGAGATATCCGTTATGCTGTACTCCCGTCCCGCCATGGGCGAACCGTAACCAGCGAAATGCTTGGCACACGCCAGAATAGTATTGTTGAGGTTAAGATCATTGCCCTGAAAACCCCGTACTCTTGCGGCGGCTACAAGGCTACCATAATAGGGATCTTCTCCGGCTCCTTCCATTACCCGCCCCCAACGCGGGTCACGGGATACGTCCACCATAGGCGCATACGTCCAGTTAATACCGGAAGCGGAAGCCTCAAAAGCAGCCATTCGGGCTGACTTTTCAATCGCACCCAGGTCCCAGCTGGCAGCTTCTGCCAATGGAACAGGAGTAAGTGTTTTGTAGCCATGAATGACGTCCCGGGCGAAAAGTAAGGGTATACCCAGCCTTGATTCTTCTACCGCTATGCGCTGTACCTCGCGATTAAAACCGGCTCCCACAACACCGATCAGACTTCCGATATGCCCCTTACGGATGGCCTCCGCCTTATCAGGGCCAATACGGGTAGCAGAATCCAAATTACCATCGCGCCCTACAAGGTTGAGCTGGCCGATCTTTTCCTCCAATGTCATCACGGCCAACAGCGAATCCACCTGATCTTTGAATGGTTTTACTACTTCTTGACGGTCAGAGGTACATCCCGCGAGTGTTGATAATACTATCAATACAAAAAATAATACGAATGTGGTTTTATTATTTAAAGTCAATTGAAATCTATATTTATTTATCAATAATCAGTTTATGAATATACCTTCTCTCTCCATTTTGAAGGTGTATCAAGTACAGGCCCTTATTTAATGAACTGGTGTCTATCAAGGTGATCTCACTTCTGCTTCTTATCTCATAATTCCATTGTTGAATGATCCTTTTACCGGCAACATCTGAAATACTGAGATTCCAAATACCCTCTTCAGGAAATCGCATAGTTAACATTGCGCCTGCCGGGTTAGGAAAGATGAAGGTATTTTGCTGCTCCGGCAGTTGACTTCTTATATCAGGATAAGACATTCGTATCCGGGAGTTATAGCCAGCGGTTGATGACGATAAAATGGATAAATATTCGCCATAGATGTCGCTCACTTCAGATGTAGTCAAGGGAACATTGTACAATTTAATTTCGTCCAGATGGCCTGCAAAATATCGTCTGTTATCACTTGGACGCCCCAGGTAGATATTAGCCGAAAAGGTAAAAGGATCTCCTCCATGGATCGCACTGCCTTTTAGTTCTCCATCCAGATACAGGTCAGTCCTTCCCTCTACGTCCCAGGACACTACCGCCATGTGCCAGTTGCCATCGTTGACAGAACCGGCATTCAGCTCCGTATCATTAGCCCCTTTGCTATAAAATTCCAGTCCACCGTCCCTGCTAATATTAAGATGTGTTTCTTTATCAGGCCCAAACCCATTACCACTGTTCTCGGCAGAGCCATAGAAGATCATCCCCCTGCCGCTTTGAATTGTATTGAACCACAGTAGCACAGCCCCTCGTGCACTACTAAGAATACCCGATGGAACTATGATGTAATTATTTTCCCCATTGAAACTGCCTGCCTGATCAAACCTACCCGAAGTAAAACTTACTCCGCTGTTAATAGCATGATTGATCCCGTTATCATCGAGTACATTGCCCTCCAGTCTATAATATGCCAGTGCAGAGGCCGTGGTGGCCGTTCCTGTTTCCGAATAGGCGGAATGTCCGAAAATCTTGTTAAATGACCGTATCCTGTAGGTATACGCCTCTCCTTCCGATAGTTCTTCATCGATGAAGTTTTCCTCATTTTGCTCTGTAGCTCCCACCAGTACAAAACCGTTTCTCTCCAGCCTTTCTATGTCATAGCTGTCTTCATTAGAAGCCAGGTCTTTCCAGTTTACCTGAACTCTGGTTAGACCTAAAGTGGCTACAGTTACATTGTCCGGAACGGCTGGCACGGGGAGGTTGCACTGTTTTTTACGGGATAGTCTGGTTCTCAAGCGCCATCTCCCTTTTTCATTTTGCCAAAAGACTTTGGCTATGTTGAACCATGACGCCGGGTTGGTGAAGAAATAGCTTACTCCCGGTGGCGCAACCTGCTTACCGTACTGCCCACCTCCTGTGCTATAGCTTCTCCAGCCAATCCTTACATTAAACGGGTTTGGATTGTACACCTCCCACCTAAGTTCATATGACGGGTCTTGTGAACATGACGGAGAAAGAGAAAGCCGGCTAATTTTTTTTTTGTAAACTATATTTTGTTCCGTCGAAGTACTTTCACCCCCATTGTTAAATGCGACAATCCGATAGATATAGTTGCCACTTGTTTCAAGCGTTGAGTCCATGAAGTCGACACTCTCCGGGGGCAAGGTGGCAATCGTTGAAAATGGCTTATCTTGCTGGCTTCGTTGAACCAAAAAACCCTCCTCTGTATCAGAACGATCCGACCAGGTAAGACGAATACGATCAAAAAAGGTCTGGATCAAAACCAGGCTGTCAGGAGCGTCAGGAGGTAACTTCCATGTAGTGCTAAAAACCGGGTCGGAATAAAATGAATTGTTTGCTGTACCCAATGCTTTTATACGGTAACTGTAGGTAGTATTGGGTTCTAATCCGTCATCCCGAAAACTGACTATATCCGTATCCGTCTCTTTGATAGTCACAAATCCGTCGCCTTCAGCCTTGCGTTGGATCTTATAACCCGTTTCACCGTCGACATCGGACCATGAAAGTGTTATTTCAGATGAAGAAATACTTTTCGCATTAAAGTTTGAAGGTGTGGGTAAAAGCTCACCGGTACCTTCGCTTATGGTTAGATCAGCAAAATTGTAAGTTCGCAACATCCCATCGATACTAACCACCATAATATCAGAATCAACATCCTGCTGCACCCATGGGTTGGTCATTAAAGGCCAACTGGTGTAGTCAATAATATTTCCATCAATTTTTCGATGTAGGTTATAGGCTATATCCAGGGTATGACCATAAATTGATCGATAAACCAGCTGCGGATTTTCTATGTCCGGATTCGAGCCTTCCAGCCTATCTATACTTTCTATTTCTGTTTTGAAAGCTGCCAGTTGGGTTATAGCATCTTCCCCTGAATAGCGGTCAGGATTTGCCGTTTCAATCACTATCCCATTTTTCAAATGATCCGATCGAATGCGTGCATCTCCTTGGTTCCAAATCAGTTCCTTAAGAGATAGCACCGCTATTAATACATTTCCATAATGGAAATAAACATTATTGGTACTATCGATGAAAGCGTCGTAATCATCCGATATGAAACCTTCTGTATATGGAAAGTCCTGGTCTGAGGCTATGTTATAAATAGCCACCAGGGTACGGTCTTTTTGAAGCACCTGCTCAAAACGTGTGGTGCCCGCTCTATTGCGTGAAATATCCCTCCTTCCGTGCTTCATCCAGAAGGCGCTTTTTCGATCATCACCATTCACAGATTGCCAAACCACTCCCCATCGGTGGGATTGTTGGTTCAGGCCTGAGCTTTGATTCGGAGGAAGTTCCGCCTGACTGTATAGGGCATAGCGATCACCATCCATAAAAGTGGTCTTTCGAAAATCAAGTGCCCACTCTGTATTTACCGCATGGCTTTCACGATTCAGGAACGGTTGTTCACGTTTGTTGGCCAGTTTATAGATCACTTCGGGTAACCTGTAATCTGATACGATCGAACCGATGGCAAAACAAGCGCGTGGCAAAGACCTGAGGTTGAAATTATCCGGACTTTTACCCCCAAAGTATAACCAAAGGGTCATGTCTGTTTCAAAGTATTCATTTTGAGCATCGTATGGGAACAGGCTACGTAAAGAAGAGGTAGCGTAATGCCCCTCCATCCATTCATTGGCTGAATTGATCATCAACCATTCAAAGGCCAAGGCTGCCAATTGTCGTATTTCAGGGTCAAGTGCATGATCGGCCAATGTACGCAATGGGCCCAGGTGAAAAGTAATATAAATGGGTGAATCATGTTCGATCACACCACGACGAACCCACTCATTTAGCCTGAACAGAAGATAGTTCTTACCGGCAGGATCACCAGCGGCGAAATCGGAACCGCTTGCAAAATCTGAAGCCGGCCATTGCTCTGAAGCAAGGAACCGGGCCGTTGCCAACATTATCAAATGATTTTGGGTGGCCCCTTCATCATACCCCGTGAATGAGGTCATGAAATTCCGGGTAACATCCTTAAGTTCATCTGTATAGCGAGTACTCTTCCAACGAAGGTATGCATCCATACTTCCCCAATAGGCAAAAGGTGGGTCTTCAGGTGTGCTGGCCAGCGTTTGTGACAGCACATCCCTTCCCTGGGCATCCAATCCTTTAACAAAGTTAGCTTGTGCATACCAAAAACCGTATTTTGGAATATCACCGGGTATTGTGCCTACGGCATATTCATCAATAATGGCATCGCCACGCTGGCTAAAAGTGCCCTGGGCATTTGGAGTATCCCATATTATCAAAAAAAACAGGGCCCATAAAAGAGGTCTATAAGTGTTTTTGCCAGAATGATATGTGTGAGCGGGTGTCATGGTCGCGTTGTTTGAGTATTCATTTTTGAGAATTGTTCATCCGATGCATTTCAACACCGGCAAGTAATGTGGATGCAAGACCGTGGGTATCATTCACGGACCTGGGCCGGTTATAATAGAAGGGTGCGTTAAGCTCAACATGTGTCCCTACACATATATCACTCACCTGGGCATCTTCGGTGACTTTCTCCTTGAGCCCCTGCCAGCCGCGCTGAGCAGCGGTACGGTAGAGGTCCGGGACCCAACCTTCATTGACTGCCCTGGCGATAGCATATGTGAACATTGCCGTACAGGATGACTCCTCATAGGAATCGGTACGGTCCAAAACCTGATGCCACCGGCCTGACCCCGACTGATAACGGACTATACCGCGGATATGACGCCGTAAGATCGTAAGAAGTTGAGCTCTCTTGGGATGGTCACGCGGCAGTGCTGAAAGGAGCTCAACCTGCGCCATCATAATCCAGCCATTGGCACGTCCCCAGTAAGCCGGGGTAAGATCTTTTGTAGGAATAATGAAAGCATGATTATACAACCGGTCAGTGTCATTGTAAAGGTATTGGGTGAAGTTGATCACCTGGTTGGCCGCATCTTCCAGGTATTTCACCTCACCGGTCATCTCTCCCATTTTCACAAGGAAAATACATCCCATATATAGATCATCTCCCCAGAGTGTCATCTCTACAGGGTGATCCCGAACAAATGTTCCATCCTCCAGACGGTGTTCTCTATGAGATATATAATCGGCAGCTTTATCAATATACTCTTTAAAGCGTTTGTCCTGGTGTACCTGGTAGGTTTCTATTAGCGCTGCCCCCATGGTTCCGCAGTTATCTAACATATCCATTTTAAAAAACCGGAATAAAGAGGTTTTTTTAACTTCCGGGTCTTTATATAGTTTTTGGAAATAGTCCAGTTGGTCAAAGGCATAGGTATAAGTTTCTGCCACATGGTCCGCATACTTAGGATCATTCAGAGCCTCAGACATTCTGATCAAAGCCATTTTCAGGACACCATTTTCATAATGCCAGTCGACATATTTGCTTTTAAGTTTTATGTCTGCAGAGGTTGCCAGGCCCTTGCTGTCAGGATAGTTTTCACCGGTTTTGTGATTGATCAGTTGTAAGGAGGTTGTTTCCAACACTTTGTCTGCCAGAAAACGGACCGTTCCTTCTTCCGTTCTTAGTGCCTTTCTGTACTGGGCATTTACATGGGCAGCAAATGCTACCAGCACCAAGGTAAAAATACCCTTACTCAACAGTTGCATATTTTTTGAGCTCCTACCTATACTTGAATTAACACATCGCACTTTCATGGATATCACATTTTGAGATGATTTCTTCCTATTTAAATTTTTGACTATAACCGAAGCCGGTCCGGAAAATACAGATCAGGTCTTATCGTAACCTTCGACTGGTTTTAAAAGGGTAGACCGGCATAAGCCAGCCTACCCGATTTAACCAAAACCCAGGGAATACCTTCCATATTCTGCCTTTTATACCCTATCCAAGGAAACAGTCTATAGCATTATCAGACTGCATACTATTTTTAATAATGAGATCGGTGCTATAACACAGAAATAGCAGAACCTATCTGATAAACATTAACTATCATAAGGTTTAATAGCCTTCTGTCTGTTGCCAACCTGTCAATCCGATTTCCAATTCAGGCAGCGGATAATAGATCATATGTGGTTGATACCCGTCTGATGCGCGTGCATCGGCCGACATAACACTATCAAAAAGTTCCCATCGCACTAAATTGAACCTGCGCTTTGCCTCATAGGCAAGCTCAAAAGTCCATTCATCTCTCACCGCATCCCTGAATGCGTTTTGAGATAAACCTGACAATTCCGGCATATTGGCCCTGACCCGGACCTGGTTGATGGCATCATATGCCCTGGCCGTAGGACCACCATTGGCTTCGTTGTCAGCTTCTGCCAGGATAAGAAGTACCTCAGCATAACGGAATATGTTAATATTAGCGGCAGATGCTCTATTCAAACCGCTGTAGGTACTATTGTCAACATCATACTTGATACACACAGGTTCACCGGCCAATTCGTTATTGCCACCCCAGTTATCCGTATAGGTTATTATATTTCCTCCACCCTTGTCAAATTCAGTGATAAAGGTAGCGGCCTTACGGCTATCTGCGTCTGAGAATTGATTAAGCGTTACTTCAGACGCAAGGAACCTTCCGGTACCTCTACTACCACCTCCGAATTCATTAGGACGAAAATGACGTGTTATCCTGGTTGGGGCCTGATTGACGTAATGAAACGATAATATGTTTTCCATTGTTGTTTCCTGAGGAGTACCCCAATGGGTCCATAACTCTGAAAAGTCAGTTACCAAACTGTATAATCCCATATCGATCACTTCCCGGGCCTTTGATGCCGCCATTTCCCATCTTGAATTATCTTTTATCGGCCACCCTGCCCACGTAAGGTATAGCTTTGCAAGCATAGTTTTAGCTGCGCCTGATGTCGGCCTTCCATCGTCAGGCACAGCCGAACTACCCGTCCATGATGCGGGTGCATTAGCTTCGGCAAATAGCAGATCTGATTCAATGAACCTGTAAATCGCTTCAACATCCCGGACAGGCTGGAAACTTGCATCAAGTGATTCGGTAGGCTTATCCACAAGCGGTAAATTTCCGCCATACAGTCTTACCAGGTTAAAATACATCCATGCCCTGTAAAATCTTGCACCTCCTAAGTAACGAGGAGCCCATTCCTGCCCTTCTATAGCTCCGATCAATGTGTTAGCTTCATTGATAACACGAAATGAAGCCTGGTAGACGTCAAGCACGTGACGATTGTTGGTCAGGAAAGTATAGTGATCTATGTCAAAACGACTGTTATCTGAATCATCAGAGGTACTTTCATCTGAACTTCCTTGTGCGAGCTGAAAAAAACTTTCATCGAAATAGAATCCTGAGTTAAGATCATCATCTCCTATACCATTCAGGAATAGTTCAGCATCTGAAGGCGAGGATGGAAAGGTGCCAGGCGATAAAAGACTTTGAGGGTCTTCTTCCAAAAAATCACTACACGATAGTAAGCTAATAACAAGGAGTATGGTAAATAATTTATACTTTTTCATTTTATACAACTTTAAAACCATCATTAAAAACCAACATTGACCCCAAAAACCAGCTGTCTTGAACCGGGATATGCTCCATAGTCAAATCCCAGTAATACGTTGCGATCAAGATCTTCTGCCGATCCGCTCCCGCCCCGGCTATTCACCTCCGGATCATAACCGGAGTAGTCTGTGATGGTAAACCAATTTACCGCACTCATATAAACCCGGAGGCTTGCCAGTTTCATGGTATTCAATACGCTGGCGGGAAACGTGTATCCTAATGAAATGTTCCTAAACCTGATAAAGGAGCCATCTTCAATAAAACGATCCGAGATCACATCAAATTCCTGGTCAATACCGACCATCTCATTCGTTGGATTGGAAGGACTCCAGTAATTTAATGTCTCTTTGAAACCGTTATTTGCACTTCCGGGCCTTTCCAGGAACGCACGCCCCAGGTAAGCTATGTCATTACCAATAGAACCTTGAATAGCTACGCTCAGGTCAATGCCCTTATATGCCCAGGTAGAGGTTATGCCAAAGATAAAATCCGGCAGGGCGTTCCCAATGATCACTTTATCTTCCTCATTGATCACATCATCTTCATTTATATTCCTGTATCGCGCTCCACCAAGTCTTGCATCTGCCTGGGGAGATGTGGCCACTTCATCGTCATTCTGGAATATTCCATCAAAGACAAAGCCGTAAAAAGAACCAATAGGTTCACCCTCTCTTAGTATACCATTTGGACGGAATCCATTGCCTAAAGAGGACAGGGTACCATCTAAAAAAACTACAGAATCCTGGCCGAGTTTAGTCACCTCGTTATTAAGGAAAGTTATGTTGGCACCTAAGTCCCATGTAATTCCCTTATCCAGAACTCGTGCCTCGGTACTCAGTTCCCATCCCCAGTTTTCCATATCACCAATATTCTGTACCTGACGTTCTAACCCGGCCGCAAAGGGCGATCGCTGATCAAACAACAGATCACGGGTCTTTTTATGAAAGTAGTCCACAGTCAAGGTGATCCGCTCTTCGAGAAATCCCATATCAATTCCTATATTGGTTTGGGCAGTGGTTTCCCATTTCAGATTAGGATTGGCTGCAGTCTCCACATTGATTTCATTGGTAAAGAAGTTCTGCCCCACTGCGTAACCACCATTATTACCTGTTTTAAAGGCTGCTAATGACTGATAAGGATCAATGGCCTGGCTCCCCACTTCGCCATATCCGGCACGGACCTTAAGATTGCTCAGCAAACTCAGGTCCGACATAAAGCCTTCTTTTGACACTACCCATGATACAGAAGCCGCCGGAAAAAAAGCCCATTTATTGTTAGTTGCAAATTTAGAGGAGCCATCCGCCCTTCCTGAAATAGTCAACAAATACTTATCATCATAAGCATAGGCTATACGTCCCAGGAACGATGCTATCGTACTTTCCCGTAAGCGGGTGCTTGGCGCAACGATA
Source organism: Fulvivirga sp. M361 (assembly GCF_007097395.1). Lineage (GTDB taxonomy): Bacteria > Bacteroidota > Bacteroidia > Cytophagales > Cyclobacteriaceae > Fulvivirga. The sequence continues at coordinate 58,510 of NZ_VKDC01000002.1, forward strand.
TTTTTTGCTAGACCTAAACCAGCGAAACCGAGTGCATCTGTAGAAAAGCCAGTACCGGTAAACCTTGTTCTGAAATCCGTAAAAGATTGTGCCGTGAATCCGGCAACAGAATTGAAGCGATGCTTACCAAATGCTTTTATGTAGCTCAATGTATTTTCAATAAGCCACTCGTCATCTCTTCGGTTGGTAATTGTGGAACGGCCACTATCTGCCCTGGCTTCGAATAAAGCGCCCGGCACATAATTCTTTGTCTCACGATTTTTATTGATGTAAGTTCCACTCACTTTAAGCGTCAGTCCGGGAATGATATCCCATTCTATGAAGAGGTTATTGAGCAGATAGTTCCTTACTTCTTCATTTTGTCTGATATCAAGAACCTCGGCGGGATTGTCTACCAAAGCGCCATCCACAGCTTCATTGTACGTGATACCGTCAGAAGCAAAAACCGGTACAATCGGTGAAAAGGTGGTAGCTCTTGCAGTTAACCCGCCTCCCCTTACATTTTGTACAATACCATTGGTCACGGCACGAAAAAGGTTCATATTATTCCCCACCCTGAAATTCTCACTGATTTCATGGTCTACATTTATACGAATACCAATTTTTTCATAATTGGAGCTCCTGACTACGCCTTCCTGTTCCAGGTACTCGCCCAGTACGGCAAACCTGGTTTTTTCACTCCCCCCTGTTACGGATAAGTGATAGTTCTGGAATATTCCCCTCTGAAATATTTCATCCTGCCAATCCGTCCCCTCACCACTTAAGATAGGGTTATCCAGCTCGAAACTTCCGGGATCACTGGGTGAAAAACTAGCCGGAACAGTAAATAGTGCGCTTTCATCCAACAAACTCAAATGCTCTTCTGCTGTGAGAAGATCGAGTTCTTTGAGCACTTCCTGGTACCCTACTGAGCTACTGAAGTTAACAGTTGTTTTACCCGATTCACCTCTCTTAGTGGTGACAATGATCACACCATTAGCCCCCCTGGAACCATAGATAGCAGTGGCTGAAGCATCCTTTAATACCTGCACGGATGCCACATCGTTAGGGTTAAGAGATTGAAGATCGGCCCCAAGAACTCCATCAATAACTATCAGTGGGTTATTATCACCTGTAAGAGAATTATTTCCCCTGATCCGAATGGTAGGTGCCGTACCCGGAGACGGATCAGAATTGGTGATCTGCAATCCTGCAGCCTTACCCGCCAGGGCCTGCTCGATCCTCGGTACCGGCATATTGGCAATGTTCTCAGTATTAATAGTAGATACGGAACCGGTGAGGTCTTTTCTTTCCTGAGTACCATAGCCTATGACCACGACTTCCTGCAAAGTTGAAATGTCCAGGGTCAGGCGCACATCAATAGTAGTCTGGTTTCCGATGAACACCTCTTCTGTTGCATAACCAATAAAAGAAAACACTAATACTTTGGAATCGTCCGGTACAGAAAATGTATAATTACCGTCTACATCTGATACTGTTCCGATGGTAGTACCTTTTATAAAGATGTTTACTCCTGGCAGGACATTATCTTCGTCATCCGTCACTTTTCCCGTGATCACCCGATCTATGGATAACGACATGTCAGGTATGGAAGAAGGTGCATTGGCGACCATAGTACGATTACCAGCCTTAGGATAGTTCTTACCCAAAGATCTTTTTTTCAGGCGCTTCGGACGTGTTTCATTTATTTTCCTTTGAATGAGATAATAGTTTTTATCTATTCGTTTCATATTCAAGTCCATAGACGCCAGAATATCTCTAAGCGCAGATTCAACCTGTTTTATCCTGACTTTATCACCCTCAGGAAACGAGAACGCCTCCATGGTCAGACGCTTACCAAGGACTAGCTCAACATCGTAGCTGAGGTTGATCTCATAGGTAGTTTCAACCCATTCCAGCAAGTCAGATAAACTTTTTTCTTTTGAGTTGATAGCCTGAAAAAGGTCACCAGTGCCATATTGCGTCACTAACGCAAGACCCTGGCCATGGCTGATCAAAAAGGAACTCAGAAAGGCCATAAGCAAGCTAACAGCCCCTCTCATTTTTGGTAAATTGTTCTTCATAAACTCTAAATTAGGTTTAGATAAATAGCGGGGCCCAACCGGACCTCCGATGAGATAACTTACTTATTCTCAATAATTTTCAGATTGTAAGTTTGTGTGAGGGCTTCTTTAAGTATATCGATGTCATTGGCCAGAAATGTCCCTTTAAATCTCTTGCGTTTCACAGAATCGTTAGGGAAGTGTATTTCCAGCCCGTAGGTGTCTCTCAGTATTTGTGATATCTCAAGTAATGGCGTGCCATCAAAGATGAGTTGGTTGTCCTTCCAGGAAGATAGCTGTCCGGGAGTTTCAACGTGGTGCACTATCGTATTACCTTTTACCTTGTCAAAGGATACCAGTTCGCCAGGCACCATCATCACCTCTGCCGTGTCCGTATCCTGCGGAATATACAAGCGCACTTTACCGGTGTTCAGGACTACCTCGGTCTCCTCATGTCTACTGGTTACGTTGAAAGTTGTACCCAATACCTCTACCCCCAGTTCACTGGTATGGACCACGAATTTCTTAGCCGCACCCTGATGTTCAATGTGCTTAATGTCAAAAAAGGCTTCTCCCTCCAGAAATACCTCTCTACCTGATGAGGATTGCCATGAATCTGACAAATGCAGCCGGCTATTACCATTCAAGGTAACTTGTGAACCATCTGGTAGGGTAACTTCTTTAATTTCGCCATAGGCAGACGAATAAACAGTAACATCCGGTTTCAGATAGAGCAAATAGCCAGCAGCCAGCATGAGTGTGCCAACGAAAACTGCAGCGGCCTTGTAATAAAATGATGCCCTAAGCGGTTTCACCTTACCGGAAACGGATGTGGCGGTATCCTGACGTACTTTTTTCCAAACCTCGACAAAATCATTATTGGCTTCCGGATCACTGGTAAAACCCAAAAGCAGAACCGTATCCCGGGCCTCCGCGATGATCTTATCATATTCAGGGTTTTGTTTTATCCATGTTTGCCAGTACTGATCTTTCTCATCAGTAGGGTTCAGCACCCAGGATTGGAAGTGTCTATCCAATACAAAATCTCTGGTTGTATAATGACTTTTTTTCATGGCTTTTACACTGATTCTTTTTTTCATGCCGGAAAAGTCTGATCGCTTTTTCCGGCTTTCAATACACTGACAAATGAGATGGGAAATTCTAATCTCTTTTATCAAAAAAAATTGGAGATACGGAAATATACATGAAGGTTGGATGTAATGATCCTTACTCTACTACCTGGTTAGGACTTAATAAAACAGGGGTATTTAGCAGGAAATAAAGCAACGCTTTACATATAGGACTGCCCAAAAAGTATGAGGGATAAAATTATAGTGGTGAGGCTGTTACGAAGAAGTTTTATGGCCTTTGAGATAAGGTTATAGGTAGAATTAATATCGATGGTCAGTTTCTTTGCAATTTCCTGATTAGAAAAATTGTGATAAAATTTTAAATGAAGGGCTTTTCTCTGCCGCGAAGTAAGCATTTCCATTGCAGCAAACACGCGGGCCTTCCTTTCTTCCAGTGACTGGTGATCAATTATTTCACTTTCTCTTGAAGCCGTAGTCAATAGCACTGCATGCTCAAACAATGTTTCCTGCACACTGATCTTTTTTGATCGCTTAAAATGGTTAATAAGCCTTCTTTTCAGCGCAATAACGAGATAGCCTTTAACATTGTCTACAGCCTTCAATTGCTCTCTTTTATTCCACAGATCAACATAAAGGTCATGTATGCAGTCTTTCACCAACTCTTTTTGCTGGCTGATTTTCAGTCCATACTGATACAGGTCCATGAAAGTCTTTTGATATAACATTGCAAAAGAACTCTCACACCCTTCTCTGAACGCATCCCAAAGGGCAAGGTCCTGGTCATAAAATACAGGTTTACTCGATTTACTAATCTTCAACTTGCTTTTTTCCAGATCATCATCATTATGTGAGATCTTATGATACATTACCTTTTTTATTTTTCATTGATCACCATTTCACTTCACAGTATATGGTATTTTCCCGTCTTAGTCTCCCATCAGGTCTCCATCTATGGTCATTTATACAATCGATGTTTTAGATGACAATCATTTATTGAAAGTAATTTTTATTGGTTCAGATAATTTGACTGCTTCATCTTCCAATGCCTTCATAAAAAGGTCCTGGTCAGCGAATTTTTTATCTTCCAGCTCCCAGCCCGTATAGAAATAGAACTGAAATTCATCACTGTCACTTTTCAGAGCCATATAGTCAGTAAAAGTGATCCCGTCACCTTCTTTGGGAGCACTACCGTATCGCGCCAATTGATCTTTGTTAGTAAGTAAAGCCATACCTAACATGTCCTGATTTTCACTTTGCCTACCATGACTGGCAAGAACTTCCAGCGCACCAACATCCTTTTGGACCGGGACAATGCCAAACATATTCACTATCCCGGTGACAAGTGTATCACTGGCAGAACCTTTAATCACTACCTTATCATGATACCATGTTTTCCCTCCCCAGATAGTGACAAACTCATCCATATCATAGCTTTTACTTTCTACCTGCCATCCCTTATAACTGAGCTGAATTATTGCCCGCACAGGTCCATCTGCAATTTTTTTAAATATTGCGGATCTAGTTTTCCCTAACCGGTACAATGAGTCATTTTTGAGCATGGCCAGGGACCCTGCACCAAGTGAGTTTCCTACTTTCAGGACATCCATACCCCAAGGTTGTAATTTATGATAGTTCCCTTTTAGGCCTATTGAATCAAGGAAAATCCCGGTTTTAGTTTTTCCGAAGATATCCTTACCATTTCTGCTGTCAAAATACACCCTGTAGGCGATCTTATCACTTTCCCACCCAGGGCCCTCAAACTGATACAGGTAAGGCTGACTTTGAGGCTCATGATCATCTGGTCTGACGTTGTGATCAACCGATTTAAAATCTCCCTGCCTTGCGGGACGGTAACCTAGGTAGGCATGGGCACGGGAATCATGCCTGACATCTTTCGATTGCTCCACCCATTGAAGCGTAAGCTCAACTTTAGCCCTTGGAGGGAAAGAATATTGAAAAGACAGTTCGTCCCAGGTACCATCATCATCCAGGTCGTCGAGTTGGCTGGGCAGGACCTTGCCAGACCTATCATTTACCATGATCACCTCGTTGGCCGGATCTATATCTATGGCCAGCCACTCTAAAAGATCTGCTCTCCTTAGTACTATCGGTTCATCAGGTCGCTCAAGGTCTAAGGTGTTTTCTAAAGTGATGGATACATTGGAACCTGTGGTGCAAGCAGTGACGGATAGACTAAGAATAGCCAGACATATGCTGTGCCAACGCGTCTTTTTTATATCCATCAAAAATGATATCCAAAGAATTTTATGGTTCGTAATATGAATATCCATTGCTTTTTGTAAATACTTTAGTGGTCAATTTACAATAAATCCATGTAAATACAATCGATTGTATTTGAGCTTGTATAAAATTGCTTTATTTGTGTCATGAAAAAAGGGCAGATCACCATTCATGATATTGCACGACATTTGAGTCTGGATAGCTCTACTATTTCACGTGCCTTAAATGATAGCCCTCGTGTAACAGCCAAAACAAAGGAAAAGGTTAGAAAAGTGGCTTCTGAGCTAGGGTATCGCCCTAACCTTATGGCAACCGGTTTACGGACCCAACGATCCAAGACCATTGGGGTGATCGTGCCGTGGATATCTCGTCACTTCTTTTCTTCAGCCATATCGGGTATTGAGCAAGTAGTCTACAAAGAAGGGTACCATGTCATAATATGCCAGTCGCATGACAACTATAAAAGAGAAGTGTCAAATACATTTGCCCTGTTTGATAATAGGGTCGAGGGTGTGCTGGCCTCTGTTGCCATGGATACCACCAAATTTGACCATTTGACACAAATTAAGGATGAAAATATTCCAATTGTATTCTTTGACCGGTATCCTCCCGGAGTATCGGCCTGTCGCGTGGTGATCGATGATTTTAAAGCTGCTTACCAGGTAACGGAGCACTTGATCAGCCAGGGTCACAGAAGGATAGCGCATTTTTCCGGACCCCGGAATTTGAATATCTACCGGGATAGATTTGACGGATATAAAAAAGCGCTCAAAGATCACAATCTGGTAATGGATCCTACTATGGTTTTTGAAAGTCGCCTTTTACCCGATGATGGAATAGAGGGAATAAAGTACTTGTTATCACTCCCTGACTTGCCCGACGCACTTTTCTGTTCAAATGATCTCACGGCCCTGTCAGCTATGCAATACCTTCAAAAGGATGGCTCTTTTTCCGTACCTGATGATATGGCAATCGCCGGATTCAGCAACTCACCAAGTACATCTATCATAAAGCCTGGACTTACTACCGTTGATCAATCGGGAGAAGAAATAGGAAAAGCAGCGGCAAAGCGACTTATTGCTGAAATCCGTGGAGAAACCGATAGAGGAATGAACGAGGTGATCACTATCGATACGCAGCTGATCGTACGAGGATCTTCGTGTAGAAAGTGACTTGATAAGTGAATTTACCTTGACGTAACAGGCTATCTGGCAACTAATGAAATACCTGCTTTACCTCACTTTACTACTGAGGGATACCCGTGCCCTGTGTTTAATAGGCAAAAAATGCAAGGTGACTATAATGAATAGTATTTACAGATCTTATGCTGAAACTCACGTAACTTAAATGCATCTCAACCCTTAATAAACTCATGAAGGAAATGTCACATGCAGGCTTGAAAAGTATATTAAATGTATTATGTCTATTTCCAACGCTTCTGTTTTGTCAGGTCACAGAAACTTCTGTAAACCAATGGATCGATAAAAATGAGGATGAAAATTATACGGCCCGTCATGAATGTTCTTTTGTACAGGCAGGTGACAGGTTCATAATGTTCGGAGGGAGAGAATCTGCTCAAAAATTAGATATATACAACTATAAAACAAACACTTGGAGCACCGGAAGTGATGCGCCCAAGGAATTCAACCATTTCCAGGCCACTTTCTTTAAAGGATTTGTTTGGGTAATCGGAAGCTTTAAAACCAATAACTTCCCCAAAGAAATTCCGGAGGAAAACATCTGGCTATACCATCCGCCCACAGATAAATGGATCAAAGGTCCTGAAATTCCGACGAACAGAAGACGTGGCGGCGCCGGGCTCGTTGTTTACCAGGATAAATTCTATTTACTTGGAGGGAATACCGTTGGCCACGACGGAGGTTATGTAAATTGGTTTGATTCATATGATCCAAAAACAAATACCTGGACAATACTTGAAAACGCTTCTCAGGCCAGGGACCACTTCCACGCCGCTGTAATAGGCCACACCTTGTATGCAGCCAGTGGAAGGCAGTCTGGTGGAAAAGGTGGTGTATTTGCCCCACTTATTAGCATAGTGGACACCTACAATTTCAAGACTCAAACATGGTCTACTCTTGAAAAAGAACTGCCCACTCCCAGGGCAGCACCCGGAGTTGTTACCTTTAACAATGAGCTTTTCGTTATGGGTGGAGAAGGTGAAATCCAGGGACCGGCCTACAAACTTACTGAAGCCTATAGTCCTGTATCTCAACGCTGGTCCCGTAAAGCGGATATGCATTATCCCAGACATGGCACCCAGGCTATCTTGTCAGGTAATGGGGTCTATATAGCAGGCGGATCACCTAATCGTGGAGGTGGAAGGCAATGGAATATGGAAGTTTATAATGAAGATGCTCCTGAAGGTGTGGCTTTAATAGCTTCTAACCTCATTGCTCCAACAGAAATATCCATGATTAACGGAAAGACCAAAATCATAGAAATTGAAAACACGGGAGGAAATACCGGTAGCTTCATCAACACAATAAAATTAACCGGACCGGAAAATGACCGATTTCAAATCAAATCCGAGGTGGGTTTAACTCTTGTGGACGCTGATGAGCAATTGAAAATAGAAGTTAAGCACCTGGGGAATAGGAAAGGTGAAAAGGCGAATTTGCATATTATCTATAATGGTGATATTGAAAAAATCATCCGTCTGATAAGCCTTTAGCCTATGAATAGAACCTTTTCAAGTATCAGCTAATGTTTGGATGTATCTTTTCCAGCTTTTTATAAACACGATCTATCCAGCACCCTGTTCTCCTAACTGACAATAGTTTGTTTTTATTTTTAACGTGAAATAAGAGTGATTTACTATTTTCGCCGTATAGTTGGTTTTACTTACTCATGCTCAGAACTTTCCTTTATGCCGCATTTATCATCGGCATTAATCTTATGGCTACCATCACTGTTTTGGGACAACAGTCATTTCAATATATTCCAAGATACATATGATCAGGAATCAAAGGAATTGATCAAAACAATAAAAGAAGAGTTTAGAAAGGAAGTTCCATTGTTACAAGACGAAAGGTTAAAAAGTGATTATAAAAAAAACCTAAAATTCCTCCTGAGTATGATCAAAAACGACGCGTTCATCGATGAATCCGTTTTACAAAATTTTATCGATCGGATCGTGGAAAGGATCTTGAAACAAAATGACATACGACATCCTCCAAAATTCATATTTATTGCCAAGAACAACTCGGTAAATGCCTATACCGTAGGGCTTAACTGCCTGGTGGTAAACATCGGTTTGCTGGCACGTGTACAAAATGAAGATCAACTGGCCTTTGTCCTGGCACACGAAATGGCGCATAACGAGCTGGACCATGTCAAAAAAAGCCTGGCAGAAATTCGTGAAATAAAAGATGAAAGCCGAGGCCGGTTATCGCAAGAAATAGAAGGTCGAAGCCTCGAAAATACGATTATAACTTTACAGCGAATGGCCTATGACTTTGGCCGATTTAAAAGAGAAAATGAAATAAAGGCAGACTCACTGTGGTATGTTTATTATAAAAAAAGTAAATACCCGGGGTGGGGAGCGTTAACAGCCCTGTCTATGCTGGACTCCATTACCTATCCTAAGTATCCGCAAGGCTATTCATTACTCGAACCTTTTCATGCCAAGGACTATCCTTTGCAATCCCGTTGGCTAAAAGGAAGACCAAGAGGGTATAGTATGAAAAAATCTCATTTATTGATCTTCCGAGTGGATTCTCTACAGTCACATCCGGTTATTCCTGAACGGCTGCAGCTTCTTGTTAATAGGATGGACATTGCCGATCTAAGCCCATCCGTACAAAATGATGCCGATGAGATCACTCTTATTGCTGAGTTTGAAACTGTGGAGGCTGCTTACTTCATGAAAAAATATGATCAATGTCTCCATCAAGCGTTGCAACAACGCTCGAGATATCCTGAAGATCCGTATCTCATCACTATGATCACAAAAGTCCTGATCGAACTTGGTGAGGCTAAAAAGTATAGTGAACTTTACCGTTTTGTTCAAAGTAATACTGCCAATTATGGGGAGGAACTGACGGAGCTCAATCATTTTTTACATAATATCACCTCTAGGGAACTGCTGGAGGTAGCCTATCATTTCCTGAAAAATCCGGAAAATTTCAATGAGGAGGTTCAGAGTCACCATTTCTTCCTTTGGAAACTGGCTAGGCTCACGGATAGAAAAGACCTCCAGAAAAAACTTGTCAAACAATACAAAGTCAGGTTCCCTGATGGAGCATATATCCATAAGATGTATTGAAACCTGCAGACAAGCTCACTTACCGCTTACCGCCCCGTCCTGAAATAACTTGAAAGGTTTTACATAACAATCCTTTAAAAGGGATCACTCACTAGAACAAAATATCTTCATATACTCCATCACAACAAGTTCTACAGGTTAGTTTACCGGGTAAAGCCTCCGGTTTAAACATAGACTTGCCTAAAAGCATGCGTACACATTCCTGTATGCCTTCTATAATAGAAGGGTGAGGGTGAACGCATTCAGCCAATTCCTCTATGCCTTTATCCATATTGATGAGTAACGCCACCGCTTGAATAGCGCTGGAAGCATGTAGGCCTACCACCCGCATACCCAGAATTTTCATCTCTTCGTCGTTAGTAACCAGCAGTTTGATAAAACCTTGCGTAATCCTTTTTGCCACTGCCCTGGGTATAACGCTGTAATCTAAAGACACCACTTTATAAGGAATCCCTTTCTTCTTTGCCTGTGTCTCATTAAGACCTACTCCGGCCACCTCAGGCTGTAAAAACATGATAGTAGAGATGTTTTCATACACCAGCTTACGCTTAGGTTTGCCGAATATTTTCTCCACCGCATGACGGCCTTCCAGTTCGCCAACATTTACTAAAGCGATGTCTGAGGTAATATCTCCTACAGCATAAATATTCGAAACCGATGTTTGAGTTTCTTCATCTTCAATGCCACGGTTATTCAGCTTTATATCCACTTCATCACTCCAAAGCCCCTCGTAGTTAGGGATACGTCCCACAGATACTAATGCTTTCTCTACATGGTAAATCTTCTTTTCTCCACTATCGTATTCCAGTTCATATTCCACCCGACCATCTACGATGTCCATACGTACGAGCTGACTGCTACGGTGTATATGCACCCCTTTGGATTCCATATTACGTTCTATCACTGACACAACATCTTCATCTTCAAAAGGAAGTATACGATTGCCTTTATCAATAAGGTGTACTTTGGTTTGGCCAAATCCTGAAAAAATAGTGGCAAACTCACAGCCTATCACCCCTGCACCAAGTATTACCATACTTTTAGGAAAGTCATCCAGGTGCTCGATACCATCACTCGTCAGAATGATCTTTTCGTCAATAGGAATATGAGGTAGCTTCCGGGGACGACTACCGGTGGCGAGTATCACATAGTCCGTATAAATGACTTCGGTACCTTCATCTGAGATAATTTCAATCTCGTGGTTGTTCAACAGGCGTGCAGTGCCTTTTTGATACGTCAATAAACCGGAGTAGTTAGATTCTTCCAATAACTCCATATGCCGGGTTAGCATACTACGCCGCTCTATGACCGCCTGTCTTACTTCCTGACGCATCTCCTGGTAGTTTACACCTGGTGCGGAAAGGTCGTATCGTTTCAAATGTTTATTGAACAAATACGTTTCGCGTGACAGCTCCCACCATGTTTTCGACGACAACGCTCCATTAGTCACGCCCGCCCCTCCTATCCGTGTTTTTTCCACGAGCAATACTTTCTTCCTAAAATCCATTGCCCGCATAGCTGCTGCGTACCCTGAAGGACCAGCACCTATCACCACTAAATCATATTTTTCCATAGTTAAAGCCGCTAATTATCATCAATATAGTTAAATCTTATTAAAGATTTAAAAGGCTAATTGACCGGCCACTCTAACTAACCAAAGAAGTTTGATATAACCCAATTACTTCGAATAAAAAGAATATTTTTATAAAACACACCTAAGGGCAGAGTGCAAAGAGACAAGAGCTTAACGTGGTGTGTACCAGGTACCGGTGACCGACAGGTGTACTGAATATCAAACCCTTACAAATGGAGCAAAATTAAATTTGATTATAAATTCTGGCTACCTGCTTGAGTAAGAATCCATCCTGTTTAGGTCGTAGGTTCAACAACATCACCTACGACCAGGAACGGACTTAAACGAAATTCATTACTTCAACCAAACGTAGTCAGCTTTTTCAGCTTCTCATTCAAACCTTCTTTTATTTCATCAATGGAATTATAAAGCTGTTGGTAAGAATCAACGATAAAGTAACGGTCCTGGAATACATCTTTCCTGTAAGGTGTATTTAATAGTTGCTCCACATGGTACTCGAAATGTTTAGGCTCTTTACTCAAAGAAAACTCAGTCTCACCAGCAGAAGACAGAATACCGGCGCCATAGATGCGTGGAGATCCGTTTTCCCTGATCAAGCCAAATTCCACGGTAAACCAGTATACTCTTGATAATAAGTCAATGGCTATCGGATCATCTGCGTGGTTATGCCCTATTTGGCTAATGGCTTGCAGAAAATCAACAAACTTCTGATTGGTAAGTAGTGGCACATGTGCGAATACATCATGGAACATATCCGGTTCTTCCAGGTAGTCCAGTTCACTCATTTTCCTTAGCCAGGTGGTAGCAGGGAACTTCCTGTTGGACATTAGTTCAAAGAAGAGCTTATCATCTACTATACCCTCTACTGCTACCAGTTCCCATCCGGTAAGGGCCTTAAGGATCTTATTTGTTTCAGTGAAATTAGGGATACGATCAGCGGTAAAGTTGATCTTTTCCAGCCCGATCATATATTCTTCGGTAGCTGCTTCCGGTAGATTCACGATCTGCCGGTTAAATAAGATCTTCCATACTTCATGGTCTTCCTCTGTGTATGCATCGTAGACCTGCTTCATGTCTTTTAATGTCGGGATGCTTCTTTTCGTTTCCGTTTCCATAGTCTTCATTTAAAATAGGCCATAAAAAAAGCCTGGCTCTTTCGGAACCAGGCTTTATATTCAGTTTTTAATTTCTTTTAGAATGAACATATCCTACTTGCTCCGACATCGTAGCGGCTAAAGTAGTAATAGTAATATGTTCTGCTATTGATCATTATACTACAAAGGTAGTTTAATATTTTAAATTGCAAACTTTTCTTCATGTGAATTTTACTGATCTGTGTCATGCCACCGACCTTATCTCACTTTAAAGTACTGGTTTCACTACATGCTTTCCCTGAGCTCAAAAACCTTCCTCATTTTATTGATCAATCTTTTGGACTCTCTGAAGTCCAGTGTCTGCTGCCCGTCCGAATAAGCCTCTTCGGGTACCTGGTGTGTCTCATAGATCACGCCGTCCGCTCCGGCCATGATACAGGCCAGTGCAATTGGCTCTACATGATCACGGATACCAATACCATGCGAGGGGTCAGCGATGACCGGCAGGTGTGATTTTTCTTTGAGAATACTAATGGCATTGATATCCATTGTATTACGACTGGCTTTTTCATATGTGCGGATACCGCGTTCGCAAAGCATAAGGTTCTCATTGCCGGCAGAAAACACATATTCCGCAGAAGAAAGCAATTCATCAATCGTTCCTGATATACCACGTTTTATCAATACGGGCTTATCCACATGTCCCAGCTCATCCAGTAAATTGAAGTTTTGTGTATTGCGCGCACCTACCTGGTAGATATCCACATATTCATACATCTCCTCAATCTGTGATACCTGCATTACTTCTGTAATGATCTTAATACCGGCTTCTTTCACTGCCTTATACCACATCTTCAGCCCCTCTATACCTAATCCACGGAATGAGTAAGGCGAGCTTCTTGGTTTATATACACCACCCCGCATGATCTGCACATTGTTTTCTTTCAGATGCTCTATGGTTTTTGCGATCTGCTCCTCTCCTTCTATGGAACATGGGCCGGCCATAATCGCCATTCCTCCTTCTTCGATAAGCACACCATCGCCTAGGTCAATGACCGTAGGTTTTACTTTCCATTTCCTGGATACCAATTTGTAATCGTCTGAAACGATGTGGATATCCGCAATGCCTGGCATATGACCTACATCCCGAATGTCAAATTCTTTTTTTCCAATCCCCACCAGGTAATCGCCCTTTTGCGTTTTTACATCGGTGATCTTATACTTTAGGTTCTGTACCTTTTTAATAATATCTTCTTTTAGCTGGGCGGATGCCCCTTTTTCCAGTTGTATGATCATTTTTTTAGCCTTTCAATTCTTTTACAAATGTGTTAATGTCATTTTCCAGGTCGTCTGACTTGGATAATAGCTTGATAAAAGCGCTGCCTACAATAGCTCCGGCACTATAAGCTGTGGCTTGCTCAAAAGTAGTCCGGTTTGAAATTCCGAAACCTACTAACGCAGGGTTTTTCAATTCCATTCCATTGACCTTTTCAAAATAGGATTTTTGTTCATCACCAAAGGAACTTTGGGCACCGGTGGTACTGGCTGATGATACCATATAGATAAAGCCATCCGTATTATCATCTACCGTCTTGATCCTGTCTTCTGACGTTTGAGGTGTGATGAGAAATACATTTTTCAATCCATGTTTTTCAAAAGTAGAATGGTATTCGGTCAGGTATTCCGCCATAGGAAGGTCCGGCAAAATAAGTCCGTCCACTCCTACAGCTTCACATGACTGGCAAAAACGTTCCACTCCATACTGAATAACAGGGTTGATGTATCCCATAAGGATTACCGGAATAGATACGTTGTCCCTTAGCTTTTCCAATTGTTTAAAAAGAAGTTCAAGGTTCATGCCATTGTCCAGTGCCTGCTTATTACTTTCCTGGATAGTCGGTCCGTCTGCAACAGGATCAGAAAAGGGCATCCCTATTTCTACAATATCAGCGCCCGCTTTTTCAAGGTGTTTAGCAACTGATAATGTATCATCTATATTGGGAAAACCTGCTGTAAAGTATACAGAAAGTACTTTCTGTCTTGTATTTGCAAAAAGCGTGTTGATTCGGTTCATATGGGTAACCTTCATTTTTTTAGATTTAATTCGTCCAGGATCAATTAGTATTTACCCCATTGGATGTAGGTTTCCAGGTCTTTATCTCCCCGGCCCGAAAGATTAATCACTACTGTATCATTAGGTGTCAAATCCAACTTTTGCAAAGCAACAAATGCATGAGCTGACTCTATGGCTGGAATAATCCCTTCCTGTCGACTTAACTCTATTCCTGCATTCATAGCCTCTTCATCCGTAGCATTCAGAAACTGTACCCGCCCGGTATCAAAAAGGTGTGCATGGATTGGACCTATTCCCGGGTAGTCAAGCCCGGCTGAAATGGAATAAGGTTCTACTACCTGTCCATCTTTGGTTTGCATTAGAAGTGTTTTACTGCCATGAAGCACACCGGGCTTTCCCAACGCTGTAGTGGCCGCCGATTCACCGGATCCTACTCCATGTCCGGCGGCCTCTACTGCCACTAAATTCACTTTTTCGTTATCCATAAAATGGTAAAAAGCACCTGCCGCATTGCTGCCTCCACCCACACAGGCCAGTATATAATCCGGGTAGGGGCTGCCTGTAGCTGCCTCCAGCTGGTTCATGATCTCTTCACTGATCACGGACTGGAACTTCGCTACCATATCCGGATAAGGATGTGGCCCCACCACTGATCCGATGATATAGTGAGTGTCAGTGGGGTGATTGATCCAATGGCGCATTGCCTCATTGGTGGCATCTTTTAATGTTTGGCTACCACTGGTAGCCGGCACTACCCGGGCGCCTAATATACGCATACGTTCCACGTTGGGTCTTTGACGTTCCATGTCTATTTTACCCATATACACGATGCATTCCATACCCATCAGGGCACACACCGTAGCCGTAGCCACACCATGCTGACCGGCACCGGTTTCAGCAATGATCTTTTGCTTTCCCAACTTTTTAGCCAGGATAATCTGACCGATCGTATTGTTCACTTTATGGGCACCAGTATGGCATAGATCTTCACGCTTGAGGTAGATCTGTGCCTCATACTTTTGGGATAAGCGCTCTGCAAGAAACAAGGGTGTGGGCCTCCCCACATAATCACGCAAAAGTTTGTCAAACTCTTCCTTAAAATCAGACGAACCAATGATCGACAAATAGTTTTCTTTCAGCTCCTCCACATTGGGGTAAAGCATCTCAGGAATATAAGCCCCTCCAAACTTCCCATAATAACCGTTCTCATCCACAGAATACTTCATGTTTATCGCTTTTATTTCCATAGTATCATTCTCTCTTAAACGCTAAAGATCAATTCATTTTAAGCTTTAACTGCTCGAGTAACTTTATATCTTTTAAACCGGGTGCCATTTCAAACTTGCTATTCACATCTATAGCATACACGGATAACGTGCCTTTTTTAAGATGGTCTATACTGTCCATATCTACTCCACCACTCAGAAAAAAAGGACGTTCGAGGTCCAACACTTCCAGTTGGCTCCAATTAAATTTTTGGCCTGTTCCTCCGTAGTTTTCACTCCGTGTATCAAACAGGTAATAATCAATGTAAGGAACATAAGCTTGCAAAAGCTCCTGCGAGGGCAGATCATTCCCGGAGAATACTTTGATAACACCAATGCCATCGGTTTTCAGATCTTTGCAATACTCCACTGTCTCATGGCCATGGAGCTGCACGAGATCCAGGGAATATTTGTGTATTATTTCCCTGACCTTGGGCAGTTCTTCATTGACAAACACTCCTATTTTCTTAATACTTTCAGGCATTGAAGCAATTTTTCCCACCTCCAGGGCTCCGACATACCTTGGTGATTCAGGATAAAATATAAACCCCACAAAATCAGGAGCCAGTGCTATTACTTCTTGAATATTGTCACGAAGTCCGCAAACTTTTAGCCGTATGTCAGCCTCATTAGACATAGGCTTTATTCTCCAGTTGGCTTAACGCTTCTATAAATCGGGCGCAGGCCTTATCAGGTCTTCCACTCTGCATGAACTTCCCTCCAATAAGAAACCCCTGAAAACCGGCATTTTTAAGTTCTAATAATGCTTCCGGATGGTCTATCCCACTTTCTGAAACCTTAACAAAATCATCCGAAATAGCATCTACGAGGTTCAGTGAATTTTGAATGGATACCTCGAATGTTTTCAGGTTTCGGTTGTTTACCCCTACCAGATCAATATATTGGTTCACAGACCGGTCCAACTCTTCACGGTTGTGTACTTCCAATAATGTTTCCAACCCAAGTGATTTTGCCAGCTCCGCAAGCGACTTAATTTCCTTCGGATCAAGGGCAGCGGCGATAAGTAATATAACATCCGCACCTATTGATTTAGCTTCAACCACCTGATACTCATCAATGGTAAAATCCTTTCGCAAAATGGGGCAAAAATTAAATTTCCTGGCGGTGCTAAGGTCTTCATTTTTCCCTCCAAAATATTTTGTATCTGTAAGTATAGACAGTGCAGAAGCCCCTGCCTGCATATATCCAATGGATGTTTTTTCTATAGCAGCATGTGCGTTAATCGTCCCTTTAGAAGGTGATTTGCGCTTTATTTCAGCGATAATACCTGCTTTGTCTTTGCGTAAAATGTATCGCTTCATAGATACAGTACGACTACCATAATAAAGGCTTTGCTCTAAAAGTTTTGTAGGGAAAAGTGCTTTTCTTTCCTTCACCTCTGTGCGTTTGTGAGCAATTATTTCTTGTAAAATATCCATGTTAGTTTAGTGAGATTTTCGTTTTCTTCCTGATCATATTTTTAAAAGCTTGCAAAGCTTTTCCAGAATCCAATGATTCCTCGGCACGTGAAAGTGCTGTTTCCAATCCAGCTTCCTGGTTTGCACAATAAAGCGCCATACCTGCATTTGCAACTACAACAGCTTTTTGCTCATCGGTACCATTCCCTTTTAATACAGCCTCAAAGATCTTTGCTGAATCTTCAACTGTTTCTCCACCATGGATTTTGGAAGCATCTAATGTACCGGTCCCTAGAGCTGCAGGTCCCAGAATTTGTTCACCGGTATTTGAGATCATTTTGAAATCACCTGTCAGAGAAATTTCATCATAACCGTCGAGTGAATGAAGTATGACAAAGTCTTTGTCTGTCTGCTGGTATAAGTAACCATATAGCCGGGCTAATTCGAGGCTAAAAACACCCACCAACTGCTTCCTGGGAAAAGATGGGTTGACCATCGGTCCCAACATATTAAAGAAGGTCTTCACTCCCAGTTCCTTACGAATGGGAGCCACATTTTTCATAGCCGGGTGAAATAAAGGAGCATGTAAAAAGCAAATATTGGCTTCGTCCAGGCTCTGCTTTAAGGCATCTTTATCATTAGTAAACTGATAACCAAAGTGTGCTAATAAATTAGAAGACCCACAAACCGAAGACACGCCGTTGTTCCCATGCTTGGCAACGGCCTGACCGGCACCTGCCACAACAAAGGATGATAATGTAGAAATATTAAAGGTGTCTTTACCATCACCACCGGTACCACAAAGGTCAATGGCATTGTATTCATCAATTTCAAGGGGCAGGCATAATTCCAGCATAGCATCACGGAAGCCTTCCAGCTCATCAACAGTAATACTACGCATCATGAAAATCGTCAGAAAAGACGCCACCTGGCTTTGGTTGTATTTTCCCTGAGCTAAATCCATCAACACGGCCTTGGACAATTCTCTGTCCAACGTTTTATGCTCTATCAGTTGGTTAAGTATTTCTTTCATCTGAATTTATACGTTAGTTATTCAACCAGTTTTGAATTATGATCTTACCATTTTCAGTCAGGATAGACTCAGGATGAAATTGAAGCCCTTTTACATTGTATTCGGTATGGCTTATCCCCATGATCAGACCGCGACTATCTTTCGCAGTCACTTTTAAATGCCCATTGACAGATTCCGGTTTTACGCTCCATGAATGATAATGACATCCCTGGAAGGAAGCTGGTACTCCCTGAAATAGGATTTCATCTTCATCTTGTATGTTCATCTGCCCGGTGATCCCATGAAGTACTAAAGGCATATTATAAAGCTCTGCCCCAAAAACCTCTGCGATGCCCTGATGGCCCAGGCAAATGCCTAGTATACTTTTCGTGGCAGCGTAAGTTTCTATAACTTCTTTCATAATTCCGGCCTCATCCGGTATTCCTGGGCCTGGTGACAATAATATTTTATCATATTTCTCCACTTCATCTGTGGTTATGTGATCATTTCTTATGACGTTCATATCCTTAGCGTAGCCCAGTTTCCTGATAATGTGCACCAGGTTGTAGGTGAAAGAATCGTAATTATCCAGCACAAGTATCTTCATATCTCTTCTGCACGTTTAAGCGCACTTCTTAATGCTGCTAATTTGTTATTCACTTCCTGAAGTTCACTTTCTATGACGGAC
This sequence comes from Fulvivirga sp. M361, assembly GCF_007097395.1. Taxonomy (GTDB): domain Bacteria; phylum Bacteroidota; class Bacteroidia; order Cytophagales; family Cyclobacteriaceae; genus Fulvivirga. The sequence continues at coordinate 77,314 of NZ_VKDC01000002.1, forward strand.
TTAGCCACCACTCCAGCACCGGCCTGGTAGCTTAATCTGTTATTTTGACTTAAAAATGAACGGATCATAATGGCGTGGTTGAAATCCCCATTGAAGCCGAGGAAGCCAATAGCTCCTCCGTAGTAACTACGGCTGGCATTTTCATATTTATCGATCAGTTGCATCGCCATATGTTTTGGCGCCCCCGACAAAGTACCTGCCGGAAATGTATCCGCTACTAACTGGATAGGGTCGGTATCAGAAGCAAGCTTACCGGTAACCTTAGATACCAGGTGAATTACATGTGAATAATACTGTACTTCTTTAAATACTTCTACTTCTACTTCTTCAGAGTTTCTGCTGAGGTCATTTCTGGCAAGGTCTACCAGCATCACATGTTCGCTGTTCTCCTTATCATCTTTCGAAAGCTTTTGAGCCAGTTCAGCATCAGCCGTATCATTACCTGTTCGTTTAAAAGTGCCGGCAATAGGATAAATAATGGCTTCATTGTCTTTAATCACAATTTGCGACTCAGGTGATGAGCCAAATATTTTATAGCTACCATAGTCAAAATAAAATAAATAGGGAGAAGGATTGATCGAACGAAGTGCCCGGTAGACATTGAATTCGTCACCACGAAATTTTGAGTTAAACCTCCTGGATATAACGATCTGGAATACGTCACCCCTAAGACAGTGTGAACGCCCTTTATCTAAAAGCGTCAAAAAATCCTCATTCGTATAATTGGATTGCTCATCACCTTCCAGTTCAAAGTTAAACTGCGGATCATTGTTGACCTGTATGAGCGTTTCTACCCTATTAATGTTACTTTCTTGTTCTACATTGAACAGATGCTCAAAAAGATAGAGCTCGTTTTTGAAGTGATCTACTACGATCACGTATTTGTAAATTTTATAAACTATGTCAGGTATTTCATCATTCTTATTTTGAAGTTCAATTTCCTCGAAATACTGAACCCCATCATAACAGATATATCCAAACAAGCCATTGGTAGTAAATTTATAGTCGAGTGAAGGGTCTGCTAAAAAGGATTGGCTAAACTTCTGTAATTCTCCAACAAGTTCATTCCTGGCAACCACTTTTTCTTCTTTCATTCCATCAGGATAAGAAACCGATAAGTTTCCTTTTTCTACTTTGAATGAAGCAATAGGCTCAAAACATACAAATGAAAAATTATTGTCATTCCCATGGTAATCAGAACTTTCTAACAAGATACTTTGAGCATAGTGGTCCCTTAACCTGAAATAAATACTCACAGGTGTAAGTGTATCGGCTAGTAAGCGTCTATGATTCGTTTTGAATTTGAACTTCATTGTTTTTAGTGTCTTTTGGCTTTTTCAGAGTGTTTTAATATCAAAAAAGGCCCGCTGTAGAACAGCGGGCCTTTAATATTTATCTATTTTTTTATTCAACAGGGCTGTTCACTTCATATATTATGAAAGTACCACCACCATGCATTATAAAAATTGTTTCTCTTCATTACGGTTCAAATGTAGGCAGCTAAAACCAAAATCCAAATGAAAAATAATTTTCTTTTTATTTTAGCGCGCTTTTGCTTTCAATGCTTCTATTACGTTACACTTTGCCTATTACCAAATATTCACACGGATGCTATCCGCACGATACATACCATCACCGGGTTTGATATCAAATGCCTGGTAGAATGACTCAAGATTGGCTAAAGGCCCGTTCGCCCGGTACATACCCGGTGAATGTGGGTCTGTTAAAACCTGCGTTCTTAATGTTTCATCTTTATATTTGATTCTCCAGACCGTCGCCCAGGATATGAAAAAGCGCTGCTCAGGAGTAAACCCATCGATCGTTTCCGGTTTCCCGTTTTGTAAGAAAAAACGTTGTAAACCGTCATATGCAGCATTAACTCCTCCAAGGTCTCCTATGTTTTCCCCGAGTGTAAACTCACCATTCACATTTACACTATCCAGAGGTTCGTAGGCGTTGTATTGCTCCACAAGCTTACCTGTTCGAGCTTTGAAGCTTTGTGCATCTTCATCAGTCCACCAGTTCTTTAAGTTACCCTCAGCATCAAATCTGCTCCCCTGATCATCGAAACAGTGAGATATTTCATGGCCAATAACTGCACCTATACCACCGTAATTCACCGCTTCATCAGCAAGGTAGTTATAGAAGGGAGGCTGTAAAATAGCTGCCGGAAATACAATTTCATTGAAAAGTGGATTAAAATACGCATTGACCGTTTGAGGTGTCATACCCCACTCCTTCCTGTCAACAGGTTTGCCTAGTTTTGCTACTTGATATTCGAATCCAAATTTAGTGGCGTTAAGGATATTTTGTATGTAAGAAGATTTCTCAGGGTCATTTTCTACCGTTAACCTGGAATAATCTCTCCACTCATCCGGATAACCAATCTTAACGGTCATCGTTTTTAATTTCTCAAGTGCCTTTTCTTTAGTGGAATCTGTCATCCAATCCAGGTTTTTGATCCTATCGGCAAAAGCCAACTTGATGTTTTCTACCATCTCCCGGGCTTTTTTCTTGGCTTCGGCAGGAAATACCTGATCTACATAAAGCTTACCGATAGCCTCACCCAATGATCCGTTCGTAGTTTCAAGGACACGCTTCCATCTGGGGCGCATTTCTTCAACGCCTCTAAGCTCTTTATTGTAAAAGTCAAAGTTGGCACTTACATATTCATTACTTAAGAAGCCGGCAGCTCCATTTACCGCTTGCCACCTCAGGTATTCTTTCCAATTGCTTACAGGAACCTCATTTATTACGCGTTGTACCTCTACCATAAATTTAGGTTGGGTAATGATCAAAGTATCCAGACCATTTACACCAATATCTGCAAGGTATTCTGACCAGTCAAAAGCTGGAACTATCTCATTAAGTTCTGTCAAAGACATTTTATTATACAGGGCTGGAATGTTCCTTTGCTCCACATTAGTCATAGACGCTTCTGCCAAACCTGTTTCCAGGTCCATGATCCTATCTGCTTGTTCATCTGCCATTTCCGGAGAATCTCCCAATAGCTGAAGCATCCTGGATACATGTTTGATGTATTTTTCTCTTATCTCAACAGATTTTGAATCCGTTTTAGTATAATAATCTCTATCCGGAAGACCTAAACCTCCCTGACCTATATAAGCCGCCATCATTTTACTGTTCTTCAAATCTGCCAGAATGAAAAAGTTGAAGAATGCTCCCCCACCGTAACTCTGTTGATGAGAGAGGTATTTTTGAAGGTCCTTTTTATCTTTGATCTTATCAATTTGATCAAAAAATGATTGAAGCGGTGTAATACCTGCACGTTCCGCCAGTAGCGAATCCATACCTATACTATAAAAATCAGCTGCTTTCCTTTGGTCGGTACCTTCACCATATTGCTCATCTTTAGCGGCATTTTCCAATACACTCAACACCGTTTCATTGGTCATTTCACGAAGTTCATTGAAACTTCCCCAGCGACCCTGATCTCCCGGGATTTCCGTCTCATCGACCCAGCCTCCATTGACGAACTTAAAAAAGTCATCCGCAGGGCTCACAGTAGAATCCATATAGTCCGTATTAATGGCCATTACCTTTTCTTCTGTTGCCTCCTCCTTAGCAGGCCCACATGAAACAAATAGCGATGCTCCGAAACTGCCAACTAAACATGTTACTAGTATGTTGATTTTCATAAATTTTATATTTATTTAGCTAAATTGAAGAATGCAAACGGTTTAAAACACAGATGTTACGCTAACGGTCGCATGTCCTGATGAATTATAAATTTGACAGACTGTGCTGTTTATCAAACCTTAAGGCCGGATGAGTGTTTATTTAGAGGAAAAGAAATAATTATGGCAAAGGCTAATTTTGTACTTATAGAAGCGCTGAGAAACACAGCCAAAACACTGGCAACCAGTGAATCCTATCAATGGGGACATATGGGCAGTTGTAACTGTGGGCATTTGGCACAGGAGTTAACAAAACTAAATAAAAGTGAGATACATACACGGGCTATGCAAAAATATGGGGACTGGAATGAACAACTCAATGACTACTGTCCTACCAGCGGCCTTTTAATGGATGATCTCATCACTGAGTTATTAAGCTATGGACTGGACACAGATGATCTGAAACACCTGGAAAAGCTTTCAGATCAGCGTGTATTGCGTATGTTACCTATCGGAGAGCGTCATTTGATACATAACAGGCGCGATGATGTGGTAAAGTACCTGGAGGCATGGGTCAATATGCTGGAAGAGTCCCTTGTTGAGAATATACAGGTACCCGTACCCAGATCCCAGGAAAAGGAACCTGTTGAAATCGCATAATTTGAAACACTGGTCAATAAATAAGAAGCTTGAAGGTAGAAAAGCTATTTTTACGTTTCATTATTGCATGTGAGTTACAATCGTTTCTATTATGGTCCATGAATACTTTAAAAGAAATTTTAACGGGTTTAAAGTATTAGTGCAAGTCAATCCTGCTAATTTCTCAGGGATGGAACTTACTATTAATAACAATGGCACGGTTGAGAAAAGAAAAATGCGCTTCGATGAAGAAATATTTGAAGACCTGGAAGAGGATGGGTTTGAACCTGCCAGCCCACTGGAATTCAACTTGTACTTAAAAGGTCTGGCAAAATATTAATGTGCTTCCCATTCCAATGTATATTTAGCATTTCTACTTTCTTTGAGATCAAGATCGGTTCTGTACGGCCCTCCTTTTTCATTAATTAGCATGTTGAACGTACCCAGGTGATCATTGGGACTGAAAAAATCATAGTCCCATAACTCTAATACGATACTTTCATTTTGTTCTATTTGTGGTATCCTAAAATTTAAAGTGTGCTTTCCAACAGTAATTTTCTTGTACTTCTTATCTGAAGGCCATATTTTTTTTCCCTGGTAACATATGAAGATCTCATCAGCTTTCCTTTCATCCTGGCGATAACAATGAAGTGTAATTATATCAAGATTAAATTGATTTTTTTTATCCATGGAGGTATCTTAAGTCAAAAAAGTATCTTTCTAAGTAAATAAAAAGTACTAAAACCAAAAAAAATTTACAACAGATATGAAGTTCAGAATTTATTTTCAGACTGTCAACAGTTTTTAAAACTAATGTTGATTTGCAGGAAATGAACGTTGTTCCATTTAAATAATCAGTTCCTTTCTCGAATTGCTCAATTCCTCTTACATTTGCATCGGCAAATCAGTACGATCAGCTCCTGCTGAACTCCCCCAGGACCGGAAGGTAGCAAGGGTAAGCGGTTGTAGCGGTGCGATACTTGATTTGCCTTTTTTTCTTTGTCACTATATTTTAACCCTTACATACAATCAAACTATGAAGTTCTTTATAGACACCGCCAATCTGAACGATATCAAAGAAGCTTACGATCTGGGAGTTCTGGACGGAGTTACTACCAATCCATCGTTAATGGCAAAAGAAGGAATAAGTGGAGAAGAAAATGTCAGAGCACATTATAAAGCAATATGCGACATCGTAGATAATAATGTGAGTGCAGAGGTAATTTCTACTGAATACGACTCCATTATTAAAGAAGGTAAGGAATTGGCTAAAATAGATGATAAGATCGTAGTGAAGGTACCTATGATCAAAGATGGTGTTAAGGCGATCAAACATTTCAGCAATGAAGGAATCCGTACAAACTGTACATTAGTTTTTTCGGCAGGTCAGGCTATTCTGGCGGCCAAAGCTGGTGCCAGTTACCTGTCTCCATTCATAGGTCGATTAGATGATATTTCACACGATGGACTTTCTTTGATCGAACAAATCGTTCAGATCTATGATAACTATGGTTTTGAAACAGAAATATTGGCAGCGAGTGTCAGACATACCATGCATTTGATCCAATGTGCTGAAATCGGCGCAGATGTAGTAACTTGTCCTTTGAACGTAATCACCGGATTGCTGAAGCATCCACTGACTGACTCGGGATTAGAAAAATTCTTAGCCGATCATAAAAAAGCGAATAGCTAGTCGTTGCTGATAAATACAATACTTTAAAAAGAAACACGTATGTCTTTTTCATCAGGACCAGTCATAAGTGTGCAGAAGGCAAGCATTTTCCAAGAGGATATTGCAGTGTTAAACAATGTGAATTTTGACATTGAGAAAGGGGAATTTGTGTTTCTTGTTGGCCGTACGGGCGGTGGTAAATCATCTTTGTTAAAAACAATATATGCCGACCTTCCTTTCCGGTCTGGCCAGATGCAAGTAGCCGGATACAATATAGGTAAAATACAAGCTTCTGAAGTTCCTATGCTCAGAAGAAAAGTAGGGATCATCTTCCAGGACTTTCAGCTTTTTCCAGATCGTACTGTAGCTGAAAATCTCAATTTTGTACTCAAGGCCACAGGTTGGAAAGATAGTGCAAAGATCAAAGCACGACAAGCGGAAGTATTAATGCAGGTAGGTCTTGGTTCTGCGGGTCCCAAACTGCCTCACCAACTTTCCGGGGGAGAACAACAGCGTGTAGTTATAGCCAGGGCTTTACTTAATGAGCCTTTAATATTAGTGGCAGATGAACCTACCGGCAACCTGGACCCGGAAGTATCCACAGGCATTTTCAAAATTTTCCAGGACATCAATAAGAGCGGAACAGCAGTACTAATGGCAACACATGATCATTCACTGGTGAAAAATTACGGGTACCGTGTTTTGAAATGTGAAAAAGGAAAGATCCTGGATTCTAAAACAGCTTCTTTTAGTTTGAATACTGAAAGCTTTTAGATTTCTACCTCAACGCCATCATTATTTTCGATGGCACCCTCGTCATCTTCTTCTAATTCAGCTAGTTTTTTATTGAGTATATCAATACGGACTACGAGGTTAAGTAAAAGGGCGTCAACCACTTTTTTACTAGGATTGGTTTGGAGTTCATCTTTTAGTACTTCATACATCGCGTCCAAATTCTGAAGGTCCTGTTCATAGCCATAATCAATCTCTATATTTTCCTCGAAGCTGTCAATCAAGTTTTTTTTCTGAGAGATCATTTCAAAATAAAACGATTCGATATCGTTAAAGTCAGAGGATATCTTTTCTTTCTGTGCCAGAAGGTTAGTTTTCTTATCCCAGTCGTTTTTGAAAAGTAAAAAAACACTGATCAGGAAAAAAGTGATAGCAGCAGCTTTCCAAAGCCATTGAAAATTCTTTTTACGGGAGACCTGACGTATTATCCCATTCCATACCCCTTCAGATGGCTCCTCTGTATCAAACTTCTGCCTGTTAACGGTAATAAATTTCTCAAGTTCGTCTTTCATAGCGATTGCTGCTTAAGAAGTAGTCTAATTTTGTTCTTAGCCCTATTATATTGAGACTTTGAAGTAGACTCTGTGATTCCCAATATATGGGATATTTCCCCATGATCATAACCTTCTAACATGTACAAGGAAAAGACCACACGATAGCCATCCGGTAACTGCTCAATTGCTTCTTTTACTTTTTGAACGGTGCATTCATCCTGTTTAGTATCCTCTTCTTCAATTACTTCATTCTCAGGGGTTAATTCTTCCAGATCCACCCTTTTCTTTTTCAGGAAGTTGATGGATTTATTGATCACAATACGCTTTAGCCACGCTCCGAAGGTGGCTTCCCCCTGGTAAGAGCTTAAGTTACGAAAGGCACTTACAAAAGCTTCTTGTAACACATCTTCGGCATCGCTATGATCATTAGTGATACGATAGCATATGTTGAACATGGCCCTGGAATATGAAGTATACAATTGCCTCTGGGCCGAAGCATCTCCTTCCAGGCATCGATCTATTAAATCGGCATGTATATTATGAAACTTCTGTCTCAATCCGGTCTACATTCCAAATAAAGACCCGTAATAAGAACAAAAGTTGCATACAAAAATTATTTATCCATGTTTTTTAGTTTTTCCTGGGCCAAAGGAAAATCAGGAGCTAGTGCCAAGGCCTCATTATAACGTTTTTTAGCGCCTTCTTTATCCCCTTGCTCTTTGAGGACCATTCCCTTTAAAGAAAGGAGTGCAGCCTTGATAGGAAACTCTTTCTGTTCATTATTCTCCAGTGTGTAGACACTTTTAAGTTCTTCTGCTTCCTTTTTTCCCATCAAGATGTCTATGTTGGTGGTACATTCAGTATACTTTTTAAGGTCAAACTGCAAAAAAGCTATTTTGTAAAGTGTCTGAAAGTCATCGGTATTTAAATATAATGTTTCATATCTCTCTAGCGCTTTATCTTTCAAACCAAGGTTTTCATAAGATATCCCCCCTATTTCCAGAGCACCTGTATGGGCAGGTTTTACAGACAAAATATCATTGGCACTTAACACTGCTGATGCATATTGCTGATTTTGCACATACAATAATGAGAGGGAATAAAGTATTGAGTCATTTTGCGGATTTTCTACCAGGAGGTTATATAAAGCGTGTTTAGCCACGTCATAGTCATTGTATCTTATCGCCACCTGGTAGGTGCGCGCATAGTGGGCAGAAAAAACTTGTCCGGTAGTAGGTTTAGGGGTTTGTTTCTGCTCTTCCTGAGCGTAAGTAGCGGTTACGAAACAAACAAATAGTATTCCCAAATATCTCTTAATCATCTTCTTATTTTTTTGATCTGCAAAAGTATTATTTTTCACTCACTAATTCCAACCCATTTTTTTTACCTACTTCAATCATCAACTTCCATGCCTCATTTTTAGTATTCTTTATATCTCCTTCCAAAATGGCCTCTTTGATCTCTTCTTTAATCGTACCTATAATTCTTCCGGGTTTTAAATTGAAAGCCTGCATAATCTCTTGTCCGGATATGGGTGGCTGGAAATTTCTTACATGGTCTTTTTCCTCTACCTCCAGGAGCTTCTTTTCAACTTTGCTGAAATTGCTCAGGTATTTTTTTACTTTATCCGGGTTCTTGGAAGTAATGTCTGCCCTGCATAACTTCATTAAATCATCAATATCTTCACCCGCTTCAAATAATAGTCTGCGCAATGCTGTATCCGTTATATTATCCTTTACTAATGCTATCGGTCTGAGGTGGAGTTTTACCAATTTTCTAACATATTCCATTTTATCATTCAGTGGTAATTTCAACCTTCTGAATATCTTGGGCACCATACGTGCTCCCTTATCTTCATGCCCGTGAAAGGTCCAGCCTACTTTGTTATTGAATCGCTTTGTAGGTGGCTTTGCAATGTCATGTAAAATTGCTGCCCAACGCAACCAAAGGTCGTTAGAGTACTCACATAGGTTATCCAACACCTGTAGTGTATGATAGAAATTGTCCTTATGAGATTTACCATTGATCGTCTCCACCCCGTGTAATGCCACCATTTCAGGAAATATTATTTTTAGCAACCCGGTATGGAACAAAAGTTTAAACCCATAAGACGGTTGAGAAGACATAATGATCTTATTGAGCTCCTCTGTAATTCTTTCTACAGAAACAATTTTAATTCGTTCTACATTATTTACAATCCCTTCATAGGTATCAGGATCAATATCAAACATCAGTTGTGAAGCAAAACGAATACCACGCATCATACGCAACGGATCATCTGAAAACGTAATGTCAGGACTCAACGGGGTTTTTATCATCTTCCTTTTCAAATCACGCACTCCGTTGAAAGGGTCTACCAGCTCTCCATAGTTATTATCATTCAAACTAATAGCCATGGCATTGATGGTAAAATCACGTCGATTTTGATCATCTTCCAGTGTACCATCTTCTACGAGCGGCTTCCTGGAATCATTTCGATACGATTCTTTCCGGGCTCCTACAAATTCCAGCTCCCAGTCCTTATACTTGATCATAGCCGTCCCGAAATTCTTAAATACACTTACACGTGCGCCTTTTATTTCACGGGCTAAGTTCTCTGCCAGTTCAATTCCACTACCAACACAAACAAAATCTACATCTTTTGAAGGTCTTTTTAGTAAAATATCGCGTACCCAACCTCCTACCACGTAGGTCTCAAGGCTTTCCTGCCGGGCCACTTTTTTCACCAATGCAAATACCGGGTTATCACTAAGAGATGAGGAGTAATTCATAAAAACATTGCCCTTGTTTAAAGCAGGCTACATACAAGGGCAAAGTTACTATTAAATGAGAAAGCCGAAAGGCTATTTGTTAAAGGTAGGACAAGGAATAAATTTTTCAGGCTTTCGCACTTTAGAACGAAGAGAGGCGCGAAAATTATACTGTAGTGATACCTCATGGGCTCCTCCTGATATAGTTCCCAACTCCGATACTGTAAAATCGTAGCTGTAACCCATCTCTACATTAGAGAAACGCATCCCAAGTATCAACACCATTGCATCCTGGCTAACATTGTCCTTTACATTTTGCTGTATAGGAATACCACGATACCAAAAACCAATCATAATAGGTTCGTATAGAAAGTGCAGGCCTATGTCAAGCTGGTCAAATTCGCCCTGACTTTGGTATACAAAAGAAGGTGCAAGGCTGGAAGTGCGTTGTTTTTTAAAAACACCGGAATACAACGGAATGCGAAAACCTGCATGTAAAGAGGTTTTCACAGGTATCTCACTCTCATCTTCAATAAGTGAGCGATTCGGCTGATTAATATGACTCGCTGAAAAACCCGCCCAAAAGCTTTTGTTATAAACAAGTATGCCACTTCCAAAATCAAAATATTGAGCACTCCCCAACAAATTGGTTTGCTGGTCCTGACTTGGTACCTGACCATCTCTTTGAAATTCTAACTGATCACCAAAAACGAGGCTATTGAAGTCAATATCCCTGTGGCCATAACCGAAGTAAAGCCCTGGTGTAACTACCCATTTGTTGGCCAATTGTATTTTATAGGAGTATAACAAACCAATATGATTGGACCTTAACCCGGCAGAACCTGCTTTATCTACTGTGGCAAGAAAGCCGATACCGCTTTTTAGATCTGACAGATGATAATCATATGAAAAGGAATAGGTAACAAACCCATTGGTAATATTGGGCCATTGATTTCTATAATTAGCAATAAACCTGTGCTCAGCACCGGTACCTGTAAACGCCGGATTTAAATAGGTAGGCGCTGCATAGTATTGAGAAAAATGCGGGTCCTGACCTACGGCCAATTTCATTGATATTAAAAGAATAAAAAATATGCTCCCTGCGTCCCTCATCGAATTAAATTCACATCTCCTGTTCTTACTGCCTGCTCCCCATTTTCAAAAACCAGGTTAAGCTTATAGACATATACATCCTGGGGGCAAAGTTTTCCATTGTAATAGCCATCCCAGCCCACATTTTTATTGACACTACTAAACAACAGCTCCCCCCAACGGTTAAAAACAAGCATTTCAAATTCTGCAACCCCCTGGGTCAAAGGCAGAAATATGTCGTTAACTCCATTACCTACCTGGCCACCTGAAGACGCCGATAAATTAGGTGTAAACGCATTGGGTATCAGCACTCTTCCTCCGGCCTTAGCCTGTACTACCCCTTCCTTTCGCGTAGTATCCATACATCCGTTGGAACTGGTGGCAATCAAGGTTATATCATATATACCTTCTTGCTTGTAAAAATGCCGCGGCTCCGGCTCAGTAGACTGTGTTCCATCACCAAAGTCCCACAGAAAGGAAGTAGCTCCAAAGCTGTTATTATTTGTAAAAAGGGGCTGGTCCGGGATGAGGACAATAAACGGGCGTACATCAAATTGTGCTACCGGCTTTTCAAATACTTCTATGATCAAAGGTTTCGTTTCACGAACTGTGTCACCAAGAATGTTGGTAGCACCCAAGCTTACGGTGTAGATACCAGGTTCAAAATATGTATAAGTGGGGTTAACAGCCCTTGACTTACCTTCATCCAATCCAAAACTCCAAAAATAGCTGGCTGAATCTGCAAATTGTGAAAGGTTTGTAAACTGAACGGTTAAAGGGGCACAGCCAAAAGGTGGGGCATAATCGAAATCGACAATAGGTGGTATCGGGTTAATAATAATAGATGTTACAGCTTTTTCAACACACTCTTCATTAGTAACAGTTAGTGTTATGATGTAAGTCCCGAACGTATCGAACGTATGTTCACTCACATCAGGGTCTGTAGATGTATTGCCATCACCAAAGTCCCATTCATAGCTCCAGGGGCCTGCATTTGTTGTGTTATTGATAAATACAGTTCTGTCAGGCAGTGTCTGTACCAATGGAGTAGCATTGAATGAGGCATTTATTACCTCTCGTGCCGGGACTACTATTGATTGAGTGATCAAATTGCTCTGACAATTTGCCAGATTGGTAGCCTGTAGTGATATTTCGATGTTTTGATCCAAAGCCGCCTTGTTAAAGGTACGCTCGAAGCTATCTCCTTCTGTAGTAGTACTAAATATGGTAACACCATTTACCTTTAATTCCCAGGCATATTCACTTAACCCTTTTGTGATAGCTTCCATATTCAACTGCATTATTTCGCAATCGAAATGAAGTGTATCTATTGTAAAATCTGCTGGAGGTACCGGATTGACCCTAATCTGGCGTGTTGAATCACTTGAGCACCCATTGGCCAGTACACTTGTGAGTGTTATGGAAAAATCTTTTACTGAGGTGGTATCATTAACAAAGTTATAGGTGTAGGTAGGTATCGTACCTGTGTTTTGTTGGTTAACCAACCCTTCATTATCGTTAATCGTCCATATATAAGAGACTGGGCTCAAGGCGATCGTTTCAGCATCGACTTCGAAATCTACACTTACAGGACTACAGTTATCATCAAAAGGTGAGTAATTCAATATGCTAAACCCTGAACGAGGCCCTGGTTCAACGACGATATTGACCGGTGTACCAATAGTTTCACAATTATTAACGGTAACAGAACGAAGCTGAACCTGGTAAGTGAGGTTCGCTGAGGTGAAATTTTCAAACGAACGAACAAAAAGGCTACTAAAACCCGGATCTGACGGACTTTGAACAGAATCAATCACAAAGCCCGACCCATCGTCCACTTCCCAAATGTATTGTTGGATAATGTCCGGTTGGTTCCCCACCGAATTATTAACAAATGTCACGTCGAGCACACTACACCCATTGGCCTGATTAGCGCTGATACTTGCCAAAGGCATTGGATCAACAATTACTGGCTTTATGACCAGGTGTGTACAGACATTTTGGTCCGTCGTAATACGTAATGCAACATCCAATGTATCAGCAGGCGTTAGAAGTCGGTCAAAAGAAGTTTGATTGTCAAAGGCTCCGTCTTTATTGAAAGTCACTCCATCGTAGTCAAAATCCCATTCCCACAGTATGATAGTTTCTCCATTTACAGCATTGAGTACGGAGGCATCCTCAAAACGCGTGAGCTGACCTTCACACACCCTGGTAGCAGTAAAATCAGCGACAGGGTTTTCATAAATAATGATCTCGACTTCATCCACGGTTTCACAGTCTGTAGCATCATCCCGAATGATAATACGAACGCGGTGTACTCCTATACCATTGAAGCTTTGATCAAACGGGCCCAATATTGTACTGGAAAAAGCACCTGCAGCGGGTTCTTCTCTTACTAACAAATTATTTTCATTATAAAACTCCCACCTCCATTGAGTAAACGTATTTGGCATTCCAGTGGAAATGTCTCCTAAGCGAACATCAAAACTCTGAAGATTTGAAGCATCCTGACAGAATAATCCGTAGATGGGATTATTGGATAAGTCAGTAATACCAATTTGCGCCACCATGGTAGGTGAGATCATAATTACTCTTTCGAAGCTCTCAATACAACTGCCTTGTGCGGTTGGGTTTTCAGCTATCAGTCTGATAAACTTTTGACCAGAAGTATTATAGATAAATGTAGGGTTATTATTATTACTGGTATTCAAAAGTATTGTGCCAGTCGCATCATCATAAAACTCCCAGGTAAAACCTAATCCGGCGGTATTGGTAGTCTCGTTATCAAAATAGATGGTCTGTCCTATGCAAAAGATATCGGTAACATCACCTGCTGCGTTATCTTCACGTGTTAAAAAATCAGGATCCGGGGCATCAACAATGGTTATATAGGCAGTGGTCATTACTGCATCTTCATAATTGGGATTGGCAGTATTACCATTCCATGGGTTACATATGTTCCAGTTAAACAAGGTGATCTCAAATTGATTCCCCACGGCATTTGCCATGTTTGCCGGTGCATTCATAGGGAATGATTGTGAAATGGGAGCATTGGCTGGAAAAGGAACCGTTTCTATGGGACCAAAATAACCACCTGTAACAGGCATACCGGCTGTACCCCTGGTTTGTGGTGTTACCAAACCACCTGTTCCATTTGTTAACGGTTGTGTTCCTCCATCCTGCAAAGACAGGTCCCGTATTGTGGCTGCCGCATTATGATTTGTGCCATATACAAACTGTACATGCCTGGCCTGTTCATTGGGCCGGTCAGGTTCTACATTGATATTACAATTAAATTCGGAATTGTCTACAAAAACCGCATTAGTCACCGGGTTATTGTAACACACATCATAAGTACCCGGGTTTATAAATAGCTGGGCATTGGCTTGTTCGTCAGTACCCCAGAAAAAAGCGGTTTGAATTTCTTCGGAGGTAGGACATAGTACTCCGTTTATATAGATAAAGGCCGTAGGTATTATGGTACATTGCCCATTGTTATCCGAATAAGTAAATGGGGGTGCAGAAGCTGTAAACTCTGTATTACCTACTGCTGAAGCAAGGCCATTACCTGTATTAATGACATCTATGGTATTGCCAGGGTCATTCCACTCAAACCGTATCTCAATATCCGCTGGATTTTGTGCCGTATTAAAAAAGTAAGTAATGGTAAAGTCAGTAACCGTTACCGGTGCGCAATCCTGGTCTGTATCAAAATCAATCGATATTTGAGGCCTTAGCGAATTACATTGGCTGTAAGACAGCGAGGGTCGCAAACTAATTAGTGCAACAAATACAAATAGAGATAGTGGTTTCAACATTAGTTTTAAAACGGATTAACAACCATTTTAAAACCAACTCAGACATTTCTTCTAAATACTCCTTGTATTTGTAAAGAAACCATAAACAAAGCGCTATTGGTCACAGGTATCGACCAACTCGCTATTTAAGCAATTAAAGGAATTATCCAGCGATAAACTACGGATAATCAATTAGTTCCAAAAAGTGACTTTAAAATTATGTGGAGTCCATATGATCGATGACTGAGATCAGCTCCTAACTCACTGGTGATCAAATGTCAAACTTTTCATTTGTGTAGTTTTCAACTGGAGTTTGTAGCATCCTCAAAGGATCAACTAGTTCCAGAAACCTTCTTTTCTATTAAAGGTAGGACACGGTATCAATTTGTTTTTCCTTTTCACTCCTCTTCTGAATGGTTTAGCCACAAATTCATAGATCATAGAGATCTCGTGGGCGCCACCTACGCGTGTTTCCAGGTCTGAGATGGTAAAATCATAGCTATACCCCACCTGGAATCCGGAAAATTGAAGGGACAAAATAAAAACAATAGCATCTTGTTGTATTTTACTTTCTTTTGAATCTAATAGCTGGAATCCGCGAGGTATAGGAACGCCTCGATACCAAACACCAATACCAATAGGGTCAATATGATATTGTATACCCAGATCAAGTTGTGAGAACGTATTCCCCTGCCTTCGGTAAACAAAAGAAGGCGTTAAATAAGACACCTTGCTTATCGTACGTGGGCCATTGTACAGAGGTATTCTCATACCACCATGAACATTGTACCTTATGGGCAACCTGCTCTCAGCTCCTATCAAAGAGATATTAGGTGTGTTAATATGGTAAGCAGAAACCCCAAACCATAATGCTCTATTGTAAAGAAGTGCGCCTGAAGCAAAATCGAAATACTGTTCGTTTTCTACTCTGAAAACTGTACCATCGTTGGTTCCGTTTTGATTATTGGCCAATTCATCCCCTAACGTAAGTTTTGATTGGTCTATTCCCTGCCAACCGTAACCAAAGTAGATGCCCGGAGAAAACACCCAGTTTTTGTTCACTCTTACTTTATACGAGTATAAAAGGCCAAAATTTGTTGTTCTCCATCCACCTGTACCCATTTTATCCGTGGTGGCCATTAACCCAAACCCACTTTGCAGTTCAGGGATAAACATTTCATAAGAAAATGCATAAGTAGCAAAAGTTTGCGGCAGGTTGGGCCATTGAAGCCGATGATTTACAATTAAACGCTGTTGTGGCGTAACCCCTGTAAAACCGGGATTCATGTACAAGGGAGCATTATAAAATTGTGAAAACTGAGGGTCTTGTGCCCTGGTGAAGCTAAAACAGCAACAAACGATGGCGAGGGTCAGGAGTGGTATAAGTGTTTTCATAACAGGTTTCCTCAATTTATCTAATCAGTGTCACATCTCCTACTCTTGTAGTGCGGTTTCCATCCGACAACAAAAGTTCTAACCTATAAACATAAACTCCGGCCGGCAGCAGATTACCATTGGAATCATATCCATCCCAGCCAAATCTTTTATTATCACTTTCAAAGATCAGGTTACCCCAACGATCAAAAATGAGCATTCTGAATTCCACAACACCTTCTGTAATAGGCAAGAAAACATCATTAATATTATTTGCAGCACCCGGACTGTTAGGGTCAAACTCACCTCCCGGAGGTCCGTTAGGGTTAGGGGTAAATGCATTAGGTGTTTTGGTGAACCCGCCTTCTTCTACATTTACAGTATCAGAGAAAGTAGCTGTACAGGTAATACCACTTTCATACGCTATATCAACGGTCAGTTCTACAATGTACTCCCCCTCTTGCTCATAGAAATGCTCCGGAGTCGGATCATCAATGGTAACATTCCCATCGTCCCAATCCCATGAGAAAATAACGTCATCAGTGGCTGGAGAAGAGTTATTAATAGGTCTAAAAGCCTGATCAGGTATAAATACTACCTTTTGATTACTACTGAAATTAGCTGAAGGATTTTCCAATACCAATACCGTTAGAGAAGCCTGCCCTTCGTTATCTCCTCCTGGGTATCCATTAGACCCGCTCACGATAACGTTATAGGCACCTGGGGCTGTAAAGATGTGCGTAGGGTTAGGAGTGGTAATTCTCGGGCTTCCATCTCCAAAATCCCAGGTCAGGCTCCCAATAATAACATTACGCGACAGTGTTAGATTTTCTCTGAAGCTCTCAAAATTTACAGTATGTGGAGCACAACCTTCATCAAAATCCAATACAGCGGCTATGGTCACCGGGGCTGGAACAACTTGTATGAAGAAGCTTTCCCTGTCATTACATGGTAATACCACATTGGGTGCATCCACAAACAATTCAGCTATCACACCGATAGATCCGAAAGGGGATGGTTCAGTAAATGTATAGGTAAATGAAGCTCCGGGTGGAGTAAAAGTGGAATCACCAATACTCATTTCGTAAATATTAGCCGGGTTGAAGTTATTTAATACAATAGCTACATCTACCGTTCCTGTGTTAAAGTCAAGTGTTACAGGGGCCGGGTTCTTAGATCCGTTAATGGTAAAATCCGCTATGGCTTCTTCGAAAACAATTTCTACATTATCAGAAGGGCGGGCATTGCAATTATTAGCATCAATCACTTCTACAATTCTGTACTCGACTGATTCTGTAGCTAATATTACATGCTGGCTGGGAAGGCTATTAAGCGTCTCTCGAGTTACTACACCATTCTCAATTTTGTCCAATATCAAAGTAAATGGAGCTGCCCCTAACAATGAAAACTGGATGGCTTCCGTATTACCCGCACATCTAAACCTTGGGTTAGTTCCATCGGAAGCAGGAAGAATAGAGGCATTAACAGGAGGGCTTAATGTAAGCGTAACAAAACCGGGTATTAAACCATCACATACAGCAGACCCAGGATCTGCCGTTATTTTATCATAAAAGGCCCTGATGGTGTACCTGATAATTGCCGGGGTAGTTCCATTATTCACCAGTACATGATTTATAAAGTCTCCATTAGTCCCTGTACCCGCGCTGGACGGTAGAATCACACTACCGGAAATCACCTGAGCTTCCCACTCAAATCGTGTTCCGGGAGTATTTCCATTCAATAGAATATCAGCCGCCTCACCATCACATCTTTTTGGTTCAGGATCTATAATGACAACATCAGGGCTGGGATTGACGGTAACATTCATAACAATTGGCACACCAGTACATGTATTATCGAATAAAGAGAAAGGTGTGATCGTATAAGTCAGGTTTTGCGGTACGGCAGAGGTATTGATCAATGATAAGAAAAGAGATGATCCTAAGCTGCCAAACTCACCTTCAACGTTCGGATTATCCGTTACAGTCCAGGATGAAATGGTATTTGCCACATCCGTAGTTAAATCAATAACCCTTGGCTCACCACTACAGATCTCAACATCCAAAGTGCCCGGTATCAATTCTGCCGGATCGGCAATAACAGTAGGTCGTGGCGTCACAGTAACTACTAATGTCACATCATTTCCAATACAACTCCCTGATAAAGTTCCAACGGACCTGGGAGTAAAAGTATATGTTACTGTTTGATTAGAAGTAGTGGGATTATTCAATACATCCAGTATTTCGTCTCCCGGATTGAAAACCGTACCGCCAGGACTAAATCCGGTCACCCCCCCGGTAGCAACAGGATCGCCATTAAGTACAAATTCTACTGTACCTCCGCCAGATGGTAGTGTAGGAGTAGTAAGGAAGTTATCCAAATTATCAAGGTTTTGTCCCTCACAAATTGATAAGAAGTTTTGAGTGAACTCAAGTTTAGGCAATGGCTCAACATTCACAGTGACCGTTTCACTTGTTCCTAAACATCCGGCTCCATTGTTTGCACCTGTAGCCCTGGGTAAAATAGTGTAAGTAACCGTCTCCGGGGTATCATCATTGTTGGTTAAAACATCGGTTATTGTAGAAGGATTATTAAGTTGCAGAAAAATACTTTGTCCAGTAACCAACCCACTCGAAGCCACAGAAGTCACTATGAAGGTAATGTCTCCAGAAGTAGGAACGGTTGGCGATTGTACTGAAATAGTGGTAGCATCGCCACTACAAATAAATTCATCGCCCGGGTCTATTACAGTGACTCCGGGTTCTATGGTTAACACAACCGTAGATAATGGCCCTCTACACCCCGGACCACTGACAGGTACAACATCATATTCCACCGTGAGTGGGTTATTGGTAGGATTAGTGAAAATATCTGCACTTAAATAATTGATATCGCTGGTTGATCCGGTAGTTACATTTCCCGCATCTGGTGTAAGTCCCCCATCAGGGCGGATCGCAATTATATCATAATCGGTGGCTGCTGTACTGGTTAAAGCCGTACCCAGAATGATACCAGATGCATCTTCACTGCATACTACTTTATTAAGATCTGCCAATGCCGGGGCAGGGTTGATAGTAAAAATAACGGTAGCATTTTCTCCTACACAACCTGCTGCAGTAACAGGGGCAATGGTATAGGTAACGGTAAGTTGATTATTCGTTGTGTTGGTATACACATCGTTGAATATAGCATTTGCAGGAAGTCCATTAGCAATGGTACTGTTCCCGACGCCAGGAATAAGGCCATTCTGTACCGCAATACCTGTAATATTAAAGGTTGTAGCTACGGCTGTACCAGGAGTCTCTCTTAATGTTATCATAGACGGCAAGGCGCTACACACCGGAGCGGGACTCAAGGCAGGATCCAGCACAGGTTCCGGCTGAACCGTAAGTAATATGATCTCTTCCTCGCCTTCACACCCGGCCGGACTTACCGGCACAACCCGATATTCAATCACAGCATCCACAGTACCTGTATTATCAAACCGGTCATTACGGATGCCATCCTGGTTAATTGTACCTCCGGAAGTGGCATTACCGGCCTGCGGGGTAGCTGCACCTGCAATCACATTGTTACTGATCAGATTATAAGACGCTGCTGCAACGGATATACCATTAGTACTCAAAGCAATATCAGAAATATCCCCACTACACACGGTAGCATCCAGTGCCGGGTTCACCACAGGTTCCGGATTTATAGTAACACGGATAATACCAGGGTCACTAAAACAATTATCTGCACTTCGTCCTCTCACCTCATATTCAACGATAAGTGGATTAGAAGTCACGTTAGTATACCGGTCTCCAAAAATGGCATTATCAGCTACACCATTAACAGGAAGACCGAGGTTAGCCACATTACCCGGATCCGCTGCTAAATCTGTGGGTATGACAACATTCAAAATATCATAATCTGTAGCTCCAACAGAAATTCCATTCGTATTCAGGGTAATGGCTATTTGATCATCACTACAGACAGCGTTTATCAAAGATGGACTAATAACAGGTTCAGGGTTTATGGTAACCTGTATAAAACGGCTATCGCCAATACAATTATCCGCACTAACAGCCCTCACCTCGTACGTTACGTTTATTGGACCTCCAGTGGTATTCGTATACATGTCCGTTGTAAGATAGCCCACTCCCACACCATTGGCCGGGACCGGCACATTTGAACCTCCCGGTATAAGACCTCCGGGCACAGACTTATTGATGATGTTGTAACCGGCAGCTGCTACAGAGCCTGTTTCAATGTCAAGTGTAATCCCTACAGGGTCGTCACTACAAACCACGGCATCAAGCCCGGCATTGACAATAGGCTCCGGAAGTATACTAATAGTAATCAACCTGGTATCTCCAGGACACGTGGAACCGCTCACACCTATCACTTCATATACCACGTTCTGCGTCACACTGGTGGTATTGGTATATTTATCATTTGAAAGATATCCTGCAACCACTCCGTTGAAAGGAACCGTAGCATTGGCGCCATCCGCACTCACACCAGGTATGGCGGGTATGGTAACATTAAGTACATTATATTGAGACGCGCCCACAGATACCCCATTGGTCGCCAATATCAAGCCTACCGCTTCATCACTACATACCGTTCTGTTCAGATTAGGGTCTACTACGGGTTCAGGATCAATGGTAACGGTAATTAGTTCACTTGGACCTACACATCCCAGAGAACTTACCCCTCTGACTTCATAAATCACCTCCAATGGAATGGAGGTAGTATTGGTATAGCTATCATTTGCTATATAATTGGCCGGTTGTCCAAAAGCAGGAGCGACATTACCAACTGCGGGATTTAGGCTTGGATTAGCTGTAACGTTGATCAAATTGTAATTGCTGGCTGCAACTGAACCCGTAAGTATATCAAAAGTAACACCAATAGGGTCATCACTACATACTGTTGCATCCAGGTTAGGGTCTACCACAGGACCGGCATCTATGGTAACGGTGATCGTCCTACTGTCCCCTTCACATCCATCATTGCTAACACCCACCACTTCATAAGTAACATTAAGCGGGCCATTTGTAGCATTCCTGAATCTATGAGCAGATAAATAAGTAGCAGGCACACTTGAGGCAGGAACGGCATTGTTTAAAGGGTCTGCGACCAGACCACCTCCAACGGTTATATTGGTAATGTTAAAACTTGTAGCCCCGATAGATGAACCATTTGTTCCCAATACCAGATTAGTAGCTTCATCACTACAAGCAGACCTGTCTAAACCAGGATCAATAACCGGTTCCGGGTCAATAGTAACCGTAATAAATACGATATCACTTAAACAATTGTCCCCACTCCTGGCCCTTACTTCATAAACTACATCTTGTGAGTTGTTTGTGATATTATTGTACCTGTTATTCTCAAGATAATTGGCTGGGACACCGTTGGCGACCACTGCGTTGGCAGGGTCAGGAGTAAGATCTATATGGGGCGAAATACTTAATACATCGTAACTCGCGGCTGTAGCGGACGTTCCCGTTGTAGTAAGTACCAGACCAGTAGCTACATCACTGCACTCGGTTCTATCCAGATTAGGACTTATCACAGGCTCGGGGTCTATCGTTACGGTAATAAACTCACTTTCACCTATGCAGCCGGCACTTACACCTCTAACTTCGTAGATCACATCGAGACTGGCATTCGTTATGTTATTATAAACATCGGTAAATAAATAGTTATCAGTTACGGCAGTTGCCGGAATAGCGGCACCTGTTCTTGTTAACCCGGTCGGTATGTTAATACCAACAATGTTATAATTATCCGCAGTAATAGATATCCCGTTCGTATTCAGGGTCAGTTCAATGGGGCTATCGCTGCATAACGTTTTGTCCAGGTTAGGATCAATGACAGGTTCCGGGTTGATAGTTATTGTAATTGTTTCTATGTCCCCTATACACCCCGCTGAACTATTGCCTCGTACCTGATATTCTACATCCAATGACGCACTGGTTTGATTCGTAAATACATCGCCCGATGCATAGTTGGCTGCAATACCATTTGCCGGTACTACATTGGCCACACCTGGTGTCAAACCCGTCGCAACATTGACTGATAGTAAATTATAGGTACTGGCAAGCGTTGATGATGGATCTACCGCGAATACCAACCCAGTAGGTAGATCACTACAAACTGAAGCATCTAAATTTGGGTCAATGACAGGCTCCGGATCAACGGTCAGATTAATAAACTCGCTGTCACCAATACATCCGTTTACACTCACTCCCCTTACCTCATAAATAACGATAAGTGACGCATTTGTTTGATTTGTAAATATATCATTGGAAATATAATTCAATGATTGGTTGCTTGCCGGAAAAGCGGCATTACCAGCGTTAGGGGTAAGCCCTAAGGGTATAGTAACATCTACAATATTATAACTGGCAGCTCCCACAGAAACAGGGGCCGTCAACAAGGTAATACCAGATGCTGCATCACTACATACTACCTGATCTAAACCTGTATTTACAATAGGCTCCGGGTTTATAGTAATGGTGATTAGTTGTACATCCCCTATACACCCCACGGCACTCACTCCTTGCACTTCATATTCAACCTGGAGTGGCCCGGTAGTTTGGTTGGTAAATGTCTCAAGGTTCAGATAGTTATCCGACACAGAGTTAGCAGGTACAATAGCAGAAGTACCGGGCGTTAAACCCGCAGGCACCGAGCGCGACAAAATATTGTAATTGTCAGCCGGTATGGAGCTACCATTGGAAGCCAGGATAAGGTTTATGGGTTCGTCACTACATATTGTAGCGTCCAATGATGAACTGACCACTGGCTCAGGCTGGATAATGGCAGTAATAAATTCACTTTCACCTTCACATCCGGCAGCACTAACCCCTCTGACTTCATAAATAACGCTTAGATCACCCCCGGTAGGGTTAGTATACCTATCTGCTACAATATATCCTGCACTTACATTAGAAGCAGGAATAAGAACATTAGACCCATTAGCCGTTACTCCCGTCGGAACAGTGACACCTATAACATTAAAATTTGCAGCAGTCACTGATGCCCCATTCGTAGCAAAATTGATATTGATAGGTATATCACTACAGACTGTATTATCGAGGGCTGTACTTATTACAGGTTCAGGGTTGTAAGTAATCGTAATTGTTTCATTGTCACCCAAACATCCGTCTGCACTTCTTCCTCTGATCACATAATCAACGGTTAATGGTATGCTTCCCGTATTGGTAAAAATGGCGTTTAGAATATAATTCGCAGCTACACCATTGGCTGCGCTAACGTTACCGGGGTCACTTACCAGACCAGTTTGCGGTGTTATAGATACTACATCAAAACTAATGGCCCCGACTGACGTACCATTTGTATTAAGTGTAACTCCAACCGTTTGCCCACTACACCTGACTGCATCCAGATTAGGGTCAATGACAGGTTCCGGATTAACGGTCAGTGTTACCGTTTCGGTATCACCAACGCACAAATCCGCGCTAACCCCTTGCACCTCATACGTAACATTAAGTGCAGCACCGGTTTGATTCGTGTAAATATCGTTTGAAATATAATTATCTGATTGGCCAGATGCAGGGATACCTGCATTGCCCGGGTCAGCTGTTAAGCCAGTAGGAACAGACACACTCAATATATTATAAGTAGCGGCAGCCACTGCTGTACCTGCCGACGCCAAAGTTATTGACGCTACATCATCACTACAAACTGTATTGGATATAGATGGATTCACCACAGGTTCCGGCCTGATAGTCACAGTTACAGGTAAAAGGTCACCTTCACACCCATCTGCACTTATACCTCGTACATTGTAAATAACATCAATATTGTTTATTGTTTGATTCGTATAACGATCACCTGATATATGACCTGCCGGTACACCATTGCCAGGCCCGGCATTCCCGGTATTAGCCAAAAGACCTCCTGGAACATTGATTGAGACAACATTAAAGGAGGCAGCATTCACTGAAACTCCATCTGATGCAAGGGTTACTCCAATGGCATCATCGCTACAAGCAATGTCGTCTAACGCAGGATCAATGACGGGTTCAGGGTTGATGGTGGCATTAATAACTAAAGGATTACCCAGACAACCACTCATACTGACAGGTATCACCGTATATTCTACTATTACCGGTGAGGCCGTATTATTTGTATAGTGATCATTGGCCAGGTAATTGGCTGAAACGCCCGATTGAGGAACCGTAGCATTAGTCACATCAGCCGTAATTGCAAGAGGAACATCCACCAGGGTTACATTGTAATTAGCCGCCACCACGCTACCGGCTGCCACATCAAGCGTCAAACCCAGTGCAGCATCGCTACACTGAATAACGTCCAATCCCGTTGCCATTACTGGTTCAGGATCAATCGTTACCACGACATTCACAGGCGCACCTTCACAATTATCAGCGCTTACAGGAGTAACTACATAAGTAACATTCAAAGGCCCTCCGGTGGTATTCGTGAAGTTGTCATTAAAAATAGCTGCATCTGTAAGTCCATTCCCAGTAGTTGGGCCTGTATTAGCGGATAAACCCGGCGCTACGGAGGCAGTAACATTGTAATTACTTGCCGCCACCGGACTGGATATATCTACAGCCAATGTCACTTCTGTGTTGCTATCGCTACAAACTATTTTAGATAAAGCAGAACTGAGTACTGGTCTTGGGTTGATGGTTACGGGCTTAGGAGGTACAGTCCCTGAACAATTTCCCGTTGTACTCGTAGGCGTTACCAAAACATTACCACCTGTATTACCAAAATTGACCGTAATGGCTGCCGACCCTTGTCCGGATATAATCGAAGAGCCAACCGGCACCTGCCAATCATAAGTAGTATTAGGTAAGCTTGCTGTAGAGAATGAAACTCCCGCCTCGTTAGCGCACACCTCATCCGGCCCTGTAATGGTCAAACCTGTTGGTGCATTTTCTACCACTATTGTTTTTGTTTCAATGATACCGTCGCAATTAACATTTGTAAATGCGGCCGTTTCAACAACTGAAATGTCTGCGGTACCACTTGTAGGAAACTGTAGAATAACAAAAGGGTCGTTGATCGTACCACCACCAAACGTTGTAAAAAGAGGATTGATCGTCCAGGTATAAGTTGTTCCTGGAGGGCCGGGAGTAATCTGGTAGATCTGCAAAGAACTTGCGTCAACACATTGAAAATCGTCCCCCACAATGTCATTATTACCTGGCCTTGAACTTACGGTAATTTCAACCTGGGCATCGTTAAAACAGCTTTCCCCGGAAGTGGTCTCAGTAATCCTTGCAAAATATATATCTCCATCGCTCACCTCCACGTCTGTGGGATCAGGAACAGGAATAGTGTATGCTGCATCAACAAACCATGCAACGGTACGATTGGCAGTTATTCCATTGGCCACATCATCATCCATCGTCCTTAAATCAACTCCGGCAATGGCTCCTGCACCAAAAACACCGGACCCGGGTGTGTCTTCGCAAAATTCAGTTTCAGGATTAGTGATGTCCTGGTCCGCTGTTGCAGGTAAATCGATTACGGTAAAGGTCATTGAACCTGGTCCTGGCACAATATTCTGGCAGTTTGAACCACTGAGCGTCTCTGTGATCAGAGCATAAAACTCATCTCCATCATTTACAGTTACTATAGGATCAGGTCCTGGTCCTGTTAACGGAACAGGAATCGTGCGATTAACGTCCGTAAACCACTGAACTGACCTATTAGGAGTTCCTCCGGTTACAACTCCATCATACACTGACAGATCTACACCCGTCGTAACTGTTCCATTGAATGTATCTTCACAGAACTGATCTGTTGCGTCTGTTCCAATGGGTGCTGCAATTTTAGTGATGATCACCTCTTCTGAGGCCGGAGAACAGACACCAAATTGACTCACTACATTCCAAAAAACACTATTTGCCCCATCTTGAAGGCCTCTGACAGTTGTACCTGTATCAAATATATTATCAAATGTTAAACTGGTCGAAGATGCTTCTCTAACTATAATGTCGTCTATTCCCTGGGTTTCATCCCCGGCATTACCACGTATCCTTACTTCTATTTGAAGATCGTTTACAGCAGATACATCTAACCCCAAGCTGGATACGGGAAGCTCTAACAGTGATGGTCCGGAATCATTTACAACTCGGGTTAATTCACCAAACCTTGTTCTTGCCCCATCCAAAACATAGTATATTTCAATGAAATCACCTGTTTCCAGGTCACCGTTTTTATAAAGTAAGGCAGTTATATCGACGGTGTTAATGGTAGAAACATCAATAACATCTGAAAGCCAAAAAGCCGAAGTACTCCCATCGCCCAGGTCACGACCTTCAAATCGCCCTGAACGAACTTCAAAGTAATCTCCGGAAGGGAAATAATTAACTAAAGAAGATACGTCTGTAGTCCATCCAAACAAACCTGTATCGGCACTTGTTCCGTCAGCAAGATCATCAAAATTTTCATAGTACAACGTTCCTGTCGTTGACCAGAACCCAGTGGCGGCTGCCGGGCTTGCAGCTGTTGCACTAAGTACATAGAAATCATCACATGTTTGATCATCAGCCTGAGCGGCTGGCGGTGCAGGCTGTGTATCTTCGGTAATGGTAACCGATAAATCAACTCTACTCTGACATAATGTTGTCGTATTTTCTACTACTGCATGAAAAGTAGCCGTTGTAGAATTAGTTGGTATAAATATTTCATCACGTGTAGCAGACCCGGAAATAGCCCCTGCGGCAGGCACAGCATCTATGGTAAGCGCTGCATCCTGGTACCACCGAATTCTTGTTCCCGCTGGTGGCACATCCACTGAAAGAGCAACACCGGTACCCGGATTACTACAGGCAATTCCATTTACAGCATTCGTAGGATCAGAAGGACGAGGATTAATAATAACATTATGTGGGCCCGAGGGCAAACCAGTAGCAGTACAAAATGAGGTTACATTTACTATGGAAGTGATTTCATACCCATACGTTCCAGGAGTAGTCCCCAGGTCCGCAACATAGTCAGGTTGAATTCTAAATACGCCAGAAGCATCTACTACCTGATTATTAATAACTATCGGTGCTCCTCCGTTAATGGTATAAGTTATATCGTATTGTTGCGTAGCATCATCCGGAGCCAGGTCAACAACAATGTCCGGTGCATCTGTATTGGCTGCCACATCATCTTCACAAGCAGCCGGCTCAACAGTAACTCCCTCAATGGTAGGTGGAGCCACAGCGCTCTCTGCTATCGTGGCGCTTCCTGTTATATTGGGTGATGGAGCGTTAACAGTGCAATTAACCGTTGTACCCAGATCCGTAACTGAGGTTACCACATATACGTCATTGGTGGGTGGACTAACAACCGTGGTTGAACCAGGAATTGTATAAGGAGATGTAACACTATTGTCCGTTGTCGGATTGCCATTTCTTTCATAGGTAACATTAAAAGGTCCCGTCCCGGTAAATGTTATGACAGCCGGCGGCGCAGGGTTTCCCGCACATACAGATCCGCCACCGGAAACCGTCGCTGTCGGCAATGGATTTATGGTAACTTCGGTAGGTGCAGATAGGTTACTTGTACAAAACGTGGGAGTAACACCAATTGCCTCGACGGTGTAATCACCTGATTCAGCAACTGTTCCCAGTGTGATCGTGGCATTCGTTTCTCCAGGTACTGCCACACCATTCCTATACCACTGATAACTATCTGCAGCAGCATTACTATTGGCTGTAAGTACTGTTGTAACATCTTCACAGATGTCAGTTGAAGGAGTCGTTATTGTGGGATCTGACGGAATAGGATTGACAGTAAAACGTGTAAAACCGCTGGTAACCTGAGAACAAGCACCATTTGTCACCAAGGCCCGATAATCATAGGTCACCGGAGAAGTGCCTCCAGCAGTTAGCGCTGCTTCTGAAATTATCGTAAAATCGTCAAAACCAGCTCCCAAACCGTTGAATGGGCCACCATTCACTGAACGTTGCCAAATGATTGTCGATCCTGTATTTCCGGACAAGATGATATTTCCGGTACCGTCCCCTGAACAAATTTCAGTTCCTCCGGAAACCGTTCCTGCGACCGACACAGCGTCAATATCAAAGTCAAAATTTACGAATCCTGTCTGACATTCATCACCATCATCATCACCATTAACATACCTTCTTCTTACTCGGATCCTGCGTGTACCACTGGCTGTACTGCTGGTTATATCCACTGTAACCGACTGGCCATTTCTCGGCCCAACAAAACTTAGATTATCATCAAGGGTTCCTCCACCAAAACGCCAGTCATACTCTACCGTCCCTCCTGGTGTTCCTGTGCCAGCCGGATCAGGTACCGTAAAAACAATATTAGGTGCATCTGCACAGATTGGGAAAGTAGAAGTAGAGTTAATTGTTCCGGGATTTGAAAGAGCCTCTCTTATATCAATAGTAGTTGGAATGGCTTCACTCAAACAATCGGTTCCTGTGCCGGTTGTAGGCCTTTGGTAAGCTGCCCAAACTGTGTAAGTACCGGCTGTGGTATTATTAGGTACAACGCCGCTGGCAATTGCACCAAGTGTAGTTCCTCCTGTTTGTATAATGAAATTGCCACCGGCATTTGGGTCATCGTCAAACCAGTTTACAAAATCGAAATTTCCCGGAGGTGGAATTGTGATCTCGAAATCCGGCAATGTATTACCATTACAAATATCCTTTGGAACTGCTGTGGGAACAGGTGGCTGTTGTACAAGAATAATTTCAGCTTCATCTGTAACCGGAGCATTATCACCGTTTACAAGATCATTATTATCAGGGGAGAGATTGTCAAATGGGAAAACCCCATCATTATCATAGGCATTACAAATATTCCACATCCGCAGTTGTACGACAAACCTCTTACCCGCCGGAGCAAAGACATTGGTTGGTAAAACCCTGATGTCATAGGAAGGGTCTAAAGGAGTAGTTTCATCGGCAGTAGCTAAGAAAACCGGTTGGCTAAAAAAGGGAAATGCCGTGATAGTACCATTTCCCTCGGGAGTGGCATCCACCTCAACATCACTTAAAAAATCAGCATCTGCAGCGTTAGTACCGTAAACATATTGGTACCACCTTTTTTGAGTGTTAGGCCTGTCAAATATACCATCAACAGGATTATCATCGTCTTCCAACAACGTTGTTGCAACACAATTGAGCACTGTAGAATTGTTAAAATTAACAGTAACATCTTCGCCCTCACAAACCTCTATTTCAGTATCACCATCCAGGGGATCTATAATGTCTATCTGCCCCAGGTTATTATTGGCAAGATCATCAAATACTTCAAAGGTTACCGTTTCACCGACATTGGTACACCTGCCTTGATTAGTGTACACTAAAAAAGCAGGGACAGCAAAATTACATTCTGTCCCATTGTCAGGATATGTAAATGTATCTGTTGCTTCCCATTGCTGTGCATTTATATTTAATTCGCCCGGGTTAAGAATAGTAGGTCTGACAAATGGAATACCAATTCCTGCCTCAAACTGAAAATTAAAACTAAAAAATACTGTATTGGGATCCTGATACTGAATACCTGTTAAAGACATACTGTAAGACACATTTCTTGGTCCACAGAGATCTGAATCCGAACCACCCGTATCAGTAGCAATTCCACCGGTTTGAGAACAAGGCTGGCCCCCGGCCACATCATTGTTTTGAATTACTGTAGATCCTGCGTTTGCATCACCTACATCGAACACTGCCATAGCATACCAGTAATTGGTACCATTTGTAAGGCCCGTGAACTGAGCTCCCCCGTAGGGATAAGAGCCGTCAGCCGATGCTCCGGCAAATGGTGGATTAGTAGGGTCATCCGCTCCATCAAAACCGATCGCTCTACTATCAAAAAAACCGGGCGGCACTCCTATTCCATTGTGATGGTTCAAAACATCCGCACTGGTCAACACCCCAGGATCAGCGGTATATAAGGTCACATATACTGTTCCTGCTTCATTCATGGAGGTACGAAACCAGGCCGTAGTTAGTGAAAACCCAGCAAAAACAGCGGCAAAATTAAAATCAACAGCCGGTGAAACACTACACAGTTCTTCCTCTACGGGGTCCGTGTTTAAAAAATCTTCGCCTTTGACAACAGAAATTGTTGACAGAATAACCAATAAAAAAACGGCAATATGCCTGAATAAAGAGGATAAAGATGTCGCCAAAATAGTCCTTTAATTTTCTCCAAATAAAGTTGATAGTTTATATGAAAGCCAACCATTCGTAAATTAATACCTTATGTAAGCAATAAGTAAACAGTAAATAACTATCAACAACGTTCATCAGCACTTACTATAAACGTTATCTTTGCAAGATATTTAATTTCTTTCATAACTTATCAATTTCATTTTGATTCTTCTACCTTTGTACCCCATAGGTTAAACGGCATCTCTAATCAAACTTATGGCCAAGGCGAAATACATCTTTGTTACGGGCGGCGTAACATCTTCTTTAGGTAAGGGAATTATATCAGCTTCATTAGGTAAGTTACTACAAGCCAGGGGCTTTAAGGTAACAATTCAAAAATTTGATCCCTATATTAACATTGATCCAGGTACTTTAAATCCTTATGAACACGGCGAGTGTTACGTTACAGATGATGGTGCGGAAACTGATCTGGACTTGGGGCATTACGAACGCTTTCTAAATACAGCCACCTCTCAGGCTAATAACATTACCACAGGACGCATTTATAACAATGTCATCACCAAAGAAAGAGAAGGGCAATATCTTGGAAAGACTGTCCAGGTAGTACCTCATATCACTGACGAAATAAAGAGAAATGTCTACCTGCTTGGCGAAAGTGGCGACTATGATTTTGTAATTACGGAAATAGGCGGATGTGTAGGCGACATTGAATCATTGCCATTCATAGAAGCGGTAAGGCAAGTAAAATGGGACGTAGGACAAAACGACTTCCTGGTGATCCACTTGACACTGATCCCCTACCTTAAGGCTGCAAAGGAGCTCAAAACTAAACCCACACAGCATTCCGTTAAGCAATTGCTGGAAGCCGGTATACAACCGGACATCCTGGTTTGTCGTGCAGAAACGAAATTACCTGATGACATCAGAAAAAAACTGGCATTGTTCTGCAATGTTCAATATAATTCGGTCATAGAAGCCTTAGATGCTGATACTATCTACGATTTGCCTATATTGATGCGTAAAGAGAAATTAGCCGAGAGGGTGTTAACCAAGTTGAAGATCTCTAACAAAACAGAACCAAATTTAGACCAATGGAAAGATTTCCTCGGTAAGCTTAAAAACCCCACAGAAGAAGTCAAGATCGGTCTTGTGGGCAAATATGTTGAATTACCCGATGCCTATAAATCTATTGCTGAAGCCTTCATTCACGCCGGAGCGGTAAATGAATGTAAAGTAGACCTGAAATGGATCCCTTCTGAAAGCATCAATGAGGAAAACTGCCAATCTGTCCTTGGTAAGCTTGATGGCATCTTAGTTGCACCGGGTTTTGGGGAACGTGGTATTCCCGGAAAGATAGAAGCCGTGAGGTATGTAAGAGAAAATAAAATACCCTTCTTCGGGATTTGTCTGGGCATGCAATGCGCCGTCATCGAGTTTGCAAGAAATGTGCTGAAGATTAAAGATGCTGCTTCTACCGAGCTTGATGAAAATACTAAAAGCCCTGTAATTGACCTGATGGAAGAACAGAAAAAAATAACGATAAAAGGAGGAACCATGCGCTTAGGTGCTTATCCTTGCACCTTTAAACGTGGAAGTAAAGCTGCAACGATCTATGGCAAATCTAAAATCATTGAACGTCATCGTCATAGGTATGAATTCAATAATAAGTATTTAACCAAAATGGAGAAAGCCGGATTGATGGCATCAGGCACTAACCCGGAAACAGGGTTAGTAGAGGTAGTTGAGCTTCCGGACCACCCTTGGTTTATAGGAACACAATATCATCCTGAACTAAAAAGCACGGTACTTAATCCACACCCTTTGTTCGTCAAATTTGTGAGAGCAGCAATACAAAACAGTAAACTACACGCTAAGAATTAATCTAATAGGATATCAGTAATGGATAGAAATCAAGCCACAGGCTTAATATTGATTGCCTTAATGGTAATCGGATACTTCACTTTTTTCGCTCCGGAACCGTCGGCGGAAGAATTAGTGGAAGAAACTACAATAGAACAAGAAGTAAAAGTAGAAACAAACGACACTCCGAATGAAGAGTTAACTCAATTACCAGATTCATTGCTTAAAGCTATGAACACAGACAAATTTGGTGTTTTCAGCGTAGGGGCGTCAGGAGTTGAAGAAACCATTTCACTCGAAAACGATCTGTTAAAAATAGAACTTAGCACAAAGGGGGCTTCTATAGAACAGGTAGAACTCAAAAGTTTTGAAACGTTTGAGGGCAAACCCGTTGTATTACTATCACCTGAGAGTAGTGATTTTGAAATATCTTTAAAATCGAACAACAGAATAATTGATCTGACAGAGTTATTCTATAGTTATTCCAAAACCTCTGTGGCCGATACGAGTATCCATAGCTTTAAACTTGAAATTGGCGATGGTAAGTATGTTGAACACATCTATAAAATGTCTGCTCAGGGATATGAAGTAGCCTATCAACTCAAGTTAAAGGGACTGGAAGGCATCATCAATCGAGAGGACCTTGACTTTAGGTGGAATGACCATATCATACCCCAGGAAAAAGACATTACGTTAAGTCGTACCAATACCACTATTAATTATTATACATCAAAGGGTGATTTTGACTATCTAAGTGAACGGTCCAATGGGTTAGAGGAAGAGATCTTAAATGAACCCGTCGAATGGATCTCTATCAAACAACGCTTCTTTATTGCAGGCTTTATCGCTGAAAATAAGTTTAACGGGGCCAGGATAAGCACTGACTTCAATCCGAATAATGAAACTGAAGTAAAATATGCAAAAGTAGATTTAAAATTGCCTTATGACGATATCGTCTCTAACCAGGGGCATTTTAAATATTATTTTGGCCCGAATGATTACCACATTACCCCCGATGTTGCCACGGACTTTTCCAAAAACCTTTGGTTAGGTTGGCCTCCGATGCTATGGGTGAACAAATTCGTGATCATCCCGATGTTTGATCTGTTAAATAACTTCATCGATAACTATGGTATAATCATCATTATCATGGTGTTCCTGATCAAACTGGCTTTATCACCTCTTTCATACAAGTCATATGTTTCCATGGCAAAAATGAAAGTGTTGAAGCCAGACCTGGATGAAATAAAGGAAAAACATGGGGATGATATGACCAAAGCTCAACAAGAGCAAATGAAGTTGTATCAAAAAGTAGGAGTAAATCCTGTGAGTGGGTGCATTCCCATGGTACTTCAAATGCCCATTTTACTTTCCATGTTTTATTTCTTTCCCCAGTCGATTGAATTAAGAGGCAAGTCATTTTTATGGGCAGAAAACCTATCATCCTACGACTCTATCTTAGACTTACCCTTTACTATCCCATTTTATGGAAGTCACGTCAGTCTATTCGTGTTACTCATGACTGTCTCTACTATATTTATCACCTGGCAAAACCAGCAAGTAAGTACCGTACAGGGACCCATGAAATCATTTTCTTACCTGATGCCTGTGATTTTTATGTTTGTGCTTAATTCATATCCGGCTGCATTAAGTTTCTATTATTTTGTTTCTAACCTGGTAACGTTTGGCCAACAAGCCTTGATACGTAAGTTCATTGATGAAGATAAAATCAAAAAAGTACTTGAGGAAAACAGAAAGCGAAGTGGAAGCAAGAAAAAATCAAAGTTTCAGCAAAGACTGGAAGATGCAATGAAGGCCAGCCAGCAAAGTAAGTCAAAGAAATAAGTAACATGTTATGGAACTTGGATAGGTGTACCGATTATAATTCAATTAAACTTATATCTTTGTAGGCCTGATTTTAAAGCATAAAACACCCTAGCTTATGCAAGTTACCTATTTCGGTCATTCCAGCTTCTTAGTAAACACTGAGGGTCAAAAACTTCTCTTTGATCCTTTCATTACACCTAATGAATTAGCGGC
Source organism: Fulvivirga sp. M361 (assembly GCF_007097395.1). Lineage (GTDB taxonomy): Bacteria > Bacteroidota > Bacteroidia > Cytophagales > Cyclobacteriaceae > Fulvivirga. The sequence goes on from NZ_VKDC01000002.1 coordinate 111,603, forward strand.
TGATATTGATGTGAGTACCATTACACCGGATTTTATTCTGCTATCTCATGGACATCAGGACCACGTTGCTGATGTTGAACTGATCTATGCGCAGTCTAAAGCCCAGGTCATTGCTAATTTTGAAGTTGTCTCATGGTTTGAAGAAAAAGGAATTGAGAACAACCACTCAATGAACCTTGGTGGCGAATGGAACTTTAATTTTGGAAAGGTCAAAATGGTGAATGCCGTTCACACAGGCAGTTTACCTGATGGCAGCCATGGAGGAAACCCTGGAGGATTTATTATCAGCAATAGTGAAGGTACATTTTACTTCGCCGGAGACACAGCTTTAACCTATGATATGAAGTTGATCGCTGACGAGTTCAAGATAGATTTTGCATTCCTTCCCATAGGGAATAATTTCACTATGGGTATAAAAGATGCTTCGCGTGCTGCACAATTTGTCAACACCACCAAAGTGATAGGCATGCATTATGATTCTTTTCCTTTTATAAAAATTGACCATGATGAAGCCATAAATACGTTTAAAGAAAATGGTCAGGAATTGATCCTGATGAATATTGGAGACGTCATTAATTTGTAAGTTTTATACATGAGTAAAATAATTGCTATTGCCAACCAGAAAGGTGGCGTAGGTAAAACTACCTCAGCCATTAATCTGGCTGCCAGTCTTGCCGCTTTAGAATACAAAACACTTGTAGTAGATGCCGACCCTCAGGCCAATTCAACCTCCGGTTTGGGAATCAATCCGAAGTCCGTTGAAAACAGCATTTATGAGTGCATGGTAGATGCGGTAGAGGCAAAAGATGCTATAAGGCCAACTGACATAGAGTTCTTGCATATCCTACCCTCTCATATAGATTTAGTGGGAGCAGAAGTTGAAATGGTAAGCATAGAAGAGCGCGAGGGAAAAATGAAGGAGTCGCTAAACAAAATAAAAAATGATTATGATTTCGTGATCATTGATTGTTCCCCTTCGTTAGGTTTAATAACCATAAATGCCCTGACAGCCGCTGATTCAGTGATAATACCAGTACAATGTGAATATTTCGCTTTAGAAGGATTGGGTAAACTTTTGAATACCATTAAGATCATTCAAACCCGATTAAACACCGATCTTGAAATAGAAGGGATACTTCTCACCATGTACAATGTGAGATTGCGCCTGAGTAACCAGGTAGTAGAAGAGGTTAGAACTCATTTTCACTCTATGGTATTTGATACCATTATTCCAAGAAATATAAAGCTCAGTGAATCACCAAGTTTCGGTATACCTGTGATCGCTCATGATGCAGAAAGCAAGGGCGCCATCAGCTATCTGAATTTGGCCAGGGAGATAGTAGAAAAGAATAGTATTTAATAAGTTAAAGTGAGGAGGAATGGCAAAAACGACTAAAAGAAAAAATGCACTGGGCAGAGGGTTAGGAGCGTTGCTGGATGACTCTCCTTCAACATCTAAAGGTATTATTTCCGCAACACCATCTAAATCAAGTGGTATAAATGAAATCAAACTCGAGGAAATAGAAGTTAATCCTTATCAGCCAAGAGTTCATTTTGATGAAGATGCCCTTCGGGAATTGAGTGAATCCATTAAAACACAAGGGATCATTCAACCCATCACGGTAAGAAGACTCGCTGAAAACAAATTCCAGTTAATCTCCGGCGAACGACGTTTTCAAGCCTCACAACTTGCAGGCTTATCGGCCATACCCGCCTATGTACGGACGGCTGACGATCAGCAAATGTTGGAAATGGCATTGATCGAAAACATCCAAAGGGAAAATCTAAATGCCATAGAAATTGCACTAAGCTATCAGCGCCTACTCTCCGAGTGTAATCTTAAACAGGAAGAATTAGGGGGCCGTGTGGGGAAAAACAGAACCACAGTAAATAATTATCTGCGCCTTCTTAAACTGCCACCTGATATTCAAGCAGCTTTGAGAGACAAGAAAATATCCATGGGACATGCCAGAGCTCTTATTAACATAGAAAATGTAGCGCTCCAATTGGACATTTTTAAAAGGATCATCCAGCAAGACCTTTCCGTGAGAAAAGTAGAGGAACTGGTCAGGCAGAGTCTGAAAGAGAAAGAGCTAAAAGATACTCCAGCGGAAAACGAAACTAGCAAGGAAATTGCAGGGCTTCAGGGTAAATTAGCTTCACATTTTGGCACTCGTGTACAGGTCAAATCCAATGGAAAGAAAGGTGAAATTAAAATTCCTTTTGTTTCAGTAGAAGACCTGAACAGGATACTGGATATTCTCGACATGAAATGAAAAAAGCTGCTTTACTCATAATCATACTTACTTATGCCGCTTTGGGATTTGGACAGATAACACCTCCCGGAATAACCACGGATTCAACGTATAACAACGATGAACTGATAAGTAGTACTGATAGTGATAGTGTTAAAGTACAGGAAATTCAATCTTACGCCTCAAAGTTTGTTCCAAGAAAAGCTTCTTTATATGCAGCAGTTCTGCCAGGTCTGGGACAGATATATAACAAAGATTACTGGAAATTACCTATAGTATACGGCGGCTTTATAGGTTTTGGTTTGACGGTAAAATTTTGGAATGATCAACACAGCCGGTTCAGAAGTGATCTGTTCGCATTACTGGAGACCGGCGAGCCAAGTCCTGATGGTTTAACAGAACAACAACTGCGTAACTTGGTGGATGATGCAAGAAGAGAGCGTGATTTTTATATGATTATGACAGGTGTTTTTTATCTGTTGCAGATTGCCGAGGCACACATTTCAGCTCACCTCAAAGAGTTTAAACTTAACCCTGATCTCAGGGTTAAAATTGAACCTAAGTTCGAACAACCTCAATATGAAAATTACCGGGCGGGGCTCGCTATAAAACTGAGATTTTAATATGAAAATTTTGTTGTTGGGTTACGGTAAAATGGGTAAAACCATCGAAACACTCGCCTTATCCCGTTCGCATCTAATAGCCGATCGTATCGATCAAGACAATTATACCGACCTACATCAGTATAACCATACCAATGTAGATGTAGCCATTGAATTCAGCCAACCTGATGCTGCTTATAATAATATTATTTATTGCCTGCAGCATGGTATTCCCATAGTATCCGGCACTACGGGGTGGCTGGACCGTAAAGATGATATTGAAACTCTCTGCAAGGAGAATAATGGCGCTTTTTTCTATTCTTCAAACTATAGTATTGGCGTAAATCTCTTTTTCAAGCTAAATGAACGGTTAGCTGAGTTAATGGAAAATACTACCGAATATCGTTTAGAAATGGAAGAGATCCATCACACTGAGAAAAAGGATGAACCTAGTGGTACTGCAATTACACTGGCCGAGGGAATTATCAAAAAAAGTGATCTCAAGGAAAAATGGATATTGAATGACGATAGTGACAAAAAAGCCATTCCTATATACTCCAAAAGAGAAGGAAAAGTACCTGGAACTCATATCATCAAATACTCTTCTCCTATTGATACTATTGAAATCAAACATACGGCTCATTCAAGAGAGGGTTTTGCGAAAGGCGCCTTGCTGGTGGCTGAATGGATGATGGGTAAAAAGGGCGTACTGGGAATGGAAGATTTCTTAAAGTTTTAAAAAAATCACCTTAATTTGTAAGGTTTTTTAAATAAGCCACACAAATACAACAGTTAAAGAAATTCAATAATGAACTGGAAATTCTGGGAAAAGAAAAAAGATACTGAAGATAAAAAACCCAAATCAAAATTAAGAGAATGGGTTGACGCTATCGTATTTGCTGTAGTGGCCGCGACATTGATAAGGTGGTTGATCATGGAAGCCTTTATGATCCCTACCCCATCGATGGAAAAATCACTTTTAGTGGGTGATTTCCTTTTTGTAAGCAAATTCCATTATGGAACGCGTACACCAAAAACACCATTACAGCTACCCCTCACCCATCAGAAGATATGGCTTACTGAAATCCCTTCTTACCTGGATTGGATTGAACTACCCCAATACAGATTACCTGGTTTTACAAGTGTGAAACGTAATGATGTAGTTGTTTTTAACGTACCTGGAATTGCTGAAAACAATTTTGAACAATACGATAAAAATAAATGGATCGACTACCCGGTGGATTTAAAAACTAATTACATCAAAAGATGTGTAGGTGCACCCGGTGATGTGTTGAAAATAGAAGACCGTCAGGTGATGATCAATGGCCAACCTTCTGAAAACCCTGACGGAATGCAATTCTCTTATACCATCCGCTCAAAAACGGCGCTAAGTGAACGTGTGGTGGAAAACCTGGGAATTGATCAACCTATTGTTATGAAAGTCGAGGAGAACAGTGCTCTTCAACTGTCTTATCTCACTGAAAATGAAAAGCAGAAACTGGAAGAACTCCCATTTGTACAGGAGGTAAGTCTTTTTAAGTCTTATGATAAAGGTAAGTGGGAATCCAATATTTTTCCAAATGACGAAGAATTGTTTCCCTGGAATGCAGATTGGTATGGTCCTGTTACAATACCTGCTGAAGGTATGAAAATCCCAATTAACAGGGAAAATCTGCTGACTTATGGAAAAGTCATTACCCTGTACGATCACAACAAGAATGCTGAAATCAGGGATGACAAATTATATATTGATAAGAAGGAAGTAACCGAATATACTTTTAATCAAAACTATTATTTTATGATGGGTGATAACCGTCATAATTCATTAGACTCCCGCTATTGGGGGTTTGTCCCGGAAGATCATGTGGTGGGTAAGGGTTTCTTCATTTGGCTTTCCCTGGATTCAAACAAAAGTTTCTTAAGTAAAGTCAGATGGAGCAGGTTTTTTAACCTTATAGAGTAACAATGGCTGTGCTACACATCAAAAGTTTTAATGATGTGTAGCACAATGAAACTTTAGTTACCAATTTATAGGCTCTTTGCCGGCATTCGATAAATACTCATTTGCTCTACTGAAGGGTTTGCTACCAAAAAACCCTCTGTCTGCAGCAAAAGGCGAAGGATGAGCGGATTGAATAACAAAATGCCTGCTACTGTCAATAACATGTCCTTTTTTCTGAGCATATGCTCCCCACAAAATAAAGATTATCCCATCTTTTTTTTCAGAAATTATCTCTATTGTTCTGTCAGTGAACTGTTCCCATCCTTTATTTTGATGAGACCCTGCACTATTTGCCCTAACTGTCAGTGTTGCATTCAGCAGTAATACTCCCTGATCTGCCCACCGCTCCAGATTGCCTGATTCCGGTATTTCTTTACCGAGATCATCTTTGAGTTCCTTAAAGATGTTTAATAATGAGGGTGGTTTTCTAATACCATCACGAACAGAAAAGCACAGACCATTGGCTTGTCCTGGTCCATGATAGGGGTCTTGTCCGATAATTACCACTTTAACATCCTCAAAGTCACACCGGTCAAATGCACTAAACATCTCTTTTCCTGGTGGATAGACTGTATGGTTTTGATATTCTTGTTTTACAAAATGAACTAAATTCTCAAAATATGGCTTATTGAATTCGTGATTAAGTTGGTTTTTCCAACTTTGAGCTATCTTAACTTCCATTGTATGTCCAAATAATTTCTTAACATTAAAAGTAAACAACTATTTTTTTTATTCGTTTTACAAGTATATTTAAACTATAGTGGTAACTGAAAAAACTAAAGGTGTCAAGGTAACGGTAGAGACGGAATATCAACCTTCATATTCCAGTCCTAGTCAATATCACTATGTTTTCACTTATCGTATCACTATTGAGAATCAGAGTGAAAATACGATTCAATTACTTCGCAGACATTGGCACGTACATGACGCTGCACTATTGCCCAGAGAAGTAGAGGGAGAAGGAGTTGTCGGTCAGCAACCCGTATTGGAACCAGGTCAGTTCCATCAATATGTTTCGGGTTGTAACCTGAAGTCGGGAATTGGTAAGATGTGGGGCACCTATCTTATGGAAAGAATTGTAGATGGAAAAAGCTTTGAAGTGACCATTCCTGAATTCACGATGATCGTTCCCTTTAAGTTAAACTAGTGTCAAAGTTTTATCGAATAACGAGTTACATTAGCTACTGGCTAGATGCAATAAATATTCATTCACTTCAGGCACCATTTATCTATGAACTTTACAAGAACATATTAGTCAATAATAAAAATACGTCACAATACGCTTCCATAGAGAAAATTCGGGAAAAATTCAAAGCTAGTGAGCATTCCATAGACGTTGAGGATTTTGGCTCAGGTTCTCAGAAGAATTCAAATTCGCGACGGCGGATAACAGACATCGCCTCGCATGGCATCACCAAGAGGAAGTACAGTGTAATAATGGAACAAATGATACGTTATATGAAATGTACAAACGTATTAGAACTGGGAACTTCACTAGGAATAAACGCTCTTTACCTCTCTTTATACCGTAACTGTACGGTAACCACATTTGAAGGGTCTGGTTCACTGGCCAATATTGCCAACGAACTTTTGGAAGATCAACGGGAAAATGTTCAGGTAATAGAAGGGAATATTGATGATACACTACCTCACTTTTTGGAACAGTCAGATAAGTTAGATTTTGTTTATTTCGATGCAAACCACCGGTATAATGCTACCTTAAAGTACTATGATCTTTGCCTGCGAAAAAGTCATAACACTACCTGTTTTGTTTTTGATGACATTCATTTAACTCCTGAAATGGAAAAAGCCTGGATATGGATTAAAAATCACTATCAGGTGACACTTACTATTGATCTTTATCAAATCGGAATAGTTTTTATTAATCCTGACTTGAGTAAGCAACACTATGTCCTTGAATTATAGAAAGTTATTTTTTCGGATACTGATACCATTTGCATTGCTCATTTTTTTGTTTTTTGGACTTCCAAATATTTATAACCCATGTGAACAAGCGTCTTTCAACATAGAAAAAAAGATGATCCGGGCGAAGAAATTATTTGATGGCCTTGACTATCCTGACTCAATTATTATCGCGGCATCCGAATTTTATACAGCAGGTCCAATCGCTCACCTAATACTAGGCACCCATCATCGACGACTATGGAGTACCAAAACAAAACTTCCGGTCTACTGGGGGCTGGATACAATGCAGTTCATTAAATCAGGAGGAGGACAACAAACAACAAGTTTAGAAGTTGAAAACAAAAATGGAATGCATTATACCTTCAGATCCGTAGATAAGGACAATGCCAAAATTCTTCCAAATTTATTAAAAAAATCTTTTTTACGCCCTTTTTTAAGGGATCAGGCCTCAGCTATAAACCCTTATGCCACTGTTGTTTTAAACCAGTTTATGAACCGCTTGGGAATTCTTCATCCTAACCCTACTATCTATGTAATACCATATACTGAAAAAAAGGACAGCGTCACACAGGTATTTGCCGGACAAACTGTCCTTTTAGAAGAAGAAATAGGTAAAAGCTGGATAGATCACTCTGAATTTGACTACCCCAAGCGACTAATAAAAACAGAACCGATGCTGGCTGCATTACAAAACAAGGAGGTATACCTGGATACAGCCATGTATATAAAATGCCGACTGTTTGACTTTGTAGTCAGCGATTGGGACCGGCATGAAAAACAATGGAAATGGGGTATATATCCATCCGGCACTCAAAAAGTGGTACGTCCTATACCTATAGACAGAGATATGGCCCTATGCATGTATCGAGATGGGCTGGTCAGTAAGCTTGTTATGCTGGCAAACAATAAGTTCCAATCTTTTGACAGTGGACCGATGAAAGTTGAAGAATTGATCCGTAATTCCATTACACTGGATAAAAAATTACTTGCTAATGTACCGAAGGAATTGTTCATTCAACAAGTCAATATAATTCGGGACCAATTAGATATGCAATTTATTGAACAAGCTTTCATGCATTATCCGCCGGAGATTTATCAGATCACAGGCCCGGCACATGAAAAAGTGTTTCAGGAAAGGTTAGAGCATTTAGAAAAAGCAGCAATTGATTTTCATACACTCATTCAAAGTTGATCATTGGCCTTGGTTTTACCTAAAGCCGTCTTGATCTCAAGCTGCCTTTTCATAATCGCCTTCTTATCAAGGTTCAAGCCTTTATGATATATTTGAAAGATAAGTGCCCATTCTCTTGCGTCCATAAAACCGTCTGCATTGGCAATTAAACACATCCATGCCATATATTGAATCTGCTTTGTTGTATCCAGCATTTTCAATTCATTAATACATTCTTTAATCAATTGATGTTTTGGACAGTCTTCCATTCGAGCCATAAAAGCTTCGAACTTCGACTGGTCAAGCTTTTCATGTATCAACATGGTATTACCCATCGCTAACTCTCTATGATCTACCTTACCATCAGCCTGGATCAATAAATAAAACAACCTGGCCAAAATTTTATGCTCATCCATCATAACGACTTTAAAAGCCATCAAATACCGTAATAAACAGGCGGGAGTAAACCCTTATTTATACACAATTCTACAAAACTTAAATGTAACAAATTCTTACATTGCATTAAAGAATAACAGATATCTATGATTGGGAAACCTGAAGGCCTCCCCGAAATGTTTATTGATTTTTGGAATAAGCGAGATGCAAATGGTATTGCTTCATTGTTTATTGAGAATGCTGACTTCATTAATGTAGTAGGGTTATGGTGGAATAACAGGGGTGACATCCGTAAAGCCCATGCGTATGGATTAAAAACTATATTTCCTGATTCTCACCTTTCACTGATACGGACCAAGGTCAGGCGCGTATCAGATGATGTGGCAATAGTACACGCGAAAATGAAGTTGGCGGGACAAAACTCAATAGAGAGCACCAGGCATGTGGGTGTACGTTTTAATTTATTCACGTTTGTGGTGAAGAGAAAAAAAAGTAAATGGATATGCCTGGCAGCACATAATACTGATATTGTTCCTGGAAAGGAAACCAATTTAATGATTAACAATAAAATTGAAGCTGTGAATTACCGTGATCAGGTGTAATACCCATATGCTAAAGTATGTGACGATCTCCGTCTCTCCTGTTATTCTCCGAATCATCATAGCAGCTCTGGCAATCAATGTTATTTCCAGTAGTATCCTATACAGTCAATCCTGGGAGTTTGGTATAAAGGGAGGGCCTTTATTTTCAAATGTAAATAGCACAAGTCAATTTGAAGAAGTTAATCGGAAAGGCTATTACATAGGCCTGTTTGTCCAAAAAGAAATCACTCAAATCACCTCTCTGGAAACAGGTATATTTTATGCCGCACAAGGGACACAACTGGAACGCACTTTCCCCCGGGCGAATACAAAAGTGATATTAGAATTAAATGCAAATTACATTCGTATGCCTTTAACCTTTAATGTAAAGCCAGTCCCTTTCTTTCATTTTTTTGCAGGACCATATTTCTCCTACCTGGCAGGGGTCTCCTCCAGCCGACAAGGCGACTTTTTCAATTCTTTTAATGAATTAAATAGAGATGATTTTAATCTATTTGATTTTGGTACTGTAATAGGTGGTAGTTTTTTGATCCAATCCGTAGCTATAGGTATTAGCTGGCACACAGGCCTGAATAAAATAATTGACAACTCTCAAAATGCTTTAATAGATAGCGAAGCAAAAAACCGAGCATTGGTGATACATGTTTCTTACAGGCTACCTCTGGCCGGAGATGGGGGATAGCAGTAAATAATACCAAGTATAACTCTTAAACGTTATGGAGATTAATGGTTAGTACCGGTATATCTGATTCCTTGGTAAGTTCTTCCGATGTGCTATGAGAAAATACTCTAAAAAAACCTCCTTCAGAATGAGTAAGTACTGCCAGTAAGCCTGCTCCTTTAGCAAGTGCAAAAGCCATTAATCCTCTTTCCTTATCATTATTTTCTGTCACCGAAATATTATAGTTCAGCAGTCCGTAATTATCAGCCATCTTTTTCACTTCAGCCTCTAACACCGAATGATCACCAATTCCGGCGTCTGCTACATGAACTACTTCTATAGTAGTGCCAAGCCCTGAAGATAAGTCATTCAGGTAAGCAACTGCCTTAGCATAATTATCATTTTCATCTTTTTTGAGATCAATACCAAGTACAATCAAATCTGAATTTATATTATGCGGATTCTCTTTTATAGAAATAATCGGACACGACACCCTTTCTATAACCTGCTCAGTATGATTTCCGGTAAAAAACTCTTCTAACGTTTCCTCACCGGTGGTTCCCATAATGATAAGATCAATCTGTTTTTCTTCTACATATGTTTCAACACCGCCATCAAAATCCTGGTTAAACACCTCATAATGGATTTCACCCTTGGCATGGCTATAGCTAGACGCCAGACCTCCTAATGTTGTATGATATTTGCGGACCAGTTGAATGGTAAAAAGCTGCTCTTCTCCCTGGTGACTTTCATCACCATAACTACTTGTTGAAAACCTTCTTCCTAACGGATGGTCCATAAAGTGAACTAAATAGATTTCGGCATTTATTTTATCGGCTATTTTTACTGCATACTTTAAAGTCATTTCAGATAGATCAGAAAAATCTGTAGGAACCAATATCTTTTTCATTTTTCTTTTATTTTAATCGTTTCAGTATCTGAAACTAACGATATTTTTTAACAACAAAAAGCAAATATATTTCCGCACCTGGTAGTGAGGAAACGAGAAGAGGTCACTTCATGCTCCGTTTAAGAAAAAGCCTAAATGAAAATCATTTAATAAGTTTACTCAACTGTGCTCCCATTGAATTGGTCATAGGTTTTTGAAAATACCTGGCAGCATCTAATTTTTGACATGTCTCCTTATCAGTCAAATCATTGGAGGAGGATAGAACAGCAACCTGTATGTCGAGTATATGACGTATTTGAAGCGATCTTTCCAAAAATTCCTTACCATTCATCAGAGGCATATTTAAATCAAGAATGATCAAATCAGGATTACTCACTTCTAAAAATCTCATGGCTTCCAGGCCATTGGCTACTCTAACAATTTCACAATTATTAAAGTGTTTAGCCAAAATTGTATTGGCTATAAACGCATCAATCTCATTGTCTTCTATAAGCAATATACATTTAGGTCTAATCATATCACAGAGATTTATCACAGTTAAACCTAAATTAAGACTTTCGATATCAAAATTTGGAAACCTTGGACTAATGACCAACTATCCTCGGCTAATAGCTATATCATGTCGATAAAGGTCAAATATCAGAATATCAGATTCTTAACCAAAGTGGTATGAATAAGCAAAAGCCTATTCATTTTAGTTTATCGACCCCATTACACGACTCATAAACGTGTTTAAAGCTTCCTTTTTAGGCACGCCGTTTTTCACACTCTCGTGTACTTCGAGTGATCCGTAGAGATTAGAAAGTAATTCTCCAATTACCTCTAGTTCTTCATCCTTTATTCCAGGTGCTTCTGCGATATATTCCAGTAATTCAACTGTTTCATGAACCCAGTCCTCATCATTCTTATCTACGAAGTCGGTAATGTGCTTGATCAGTGGTAATCTCATGGTAATTTGTTTGAAGCCTCAAAGATGGTAAGCTATTCAATAAATCGCACATCCTGTGCCATTATATCTACTTATCAAACCATAGATTTTCCCAATGACAGGTTACTCAAGGTATGAATAACCCCATACTATTGTACAAGAAACAGCTCATACCTATTACATGGATTAAAGAGTCTGAAAACGGTATTGTTATCTGTTTCAAGATCATAGATATACATTTTACCATTACCGAAAATTTCATCCGTTATTTCCCGTAAATTTTGCTCAGCTTCGGCTTCAGGGGTCTCAGAATAATAAAAATCATCTGTAAAAGTCACTTGCACAGTATTAGCAATAGTCTCCGTCATTTCAAATTCCCGTAAATACGTCTTGCTATTATTTTGTTCGTCGGTAATGATGAGTCCTGCTGCAAATGCAGGTTGATCCTCTGAGTCAAATCCATAGTTAAACACAAACCCAGAAGCGTCAGGAAACTTATCAGCAATTGAACCTTGTTGAGCCAGAGACCTGGCATCTTGATCAAAAACGAAAATGACATTAACACTATATGGGTTTTCTGTCATAGGTTTAAAGTCCATGCCTTTACTATCATATTGGCTTCTAAAAACCGTCACAGGGCTTACATTTGTGATCTCACCCTTATATACTGGTGTATTTATGGCGTTCAGGTCACATAACGAAGGGCCATCCATGGTGAAATCTGTCAGTGAGAGTTCATTGACAGTAAACTGGCTACCTCGAAGAGTAAATGTAAAAGGGTCTGTCAAAACCACTTTATCATCCAATAATATGTAGCTCGTGGTTTGACCAATAGCTACATTATCAGTATTATTGATTATTTCATTTACGGTAGTACCTACCCCTGCAAGGTCAACTTGTATCGTACGGCTGAATACATCCATTGCCCAGAAAATAGATATACCATCCTCTTCCAGTATTATCTGCTGAATGATGGGCTCTCCGCCAAAAATTTGGGGTGCTATCTCATCAAAAGCATTCAGGTTTTCAGAAACTTCTCTGGAAAGCAAACTCTCGGCATTGGGTTCAGCCGGCATGAATACCAGCCGCGTTCTGTTAGAGATATCTGATTTACTGTCGAAGATAAGGTTGTCTCCACTTTTACCATTGAAAATGAATTCAAATTCAGCGCCAAACGTGGATTGATTTTGCTCAAAGAGGTAGTGGAAAAAACCATAGGATTCCAAAATCAGCTCCAGGCTAAGCGCATTATCAATCCGATAGGGTATCGTCTGTTCAAAGAAATCACCATTACTCTCTGCGAGGTCTGATTTTATCGTCACTTGTCCATCTTCATTGAAATCCATTAAAATATAATAGAACCCTGTATTAGGGGTAGGCTGATAGTCCAGTCTCCACCCATTAGCCGGCGCTGTCAGCTCGCCTGTCAGGTTTTTTATCGCTTCCGATACCCTATCATCAAAAGATGGCAAGTCTGCATCACTGTCCTCACAAGAGATAGCAACGAAGCACAGAAAGACCGCTAATAAAGAAAATATTCGCATAGCATGTTTACAATTTAGCCTGGACTGCCGCTCTCAAGGCTTCCAGATCCACTTCCGTTACCCGTATATAATGGTCACTGATCGAAGCAATTTTTTGACGTATTCTTTCCCTTCCCTCGTTGCGCGCTTCACACTCAGCCGTAGTACAATCTTCTTCGTTTTCAGTAAATTTTTCAGCAAATTCCGGGTCAAACAAAAAGAACGCCACTGTTTCGGCAAAATCTTCATTAGGTGAGCTGGTAGCATATGGAGATACAAAACCTCTTTGTAAGGCTTCCTCATCTGTAAGATTAAACCATGAACCCGCGCTCGTGTAGCCACCGGGAGAGAACGTTTCGAAAGAAGGGGGCAGTTTATACCTTTGATGCACTGTGTGAGCAAATTCATGATAAACTGTCTGTAACTGCAAATCACGCCACTCGGCACTGTCCGGGTCAATAGCATTTACATTGGTGAAAGTGATTTGAGCTCCTGCATCGGCAGTACCAAGAGTAACGGTACCATCATCATTAAAAATAAATCCACCTAAAAATACGATTTCAGCGGGTACATGATTCTCAAAGAACACTTGCCCATTTTCCACCTCCAGGTATGGGTCAATCCAAAATTCATCTATGAAATCTAACATGGGACGTACTACGTCTAATCGCGGTGGAACAGCCTGTTCACCCGGTGATACAAAACGGTCTTCAAACTTATAGCGTATGGCCATACCATACCTGTCCGTAAAATTGGTTTGTATATATCTGTCCAATTCTGTCTTAAGGACGATCTCATCATCTTTTACGGGAGTGTCCAATCCTTCATCAGGATAGCAGCCCGAAAACGAAAATGCAATGGCAATTACGGCCAACAGTGCTTCTATGCTTTTAATCATTTTCATAACATTTACCTTGGATTTGGTTCTAGTCCACCCACATCTACAGCAGATTGAGGTATTTGTAAAACTTTGCGAGGGTCATCTGCACTTAATCTGATTGTCGATATCTCATCCTGCAAGGTATGGGAAACGGCAAAGCCGTATCGTTTAATATCAAACCATCTCAACCCCTGGGCAATAAATTCCTTTCTCCTTTCTAAAAGAATGTAATTCAGCAAAACCAGTTGATCTGTAAAAGAGGGATTGCCATCCTCTCCAAAAAAGGATCTTAGTCTTTCAAGCGTTACAACAGGTGCTGCTCCGCTATACCGTCTTTCAACAAATAGTTGTAAATCTACTATTGCCTCGTTAAGGTTATTCAATGCAATATTGCTCTCTATTTTATTCAGCAAAACTTCTTCTCCTGTGAATGCCACAGCAATATGATAAGGTGTACCAACGTTCGAGTTCAGGCTATTTCTCTCAAATAAACTTTGATATCGAACAGGGAAAAGCGCATTATCTCCTTTTACGAAGGCCGGGTTTTCACGTTCATCGGTAGTCTCGGGAAAGGGTTGTGTTCCAAAAAGGCTTCCATAAAAACTCTCATTAGGGCCAAAAGAGAAATCCGTACGCTGCACCAGCGATTCCTTACGCATTAACAGTAAATTAGAAGGTAGATCAGGAGAAGTATACAATTGAGGATAAGCTTGTATAGATGAACTGGCATTGCGGAATTCGGTTGATGTCAGGTCCTTAATGAAAGACGAAGGATCTGTTCCTAATAGTCGATTACTGTAATCCAGGCACCTTACGAAGTCGCCACGAAAAAGATAAAAGCGAGAGGCAAAAGCCAAGGCTGCATTACGGTTAAAATGATATTTTCCTGAGTTGGAAAAAAAGTTATCATTCACTAGTTCCAGTCCATCCAAAAGATCATCTTCTATTTCTCTGTAAACTCTTCGGATAGATTCTCGCTCGTATGTCCCGATAAATGTAGTCTCGGGGGTTTTAACATAAGGTATCCCGGGTTCCGATTCAGTACCGTTGCTGGTATGTTCTGCAAACAGATTAACCAGCATAAAATGTCCATATGCCCGGGTCAAAAGCGCTTCAGACTCTATCGCATCTTTACGCTCTTTTTCTTCATCCGTATTTGCCGGTAATTCATCCAATATGGCCAGTACTTCATTGGCATGAGCAATGGCATTATACGTGTTAAACCAATAAAAATCTGGTGTGTCAAATTCCGTAGGTCCTGTGGTAACATCTTCCCAGGCATACATTTCCAGGTGGCTCGGTCTTAGGTTAGTACCCCTGGTCCATCCTACATTATCAGACATCCAATCAGTAAAGGCATAACTTGCCGTTGAATAGGCATTGGTCAATAGTTGGCTGGCTTTTTCCAGGTTATCCAGGTCTACTCTGTTGTCAGGTGTCTCGTCCAGAAAATCAGAGCAGGAAGTCAAGAGAACTCCAAAGCTGAGGATGAACGTGCATATGTGGCCAGATCTCATGTTAAACTGCTTCATCATAATCCCAAATTCAAAGAAAAAGTGATCAATCTTGGTTGTGGAAGCGCCACGCCTCCGGAACTGAAAAATTCAGGATCCTGCCCGTTTAATACATCGTCAGAATATAGCAGGGCAAGGTTCTGTCCCTCTACCGATACTGAGCCATTGTTCAGGCCAAGGCGGCTCATTATACGTGATGGCAGCTGGTAAGACAATCGTACTGTTTTTAATCTCAGGTAATTTCCATCTGCCACTCTTACCGTACTTTTATTATAGAGCTGATAAGCCAGCACTACATCACCATTCGTCTGTGATACACCCCTGTCCAGGATAACAGGTATATCCGTAAGGTTCTCATCACCAGGTACCGCCCATCTATTTACCAGATCACCGGGAAGTGCATCAAAATCAGTATAGGTAGGGAAAAATGCGTCATTTAATCGTATCTTATAATCAAACTTGTAAGATAGCAATACGCTCAGGGTTATCCCTTTGTAGGTGAACGTATTGGTAAAGCCTCCGGCTCCCCTGGGTTCGGCAGAACCTTCAAACAACAATGTTTCCTGCAAATCTTGCCTGTTTTGCAGATCATATTGAAAGACTGTCTCTCCATTCCCGTCAATAAAGGTAGGAATGCCTTGTCCGTTCAATCCGGCAAATTGGGTGGAATAAAGGCCTCTTCTGGGCCCACCCAATACAGCTGCTCCGTTCTGACCGATAGCGTCAACTATTCTGGGGCCGAAATCAAGCTTAGTGACTTCGTCCTTGGTATACCCAAAATTGAAGTTTGTACTCCAACTGAAGTTATTCGTACGATAATTCAACGTAGTCAATGATAATTCATAGCCGAATGATTCCATATCGGCAAAGTTCCCCAGCTTTAACCCTTGTCCCCCTACTCCACTGGTTTGGACTACCCCTATAAGATCAAAGGCCTGTCTTTGATAGTAATTGAGAGATGCATTCACACGAGAGTTAAATAAACCCACATCCAACCCTACGTTAAATTCATTGAGTTTTTCCCAGGTAAGCTCAGTATTGGTAAGGTCTTCAATATTTAAAAACGGCTCCACGTCAGTAGGTCGTACTGTTACGTCAGCCCGAAGGTTCAGTAGTGCGCTGGCATTTGGGGGAAGGTTACCGGAAACCCCGTAAGTGGCCCTTAACTTAAGGTTGTCTATAAAAGAATACCCTTGCATAAACGATTCGTTGTGAGCATTCCAGGCCCCACTCACGTTCCAGGTAGGAAGATAACGCGCATCGGTGCTGGCTCCCAACTGGTTAGACCCATCGTATCGTACGGTAAAATTTCCCACGTAACGTGACTTATACGAATACCCTCCGTTTAAAAACAATCCAAAAAACCGGTCCCGGCCTTCATCCCGTGTAAAGTAGTCGATGTTTTGGAGATTAAAGAATTCAATAATGTTAGGATCAGTCACCACAATACCTCCACTACCATAAACGACTCCAATACCTGTAGAGCTGGTAGAGGTACGATCAGTAAAACGAAGTTCCTGACCGGCCAGCACATTTATTTCATGATCTGAATTGAACGTTTTAGACCATTCCACACTAATGCGGGTAAAATAGTTTAGCAGTTCACTTATATCCAGGTAGTTGAATCCTCCCTGAGGTAACACCACTATTGGATTCAGTCCCGGGTTATCAGGATCTCTGAAAAGAAGGTTATTGGCATCCTGGATAAACTGGGTTTGATTAGCCCGGTAAGCTTCTGCCTGGTTTGAATTCTCATGAACCACATGATCACGCTCAGTAGTAGCGTACCTGGCCTGAAATACCCCTTTAATGGATAAATTTTTCAATGGATTGATCTCAAAATCCGTCTGGGCGGAAACGTCCACTACGTTAATGTCAATAAAGTTCAGGTTCAGTTCATCCAGCACATTAAAAGGCGCAAAATTCCGACGAAAGAATTCACGATCGCCATTTTCATCAACAGGACGAATGGACCTGGCAGTATTTAGGGAATAACTCAGTGGGTTAATATCAAAATCCCTGTTAAACTGACCTGTAATAGGGTCCAGCTGCCTGTTTCGTGTTCCGGGAACACGTTGGTCCCTGTAGCTGGCGGTAAGTTTTAACCCAAAAGAGAATTTATCCGATATAAAATACGTATTACGGGCTGTTCCTGTGATACGCTGTACATTATCGGCTATGGTCTGTCCCTGGTCATTCAGATAACTTAGTGAATAGTAGTTATTGGATTTTTCGGTACCTGATGTGAAGCTGAGAGAATGTTGCTGCTGGATGCCGTAATCTCTGAAAAGCACATCGAACCAATCCGTGTTGGCATTTTCATACTGGTTAAGAAACTCTTCATTAAGCCCACCTCCAACACCCCATTCCAATTCATGATTGGCAATGAGCGAAAACATCTTACCCAGTGCACCAAATGTTTGTGCACGCACGGAAGTACTAATGTCTATAAGACCTTTATCCTCCAGCTCCCTGTATACTGATAATTCTTCCGCAGAGTTTAAAAGGTCAAACTGATTGTAAGTAGGCCGGAGTTTCATGGAAAAATTTCCTGAATAATTCACTTGAAGTGCACCACTTTGTCCTCTTTTGGTGGTGACAACGATCACTCCATTAGCCGCCCTGGCACCGTAAATGGCTGTGGCAGAAGCATCCTTGAGTATCTCGAAAGACTCGATGTCGCTTGGGTTCAGGTTGGCAATAGAAGAACTTATTAATGTATTGGCATTGCCTGAAATGAAATCTTCGGTATTTACATTTTGCAGGTCCTCCAGGATCACTCCATCTACCACAAACAAAGGCTGGTTATTGCCATTAATGGAAGCATTACCCCTGATACGTATTTTAGGAGTAGTACCAAAAGTACCGGATACATTATCTACGTTCACGCCTGCTACCTGTCCTTCCAGCATACGGCTAATATCGGACATACCATTGGCCTGGATCTCAGACATCTTTACACTTTCCGAAGCCCCGGTAAACAGCTTTCTGTCTAACTCCTGAAAACCAGTGACCACCACTTCATTCAATATGGCAGCTTCATCTTCCAACACCACCGATATGTTGGTTTGATTGCCGACGGTCACACGTTTGGTTTGCATACTGATCATGCTGAAAACCAAAACGGTTCCCTGTTCAACTTCCAGGTTGAACTGGCCCTCAACATCGGATATGGTGCCGTTGGTGGTGCCATCAATCAGAACTGATACACCAACGAGTGGATTGCCTTGAGTATCTTTAATTAATCCCTTTAAAGCATTCTTATTTTGAGCAAAAGTCGAAAAAACACTAAAAAGTGATATGAAGAATATAAGCTTTTTTTTCATTAATCTCACACCTCACCTAGCTCTAATACAGCGTCTTATTCATCCCTACCAAATACGAAAACTAAGTCAAGGCTAACTTGATCAGATAGAGCTTGCTGCTCCTGTGCTGTAAGCGAATTAAAGTATGCTGCTGTCAACGTATCATTTATAGCATCCTTTCTCAAAGAAATACTACTTGAAACACTGAGCCAAAGGTCATCACTTTGATTTTTCTCTACTGTAAATTCTTCATTATCAGAAGACTCATCTGAATCCAGTGTAAGTTCATCATCTTCTAAAACCCAGGTGCCTAAGTCATCTTGCGGAAGTCTACCAATAAACGTAATAGATCTGTCAAATGACCCATTTGAATTTAATTCTAAATCGTAATCTGTAATACCCAGGTTAATCTGGTTCAATCCAATGGCTAGGCCTTCATTACTTGCATACTCACTGGGAACATTAATAAGTGCATAACTCTTCAAATCCCATTTTCCAACCTCATGACTAGGAGCCGCCTCATCATCATCTCCGCAAGCAGTAAAAGTTAAGGCTAAGACAACCAAAAAAGTATTTAGTACATTTCTTTTCATATTCAACTAGTTTACATTTAAATGTTCAAGCAGTTTAATTAATTAAGATACAATAATTTTGGCTATTTGTTAATCACAAAGGTTTGTAAAAATGGATTATCAGGTAAATTGTCGCTGTACTACCATAAAATAGGATCATTACTTTTTTAAACACACCCCATATTACGCTATAAGCCATATGAAAGATAACTTTTCAAAGCAAGCCCATACCTACGCCAAATTCCGGCCACATTATCCTGCACCGTTATATCAACATCTTTTAAGCAGGGTTAAAAACCCTCATTCCGCCTGGGACTGCGGTACGGGAAACGGACAGGTGGCCGTTGAACTGGCCCAATACTTCTCCCAAGTATATGCTACTGATATATCTCAAGCGCAATTAGACCAGGCCCCGTTGAAAGAAAACATTGAATACACTGTGGCTTCTGCTGAAAAGTCTGGCCTGGCCGACCGTTCCATCGACCTGATCACTGTGGCACAGGCAGCCCATTGGTTTGACCAGGACAAGTTTTCCAAAGAAATTAAGCGTGTGGCTAAACCGGGGTGTGTAGTGGCTTATTGGTTGTATCATTTACCGATTATATCTCCGGACATAGATAAGGCGGTAATGCATTTTCATGATCAGGTAATAGGTGATTACTGGGACCCGGAAAGAGAAATATGGAGAAGTAAATATGCCGGCATCCATCTGGACCTGGATCAAATGGTGGAAGACAGGTTCGAATATCAAACACAGTGGGATTTTGAACAGTTAGCAGGATACCTTAACTCCTGGTCTGCCGTACAGCATTACATAAAGCGAAATGGTACTAGTCCCGTTTCAAATTACCTTGCGCCTTTGAAACCTGACTGGAATACACCAAAAAATGTGACCTTTCCTATCTTTCTATTCGCAGGTATAGTGAGTACTTAACACCTTGAATCCAAGAAAGAAGCTCCTCTTAGGTGCAGAATCTGGAACTAACGCTATATTTGGATATTATGGAAATATTTGCTCACGCCGAATCATGGATCGCCCTATTAACGCTTACCTTTCTGGAGATTGTCCTCGGAATTGATAATATCATATTCATATCCATTGTATCCAATAAATTACCCGAATCCGAACAGCCTAAAGCCCGTAATATTGGTTTAACACTAGCGCTTGTTTTTCGCGTAGCCCTTTTGTTAGGCATTACTTGGATCATAGGCTTTACCCAGCCGCTCTTTAGCATCTTCGATACTGAGTTGAGCGGGCGCGACCTGATACTGTTAGCCGGCGGCTTATTCCTGATCTTTAAAAGCACGATGGAAGTACACCATAAGATGGAGGGTACACCTGAAAAACAATCAGAAGTTAAAGCCAGCTCACTTTTCACAGTAATAGTACAGATCATTTTACTGGATCTCATTTTTTCCTTTGATTCTATTCTGACTGCCATAGGTCTCACAGATCAACTCATTCTGATGATCATTGCTGTGATCATCTCAATTGGCATTATGATAGTGTTTGCCAAAAACATCGCTGATTTCATCAGTAAGCACCCTTCTTTGGAAGTGTTAGCCCTGTCATTTCTCATATTAATCGGATTTATGTTAGGGATTGAAGCCCTGCACCACCATGTACCAAAGGGGTATATTTACTTTGCTGTTTTCTTTTCCCTGATCGTAGAAGTACTCAATATGAAAATCCGAAAAAAGAAAAATGCACCTGTCAAACTGAGAAAAAGGATCGAGTAGCGGATAATTTGACACCTGCCTGTATCAGTTGATCTCTTTTACTTTTGTAGCATTTACGAAGAGAACATTACCTATTTCTTCATAACCGGCAAAAAGCTCAGTACCTAGCTGCTTTACTGCTTCTGCTCTAAATCCTACAATAGTAAGGTCCGCATCTTTGGACCGGCCGTTAATAATATCTTTCGTGGAAACATCTTCATTATGTTTGATGATCGCTATGTTTTTAGGGGATATGGGAAGACGGCCCGCTTTTATTAAGGCAAGAAGCTTCTGCTCCTGCTCTGAGATCTCATTTTTCCTTACTACCGCGAATATTTTTATCTCTGCATGCTTCCAGTCGCGATGTCCCATAATGATGTATCCCAGCAAGATCATCAAGCTGCTGTTTTTCAAATCATTGGGGGTAAGCCAAATATGAATGCTCTGGCTAAAACCATACTCTTTGTCAGAAGAGGCTAAAATACATATGTCAAACTCAGCAGACTTCACCAATGTGAAATTCTCCATGATATCGGTCAGGTTATCCGGTTCATGCTTTGAAAACTCAAAAAGGATCATGTTAATATCTTTACCTGAAACACTTGGTAACTGCATTGCTTGTGCCACCGCACTGGTGAAGGATGGTGAAATCAAGGTGTCAATAAAAACATTACTCTTACTGGCACCACTCACTTTTAACAATCGCTGTAATTCTTCTTGTGCTTTCTTATGTGAGTCCTTGGAAAGATATCCGTTTATATAATGTAAATACGTACCGAAGCCATAACGATGCGACAGCCAGCGCATCAACTGAAATGCGGTAGGTCGATGAAAAAAGTCGGGTGAAATACATATGACCGAAGGTCTCCAATTATCTTCCCCTTTTTCAGCTTTTTGAAGAAATACCTGAAGCCTGCGACTAAGCTGAAAGATAACTCCCTGAAATATTTTTGCAAGCCCCTCTTTACTCTTACTGGTATAGGTCACAAAAAAGTAAACCGATGTCATGAATAGAATGGATACCAATGCATAGGGGGCGTTCATTTGGAACATCAGGTAAATACATAAGATGGCACCAAGTAATGAAATATACCATTTAGACTTAAAGGAAGGCCGGTAGGATGGGTCTGCAGCGAAATGCTGAAGAAAGGAAATCAAGCATAACGACCCGTATGTGATCATAAAAAACATGGATATGATCTCAGCTACAGCGTTGACATCTCCAATGGCCACAAAAAATATGGCCAGTGCGCTAGTTATGATAGTGGCATTAATAGGTTCATTCGTTACCGGCTTACCCTTTGACAACCATCGGTTGATCAAAGGAATGGGAAAAACACGGTCACCAGCCAATGCCTGCAATGTTCGGGGCGCCACCATAATACTACCTAATGCCGAAGATATAGTAGCACATGCAAGACCGATCGGAATAATCGGCCCCCAAATGGCCACTTTCGACATAATGAGTTGATCAGCATTTAAATCCTCCGGGCTGACCGATATGGCCATTTTATAAGCTATACATACATAAATAATCATACCAATGACTGTGGCTGCCAGTGTCCCTACCGGTATTGACTTTTTTGGGTCTTTCAAGTCCCCTGAAAGCCCTACGCCTGCTGTCATTCCGGTGAAGGCAGGGAAAACAATCGCAAATACAAGGAAAAAATTATCCGAGTCAACAATGGTATTACTCCAATCTAATTTCTGAAGGTTTTGTTGATAGTCCGTAGTACCCATAAAAAAGAAGATGAGAGACAAAATCAAAATAGCTACCACTACATAGAGCGCCTTCATTCCCAGGTTCGCTCCCTTTTTTATCATGACAATGCTCAAAATGATCACTGCCGGCAAACTGATCAGGCGCTTTTCAATGTAGTCAACCTTCCAGAAATCGCCAATCCAAACCAATACAGGGTCAAAGGCCTCGGCAAAAGCGATAATATAAAAAGCCACACTAATGGCCTGAGACAGATATAAAGCGAAACCTATAGCCGCCCCTACGTTTATTCCGAAAGACCTGGATATGATATAATATTCGCCACCCCCTTCTACTTTCTGATTTGTCGCTATTTCAGCAATGGCCATAGCGGTAGGAATGGTCACCAGGTGACCAAACAAGACGATACCTAAAGTGCCTATGAACCCAACATTACCGACAGCATATCCAAACCGAAGGAACATAACCGCCCCTAGGATAGTAGATATAGCTGTAAAGAATACAGGCGCAGTACCAAAATTGGCTTTACTTTCTTTAATGTTCATGCATCATGAAAATAGTATGACCAATATATGGAGACGCTTATAGCCATAAAAGTTTATCTTTTAGAATTTCAATACCCATAAAACGTGAAACACATCATGGAATTATATCAAAAATACCAAGATGGCATAAGAGTAGATCTTGTTATGTAGATAGCAGTTATCCTTTATTTTATTATCGGCCAGGCATTTCTAACGAACCTTCCTTAGTCAATTAAAATCTCTCTAACATTTTTTTTGATCTTTTCGGTGAGATCATCCGTGGGCAGGTCGTTCACGTCTTTACCAAAAGGGTCTTCAATTTCTTCAGCAATAATTTCCACACTGATCAAAACATAAAAGATCAACAAAACGATTGGGACAGTCCAATAGTGAAATTCATGAATGAATGCAAAAGGTAATGTAATGGTATACGTGAAAATAAATTTCTTAACATACATGCTGTAAGAGTAAGGAATGGGAGTATTTTTTATTCTTTCACACCCCCCCATGATGTCAGAAAAGCTTTTTATTTCTTTGTCCAGGACAAAAAAATGGTCTCCGGTGATGATCTTTTTTTTATACAGTTCATTTACTTTTTTGTAAAGCATTAACGTGATAATGTTGGGAATATGTTCTTTACCCTTTAACCGTTTAAGAAAATCTTCTTCTTCTATAAGGTCCAGGTCGTTCATATCTACGCCTTTTCTCAAATGTTCCTTTAATGCTGCAACGAAATTTGGGATCATCTGAGCAAAGTAGCTGCGATTTTCCCTGTCATCTTCAGGTAAAAAGCCGCCCAGCTTTAAGGCCAGGTTACGCGTATTATTGACCAGGCTTCCCCAAAATTTACGCCCTTCCCACCACCGGTCATAGGCAGAATTTACCCGAAATACCAGGAACAAACCAAGTACAATGCCCAGTAGTGAATGTACAGCGGTGGTACTTTTGAAATTCCACTTGAAATAATCCAGGTCCAGATACGCCAATGCACCGGTGTATATCGCCATAAAAAGTAATGCAGGCATTAACGTACGCATAACCTGACGGCTGTACGCGTGAAAGATCAATGAAAACCAGGTCTTAGGATTATAACGAACCATAATAAAAGTATGCTTTAAGCGCGGCAAAATACAAAGAGTCCTTTTAAAAAACCAGTCTATTAAAAATCATGTAACCTTCTGGTTTACCCGTCCGTTGTTATTTATATTAATATATTTTTGATATCATTTTAATATCACTATTATGAATAAAGAACAAGAAAACAACCCCATTTCCGGCTACATTATGGTATTGGTAGTGTTTATCATTTTATGCGGAAGTATTTTTATGTTATCTGCCTTTCGAAATCCGGTCTTCATTATCGGGATCATTGGTACACTCTTGCTACTACCTGGCTTCTTCTTTGTAAACCCCAACGGATCAAGGGTACTGGTACTTTTCGGAAATTATAAGGGTACGGTAAAAAAGAATGGGTTTTTCTGGGTAAATCCATTATACACAAAGAAGCCTATCTCTCTGAGGGCCAGAAACTTTGATAGTGAACGTATCAAAGTAAACGATAAAGTAGGTAACCCTATTCTGATAGGTGTTATCCTGGTTTGGAAGGTAGAAAATACCTACAAAGCCGCTTTTGATGTAGATGATTATGAAAATTTTGTAAGGATACAAAGTGACGCGGCTGTACGAAAACTAGCCGGACGTTATCCTTATGACAATTTTGAAGACGATGAGGCAGAGATAACACTCCGCTCCGGGCTGGACGAAGTAAATCATGCATTGGAAGAAACCCTTGGACAACGACTGGAGATAGCAGGTATCAATGTTATTGAAGCAAGGATAGGCTACCTGGCCTATGCGTCAGAAATAGCCGGTGCCATGTTGAGAAGACAACAGGCTTCTGCCATCGTTGCTGCACGACATAAAATAGTAGAAGGTGCAGTAAGCATGGTGGAAATGGCGCTGGAAGACTTGTCAAAACGAGAGGTAATTGAACTGGATGAAGACCGGAAGGCAGCGATGGTCAGTAACTTGATGGTGGTATTATGTGCGGATAAAGACATAACACCTGTTGTTAATTCCGGAACTTTGAATCACTAATTATGAGTTATTTTCAAGAAGAGCAACGATTTAAGCAATGGTGGTTATGGGCTTTGATGATGGGGGTCAATGCGCTGATCCTCGGACTCTTCACACATGCTTTTTATACCCAATTTTACCTGGGAGAACCATGGGGCACTAAACCTACAAGTGACAGCACCTTGATAATTGTTTTTTTACTTGCAATCATCACGTTAGTAGTATGCAATGTAATGATCATATTAGCCAAATTGGAAATAAAAATAGATCGAAATTATATTCACTATCGTTATTTCCCTTACATCAGAAGCTGGAACAGGATATCAAAAGATCAGTTGAAAAAAGTTTACATAAGAAAATACGCTGCAATCAATGAATATGGCGGCTGGGGTTACAGGGTATTCATGAGAAAAGATAATGGGGCCCTGAACGTACAAGGCAACATGGGGCTTCAGATCATTTTTAAGGATGACACTAAACTATTACTTGGCACTCAAAAGCCGGAAGCGCTGAAAAAGGCTACTCAAAAATTCATGGTCGGACATAAAGAAGA
Source organism: Fulvivirga sp. M361 (assembly GCF_007097395.1). Classification (GTDB taxonomy): domain Bacteria; phylum Bacteroidota; class Bacteroidia; order Cytophagales; family Cyclobacteriaceae; genus Fulvivirga. Next base: position 137,442 of record NZ_VKDC01000002.1, read on the forward strand.
AGAATATGGCTAAAAAGAAGCCTTTCGTGTTACGTCTGGATCCGGAAACGCTAAAAGCCGTAGAAAAGTGGGCCGCAGATGAATTTCGCAGTACCAACGGGCAACTGGAATGGATCATAGCTAAGGCCCTAAGAGAGGCGGGTAGGACCAGGAAGGGCTAGTGACTGTGTAATTTTCTTTTATTTTTGTATGAAACACATGTACTTATGAAATCAGGTAAGACCTTATTCTTGTTGCTTCTTTTACCATTCTTATCTCAGGCACAGTCCGATCTACTTATAAAGGCTTCGGGAGATTCTTTAACCGGTAAAATCGATATACTTCTGCCCAATGACTACTTTGAGGAGATCATCTTCAAAAAAGATGGCAAAAAAAACAGGTATAAAGCGCATCAATTTCTTGGTTTTGTTAAAAAGGGAGTGACCTATAAGACCATCAAAATGCAGAATAAGTACAGAATAATGCAGGAGATACAAAGTGGCTACCTGGGACTGTATGCTTTTCGGGCAGGCAATAGCTACGATTTTGGCCCAAGGTATTTACATAAAAATACCAATGAAGGGATAGAAGTACCTAACCTAACCTTTAAAAAGGTAGTCTCTTCCTTTTTAGAGGATTGCCCTACAGTAGAATCAAAAGTCATGGATAGAACATACAAGGCTTCCAATATAGAGGAACTTGTTACAGCTTATAATGACTGCCTGGGCACCAGTCCACATGTGATCGTAGACGATAAAAAGAAAAAAAAGAAACCGGTGAAACAAACAAAAGAGCTGACATTGATCTATTCTATTACTGAAAAGCTTCAGGCAGCCGGTGCATCAGATGAGCTCAGCACACTACTGGAAGACATTACCGAAAAAATCGAAAACGGTGATAAAGTGCCGGGCTATCTCAAAGGAGCTTTGAAAGAAGAAACCGCCCGTTACACTGGTATACAGGCTGATATTGATACGTTATTGGAGTACTTAAAATAAGCGCCATAGGTTTCCATAGTTTGATCACCACTTGCCATAGTTTGAGCAAGACCATTTATCTCTTTGTTCAGTGTAATTTTGTCAGACTAAAAAAGTCGTCCATAACTTATTGGCAAGTCCGAAACCAATCAATTCAAATTACTATTTTTGCAGCCATTTAATTAAGCTTGATAGGCACAATACTGACATTTATGGCGGAATATAACTTTCGGGAAATTGAAAAAAAGTGGCAACATTTCTGGGCGGATAACCAGGTATACAAATCAGAAAACACCTCTGAAAAGCCTAAATTCTATGCCCTGGACATGTTTCCTTACCCTTCCGGAGCAGGGCTCCATGTAGGCCATCCACTTGGATATATTGCTTCGGATATCGTATCCCGATACAAAACCCTGAAAGGTTTCAATGTACTTCACCCTATGGGATTTGACTCGTTTGGTCTCCCCGCTGAGCAATACGCTATTCAAACAGGCCAACACCCGGCCATAACCACTGAACAAAACATAAAGCGATATAAGGAACAACTTAAAAATATCGGGTTTTCATTTGACTGGGACCGTGAAGTACAAACACATCAGTCCGATTATTACCGATGGACACAGTGGATCTTTATGCAGCTTTTTAATAGCTGGTACAATAAAGACACCGATAAGGCTGAACCTATCGAAACCCTGATCGCACTACTTAAAACAAGTGGAAATGGCGCTTTAAATGCAGAGTGCGATGATGACACACCAACTTTTTCTGCTGAAGAATGGAACAACAGCGATGAGGAAGAGCAGCTTCGTTTACTATTGCATTACCGACTTACCTTTCCATCTGAGGCCGTAGTGAACTGGTGCCCGATATTAGGTACCGTACTTGCTAATGACGAAGTAAAAGACGGCGTATCAGAACGTGGCGGACACCCTGTTGAGCGTAAAAAAATGAAGCAGTGGATGATGCGCATCACTGCGTATGCAGATCGTTTGTTACATAACCTGGAAACGCTCGACTGGTCAGAGTCCATGAAAGACATGCAGACCAACTGGATAGGTAAGTCATACGGTTGTGAACTCCAGTTCCGGACAACTCCCTCTACAAATGGTCCGCAATCTGATCTTACGTTAACTGCTTTTACTACAAGACCCGATACCATTTATGGAGTGACCTTCCTGGTCATTGCTCCCGAACATGAATGGATTGACCAGCTTACTACGCCTGACCGCAAGAACGAAGTAGAACAATACACTACAGCAGCAAAAAACCGCTCAGAGCGTGAAAGACAAACGGATGTGAAATCTGTTTCAGGTGTTTTCACAGGGTCATATGTCATTAACCCTTTTAATAATCAACCCATTCCTTTATGGGTAGCAGATTATGTACTGGCGGGTTATGGCACAGGAGTAGTAATGGCCGTACCCTCTTCTGATGAACGTGACTTTCGATTTGCAAAGCATTTCGATCTACCGGTTGAGTTGGTCATTGATGGGACACAAGACCTGGAAGACCCTACGGAAAAAAAGCATGGGGTCATGATCAATTCTGGCATTTTAGATGGTATACATTCCAAAGACGCATTGCAGAAAGCAATTAAGCATGCCGAAGAGCAAGGCTTTGGCAAGGCGAAAGTAAATTTTCGGATGCGTGATGCCGTATTCAGCCGCCAGCGATACTGGGGAGAACCTGTGCCAGCTTATTTTAAAAATGACCTACCTTATTTAATAGAAGAAAAAGACCTGCCACTGGAATTACCGGCAATTGATCAATACAAACCTACGGAAACCGGTGAACCCCCTTTAGGACGTGCCAAAGACTGGACGTACAAAGGACACCCCCTGGAGTTGACCACTATGCCAGGCTGGGCCGCATCCAGCTGGTACTTTTTGCGGTACATGGACCCTGAAAATAAGGGTGAATTTACAAAGAAAGCAATAAGCGATTATTGGGGGCAGGTAGACCTGTATCTGGGAGGAACTGAACACGCCACCGGACACTTGCTATATTCACGATTCTGGAATCTGTTTTTATATGACAGAGGATGGGTCAGCCACGCAGAGCCTTTCAAAAAACTGATCAACCAGGGAATGATCCAGGGGCGGTCGAGCTTTGTGTATCGCATGATCATGTCAGCTGGTTCAGAGAATGAAAAAACCAAATCACCCCAGATATTCCTTTCAAAAGGTATTATTGATAAAATCGAAAAGTCCAACCTTACCAAAGCAGAACAGGAAATCATAGAACGGTTGATCAACGAAGCGTTAGAAAGCTTTAATAAAGCAAACAGTACCTCCTGGGCACTGACTGATCTGACGAAACAGCAGTTCTCTCCGATGCATGTGGACATCTCGTTGGTACGTAATGACATACTCGATATCGACGGGTTCAAAAGTTGGCGACCGGAGCTGAACGAAGCCATTATCATACCTGACGCTGACAAAAAATATCAATGTGGCGCTGAGGTTGAAAAGATGTCAAAAAGATACCATAATGTAGTTAATCCGGATGATATTGTAGAACGGTATGGTGCTGATACGCTACGGCTTTATGAAATGTTCCTCGGGCCTTTGGAGCAGTTTAAACCCTGGAATACCAATGGCATAGACGGTGTCTTTAAGTTTCTCCGAAAACTATGGAACCTGTTTCATGATAATGACAATAATTTCATCGTCACCGATGCTGAACCGGGCAAAGAAGAATTAAAGGTGTTGCATAAAACCATTAAAAAGGCCCAGGAAGATATTGAGAACTACTCTTTTAATACTTCGGTAAGTGAGTTTATGATCTGTGTAAACGAGCTTACAGCTTTAAAGTGTAACAAAGGCAGGGTACTATCTGATTTGGTAGTTGCTATCTCTCCGTATGCCCCTCACATCTGTGAAGAGTTATGGCATAAACTGGGGCATGTAGAGAGCATCACCAAGGCTACCTTCCCGGAGTACAACGAAGCCTATTTGATAGAAAGCGAGCATGAGTACCCGGTATCCGTTAATGGTAAAATGCGTGCAAAAATGAGTTTTCCACTGGATATGCCCAAAGAGGACATTGAAAAACAGGTGTTAGCTTCAGAAGCTATAATGAAGTGGCTGGATGGGAAAACGCCGAAAAAAGTAATAGTGGTCCCAAAAAAGATCGTGAATGTCGTAGTGTAAAAACTACAACTATTTTTTAGCTTTAGAAACGATCATTACCCCCACAATTACTACTACAGCACCGGCCAGTTGGAGTATCGTCATTTGTTCTTCCAGGAAAATATTGGCTAATACTATGGTGGAAAAGGGCCCCAGGCTACCAACAATTGAAAAGCTGGCAGCTCCCATATGTTTTATTGCAAAAGAAACCATGTAGGAAGGTATGACCGTTGATAACATAGCCATGGCAAACCCAAGCCAATAGACTTCCTTTGGATAGTGAAACAGATCGGACCTTATGAAGAGGCCATAATGTACCATAACACACAAACAGGAAATGATCATAGCATATGACGTGAAGGTTGTAGCACCAAATTTAGGAATGAGCCATCCGCTTCCCACCAGGTAAGAGGCGTAGGTGATAGCGCTTAAGAGCACCATAATTCCACCAAAAATCACCCCTGAGCCCTGCCCCTGTACATCTAATTCGTCATAGAAAGTAATCAGGATCCCAACATAAGAAATGACAATGGCGACAAGTTGCACCTTGGCGGGCCGTTCTTTCAAAAAAAGCCAGGAAATGAATACCACCAGTGTTGGGTAAGCGAAAAGGATGATCCGTTCTAAACTCGCTTTGATGTACTGTAATCCTATAAAGTCGAACAGGCTGGCAAGGTAATAGCCAATAAAACCAAATATAAAAATCCAGAAATAGTCTTTAAGTCTAATAGCCTGCGGTTTCTTTGGCCGGGAAATCAACGCTACAACCGCATACACCGGTAAGGAAAACGCCATCCGAAAAAGCAACAGTGGAATGGCCTCCACATCATACTGATAAGCCAGTTTCACCAGCACGGCCTTTGCCGAGAAGAGTACTACACCCAGAACTGCCACGATCAAGGCAATGTAAAAAGGGTTCCGCTTATTCATATAAGGCGGCAAAAGTAGTATTTAGTTTCTGAAGGTGCCCTACGGATTATGATATCCTTTCACTCACTAAGGTTTTCATTCATATTTCAAAGAATTTACAGGATTGGCCCGCGCAGCTTTTAACGATTGAAAACTAACCGTACACCAGGCAATAATGATAGATAAACCTCCTGCTATGATAAACACCCATGCACTTAGATCAATACGATTAGCAAAGCCTTCCAGCCAATTATCCATGAAATAATAAGCCGGGTAGATGGCAAGAATGAAGGCAAGAATGACCAGTTTGGCAAAATCTCTGGACATTAATGCTGTAATACTCCAAACACTGGCCCCCATCACCTTGCGAACACCTATCTCTTTAGTGCGTTGTTCAGAGGTAAATGCCGCTAATCCAAACAAACCTAAGCATGCAATAAAAATAGCAATGCCTGTGAATACAGTAAACACTGTACTTAAACGTTGTTCTGCGCGGAATAATGCATCAAAGTCTTCATCCAGGAACGAGTATTGCAGCGGCTCTCCAGGCGCCAGCCCTTTCCATTCTTGTTCAATATATTGAATGACTTTTTCAGGGTTTTCACCGGAAAATCGAACATAGAGAATGTTGCTGGTATTCGTTAATCTCAAAACCAAGGGTCTCACTTTTATCTTGAGGCTTTCAAAATTGAAATCCTTCATCACTCCAATGACCTCCATGGATTTTGGGTCGTCACCATCAAAGTATATCAACTTCTCCTCCAATGCATTGTCCCAACCCAACTCTCTTACGGCTGCTTCATTCACCAGGACAGCACCCGAATCAGCAGGAAAGTCCTTGGAAAAAAACCGACCTTCTGTCAGTTCAAACCCCAGTGCATCAAGATGATCGTAGTCAGCCAAATAAGTAGACATAATGTGATCTGCATCACTACCTACTGCACGAAATATCGTGGTGTTATTCACACCAGGGACCATATTGTTGGAATAACTGGTACCTATAATAGCGTTATTTGATTCTAACTGGTTTTTAAAAGCAATTTTATCATTTTCAAGTCTGTCAGCGTCTTCAATCAATAGCACATGTTCCTTATCTATTCCTAAATGTTTATTCTGAACATAATTCAACTGCTGAAACACGATGGCAGTGCAGATCATAAGCACAATAGAGATCCAAAATTGAAATGTAACCAGAAAACTTCTGATCCCTCCGCTTTTCATACCTGCCCTCACCTTCCCCTTCAGCACCTCCGTGATCTTAAAAGAAGTAAGATAAAATGCAGGGTAACTCCCGGCCAGCAGACCAACAAACAGGGTAAGTAAGATAAATACGGTTAAAATAAAAGGTTCAGCCAATGTCTCAATAACCAGCTCTTTACCTGAGAGTATATTAAATGAAGGTAAAAACACATAGACCACCACAAGTGCCAGGATGGAAGCGCTAATTGCATATATCATTGATTCCGTTAGGAATTGTATTATTAATGTCTGCCTCAATGAACCTAACGTTTTACGCAAACCTACTTCTTTGGCACGGCCAGCTGATTTGGCCGTGGTAAGATTCATGAAATTGATACAGGCAATGAGAATAATAAAAGTGCCGATCACTGCGAGGATCACTACGTAATCCATATCACCAGGGGGTTCCGGTTCGTCTTGTAAATCTGATTTTAAATGAATGTCATACATCGGCATGCTGAAGTACTCATAGATGCCTCCTTCTGCTCTGAATTCCTCCAAAGTCTTTCCCATAAACTCTTTCAATACGGGAGCTACGTTTATTTCCACAATAGGTTCAAGCTTTTTATCCACCGTGGCAGCGTCTGCTCCTTCTTTCAAGACATAATATGTCCAAAGGCTATTACCCAACCAATTGGGTCGATTCATCCACTTAAAACTGCTGGACGATAGAATAGCGTTAAACTTTATATGAGAATTACCGGGTACTTTTTCCATAACCCCGGTCACCAGATACTCCAATTTGCTATTACCAATAGATAAGGTCTTATCAAGCGCCGGCTCTGTACCAAAATATTTCTGAGCCAGCTCTTCATTTATTACAATACTGTTTGGAGCTTTAAGTGCCGTTTGGGGGTCCCCCGCCAGGAGTTTAAAACTGAAAAAGTTGAAAAAATTAGAATCAGAAGCCACGATCCCCTCTTCATTAAATGCCATGTCTTCATACCTGAATATCCATTCTCCCATATTATTGACCCGTACTGCTTCTTCTACTTCAGGAATCTCCTCTACCAAAGCGCGTGACATAGGGTTACAAGTGGTGGTAGTAAATATCTCCTGCCCCGCTAGCTTACCATGCAAACCGACTCGGTACATCCTCTCTCCTTTTTCATGGATATGATCATAATTCAATTCGTCATATATGTACATGACCACAAATAAGCAGGCAGCAATACCCATAGTGAGTCCTGCTATATTAATGATGGAGAAAAATTTATGTCTGCCAATGTTTCGTAAGGCTACCTTAAAATAATTTTTGATCATGATCTTTTTGTGGGTTGAATGTTAATCATTAAATCCTTTTTGAAAACTTAGGATCAAAGTCACTCTGTTCTCAAAGTATTAACAGGATTCATTGAGGCAGCTCCATAGATCTTAAAACCTGTGGTGAATAAAGCTGCTACAATCAGGATCAACGCTGAAATGCCGAAAGTAGCTACTCCAGGTATAATATGATATTTCCAGATCATATCCATAAACATGTTGACCATATAAAAGCTAATTACAGAACCAAAAACCACGGCAATAAACAGTATAATAGAGAACCGCTTATTTAAAATGAGCATGATATTAGGAATAGAGGCGCCCAACACTTTCCGGACACCTATTTCTTTCATTCGTTTAACAATACTCAATGATACCAGGCTAAAAAGTCCAATGGTAGATAAGAACGTAGCTACGGCCCCTAAAAAAGTAAACATCTGGATCACATTCGTGTTTACCTGCATTGAATCACTCATTTCTTCATCCATAAATTCACCGGTATACATTTTATCCGGATACAATTTCTTCCATTCCTCTTTGAGATAATTGTTCACAGCGATCATATCTGCCTGAGTAGTTTTTACTGTAAGGAACTCATAGTCCTTTTTGGGAACATAGCGTAACATCATTGGGTCCAGCTGCGACCAAAGTCCTTCTACAAATGCATTTTTCACCACACCTATGACATAAAACTGTGCTGTATCTGTCCAGGTAAGTTTCTGACCTATAGGTTCCTTCCAACCGAAAGTCTTTACCATCTCTTCGGATACCAGAACGGATTCTTTATAATCCGTTTCAGAGTCCTTAATAAAAGACCTTCCTTCCAAAACGGTAAAATTTAGTGTTTCAATAAAATTTTCACCTACATGAAAAATATCCACATCAAATTCCTTGTCGGCATTTTTTATTGGATCGTTCCTGTAAGATCGTTCCAACTGATGCTCTGAACCTGCTAAAGACAGTATCCTGGGATCATTTCTAATTTGATTTTTAAAGACCTGGTATTCATCTTCATTCCCCATATGTAACGTGATGACCCCTTTATTATCAAAGCCATAATCCATTTCATCCTGATAAATGGCATTTTGATAGAAGGCCACACCCAAAATGATCGCGATAAGCGAGATGCTGAATTGTGTAGTCAACAGCACAGGAGCCAGTTTCCCGGACTCTCCCAATTTCTGTATACCTTTCAATATACCTGCCGGAGCAAAACTGGTAATGTAAAATGCAGGATAACTTCCTGCCAGCAAACCTGTGAATAACAACATGCCAAGCATAAACAAAAAGAACGCGGCATTTTGATAAAAATCAAGTTTTAGTTCGAGGAAGGGCCACATTTCACTGTAGGCAGGAACAAGAAAAAACGAAAAGGCTACTCCAACTAACATACCCATAAAGCATAATAGTACATTCTCTAACAAAAACTGCGCAACCAGTTGTCCTCGCATTCCTCCCATCACTTTTCTTATACCTATCTCTTTCAGTCTGCGACTGGAAATGGCTATGGAAGTATTTGTAAAATTGAAACAAGCGATCAATAATATCAGTACTGCCATTATGGTAGGCACAACTACGGCTGGCGGTGGAATAGACTGCTGTAACCAATGCCCCCAAACTTCTTCATTGCCGGCTCTATGCGCCATCCCCTCAAAGGGTTCCAGTTCATAACGTTCAATTTTAAAGTCCAGGCGCGCCTTATTCTGGATCTCTACATAATCTAAAAGTCTCTGTTCAATTGGTTTTATACGACTGACATTATCTACCTTAATAAATAGCGTGCTCCATTTGCTCCAATCCTCCTGCTCATTTCCTTCAGACAGGTCGAAGAAATTATTGATATTCGTAACTGTTTTCACATTGCTAAAACTGGAATTTAGCGGCATGTCCTGAAATATGCCGGCTACCATGTAATTCTTAGGGCCGTTGTCAGTCATATGAGTAAGCGTCTTCCCTATGGCTTCATCCTGACCAAAGTATTTGATGGCAAGCTGCTGGCTGATGACTACACTGGCTTTATCCTTAAGAGCAGATTTAGTTCCGGCGACAAATTCAAAATTGAATACTTCAAAAAAGTCAGGATCAACAAAAGTGAAGTTTTCAGAATAAAGCTCATCCTGAACTTTAAAATTCCCCCCACTCGGCACATAGCGCACGGTGGCTTCTACTTCACCAAAGTTCTGCTGCATGATAGCACCCAGAGGCATGGGAGACATTCCAAAAAGCCTTTCCTGCCCCTGCATAGTGCGTACTATGTCTACACGGTACAGGCCTTCATGGTTTTGTGTGTTATCAAAATTTACATTGAAATCATAATTGAGATAGGCTACAATACAGCAACTGACGGCTACGCCCATCCCCAGAATATTGATCAAGACAAAGAGCTTACTCTTCCACAAACTGCGGAGTGTAATTTTAAGGTAGTTCTTAAGCATATTAGCGTTGTTTGAGTTTTTTATCTTGGTAATGCTATATTGACTACAAAAACCCGGGGGAAGTTGCACAGAAGGCAAACGATTTTTGCTCAGTACTAGGTATTACCTAGTATCTGGTTTAAAAAAAACCACTCTTGACCAGGGAGTGGTTTTCCGTTTTATTAAATATGGAATTGTTCCTTAATATTCTCTGTAACCACCTTACCATCAAATAAATTGATGATCCTATGTGCATAATTAGCATCGTAAGGAGAGTGGGTCACCATTATAATGGTAGTCCCTTCTTCATTTAACTCCGCCAATAGTTTCATGACTTCTTCACCGTTTGCAGAATCCAGGTTACCTGTAGGCTCATCTGCAAGAATTACTTTTGGCTTGGCTACAATGGCACGGGCTATGGCTACCCTCTGCTGCTGTCCACCGGATAGTTGCTGGGGAAAGTGATTTCTTCTGTGCATGATATTCATGCGCTCCAGTACCTCTTCTACGCGTTGTTTTCTTTCTGCAGAAGGTACTTTCAGGTATAACAAAGGCAGTTCTACATTTTCAAATACAGTTAATTCGTCAATCAGGTTAAAACTTTGGAATACGAATCCAATAGAACCTTTCCTTAATTGAGCCCTTTGCCTTTCAGAATAATTGGACACTTCATGCTCACCGAAATGATATTCACCATCCGATGGGTTGTCTAAAAGTCCCAGAATATTCAATAAAGTAGATTTACCACATCCGGAAGGTCCCATAATAGCGACAAACTCGCCTTCTTTGATTTCGATATTGATGCTATTTAAGGCAGTGGTTTCTACTTCATCCGTAGTGTACACTTTTTGTAAGTTTTTAATTTTTATCATGAGTTGTGATTTAGATATGCCCAAAAGCTATGGGATGAATTTATTTATTATTTATTTGAGTATTAGTACTTCATTATCACCAAAATTATCATAGGAAGAGGTGATCACTCTATCACCCGGTTCAAGCCCCTCTTCTACTTCAAAGTGTTCTGTATTCTTTCTTCCTAATCGAATGTTCCGTTTTTCCGCCCGTGTCCCATCTTCATTTACAACAAACACCCAGTTGCCACCAGTATCTTTGTAAAATCCTCCTACAGGCAGCAAAAGTTCTTCTGACGGCTGGCCAAGTTCTATACGCATTCGCAATGATTGACCCCTTCTTATCCCTTTGGGTGTCTCGGCAACAAACTCCATATCCACCTCAAAACGACCATTGATTATGTTAGGATAAATGTAGGTGATCGTAAGCTCGTATTGCTTATTATCAAATCGTGTGGTCGCTGACAGGCCTTTGAAGATCTTAGGTAAATAGAGTTCATCTATGGGCACCCGTACTTTATAACTACCCACTTTATCCACTTGTCCCAGTCGTTGCCCGGGATTTACAGACTGCCCTTCCACAAGTTGAGGAGTAGTCAGCTGCCCTTCTATGGGGGAACGAATGTCAAGGTTATCCAATATCTGGCCCACGCCCGCCAAACTTTCGGTCATCCTCTGTTCAGATTTATTGAATTGAACCAGTTGCCGGACCCTACTCATAGAATCATTTTTATAACTGGTGTAGGTAATCTTTTTACGTTTTACATTGTATTCATAATCAGCTTTGGTCTGTTCAAAATCCTGCTTAGAGATCAAGTCTTTTTCGTAAAGCATTTTTTGTCTCTTATACTGTGGTTCCAGTTTTTCCAGTTGGTTGTCGATCAATGCCAATGTTTGCTGTTGCTGAAGATCATTCTGCTCCAGTTGCAGCTTGGTTCGCCTGATCTGATTAATACTTTCATTTAAACTTGCTTCTTGACTGAGTACACTCAATTCCCTGTTCAAGTTAGACAATTCTATGATAAAATCGCCTTTTTTCAGCATAGCTCCACTCTCAGCATGCACTTTTTTTATGGTACCCCCTTCAATAGCGTCCAGATAAAAGGTTACACTCGGCTCTACGGTACCTGTTTGAGGAATAAATTCAAGAAATGCACCTCTCTTTACGGTAGCTATGGTTATCTTTTCCTTTTCTACATTCAACTTACTTCTTCGATCTGCAAAAAGTAATTGATAACCAACAAAGACGACCAGAAGGGTTCCACCCAGGATGGCTCCTATCCGTTTTACAGTCCATTTCTTCTTCTTTATCTTTTTGTCCATGTGGAAGTGCTATTTAAAGCTATTCATAGATTGTTTACATAGCACTTGCCAACAAGTGTGCCAAATGGCAGAATACTGTTTAAAATGCCTCTGATGTCTAAACAGCAGTCCGCCAGCGTTCATGAATGAACGAGATCGTCCGCTACCGAACATTATACTGTTCATTTACGTATTCTTTAAAACACTTAGCACCTTTATCCAGGCCAAAAGTGCCCAAATTACAGTTAATCAGTACTTTACTTAAAATCGGTATCAACTTTGCAAATGCTCTTTTATAAGAAATTAAACGTATGACAGAAAAAGGTAAATCGGGTAAAATACTCATTGTGGATGATAATGAAGACTTATTGAAGGCCGCTAAGATCTTCCTCAAACGGCATTTCCAACAGGTAGACCTGGAAACCAATCCTGAAACTATTCCTACGCTTCTCAACAATGAATCGTACGATGTCATACTCCTTGACATGAATTTTACCAAAGACGTTAGCAGTGGAAAAGAAGGCTACTACTGGTTGGAAAAGATACTGGAAATAGATCCCAGTTCCGTAGTAGTCTTAATAACCGCTTACGGTGATGTTCAAATGGCTGTCAAAGCAATTAAAGCGGGAGCTACGGATTTTGTGTTAAAACCATGGGAAAACGAGAAACTGCTGGCCACCTTATTTTCAGCCATGCGGCTGCGGGAAACCCGATTAGAAGTAGAAGATCTCAAAACAAAGCAGGAGGCTATCAACCTAAAAATTAACGACCGATATGGTGATATTATAGGACAAAGCGCCTCTATAAGAAAGGTATTTGAAACAATAGACCGTGTAGCCGCCACAGACGCTAATGTGCTCATATTAGGAGAGAACGGCACCGGTAAAGAGTTAATAGCCCGGGCCATCCATAATAATTCGCCCAGAAAAGGCCAGGTTTTTGTAAATGTTGACCTGGGTTCAGTCAGCGAAACCCTTTTTGAAAGCGAACTATTCGGGCATAAAAAAGGAGCATTTACAGATGCAAAAGAAGACCGTCCGGGCCGGTTTGAAATAGCCAACAAAGGCACACTCTTCCTGGATGAAATTGGTAACCTTTCTCTACCCTTGCAGGCCAAATTGCTCACTGCACTCCAAAACAGGAAAGTAAGTCGCGTAGGCGCCAATAAGGAGGTAGAAATTGATATCAGGCTTGTTTGTGCTACAAACATGCCATTATATGATATGGTAAAAGAAAACAAATTTCGCCAGGATCTACTGTATAGGATCAATACCATAGAAGTGGAGTTACCCCCCCTTCGAGACCGCCTTGAAGATATCCCTGTTCTCGCCGAGCATTTTTTAAAACACTATTCAGAGAAATATGATAAGAACATTAGCAAGATCAGTGATGCCTCTCTGACCAGAATGCAAAAACATAACTGGCCCGGTAATATTCGGGAGCTCCAACATGCATTGGAAAGGGCGGTGATCATGGGTAATTCCCAGGTGTTGCAGCCAGAAGATTTTAACTTCACCAGTCAGCCTCAACAACAACTGGATGGAGATAATGTAATGCTGGATCAATTTAAATTAGAAGATGTTGAAAAAATATTGATCCGAAAAGTGCTAAAAAAATATAATGGTAATATTACCCAGGCTGCTTCCGAATTAGGGCTAACCCGGTCATCTTTGTACCGCAGGTTAGAGAAATATGGGCTTTAAAGACTTTAGGTTTAAGGTGGCCATCAGGGTAGTTCTGGTGGGTGTGACCATGGCAGGGGTTGCATGGAGTATCAATGATCCCAATATGATCGTCACTACGGTGTTGTTCGGTCTAGTATCCATATCTCAACTGCTGGAACTTTATCGTTTTATTGCCAGGACCAATCGTAAGCTTACACTATTCCTGGAATCGATTAAATATTCTGATTTTATCAGTGGTTTTTCCGCCGACAATCAGCTGGGATCAAGTTTCAAAGACCTCAATATTGCCTTTAATGAAGTATTAGAAGCTTTTAGGAAGGCCCGGTCAGAAAAAGAAGAACATTTACAGTATCTTAATACAATTGTAGAACACGTAAGTACCGGATTAATCTCCTATGACACAGAGGGGCAGGTACAACTCATTAATGCCACGGCTAAGCGGTTCTTAAAAGTAGATACGCTCCGCAACATTGATGAACTGATTGAAAGTCAATCCCGCCTGTACAAAGTGCTGTTTGACCTCCCAACTGGCAAAAGTACCTTGCACCGCATTGAAGGAGATATACAACTTTCTGTACACGCCACAGATATCATTTTACGAGGAACGCAAATAAAGCTCGTAGCCCTTCAAAATATTCAACCGGAGCTGCAAAAGAAAGAATTGGAAGCCTGGCAAAATCTGACCCGGGTATTGCGTCATGAAATCATGAATTCCATTACTCCTATTGCCTCTTTAACTTCTACAATGAAAGACATCCTGATAGAAGATCTAACTGAGAAACAAGGTCAATACGAATTGCCTGAAGAAGCCGTGGAAGACCTGCAAGAGGGGTTAGGCACAATAGAAGGACGTAGCCAGGGGCTCATAAGGTTTATTGACGCCTACCGAGATTACACTTCCATTCCACTTCCTAAGATTGGCAAAGTTGCTGTCAAACAACTTTTGGAATACACCATGAGATTGATGAAAGTGGAGCTTAGAAAATCTAACGTAACGATCTCTATTAATGTAAAGCCTGAAAGCTTAATGGTAAATGTAGACGAAGAGCTTATAGAGCAGGTTTTGATCAACCTGGTAAAAAATGCGGTAGAAGCTTTTGAACCTGATCACCCAGCCCCTGAGATCAATCTTACGGCAGATGTAGATCGCCTCGATAATCCGCAGATCAAAGTAAGAGATAATGGCAAGGGCATTATCCGCGAAGCCCTGGATCAGATATTTATTCCATTCTATTCTACCAAAAGTAAGGGCTCAGGGATAGGACTCAGCTTATCCCGACAGATTATGCAATTACACAACGGCACACTTACCGTAGAATCAGAATCCGGTGAATTCACCGTTTTCACAATGACTTTTTGATCGAAACCCGGATCATGCATTAACATTCCTTTCCAAGCCTAAACTGCCTCAATTCCTTAAAGAAAATACGGAGAATTATCCCTTCCTTTTATCTAAATAAGGCATCCATTCTTCACAATGAAAACCGGAAAAATCCCGCAAAAACAAAACGTATGACGGTTTGAATGGCCTGCATCTAAGGCTAATTCCTGCCATTTCAGGAGAGTCGTCTCCTTTATGTGTATTGCATCGTCTACAGGCTGTTACCAGATTATCCCATGATGACTTTCCTCCCTTAGAACGCGGCACTACATGGTCCAGTGTCAATTCTGATCTTGTCCCACAGTACTGACACTCGAATTGGTCTCGCTTAAAAATATTTTGACGACTAAGCGCCACACCTTTATAAGGTACATTCACATACTTTGTAAGCCGGATAACCGCCGGCATAGGAAAGCTTTGCGAAACAGAACGTAGCCTATAGCCATTAGCAGGTGCTACCATCTCTGTTTTTCTCAAAAAAGTAAGTAAGAAGGCACGCTGCACTGTACACACCGAAATAGGGCTATAGTCCTGATTTAGTACAAGTACCTTTCGCTTCATCCCTTTAAGATAACCGGAACATGAAACGATACAAAACGTGCTAATTATTTTTTTAGAATGCGCCTGATAGAATGCAAATAATGGCTGCGAAGGCTTGAAGTAACATTCAATATACCTTCTTCATCCAGTTTGTCAATGCGTACTTTCCCGGAAGCATGTATAATTTCTTCCTTGTTAAGAATAATTCCAACATGAACAATATCTCCTTCGTCATTATTAAAAAAGGCCAGATCGCCGGCACTTCTATCCTCAAAATTAACCGACACGCCTTCGACAGATTGATAAGATGCATCTCTCGGCAGACCATATCCACAAATCCTAAAAACAATCTGGGTGAACCCTGAACAGTCAATACCAAAAGGTGTACGACCTCCCCACAAGTACGGAGCATTGAGGTATTTTAATGCAATACTTTTCAAAAAGTCAAACTCTCTTTTCAAGCTTAGCCCTTTAGCTTCTCCATTAAAAGCCAGTTGCTCCTCCATTTTAAAAAGTTCCGTAGTAGCTATCGGAAGTATACTACCTATCAAAATGTTAATGGGGTATTTCCTGTATAAGATACTTGACGTAAGGTCCAGAGATACTTTATAATCCGAACTATTCACCTGACGAAAATACTCCTGTGGTATTTCGTGATGCTGGAGTGCATCTATCCAGCCTTCATATCCATCGTACTCAATTTTTACCTTAAGCCATTTGTTGTTTTCACTTGATTCCAATACAGTGTAATGGTCACCAAACAATAATTGTGTAACCATCTCACTTCTGTCATTGGCTGCTTCCCTCACTGGTGCGATACTCAATCTGCAGATGCCAAATGCTATTGCCATTATAGATATATAATCTTTATTAGGTATTACTTAATTCAACTAGAATCTATGTCTTTCTATTTCTCTCTTCTGATCCTTCTCTCTCAGACTATCACGTTTGTCGTGAAGTTTTTTACCCTTAGCAAGAGCAATGACGACTTTAGCAAACCCTTTACTATTGATAAAAAGCCTTATAGGTATAATTGTCAACCCTTTCTCCTGGCTCTTGGTTTCCAATTTAGATAGCTCCTGACGGTGTAAAAGTAACTTTCGCTCCCGTGTTGGTTCATGATTATAAAATGAGCCCTGCTCATAGGGGGCAATGTTGATCCCTTTGACGAATAACTCACTCTTTCTAAAATAGCAATATCCTTCCTGAAGACTAACTTTTGCTTCACGAATGGATTTAATCTCCGTCCCTTTCAAAACAATACCGGTTTCATAGGTGTCGATAAACTCATATTCAAAGCTCGCTTTCCTATTCCTAATATTGATATTATTAGAAAATCTTGTCTTTTCTTTTGCCATGACTTTTCAAAGGTAGAAAAAAACTCAAAGTGACCGGGCTTACTTTATCATCTTTTGTTTATAGCGTATTTATAATTAAAAATGCGCTTAAAAAACAACGCTTTTATAGCTAAGCCAATCTCATAGAACAGACGTTTGACATTTCTATAAACCTGATACGACATGGATTAGTATGATAAGCATCCATTATTCTTGAATTTGATCGTTTTCTGACGGAGTTAAATCTTCATACGAGCTTCCGGGCTGGTGTAGAGAGATGAAAACTCTTTGCTTAAAAACTTATAGTGTGAAGCTATGGCAATCATACCCGCATTATCCGTGCAATATTGAATCTGTGGCACATATACATTCCATTTTTTTTCTTTAGCCACGGTTTCCAGCGTATTCCTCAGCTCTGAGTTCGCAGATACGCCTCCGGCCACGGCTATCTCCTGAATACCATACATCGTACTGGCTTTTTCAAGCTTCATAAGAAGTGTTCTTATAAGACTGAACTGTAAACTAGCGCAAATGTCAGAAAGGTTTTTCTCAACAAACTCGGGGTCTTTCCGCTTCTCGGCCCTGAGAAAATAGAGAAAAGCTGTTTTTATCCCACTAAATGAGAAATCCAGTCCATCAATATCACTGTCAGGAAAATGAAACCTCGTCGGATCGCCTTCTTTAGCGTAGCGATCTATTAATGGTCCTCCGGGATAAGGTAATCCCATAAGCTTGGCTGATTTATCAAAGGCCTCTCCTACAGCGTCATCACGGGTTTCCCCCACAATTTTCATATTCAGATAATCTTTGACCAGTACAATTTGAGTATGCCCTCCACTTACGGTAAGGCATAGAAATGGAAAAGCTGGCTTCGGATCATCTATAAAATGTGCAAGAATGTGCGCCTGCATGTGGTTCACCTCTATGAGTGGAATATCCAGCGCCAGGGCCATTGATTTCGCAAATGAGGAACCTACCAATAAAGCTCCAAGCAGACCTGGTCCTTTCGTAAACGCAATAGCATCTAGCTGCTCTTTACGAATATCAGCCGTTTTAAGCGCCTCATCCACCACAGGTACTATATTCTGTTGATGTGCCCTGGAAGCAAGTTCAGGAACCACACCACCATAATTTTCGTGTACTGATTGCGTTGCTATTATATTATTAAGTACTTTGCCGTTCTTGATAACAGCAGCAGACGTTTCATCGCAAGATGACTCAATAGCGAGTATAGTGGGACCCATTCTTGAAAATTTTGGCGCAAGTTATTAAAAAACGTATTGTCAAAACAATACTTTGGACACTCTTCGTGATTTTCTTATCACTGGTGATACTGGCCGGGGTAATACAGATCCCGTACTTCCAAACTAAACTCGTTAATCACTTTTCGGGACGCCTGGAAAGACTTACAGGCTACGAAGTATCCATAAGCCATATTAATATCGATTGGTTTGACCAAATAGCTATTCAAGGACTTACTATTATAGACCCCCAGGGAAATACTATGCTTAATGCACAGTCCGTACAGGTCAATTATCAATTGATGACATTCTTTGAAGAAGCTGATAAGGGGTTAGATGATATTTATTTAAATCATGCCTACATATACCTGGAAAAGATCGCTGTCAACGATTCTGCTTATGCACTCAACATTGATGAATTCATAAGAAAGTTAAGAGGCAAGAAGCAGAAGAACAAGCCTTCAGCATCTTTCACCATTGACCATGTTAAATTAAGCAACACTAAATTCAAATATAACGATCCCTTTCGTGACTCTGTAAAAACAGGATTTGACTATTCTCATTTCACAGTGTATGATATTAATGGTGATTTTGGAAACCTGTTCATCGTTGCTGATACACTTGCATTGGATGTACGGTCTTTACAAGGGAAAGACAGTGTATCCAGTTTACGCATTGACAAAATGGAAACGTCCTTTTTCCTTTGTGCTAAAGCCATGAAGTTCAATGAACTGGACCTTATTATAGGTAAGAGTCGCATCAAAGACTCCGTTGTATTCCAATACAATAAGCTGGCTGACGTGAAAAGCTTCAATTCAAGGGTACGAATAAATGCACATTTTGATAAGACTTTGCTTCACAGCAATGAATTGACGGAATTCATTCCATCTTTCAAGGGTCTTGACGAATATTATGATATAACCGGAAATTTCAGTGGAAGAGTCAATTCCTTTCTGATATCGGACATGGACCTAAAATTCGGAAGTGGCTCAATGGTCCGTGGCAAAGTACGTATGGTAGGGCTCCCAAACATAGATGAGACCTCTATAGATTTTGATCTGTCAGATTCATATGTAACAATAAATGACCTGAAAAAATATATCAAGCCTAAAACCTATAACCGACTGGCCCCTTTAGAAAATGTAGGTTTTAATGCAGAATTTGTAGGCTTTGTGAATGATTTTGTCGCTAACGGTGATTTCTATACCAAATATGGTCGGATCAACTCAGATATTAATTTGAAACTGGATGAAGATATCAGCAAATCTTATTACAAAGGCGCACTGGAAATGATAGATTTCGACATAGGAGGATACACCGATAATGAGATCTTTCAAAAAGTGACGCTTAACGGTGCTATACAAGGCACGGGGTTTACGCTGGAACAAGCTGATTTTGAGCTAAAAGGCAGGATTGACAGTATTGGATTAAATAACTATAACTACGAGGATATAACTACAGATGCACGATTTACCAAAGAGTTTTTTCAAGGGTTTTTAAGTATTAATGATACGAATCTGAAAATGGATATGAATGGCTCCATAGATATACGCGGGGGAGCTGACTTTTTTAATTTGAATGTACAACTGGATACAGCATTACTCAGGCCGCTTAATCTGACAACGGAAGACATTTTTATTCAGAGCGACCTGGACGTAAAGGCACGAGGGCTTAAAGTGGATGAAATTCTGGGATCTGCTAATTTTATCAACACTACAATACGCAGAAAGCAAGAAGTACTGCATATTGATTCCTTATCCATCATATCCGATAAAGATGAAACGTTACGTAATATATTCATCAATACAAGTTTATTTGCAGCAAAAATAGATGGTGAGTTTGAATTCACTACTGTTTATAAAGAGCTGGGCAGACTGATTTATGAGTATAAACTTAACCTTGAAAACGACGAACAAAAGCTAAGGAACTACTATACTAACAAAGAATTAGATTATAAAGATTATAGTATGAACTATTCCTTAAACATAAAAGATATTGATCCGATCGCGTCAGTATTTGTGCCTGACCTGCATCTTTCTCCCTTCACCAAGATAGAGGGAAACATAACAGGAGGTTACACATCCATTTTAAATATCCAAAGCAACATAGATACCTTGATTTACAAAGGCGATACCTTTATCAATGATGAGATCCAGTTGAATATCTCAAAAATTGCCGATAGCACCAATGTTTTAGCATTAACGTATGTCACCTCAGAATTTCAGGAAATTTCCAGGGTAAATACAAAAGACCTTTTCTTTGAGGGCATTTGGAGCAATAATCACATTGACTTTGAGTTTGACCTCACACAAATCAAGTATCCTAATTATGCTCAACTTACCGGAGCCATCAACTTTCTCCCAAATCATACAGAGATAAATTTCGACCCTTCTGACTTACAAATACTAACGGATAAATGGGCTTTTGAAGAAAATAATCTGATCACCATACAAGGCAGAGATATAAGCTTTTCCAACATGTCTGTTTATCATGAACAGCAACGTGTTTCTATCAATGGCAGTTTATCAGAAGACCCTCGAGAAACACTCACTTTTCAGATCGACAGCCTGGAAATAGATAATGTGAACAGTATTTTAAACAAACAATTGGCTGGACGAATTAATGGATATACCACTATATCTGATGCTTATAATAATCTGCAGGTCAATAGTGAGCTTTCTATTTCACAGTTTGCCATTGATAATTTTATAGTGGGAGATATATATGGAAAAAACATTTGGGATAATCAACAAAAACGCTTCGATGTGAGTGTTTTTATAGACCGGTTTGAAAAAAGGGTTTTCGATATAGAAGGTTTCTACACCCCAAACCTGGACAATGGTCTTGATCTTTCAGTAACACTTAATGATACGGAGCTTAAATTTCTGGAGCCCTTTTTTAGCAGTTATTTCACAGATATTAAAGGTACAGCCAGAGGTTCTTTACAAGTAAATGGCACCCCGGGCAAACCACAGATAGCAGGCAAAGGAACCATACGAAATGGAGGTATGCATGTCAATTATCTGAACACAGATTACAGCTTTTATGGTGGATTTTACATGGATAAAAATAAAATTGGCTTTAAAAATGTCAGTGTGGCAGATGAGGCCAGCAACCTTGGTAACATTGACGGGTTTCTGAGTCATCAGAATTTCAAAGAATTCTTTATCAATCTCAATGGGTCAATCAGAGAGTTTATGGTATTAAATACCACAAGTAAAGACAATAGTCTTTTCTATGGCACAGGTATCGCGACCGGAAATATTAAATTTTATGGGCCAGTCAGTAATATGTCTATCACCGCCGATGCACAAACTGACAAAGGAACTAAGATATTTATTCCGATAGGTAATTCCGGTAACATTGAAAAGGAAGAATTTATCAATTTCGTTGATCTGAAAGACTCGACCACTTTCACGGATTTACTGAAGAGTAAAACGAATCTGCGTGGGCTTAATCTTGACTTTGACCTGAAAATAACGCGCGACGCTTATTGCGAAATAATTTTTGATATTAAAGCGGGTGATATCATTCGAGGCAGAGGAAATGGAGACCTTAAACTGCAAATTGATACCAAAGGGGAATTCAACATGTTTGGCGATTATGTTATTGAAGAGGGCGGATATAACTTCACTTTGTATAATATCATTAATAAAGAGTTTGAAATGCTTCCTAACAGCAAGATCTCCTGGTATGGAGATCCTTATGAAGGTATACTTGATATAAACGCCTCATATAACCAGGTGGCCTCGTTTCTTCCTGTCCTGGAATCAAATACGGGACTGGACTATAGCGGTAGTACAGAACTACGAAGAAATTATCCTGTAAAGGTATTATTGGACATTGAAGGGCGCCTGCTGTCTCCGGAAGTAGTTTTTGACATCGTTACCGAAGAATTACCCAGAAACCTGCAAGTACAGATAACATCCGAAGATGAAGTGACCAGTACCGAAAGCGTAGACCTGGAATTTCAGTTTTTGGCTTTTAAAAACAGTATTGATGAGCAAGAGTTAAAAAGGCAGGTATTCAGTTTGATCATATTAAGGAGATTTAGTCCACTACAATCCTTTAATACCGGTGGTTCAATATCACGCAGCGTGAGTGAATTACTATCCAACCAGCTTAGCTATTGGGTAACCCAGGTGGACGAAAACCTGGAGATAGATCTTGACCTGGGAGCCATGGACAATGATGAGTTCAACACATTCCAGTTGCGCCTGTCCTATACACTTTTAGATGGTAGGTTAAGAATAACAAGAGACGGCGGGTTTACCAACCAACAAAATAAAGCAGATGTCAACAGTATTGCCGGCGATTGGACCTTAGAGTACTTATTAACAGATGACGGCAAATTCAAAGTAAAAATGTACAATCGTACAAACTACAACCCTATTAACCCCACAGAAGATACACAAAACACGATCACCACGGGTTTTAGTCTTATTCACACCCAGAGTTTTGACGAATTGAAAGAGCTCTTTCAAAAAAGTCGAAAAAAAGCAAAAAAATCAGCATACCCAACGCCTGAAACATCTGCCAATAATGAGGATAGTGTTCAAAAAGAACTTAATTAGGGCATATATCATCTTATGCATTCCAGTGTTGGCTTATGGACAAGCTCCCATGAATGACAGCTTGCAGCAAAAACGTCTCAAGCCATTATTAATAACCAGTGGAGCTGTATATGCCACCTCCATGGTAGGACTGGGCAGCTTGTGGTATTCGGACTTTGAACGGCAGTCGTTTCGGTTTTTTAATGACAACAAGGAATGGAAACAAATAGATAAGGCAGGGCATTTTTACAGTGCTTTTCATATTAGTAAGTCGAGTTTCAAACTGCTGAAATGGTCCGGATTGCCTGAACGAAAAGCTATTTTTTGGGGAACTATATCCAGTTTTCTGGCACTTACACCTATTGAGGTGTTTGACGGGTTTTCAAGTGGATTTGGAGCATCTATCGGTGACATAGCAGCTAATACACTGGGAGGAGCACTATTCTTTGCTCAATATAGAATTTGGAATGAGACACGCATACATCCAAAATATTATTTCCGAAGGTCAAACTATGCAGCGCTAAGGCCAGAATTACTGGGAAGTAACCTGGGAGAAGAATTACTTAAAGATTATAATGCCCAGGAATACTGGCTTTCATTTGACCTATCCAGGTTCAACGCAAAAATACCCAAATGGATCAATCTGTCTTTTGGCTATGGCGCCAGCGGTATGGTGTTTGCTAACGATCAACAAAACAAACAAAATGGTTTTAACCCTCGAAGACACTATTTCATAGGGATAGATATTGACCTAAATGAATATCATTCCAAATCAAAAATCATCAACACAATCTTATACTTTATTAATATGGTAAGAATACCCGGACCGACCTTGGAACTCTCTGATAAAGAATTAAAAGCACATTTTATTTACTAGTAAAAGTATTTTATATATATTACTTATTCAATCATAAATAATACTTAACCATGGACTTAAATTCTTTAATGAAGAGCTACGCGGAAGAAATCGGGGGTACTTATTCCGAATACGACAGTTCAACATCTATTATCATCGTTCCCTTGGTAGATGAACGCTTTCAGACAGTTCTCGGTAAATTAAAGAACGGTAAGCGTTACCAGGATCGCTTAGCCATTGAATTCACCTCTAAAATATGTGAATTTAATTCAGATATAGACCTCAAAATGTTGTTGGAAGAAAATGCCAACCTTAACCATGCAAAATTTGTTATTATGGATAATTTCATCAACATAGAAGCTTCCAGTTTCGTTGAGACTGTTACTGAAGAGGTCATAAAAGAGATTATTCAGGAAGTAGCTAATGTAGCAGATGAATATGAGTTCAAACTTACCGGAGCAGACGTACACTAGTCCGAATAGAAAATTCCTGGCATAAACAGTATTTTGTTTTCTTCTACATTGCGCTCATTTCAAATTAAGCCTTAACTTTAAGTCGTAAGCCATCTTATCGCTCGGCTATTGTGTTAGTTGAGAGGAAAGTCCGGGCAACACAGAGCATCGTACTTCCTAACAGGAAGGTCCTGTTGTTTTAATAACTACAGGAACAGACAGTGCCACAGAAAATAAACTACCTCAGTGTTGGTTCGCAGCATAGAGGAAAAGGTGAAAAGGTGGGGTAAGAGCTCACCGCTCTGATGGTGACATCGGGGGCATGGTAAACCTTACGAGTTGAAAGACCAAATAAGTCGCGCATTTAAAAGGCTGCTCGTCTGAACTTTCTAAAAGTAGCGCGATGGGTAGGTTGATTGATCCTTATGGTAACATAAGGACCAGATAAATGATAAGAACATTGATAAACATCAGTGTACAGGACCCGGCTTATCGGCTTACTTTTTTTAATTTGATCCGTTAGCTAAAGTATAGCTTACGGATTTTTTGTTATTACACTAACTTAACAAACCACCTATGCCAAAAATCTTGATCATCGACGATGAGCAAAGCATTCGAGATACGCTCAAAGAGATACTGGAATATGAAAAATATGACGTGAGCGAAGCCAAAAATGGAGAAGAGGGCCTTAAAATGCTTACGAAAGAAAAGTTTGATGTAGCCCTTTGCGATATTAAAATGCCTAAGATGGACGGCTTGGAAGTATTGGAAAAAGGGATAGAGCAAGGTATTGAAACACAGTTTATCATGATAAGCGCTCATGGTACTATCGAAACAGCTGTGGAAGCTACAAAAAAAGGAGCTTATGATTTTATCCAAAAACCACCTGACCTTAACCGCTTACTTGTAACACTCAGAAATGCAATGGATAAGGGAAGTTTAGTGACCGAAACCAGGGTGCTCAAAAAAAAGGTTTCAAAGGCATATGACATCGTAGGTGAATCAACCTCCATATGTGACGTAAAAGACACCATTGAAAAAGTAGCCCCTACTGATGCCCGAGTTCTGATTATTGGTGAAAATGGCACAGGAAAAGAATTGGTAGCCAGATGGTTGCACGAAAAAAGCAACCGGTGTAAAGGACCCATGATAGAGGTGAATTGCGCTGCTATACCTTCTGAATTGATCGAAAGTGAGCTTTTTGGTCATGAGAAGGGCTCATTTACGTCCGCAATAAAACAACGGATAGGTAAATTTGAACAGGCTAACGAAGGAACTCTATTCCTGGATGAGATAGGTGATATGAGCCTCTCTGCTCAGGCGAAAGTTCTCCGGGCGCTACAGGAAAACCGTATCACACGTGTAGGTGGTGATAAGGACATTAAAGTAAACGTGAGGGTAGTGGCTGCTACCAATAAAAATCTTAAAAAAGCTATAGAAGAGAATAAGTTTCGGGAAGATTTATATCACCGGTTAAGTGTGATATTGATCAAAGTACCACCGTTAAGAGAGCGGAATGAAGACATTCCTTTGTTGGTAGATAAATTTTTGGCCGACATAGCTATGGAATATGGTGCCAAACCGGTAGAGATAGAAGATACAGCTGTTCGACTTCTTCAAAAGCACGATTGGACCGGAAACATCAGGGAACTACGCAATGTGGTAGAACGTCTGATCATTATGAGTTCAGGTAAGATTACTGAAAATGATGTGAGGAAAAATACTGATATCAATTGATATCCGACTTTACAAAGTCAGACGTTTTCCTTTTTTATCTCCTGTTTATTTTCACTGTCTACATCCCCTTTAGAATAGGTAGGGCAAGTGTATTGTGCGCATGAAGTGATGCCAAACAATATCAAAAAGAATAGAACCAATCTAAATTTCATATCCGCTAAAAATTCATTTCAAACATCCAATTTATAAAAAACAATTAAATAAAACCATAAATGAGGTTAAACTAATAGATTACAACCTCTAATATCTGAGTTATCAAACCTCCCATGTATCTCCATTATACCTTGTTGATCAGACAAACCCAGGTCCTGTGTTTCAATGAAAGCACAGGAAAAAACGTTCCCTAAATCAATGACATTAATCCCTCCGCTTTTATTAATCTCTTGTAAATCAAACGGATCATGTGCATCTCTTAGTATAATCTTCATCCATGGAGGAGTAAAAAATTTACCATCCCCTTTAGAATATGCCTGTGACATAAGCTCTGTCATACCATACTCAGAATGGATTTCTGTCACATTAAATTTTTTTTTAAGTTTTTCATGAAGTTCACCACGGGTGAGTTCTTTTCTCCTGCCTTTCATGCCTCCTGTTTCTAAAACAATTACCGTTGAAAGGTCGGGAGAATATTGTTCTGCAACATCCAGTAAAGCATATGTTACTCCCCATAAAAATATTTTCTTGCTCGAGCTCTGCTTCAAAAATTCTATTTTGTTTATTAGTTCATCATAATTATGAAGATAAAACCCCGAATGCTCTGAATCACTTCGTTGAACAAAATGGTTTGCCATAGTGATCAGTGATGAAGTCCCACGTTCCAGGT
Organism: Fulvivirga sp. M361; assembly: GCF_007097395.1. GTDB lineage: Bacteria > Bacteroidota > Bacteroidia > Cytophagales > Cyclobacteriaceae > Fulvivirga. Next base: position 164,112 of record NZ_VKDC01000002.1, read on the forward strand.
ATGACGGTAGTAAAAAAAGAAAGTGATACTGGTCCAGGCTACCATAAAAAAGCCTAAATATACGTTCCGTGAGCTCTAAATAGAATTGATTGTCCCGTACTAAATGACGGCTGGTGGTTGTTCCTGTTGTTCCACTGCTTTCATATATTTTTTCCGGTTTCCAACTTCCTGTCTGAATGGCATGTCTTTTAAAAAAAGAGATGGGCATAAAGGGAATTTGGGTCAGCATCGTTACATTTATCGGATTAATGCCAATATGCTCAATAAAAGATCTATAGATCGCGTTATTTGCATACTGGTACTGAAATACTTCCAGTGCTAATGCATCAAAAGTATCCAATGAAATACGGAATAATTTTTGCTTAAAACTTTTAAAAGAGAACAATCGTTATACTTTATATTTGGTTCAGAAATATGTTCAAGTACCTGTCGAAGATAATCACATTAGCAATAGTATGCATAACGGTTGGTACTCTGCTTTCATCTTGTTTTGATGATCCGGAGTTTGCCAGGGAACCAAGGATTACTTTCAATAGCATTATCTACAAACCGAGGGTAGGTGCCGGATTACCTGATAGTCTTTTATTACTTATTGATTTTGAAGATGGTAATGGTGATCTGGGTATTGATACGGATGAACAGGCTCCCCCATTTAACCAGAAAAACTACTTTAGCAATAAGACTGGTCGGATATTCGATTTTCAAAATGAAACCCTTGATGACCTCCTCATTTTAGCTGACACGGCTGTAATAGATACGCTGCCATCTTATACAAACAGTAGCTTCCCATGTCTGTTTTGGGATGAAAACCCTCAGATAGAAGTAAATGGGCAGGCACTAGATACGATAGTGTATTTCCAACCGAACGAGCGACATAATAACATTATCATCAAATTCTTTGTCGATTTTAATAATGATGGTGAGATCGATGAAGCCACAGAAGAATTTGATTGGCGTACCATTAACCCCGGAGTGTGTAATACTGACTATAGCGGTAGGTTTAGGGTGTTGGATCCGGAAGCACTTGATCGTCCTGCTCCATTAGAGGGGACCATTACAAGAAGGATGGTTCAGTTGGTACCTTTCACTAATTATCTTGGCGATGGACTAATCAAGCTTAAGGTGACTATGTTTGATAGAGAAGGAAACAGAAGTAATACGATAGATACCCCCCTTTTCACATTGGATGAAATAACAGCTAACTAATATAAATTAGGATAAGTTTCAGGTTCTACCTCTGACATCATCTCGTAGATCCTATCGAATATTTCTTCAACATTCGGTTTGGAAAAATAATCTCCGTCAGAAGCATAAGCAGGTCTATGTTCTTTGGCTGTTATAGTCATTGGCTTTGAATCAAGAAATCTGTAGGCGTTTTGTATCTCCAGTACATTTTGCATCATGAACGCAGAAGCCCCACCCGGAACATCTTCATCAGCAAATACAATGCGATTGGTCTTCTTAACAGATTCTACAATGGAATGATCAATATCAAAAGGTAACAAGGTTTGTACGTCGATTACTTCACAGCTAATACCAACCTTCTCAAGTTCCTTGGCTGATTCCATCACAACGCGGCACATGGAGCCATAGGTGACTATCGTTACATCATTCCCTTCTTTTAGTATATCAGGCTTTCCTAACGGAACAGTAAATTCGCCAATATTTTCAGGCATCTTTTCCTTCAACCTGTATCCATTCAAACATTCAACGATCAAAGCTGTATCATCTGATTGTAACATTGTGTTATAGAACCCCGCTGCCTGAGTCATATTTCGCGGGACCAACACGTAAATCCCTCTCAGGCTGTTCAAAATCATGCCCATAGGAGAACCTGAATGCCATACACCTTCTAAGCGGTGGCCTCTGGTTCTAATGATCAACGGCGCTTTCTGCCCTCCTTTCGTACGATACTGAAGTGTGGCCAGGTCATCAGAAAGTGTCTGTAATGCGTATATAAGATAGTCAAGGTACTGTATCTCAGTGATAGGCCTCATGCCACGAAGTGCGGTTCCTATCCCCTGCCCTATGATGGTGACTTCTCTTATACCTGTATCAGTTACACGCAGCTCTCCATATTTTTTTTGCATACCGGCAAATGCCTGATTTACATCACCAATTTTTCCTACGTCTTCGCCAATGGCATGGACCAATGGGTCTCTCTCAAGGGCCTTGTCAAAACAAGCCTGAAGAACTTCTCTACCATCAATCAAGCTTGTTCCATCTTTATACAAAGGTTTAATTTCCGGCACATTAAGAGCAGAACTATCCGATTCACTATACAAATGAGAGCTGTAACGACGCAGATTTTCTTCGTTTGACTTGCTCAACCATTCTACCATTTTCTGTTTGATTGGTAGTGATTCATTGCGGATCACTCTCAGTGATCTCTTTATCGCCTTGATACCATCAAGCCTAATCGGGTTAATAGTAGTTTCTAACTCCCTTTTGATCAATGCAACCTCCCGGGAATGTATACTATCTTTTACTACTTCATTCAAAAAGGCATGCACTTGTTCTTCATCTCCCCTGATTGAATCATTAAAAGCTTTCCATGCCCTGTTTTTCGCATCTTTTGCTTCTGCTTTAGCTTCTTTTTCTATTTCTTCAAGCTCTTCTGTTTCCACAAAACCTGAAAGAACGATCCATTCTTTGAACTTCTTAATACAATCATGTTCCACTTCCCACTCCAGGCGTTCTTTGGATTTGTATCGCTCATGAGAGCCCGAAGTTGAATGACCTTGCGGCTGTGTGACCTCTTCTACATGAATAAATGTAGGCACATGTCCTTTTCGGGACACCTCTGCTGCTTCATTGTAAACTTTAATAAGGGCCGGATAATCCCAGGCCTTAACCGTGTATATTTCAAAACCTTCTTCTTCACTATTTCGTTGGAAGCCACTCAACACCTTTGATATGCTACTTTTGGTGGTATGGTACTTCTGAGGCACAGATATACCATAATCATCATCCCAAACCGACATAACAACGGGAACTTGTAAAACTCCTATAGCATTAATAGCTTCATAAAACAGTCCTTCTGAAGTGGAAGCATTGCCTATAGTTCCAAAGGTTACTTCATTGCCTTTATCAGATAAATGCTTGTAAACATGAAGGTCCAGGTTATTTCTAAAGAGTTTAGAAGCGTAACCTAAACCTACCAAACGTGGCATTTGCCCTGCTGTAGGAGAGATATCGGCACTACTATTATAAATGTTTGAAAGTTCTTTAAGCTGACCTGAATCATCCAGCATTCTGGTAGCAAAGTGACCGTTCATCAACCTACCGGCTGACGCAGGGTCGGCCTTCTCATCTGTATGGGCATAAAGTTGTGCGAAGTATTCCTGGAGAGTAAGTTCGCCAATGGCAAACATAAATGTCTGATCCCTGTAGTAACCGGACCGAAAATCTCCTTTTTTAAAAGCCTTAGCCATAGCGATCTGAGGAATTTCTTTTCCATCACCAAAAATGCCAAACTTGGCCTTTCCCATGAATACCTCTTTTCTACCTAATAAACTTGCTTCCCTACTTTCGCAGGCTAAACGATAGTCAGAAAGTATCTCAGTTATTCTCTTTGTCTTCTTTGCAGTCTTAGTAGTAGTACTCACGTCCAGAATGTTTAAGATCTTTTAGCTTTATGGCCCCTTGCAGGATTGCAAAAATACTGAAAATGAAGGTGGATTCAAATTAGACACTATTTAAGCATAAAAGTGAATATTTTGAAAAAATCAGAAATTTTAAATAAAAAACCACTCATAAAGAAATTGAAAAAGATAATACAAACGATTGCATATTGGGCGCCAAATATTCTTTGGTTATTAAAAAAGTTGCAGTTTGACCAGTCAGAAATTAAAGGCTATTCACCTCAAAAATGTATTCCTACTTGCTATATTTGCTCACCTTAAAATTCAGAAAGTCATGATAATTGGTGTTCCAAAAGAAATTAAAAACAACGAAAACAGAGTGGCGTTAACGCCTGCCGGAGCTAAAGAATTGATCAAAAGGGGTCATACCGTTTACATTCAATCTGACGCTGGAACTGGCAGTGGCTTTGTAGATGAAGATTACGAAGCAGCTGGTGCTCAAATACTACCTAACATTGAAGCTACCTATGAAATAGCTGAAATGATTTTGAAGGTAAAGGAACCAATAGAACCAGAATATCAACTCATTAAAGAAGGTCAACTTGTTTTTACTTATTTCCATTTTGCTTCCTATGAGCCGTTAACAAAAGCCATGATGGCCAGTAAAAGTGTATGCCTGGCCTATGAGACAGTGGAAAAGTCGGACAAAAGCTTACCTCTTCTGATACCTATGTCAGAGGTAGCCGGTAGAATGTCCATTCAAGAAGGCGCCAAATACTTAGAAAAACCTTTAAAAGGACGAGGAATTCTACTCGGAGGTGTTCCGGGAGTACGACCTGCAAAGGTACTTATATTAGGTGGGGGTGTAGTGGGCACTAACGCCGCAAAAATGGCAGCAGGCATGGGGGCTGACGTAACCATAATGGACCTGAATTTAAACAGGCTTCGCTATCTTGATGATGTGATGCCGGCAAATGTAAATACGTTCATGTCCAATGAATATAATATTCGGGAACTCATCTCATCTCACGACCTTATTGTTGGGGCCGTTCTCATACCCGGAGCCAAAGCACCTCATTTGATTACAAGGGATATGCTTAAAGATATGCGTCCGGGCACCGTGCTGGTAGATGTTGCCGTGGACCAGGGTGGCTGTATTGAAACATGTAAACCCACTACTCATCAGGACCCTACTTACATCATTGATGAAATTCTTCACTATTGTGTAGCGAATATGCCAGGGGCCGTTCCTTATACTTCGACACTTGCACTCACTAATGCAACACTCCCATATGCCATAGCATTAGCCAATAAGGGATGGAAAGAGGCTTGTAAGCAAAACGAAGAATTGAAACTCGGACTGAATATTATCCATGGTGAAATTGTTTATGAAGCTGTATCTGAAGCATTTGATCTACCATATACCCCTGTAGAATCATTTTTGTAGCGCTTAAACTTGAGGATAACTCCCCTTGCATTTGACAGATGAAATGGTAAAGTTAAATTCTACAAAGGAAAAGGGGGTATTTCTTCTATGAATTCATAGTTTTTCTCTGTCAAATGGCAGCAGTAATGTTTTAAGCCATTGGTTAACACCATATAAGGTGCTTTAATCATTCGGTTATAAACTGCCACCTGGTTTAGACTGGATTGTGTAATTCTAACCTTGAAGGATTTGCATTCTGTCAGCAATAGTGGGCTCATGTCCCTATTGTAAACCAGAATATCTGTCCTCTTACTAAGTGTATGATACTTCATACCCGTCTCTACAGATAGCAATGATTTAGGATACTCCAATTGATTCACAAGGTAATGGATGAAATGCTGTCTGACCCATTCTTCTGGGGTTAAGGCTACATACTTCTTTCTTACTGCATCGAAAATCTCCGGTTTTCCATCATTTTTTCTGATATTGCAAGCGATTTGAGGCAGGTTCAATTGGATCATGTCAAACAAAACTAAGATATCTAATTATTGAAAGGAAATAATGGTGCGCGGATAAGCATTATTGTGAACCTACCCAAGGAATCTATTGCATTTTAAAAACATATGCCCTTAATACCTGTACATATTCAGCCTCATATTGTTCTAGGCATTATAGCATTGCTATTTATTACTATTTACAAGCAATGGTTAAAACCTACTATTGCCTTTTTATTTGCTTCTATTACATTATTAGTATTGGGACTGATATCTCCTAGCGATGTATTGGAAGGTTTTTCCAATGAGGCCATAGCAAGTGTTGTACTGCTTATTCTAATCACCGCAGGAATCAGGGAAAACTTCAATATAGAAATATTTCTAGATCGTTTTTTTGGACAAGCCAAGGGTTATAAAGCTTTTTTACTCTCAATGATGGGTAAAGTCGCATTATTATCTTCTTTTACAAACAATACCCCTGTTGTCATCATTATGACTCCATATGTATTTAACTGGGGCCGAAAAAACAATATTTCACCTTCTAAATTACTCATACCACTATCTTATTCAACCATTTTAGGAGGTATGATCACGATGATAGGAACATCTACCACCTTGATCTTGAATGGATTCCTCATAGAAAACAACCTGAGTGAAATAAAGCCTTTAGAACTTTTAATAACCGGAACAATAGTCGCCATTATATGTATCACATTTTTGGCATTATTCAGTAACCTGCTACTACCAAGTAAAAGAGATATAATAGAACGATTTGAACTTAATAAGAGAGAATACCTGATTGAAAAACGCCTTAGTAAAAACTCTCCCTTAATAGGAAAAAACATCATAGAAGGTGAGTTAAGAAATTTAAGCGGTGTTTACCTTGTAGAAATTGTCAGGCAGGAAAATATTATTTCTCCTGTAACTCCTTCAGAAATTATACAAAAAGACGACATTTTGATCTTTGCCGGTAATACCGACAATATCATAGATCTTACCCTGGCAAATATTGGCATTGAATTACCCCCAAAACTCACCCCTTCTATCACAGGTAAGCTCAAAGTAGTAGAAACCGTGGTAAGTGCCAATTCAAGTTTACTTGGTAAAACAATTAAAGAATCTAATTTCCGGGGGCGTTATGATGCGGCTGTAGTAGCTATTCATAGAAATGGCGAAAAACTCAGCGGCAAAATTGGCAGGATCGCACTTAAAGCCGGAGATGTGTTGCTACTATATACCGGAGATCAGTTTTTAAATAGAGTTGATCTGTATAAAGATCTGTACATAATTGCCGGAGATGAAAAAGAAATACAACCGAACAAGAAGAATAAACATAAGTTATTAGCATTATTAGCAGCTGCTGTAATACTATTGGTGAGCCAAATTTTCAATCTTTTCGTTTCTCTGCTTATTCTTTTGGCCATAGCAGTTTCATTCAAATTAGTAACACTAAAAAACGTTAAGCGTGATTTAGATATTAATCTTGTTGTCATTCTTGTTTTATCCATATCTATTGGAGAGGCTATGATAAATACCGGGGCCGGGAAGTTAGTGGCTTCTGCCTTATTAGAATTGCTGGCTGACCATGGAAAAGTGGCCGTATTGGCTGGTTTGATGATAATTACCACATTGTTTACCTCACTTATTACAAATATAGGAGCTGTAGCAATCGCTTTTCCACTGGCACTGGCTACAGCAATGAAACTAGCCATACCTGGAGATCCTTTTTATCTGGGGATAGCCTTTGCTGCTTCAGCAGCATTTCTGACGCCTATAGGGTATCAAACTAATCTCATCGTATATGGCCCAGGTGGATATAACTTCAAAGATTTTCTAAAAATAGGTTTACCGGTGACAGTAATATACCTGGCCGTTTCATTAAGTATTATCGTCTTTCTTTACCGGGATTTATTACTGGCCTAAGAAGTAGGTTGATTTGTTTTCGGTGTTTTGTGAAAGGGAATCTTAGCGCTGATCAGGAATACCAATCCTATTACGAAAAAAATAATCAGCACCAAAACACTATTCCTCATACTATTTGTAATCTGCTCGATGAATCCATAAGAGAACGTTCCTATTACGATCGATAGGTTATAAGTAACATCATAAAAACTGAAATAAGAAGCATGATCCTGATCATCCGGTGGAATAAGCTTGGCAAAAGTCGCCCTGGAAAGCGATTGAATTCCTCCCATAACAGCACCTACTACCACTGCTAACATAAAAAACTGCATTTCAGTCGTAATGAAGTAGGCCCCAACACACGTTAACATCCAAATCAACACCATCAGGATCAATGAATAGCTATTTCCCCTTCGGGCTGAAACATAAGAAAACAAATAAGCCCCTGCAATAGCAACCAGTTGGATGATGAGAATAGTTAAAATCAGTGAGGCACTCTCCATTTTCAGTTCTTTGGAACCAAAAGAAGCAGCAAGATAAATGACCGTCTGAACACCCATGTTATAAAAGAAAAAAGCCATCAAAAACAGCTTTACCACTTTCAATGCTTTTACAGTTTTCCAAACCTTTAAAATCTCCTTATACCCGTTAGTGAGCAAATTACCTTGTTGCACATTCGCTGGCGCCTTATCCTTCAATCGAATGAAAGTGATCTGCGAAAAAGCCATCCACCAGAAGCCTACTGTCAAAAAAGCAAGCCGGGTGGCTACTCCTGCGTCCAGTAATCCAAACCAATCATATTTTTCAATCATTATCAGGTTAATGATCATAAGTATGACACTTCCGATATATCCAAAAGAGTAACCCCTGGCACTTACATTATCTAATCGGTCTTTAGAAGCTATTTCAGGTAAAAAGGCATCATAAAAAACAAGCCCACCACTAAAGCCCACACTTGCTATGATAGAACATATAATGGCCCATTCAACGTTTTCACCAGTAAAAAAGAAAAGTCCTATACATGAAGAAGCTCCCAGATACATGAATACCTTCAGAAAGAGTTTTTTCTTCCCACTGTAGTCTGCTATACCGGATAAAAGGGGTAATATGGCTGCAACAAACAAGAAAGAAAAAGAAAGCGAATAGGAATACAGCACGGTATTAACTACCTGAAAACCAAAAAAGTCAACAATGTCGTTTCCGTCTTTTCCGGTGGTCACAGTAGTGTAGTAGATCGGGAAAATCGCAGAAGTTATAACTAATGAGTATACAGAATTCGCCCAGTCAAACATGCACCAGGCATTGATGATTTTTTTATTATTGAGTTCCATTGTATAAAACAAAAAAAGGGACCTGATGACCAGATACCCTTTAACTTTAAATTATAACGTTTTAAACTACAGGTTATTCGTCTAACTCCTGTATAGTGGTGTAAAGGAGCTTACGAGCATTTGCTTTCCTCAATTCGAGTTCACAATCTGCTACCAAACCACGTTTCGCTTCTCTATCTACTTTCATTGCGATTGTGATCTGATCTCTTTCTACTTCATTTAATTTATCTTTTTCTGCCGTCACCCATAGAATAACATCTTTAGGCTCAATGAAAACATCATTAGCCTGAACACGTGGCTCACTTCCCCACTGGTCGGTCTTTTTAGGCTCACCTATGTACAGGTAGCTTACCAGCGATTTTCTTTGAAGCTTCCTCAACTGGGTTGCATCCGGAATTCTCTGTTTTACATTAATGGTTACCTCACGTAATACTGTCGTCACCATAAAGAAAAACAGTAGCATAAAGATAATATCAGGAAGCGCCGAGGTAGGTATATCCTGTTTTGTATTCGCTTTTTTCTTAAATTTTGACATATCAACCTCCTATTTTAGTGGGTTCTGCAATGGAAAGGTTCATAGGAAACTCTAATGAGCCATCTTTCAACCCACGCCCTTCATCATAAAGTCTTTTATTGTCAGGGTCGGTGAGGTCGGATGCTATATCACGCCATCTTTTATTCGTAACTCCTATTCTTTCCGCATACATATCATAATAAGCACCCTGAATCTGATCTAGTACTTCAATGAATTTCTCTTGTGAAGTGCCTCGATCAGTTTTCAAAGAAACAATTGCTTCCTTCGGTGTATCCGAAGATTCCGGATCTCGTCCGTTATTCATAACGAACTCTTTGATCATACCCCTTATTTCCGATACATTTTCCAACGGGTCACCTTCTACCAAAAGCTTATCCGCTGAGTTAACCTGTATCTTGAACAGATTTCGCTCTGGTATCTTGATATCTATATTTTCGATATCTTCAGGGTTTGGTGGCAACTGAAGACTTAAACCTCTGTCATTTGCTATTGTGGTAGTCACCAAAAAGAAAATCAAGAGCAGGAAGGCAATATCTGCCATCGAACTTGAATTTATCTCTGGGTTACTCCTTCCTTTATTTCGAGCCATTATTTAAATGCTTTATTAATTTCTGTGAACACAATACCTACAAGTGCTGCTATAAACAGTATATACATTGTAATTAATGCACCTCCCACTGCTTTGCTTACACTACCGCTAACGCCAGCCACTACAGCTCTTGCATTAACTGCATCTCCAGCCATTGACCATGAGATCAGGAACAAAACACCAATACCTACAATAGCTAATAACGGCTTAACCAATGACTTTGGATCACCAAGTGAATTAACTATAGGCAAAACAACTGCGGACACGATAGCTATAAAAACAAGAATATAAGCTACCCAAAGTCCAATGTCTACAAAATTTTCCATATGATAAGGCTTAGGTGTTTATTTAGACAATTTGTGCTTTACCAAAAGGTCAACTAAAGTAATAGATGCATCTTCCATTTGATTTACAAGTGAATCAATTTTTGATACCAGGTAATTGTAGAATACTTGCAGAATAATACCAACAATAAGACCTGCCACTGTGGTAAGTAGGGCTACTTTAATACCGTTCGCCACAATTTGAGGCGAAATATCACCTGCTGCCTCGATAGCATCAAATGCACCGATCATACCAATTACAGTACCCATGAAACCAAGCATTGGGGCAAGTGCTATAAATAATGATACCCAAACCAGTCCTCTTTCCAGTCTTCCCATTTCTACTGATCCGTAGGCGATAATAGATTTTTCAACCATCTCAATACCCTCTGACATACGCATTAATCCTTGTGTAAAAATCGATGCTACAGGCCCTCGGGTACCTCTGGTTACTTCTTTTGCAGCTTCAACACCTCCATTAGCCAATGCATCTTCTACCGTAGCTAATAATTTGTCTGTATTTGTAGTTGCAAGATTCAATGTAATGATTCTTTCAATAGAAATAGCCAGACCAATAATTAAACAAAGAAGTACAGGCGTCATAAACTGCCAATCTCCTTCAATGAATTTATCTTTGATTATTTGGTGAAAAGACTCTTGAACTTCTTCATCAACAATTGACTCTTCTTGTGCAGGCTCTTCAATCGGCGTCTCTTCAACAGCTGCTTCTTCTGTGGCAGTTGAATCAACTTCAGTTCCGGTTGTATCTGCCGACTCCTCTTGGGCTTGAGTATTGTAGCCAAGCGTTAAAATTCCAGCAAGGGCCAATAATGCAAATAGTTTTTTCATAATTCAAGTTTTAAGTTACTTCCTCTATGCAAGAGGAAGTTGTTAGACGATTAAGTGATTATTGTTTAAAGTTAATTATAAAGTTCTAAATTTCTGCGGAGAGGGAGGGATTCGAACCCCCGGTACCCTTTTGGGGCACACTCACTTTCCAGGCGAGCACCTTCAACCACTCGGTCACCTCTCCAAATGCAAGCCTTCCGCTCACGAGAATCACAAATAAATCAATAAAAAACACTTTATGCAAGCATACAATAGATTTAAATAGGCCTAATTAAGGCTTAATTCCCCACATTTTGAGGCATTTATTTTCAAACTGATTTCTGTCATATCTTTTTCATCTCCCAGTATAATCATCAGCTTGGTAATAGCGGCTTCAAGCGTCATGTCCATACCGCCTACCACTCCAATTTCTTTTAGTCGTTTGCTCGTTTCATATCTTCCCTGCATCACCGTCCCCCCCGGGCATTGGGATATATTTACCACAGTTATCCCTTTTTTTATAGCCTCTTCAATCAACTCAATCAACCAGTTTGCGGTAGGAGCATTCCCTGCACCAAACGTTTCTAACACAACTCCCCTTAATCCGTCACAGCCCAAAACAGAGGTAACATATGACTTGGTCATACCCGGGTACAGTTTCAGTATAGCTACATTATTGTCAAAACGATCATGTAATATGAGATCGTGCTTTTTATTACTTTTCAAAATGGCTGACCGATTATAGTTGATTACCACACCAGACTCGGCTAAAGCTGCATAATTCTCTGACTCGAATGCGTCAAAGTATAAGCTTTCCACTTTTTTAGATCGGTTACCACGGAATAGTTTATAGTCAAAAAAGATACACACTTCAGGTACAATGGCAGCTCCATTCTCTTTGGCCGCTGCAATTTCAATTGCCGTTATAACGTTTTCCCTCGCATCGGACCTAAAAGAAGAAATGGGAAGCTGGGCACCGGTAAATATGACAGGTTTAGATAAATTCTCCAGCATAAAACTTAAAGCCGAAGCCGAGTAAGCCATGGTATCCGTGCCATGTAAAACCACAAATCCATCGAAATTATCATACTCCGAATAGATTAGCTTTCCAATCTGGACCCACTCCGTCGGAGAAATATCTGAACTGTCAATAGGGACTTCAAAAGAGATTACCGTCAGGTTGAGTTCCAGTTGTCGCAGTGAAGGCACATGGTCTAAAATTGAAGAAAAATCAAAGGGCTTAAGTGCCCCCTGAGCATCATGTATCATGCCCAATGTACCTCCCGTATAAATGATCAATATCGATGCCTCAGGGGGTTTTGGCGCTGAAGTAATGATATTAATTCTATTATATCGCATGCGCATCTACTTTAAATAGTTGAAAAGCATTACCGGTAGTTTTATTAGCTACTTCTTCTAAAGAGCATTGTTTTATGGTAGCGACCCTTTCAGCCACAAATGACACATACGAAGGCTCATTTCTTTTACCTCTATGGGGAACAGGCGCCAGGTAAGGGCTGTCCGTTTCAAGCACAATATGCTCCAGGTCTATTTCAGGCAGCACTTTGTCTAACCCGCCATTCTTGAAGGTGCTTACTCCGCCAATACCCAGGTAAAAGCCTAATTCAATGATCTTATTGGCTTGTATCACATCACCCGTGTAACAATGAAAGATACCTGTAAGTGTGTCATCAGCGTGTCGGGCTACAAGTTCAATGGTTTCTTCAATAGATTCTCTACAGTGAATAACAACAGGTATATTGTATTCTTTAGCCCAGTTAAGCTGAATAGAAAATGCTTCCTGCTGTTGTGCCCAAAAGGTTTTGTCCCAATGCAGATCTGTCCCTATTTCACCAATCGCTACAAATTTTCTTTTCGTAAGCCATTCTTCCACGAGGTAGAGCTCCTTTTCAAATTTCTTATCCACCGAACAAGGATGAAGCCCCATCATAGCAATACACTGATCATACCTGGTCTCCAACTCCATCATATTATCAATTGTAGAATGATCAATATTGGGCATGTATATCTTCTCTATCCGAGCTTCCTCCGCTCGCTCCATTACCTCGTGGATATCTTTACTAAAAGCATCAAGGTAAATATGAGCGTGGGTGTCTACTAGCGCATTCATCAAGTCAATAATAGTTGCATTTACAAAAAGTCACAATTCCGGCAAAATTAATATTTCCTTCCTTTCCATTGGATTTTAACAGGAAGAATATAAAATATAGAAGACAGTGACGAAATCAGCCCTAAATAGATATCAAAGAATATAAGATGGAGCCAATTAAGAGTGGAAGATAGTTTCCTCACCATTATTAATAAGAATAATGACTGCAATAGTGACTTCAAAATAAAAACAGGTAAAGCATACCTCCAGTTAATAAAAAATAATATCAGAAGAGCAGGATAATAAAGAGCCTGCACAAACAGTAGTAATAATGTTGATATCGGTAACTGTACTGCCCCTTTCATCCATCTTTTTCTTTGATGTAATAATTGACGCAACGTGCGAGCTGGTCTGGAAATTGCCAGGGCTGCGGGGGTGACCACATGATGTAGCACAAATCCTCTGGCCGCTACCTGCCTGAATAATTCATAATCCTCCGTGACGGAAAAAGGGATAGACTCATAGCCACCTACCGCGTCATAAGCTTCCTTTGTAACATACATATTATTACCCATTGCTGTAAGGGGCATACCTAAATCGGTTACACTTTTTACCATACCAAGTGCTAACAGCCAATGCATATTTTGCCAGGACGATTCGACAGAAGTTGTACCGATAACTATCCCTACATTTTCTTTCCGAGCACCTAATAAGGCTTGTATCCAGTTTTTATGAACAGCACAGTCAGCATCCGTAATAAAATAAATATCACCTTTCGCCTTTTTAGCAAGGTGAGCCAGTACATTAGGTTTACCTTGTGCAATTCCCAGCTGTCTATTGACCTGGTAAATATTTACATGGTCCTCTTCTTCACAAAGTTTGCGAAGGATTTCCCATGTCATATCAGTAGATTGATCATCTCCTATTAAAATCTCCAATTGGTCACTGGGGTAATCAAGTTCTATAAGAGATCGAACACAACGCTCAATATTCTTTTCCTCATTTCTGGCTGCTACCAAAACAGATACCGAAGGATATTCGGATGACTTAACCGGATAGTTTTTAAAATTGAAGAACAGGGCTAAAAGTAATATAAGATCAGCTACCGTTACCAAGCCAACGATACTTAACACTATCCAATAAAGGGTCATAGAGTATTAAATAAAAAGCCCTGTGAAAGTAGTTCATCAATGTACCTTGGCAGTGTATAATTCAGGTTTTTCTCAGCCTTGACATTATCATGAAACAATATTATAGATCCATCAGAAGTAGCTTTTAGGGAATTTTTCAGGCAGATCTCAGGGGTCATTTTTGAACTAAAGTCCCAGGTAAGGACATCCCACATCACTATCTCATAATTTTGACAAATCTCTTTGATCTGACTTCGTTTGATCATACCATAAGGGGGCCTGAAAAGCATTTTATTTGAACTGAAAGGTTTGAGATAAGTCGCACATTCTTCAATGTTGCTCGCATAATGTAGATTATTGGTCTTCCATCCGTTTAAGTGATTGTACGTATGATTTGCCAGAATGTGCCCTTCTTCCACTGCTCGTTGCGCAATATCTCCATGTTTTCTTAAGTTATCACCAACGCAAAAAAAAGTAGCCTTTACATCATATTTATTCAGTGTATCTAAAACAAATGGGGTTAATTCAGGGATAGGACCATCATCGAAGGTCAGGAACACTTCTTTTTTATCCGTTCTTTTATGCCAGGTGAGCCCAGGATATAGGGCACGAAGGAAACGTGGAGTTTTATGAAGTGGCATATTATAACTCTACTTTACAAGACAACATAGTAATGTCATCTCTATACCCCTTACGTCCTTTAAAATTGTCTAATTGAATAATGATATCCTGATGGATTGTTTTTAGATCTGCTTTACCATTTGACTCAAAGTAAGTAATTAAACGTTCTGTACCGAACTCTTCATCCACTTCATTTTCAGTTTCTGTTACTCCGTCCGTATAGCTGAACAACAGAAACTCGCTCAGGTCAGTGATAAACCCCTCATTGATAAATGGCAAAGGATGCAAAGCTCCTAAAACAGTGGACCCTTCTTCCAGTAATGTTACCTTTCCATCACTAAGTAGCAGGGGTGGATTATGGCCAGAGTTAACATAAACAAGCGTTTTCAGTTCATGATCGTATATGGCTGCAAAGAAGGTAATGAACTTTTCTCCTTTGGCATTCTCAAGTACATGATAGTTTAGCTCTTCAATAATCTCTTTCAGATTAGGCGTTTGTCTTACCAAAGTTCTCAGTGAAGCCTGGAAGTTAGACATCATCAAAGCTGCTGGTATTCCTTTACCAGAAACATCTGCAATACAGATCAAAAACTGCTTCTTATTGATCGGAATATAGTCATAGTAGTCTCCTCCTACCCTATCATGCGGCAAGTAACTGGCTTCTACTTTTAAATGTTGACCGTAGGGCAACTTATCCGGGAAAAGAAATTGCTGTACATCACTGGCAATTTCCAACTCTTTCCTAAGGGCCTCTTGTGCCAACTGCTGCCGGGCAAGTTTTTTATTTTCAATGGCTACTATAATAATATTACTCAGGGCCTGGATAAACCTCGTACTACTCTTCTTAATCTCTTCGCTCTCTGCTTCGATATCACCTACAAAAACAAGGGCAAGGATTTCCGACTTGTGTGATACGGGAATAACGTAGTCAAATTCTCCAAAGACATCGTCCCGCTCTACGATGGGTGTTACTTCCTTTAGTCGGGCAAATTCCATATCTAATGGCACTGCAAAACAATCCATTTGAGTACCATAGTTGACCTTACAACCCCAGTCTTCATCCAATACATATAGGGCCAACTTTTTTATATTAAGGTTGGCCCTTAAGGTAAAATTGTAGATTTTATAGAGAGAACGCTCCGGTAAATTATTATTGATTGACTGTGTAATTTCCAGCAATGCATTGAGCTCCAGCTCTTTGAGATGGTATTTATTTTGTAAAGAAAGCGTCTCCATGTCACTTAGGCTTGGCGGCTAAAATCGCGAGCGTCAAGATAATCAAAGAATCAATAAATCACTAATACCTCCTGCCCTTCCAGGAATATCCACCAAAATTAGATACTACCGCGAAGTAAACGACGTAAAAAGGATATAAAATATATAAGAGTACAAAAGAAATAAACGTGCTCTTTTTATTTGTAAACCTCAAAACTCTGGCAATGAAAATCCACTCCATAAATGCTTTTAATAAAAGAATGGGGATCAACCCATATCCTTGAAAAGAGATAAGTAATAAAGATAAGATCACAGCTATATTCACTACACCAATAAAGGCAGCAAGAAGAGAATTTCTCAGATCATCATAGTATCGCCACTTACTCGCCCATCGCCTTCTTTGCTGAATAAATGCCTTTAATGATGACAAAGCTCTTGTAGAAACGAATGACTGACCCTGCGTATTGAAATAGATCCCATCCGGGTGTTGCTTAGCAATTTTATGTAGAAGGAATTCATCATCACCACTGGCCAGGTGATCATTGTCAGAATAGCCTCCCACTTCGTGAAATGCACTTTTTGTGAATGCCAGATTAGCGCCGTTGCACATCCCAGGTTTTCCAAGGTATATACTGGCAGCTCCTACGCCTACTAAAGTTGCAAATTCCTGTACTTGCATGCGCTGAAAAACAGATGATTCTCCATGAAAAGTCACGGCACCACTGACAACAGACGCCTGACGATGTTCAAAATAATAAGCAATAGATGACAACCAGTGCTGTGCTACCTCGCAATCTGCATCTGTGGTGATGATCACTTTCCCATTAGCTTCGGCTATTCCCCGGTTCAGCGCATTTTTTTTTCCTTTTTTATCATCAGTCGAAAAAATTCTGAGGTTTGCATCGCTGCTTTTAAGATATAACTCAATTACAGCATTTGATGCATCCTCTGAATGATCATCCACAAGTATAACCTCATAACATTCTTTTGGAAAATCATTTGCTTCAATTGATGCTAATAACGCCCGCAAATTATGTTCTTCATTGCGAAATGGTATAACTATTGAATAAAAATGATTGACGGCAGGATCTGTATCTATATCATTTTTAACACTACGCATAAGGCTATACCAGGCCCATAATACTCTCAGCATCCATATCAGGTAAACAATCAGTACACCTGCCAACACCCAGATCATTTAATACTTAACTTAAGGTTAAAAATATAAGGTGAGCTCAGCAGTGTCGGCAACAGTATATTAGTGAGCCACAACATTAAACTAGCCGCTATGACAGGCTCAACGGCCACCTTGTACTTTTCAAAAAAAAAGATAGCCGAAGCCTCTCTGACTCCCAGGTCACTCAGGAAATTAAAAGTGGGTAAAACGGATTTGGAAAGGAAGATCCAACTAATACCTGCAAATTTTAACGACAATGAAACCTTTGGTAAGAACATTTCCAGCATGAAAAGAAACTGCAATGAAAAAACTGTATACCTGAGTAATGAATACCCCAACGCTTTTAAGAGGTCTAACCTGTTGTATTTTATCATCACATCAAGGTAGGGTTTCAATTTTTCTATCTTAAATAAACGGAGGCTTACGAATGGCCCAAGCTTGCGAATGCAAAATAAGGCGACCACCGCAACGATGCCAACCCCTGAAACTATCAGTATCATTCTTATTCCAAATAATACATATACTCCCCACAATCCTGCTACACCGGTAACGACCATCTGACTTAATCGACTGACAAGGACTGCTCCTATCAAATGTGTTCTGTTTTTTTCTTCTAATTGGCCGATACGTCCCAGGTAATCCCCCAGGCCATGAGGTGTAATAAAACCCAGGCCTAAACCCGTAAGCACTCCTTTATATGCCTGAAAGAATGAAAGATGACTAATGCTTCTGGCGAGCATCTTCCACTTCACAGCCTCGAAAGCCCAGTTAACGGGCATCATCACAATTACTACTAATAAAAGTTTATACTCCCGGTTTAGGACCTCTTTTAGCAAAGTCCCCAGATCGTACAAAGACTGTTGATGGTCTCCAAGTTTAAAGTATATAAACACCAGTACGCTGATGAGAATAACAGCTTTGATTGCGATGTCCAGGCTTCCCGATTTGACTCTCATTTACGTATCTTGCAAAAAGTGAGCAAAATAGATAAAAATAAGCAAAGAGAGCAGATTATTTTAGGGCTGGACCCCGGCACCAGTGTCATGGGCTATGGGTTAATTTGTGTAATTGGTCAGCAATTAAGATTACTTCAATTTGGTGTGATACACTTAAGTAAATATACAGGTCATGAACTGAAGCTTAAAAAGATTTTCGAACGTATCACCAGCCTTATTGATGACTATCATCCGGACGAAGTTGCCCTGGAAGCTCCTTTTTATGGAAAGAACGTACAATCTATGCTAAAACTGGGACGGGCACAGGGCGTAGCAATGGCAGCCGCGTTATCAAGAGAAGTCCCTATTACCGAGTATGCTCCAAAGAAAGTAAAGCAATCGGTGACCAGTAATGGAAATGCTTCCAAAGAACAGGTGGCCGCCATGCTTATGACTTTGCTGAAGTTTAAAGAGACCCCTAAGCTTCTGGATGCTACGGATGCTCTGGCTGTTGCCGTCTGCCACCACTTTCAGAAAGGTACTGCCAAAGCTTCAGTAAAAAGCTGGAAGGCTTTTGTAAGTGAGAATCCTAAGAGGATCGGGTGAATCAGAAAAGACACTTCTTGATATTCATATTATTTAATTGCCAGCTAAAAATTATTACTCTTAGAAGCCAAAATACCTTTACTTTGCAGTCGTTTGAAGAGACTACGATCATATGCCTCCGCAACAACCTCATTCACCAATTCATACATTTAGTGTACTGTTCCAATGAATAA
The DNA here is from genome assembly GCF_007097395.1 of Fulvivirga sp. M361. Classification (GTDB taxonomy): domain Bacteria; phylum Bacteroidota; class Bacteroidia; order Cytophagales; family Cyclobacteriaceae; genus Fulvivirga. The sequence continues at coordinate 183,091 of NZ_VKDC01000002.1, forward strand.
AATATTGATGCTTCTGGAAAGTTACTACCCTGACGATATCAGGGTGAGTAAAGAAGCAAAATCTTTAATACAAAGTGGTTTTGAAGTTCACCTCCTGTGCTTTTGCAGAACTAATGAACTCAAATTTGAGCAAAAAAACGGCATACAAATACATCGAATAAATGTAGGAACGAATGACTACTTTCATGCCTTTTGGGATGTGGTCAATGCCATGAGTTTCAACCACCCTAAATTCAAAGTAGCAGCTTCTGAAATACTTCAGCAACATGACATCAGGCTGGTACATGTTCATGACCTCCCACTAGCAGGTACAGCCATAAAGTTAAAAGCAAAGCATGACATTAAAGTGATCCTTGATCTCCATGAAAACTATCCCGAAGCTTTAAGAGTGTGGCATAAGTGGAAAAAAAATCCAATTGCACGTCTTAAAAACAAATGGTTTTTAAATTACGATCGCTGGTTTAGATTTGAAAAATATGCTGTTCAGCACTGTGATCAGCTCATATGCGTCGTGGATGAAATGAAGGACCGGATCATTGCATCACATAATATTGATGCAGGCAAGATTTCCGTCATCACCAATTCAGAAGAATATTCATTTATTGAACAAGTATTGGACAAAGGCATATATGGCGAACATAGAAATAGTTTTATTATTACTTACACAGGGGGTGTGGGGCCACACAGAGGAGTGGATACATTGGTTGAAGCCATGGGCAAACTCAAAAGTCATGATGATATCTATTTATATATAGCTGGCTCAGGAAGCCATAATGTCATGGAGCACCTTCATGATCTAATCAAAAAATATGGTTTAGAAAAGAGGGCTTTCCTACTCGGTTATCAACCTTTCTCCAGCTTCTTCTCTTTCATGAAAATGGCTTCAGTGAATGTTATTCCTCATCATAGTAATGGCCATACTGATAATACTATCCCGCACAAACTATTCCAGGGAATGATGGCAGGTAAACCATTGGTGGTTAGCTCAAGTTCTTCCATTAAACGTGTAGTGGAATTGGCCAACAGTGGCTTAATATTCCATGCCGGAGATAAGAACGATCTTGCTGACAAACTTGAAACTTTGTACAGGAATAAGAATCTTCGCGAAGAATTAGGGCAAAATGGATTCAATGCGACTGTAAAAGGTGACTTGAACTGGGAACGCACCTCCAGGCAACTGGTGAGTTTATACCAGAGCCTGAATTAGACTATTTGATAATAGAAGAAATGAATAGAATTGAACTCATACGTGAGCTGATAAGGAAGGGAAAACTCACGTCTTACCTTGAAATTGGTTCACAGTCAGGCAAGTCTTTCTTGCCTGTCCGATGTAAAATTAAGATCGCCGTAGATCCAAAGTTTATTATTCCGTTTAAAAACAAAATTAAGTGGTTAATAAGGAATCCCTACAACCTATTTAGTAAATACTTTGAAGAAACCAGTGATGACTTCTTTGAAAAAAGAAAAGCTTTACTGGCAGAGATTCCTAAACTGGATATAGCGCTTATTGACGGTTTACATACTTTTGAAGCTTCACTAAAAGACACATTGAATACATTAAATTACGTCAATAACTCAGGAATTATAATATTACATGACTGCTTCCCGCAAAATAAAGCGGTCGCCACACCTGCAGCTTCTATGGACGCCGCACAGGCAATGGATGTAGAGGGTTGGACCGGACAATGGTGTGGTGATGTGTGGAAAACCATAGTTTATTTAAGAAAATCTCACCCTGATGAATTGGAAGCCTATGTTATCAATACAGATTTCGGATTGGGTATTGTCAGAAGAAAACAGGATCTGCCTAAAAAATTTGATATTGACGAGACACTATTTAATTCCATAGATAATATTGACTATGATGATATGATAGATGATGTTGATATGATCGGTTTAAAAGAGCCCACCTACGTGCATAAATTAATTGAAAGTTTCAAAGGCAACAACCAGACCAATACCTGAAAACAACCTAGGCTTTAAGAAAGGAACCCGATTTACCGGCCAGCTTCCTATGTTTCATAATGCTTGGTATTTTTCCAGCAAATTGTATATATCCTGATAAAACAGCTAGTGATCGAATGAGCTTGAAATGCAGTAGATTATAGGCAAGCTCTCTAATAAGGCGCCATACTGTTTTAATAGTAATGACCAATGAGGAGTCTCTTAAATCCGTCGCCATCTTCATAAAAGCGATTTTCTCGTAATCTGTCATTTTTTTGAATGATCCTAAGTATTTGGCTTGTGGTCTGTCGTGAATTATCCGGGTATTTGAGACAATCCCCACACCTAGCTTTTTGAAATGGGCTCTTGACGTATATTCATTATCTTCTCCGTAATGACTAAAAATCGGGTTAAAACCTCCGTTTTTATGGATACAATGTACTGATAAAAGCCAGCAGGCGGCATTAACAAATTCAATACTGTACAACTTACATTCACAGTCTCTCCTTATTTTTTGGTAGTCTTTAGAAAGGAATTTCTTCAGCAAGGCGTCAAAACCATAATCCAGTTGAATTTCATCACCAGCGAAGTGCATTGGACTTAAAATGCCAAAAGAATCATGTCGTAAGTGTACGTCAATCAACTTATAGATTACATCAGGCGAGATAAAGGCATCCTGGTTAAGCAGAAAATAATAATCAGCCCCAGCCTTTAATGCACGATCAATACCCAAATTGTTTGCTCTACCAAAACCCAGGTTATCCGGTGAAGTTATCAACGTAACGTTGGGAAAATTATTTCGGATAAAGTCCTGAGAGCCATCAGATGACGCGTTGTCCACTACGATAATTGAAGTTGGGTAATCACTCTTTTCAAGACTCTCCAGACATTTATTCAGCCACTTCATGCCGTTATATACCACCACAATACTAAATACTTTCAAGGCAGAAGTGTCTAAGTCGTTCACGCGCAATCTATACTGACCATCCAATCTGGATTGGTGTAAATGAAAATTAATCTATCTTTAAACGAAAGATCAAAATAGTACAATCAAAAGCGAAGTTCACACCTTCTGCTAAGTATTTTTCTAGTCAATCACATCTGTGGGAATAGTAGCGAAAAGTAGCCTGAAATATTCTATCATATTATATACCGGGATAGTTTTGGGCTATGTCAATATTATCCTGATATTCCCCAATGTACTTACTGAGGAAGAGTTTGGCCTTACACGAATACTCGCCTCAGCATCCGCTGTTATAGCACAGGTAGCTCAATTAGGATCAGGAAATATCATAATGCGTTTTCATCCGTACCTGAAAGATGATGCCAAGAATACAACATTATCCATCGGTTTGATAATTTCTGTAACAGGGTTAATAATTGCCACCTTACTGGTAATGGTATTCCAAGATACATTGATTGAAGCATATGAAGAGAAGTCTGCTATGTTCACAGACTATTTTTACCTGTTGATTCCCTTTTTACTATCACTTGTATTTTATAATCTCTTTGATGCTTACTTAAGAGTAATTTTTAAAAACTCAGTATCAGCGTTCCTGAATTTCATTTTATTACGTGTACTCTGGCTCAGTGTCATTTTATTATATCATTATGACCTGGTGGATACAACTACCTTTATAAACTTATATGTGCTATGCCAGGCTTTTGTGGCAATAGCAGCATTTTTATACATCAACTACCTTGGTGTGTTTAACATCACATTAAGCTTCTCAAAAGAAAAACTTAGAGAACTAAAAAAAATGAGTTCTTTTGGACTGTTCACGGTATTAAGTGGCATATCATTTTTCCTGATCAACCGACTGGATATTTTAATGGTTGGCAAATATGTAGGATTACAAGCTGTAGCTATCTATTCCATCGCTTTCAATATGAGTTCTGTAATCCTGGTTCCTTCTCAATCCATCGCCAGAACTACAATGGTTTTAGTAGCAGAAGCCTTTAAAAAACGAGATTTTAATGTATTGAATGACATTTATAAAAAGACTGCCTTAAATCAACTGCTATTCGGTGCACTCATATTTATACTTATTGCAGTCAATTATAACTCACTCATGCAGTTTTTGCCACCTAATTACCAGGACAGTTTTTATGTATTCATACTTTTGGGTTTAACAAAAATACTGGATAGTGCATTTGGCGTAAACAGTGCTGTTATCCTCAACAGCAAGTATTTTAAATACGATACGATGTTATCCCTAATGTTATTAATAACTACTGTTGCTACCAATATGTACTTTATTCCCTTATTAGGTGTTGAAGGGGCTGCACTGGCAACTGCCATTTCCATTGTAGCATTTAATATTGGAAAATACTTTATTATCAGACAAAAACTTAAACTCACTCCCTTTAATGCCAATTACTTTAAAGCACTAACTATTTATCCAATATGCTATTTTATCCCTTTTTATATTCCCAGTACAGGGAATGTATTTGTGGATGTGGGTGTTAAGAGCAGTTGTATTATAACATTATTCACGGGATTGGTATATTACATGAAAGTCTCCTCTGACTTTAACTCACTTGTACTGATGACAATCGGTTGGGTAACCAAAAAAACATTTAAACATTAACACTCGGGCTCTATCAAATCATTTAGTTTAGTCGCCAGTTGTTCGGTAAGCTTTCGCCTTGAGTAACGTTCAATGTCAGACAGATCGAACCCTACACCACTGCGTTGAAAAAGCAGGGTCAATGCTTCCTTCATGCTCTCCTTATCTGTTGGGTCACATACTTTACCGGCATTAGAACCTGCAATAATACTGGCCGAATCTCCCATAGGATCACCAATGCCTAAAATGGGGCGCTCAGCCGCCAGGTATTCAAACAGTTTACCAGGAATATTACCCTGAGCATTTTGGGAATGTGCTAAAACCAAGAGCAATACAGATGATTTTTTGTAAAGCATCAAAACTTCTTTATGTGGCACATAAGGTTTAAATGAAACCTGCTGCCGAAGATGTGGGTTATCAGCCACCATGGTCTTGAATGCCTGATTCACATTTCCAATGAACTCTATTCTCACATCACGCCATTCTTCACTTTCAAGGAGTAACTCATGAAAGGCTTCCAGAAATGGAGAAGGGTCTCTAAGTTCATCAACAAGACCGACATGCCGTATTACAAAGTCCTTTTCAGGTTTAATGTCCTTATAGCTCTCAAAGTCCTCTTTTTCATAGCCATTGGTAATTACTGCTACATCCCGCTCGCTGAGTTGCTCAAAATCTTTACCATAATGATTACTTACTGTGATCAGGCTATCTGCGTTTTTCAGTACTTTTCTTTCCAGGTTCCGATGTCGCTTAAGGGCCCATCTGGTTAGGTAGAAAGTGTCTAACAGGTCCCATCGTGTCCAGGGATCACGAAAATCGGCCAGCCATTTAACGCCAAGTTCCCGTTTCAGCCTTAAACCTATCAGGTGCATACTATGAGGTGGCCCTGTTGTGATGATTACATCGACACTGTTGGATACAATGATATCTTTAAGCATCTCTACAGCTGGTCGGACCCAGTATTTTCGGGGATCAGGAATAAAAAGGTTACCACGTGTCCAAAGCATTAGCTTATCCATTAAACTCTTGCCATCCTTTTTCACCAGATCACTTTGTTGTTTACCCTTTCCCTTTATTTTACTTACCAGGTGGAGAGGCTCCCAAATGGGTAACTTAATCACCTCCACCTCAGTTGAAATATCCTTTAGCAAGCTTTGGTCCTTTACTTCAAATGAGGGATTCTCAGGGGTGAAAATAATAGGTGACCACCCAAAATCGGGCAGATGTTTAGTAAATTTCAGCCATCGCTGTACCCCACTGCCACCACTTGGAGGCCAATAATAAGTTATGATTAATACCTTACGCACTTTTCTTTATGTGTTGATCATACCAGTCATTACCATAGAAATAGCATATTATTACAGTAGGTCCTTTGAAAATCATTTATATACCAATGTGTCCTAGTATTTATAAAATCTGGCAAGAAAATTTGGAGAAAGCCCCAGGTAATAACCCATTACCAAAAAAAGATTTTTTATTTCCTGATATACCATACCATTTCGTTCAAACCGACGAGCTGAAGTTACTACAGGATAGGGCAGTTTACTAAAATATCCTATTCGTTTTAATCTTCTCACCAAATCAAGGTCTTCCATAATGGGTATGTCTTTAAAGCCACCTAAAGCATCAAAAACATGTTTATGCAAAAAAATACCCTGATCGCCATAGGTAAAAATGGTGCAATTGGCCCTGCTCATCCATGAATACAGGTTTAACCAAAAGTTATTTTTATTGAATTTCAGATAAAAGCTACCTGCCACCGTATGGTTTTCCAGCTCTTCATCTATCAACTGACCTGCTTGCGTTATCACAATACTGTCAGCATGAAGAAACCACAATATTTCACCAGTAGCAAATTTAGCCCCTTTATTCATTTGTATTGCACGTCCCTTATCGCTGGTTATCAAATTTACTTTCGGGTAATTCTTGACTATATCCCTTGTGCCATCCTTACTACCGCCATCTACAACTATGACCTCAATATAAGCAGATGACGAACACAATTGCTTCAACAATGAGTCAAGTATCTTTTCTTCGTTGAGCGCCGGTATAATGACAGAAATTTTTCTCATCATTTTTTAAACTTACGGCAACCTCCCGGGTCTTTATAGGGTCTTATATATGAATGTGACTTATATGTTCAGTAACGGACAATAATAGCGTACACATTCGATCAATTAACATCAAAAATGTACCTTTTTTCAACATTTTGCATTATGGTACTGAAATTGATTAGGGATCATTAATAATGGTAAGATTCTTTAACCGTAAAAACGTAATACTAGCACTGGGATTTATAGTGGCGATCATTATCATCATTAGTTCCAGGGTAATGGCCTCTTCCGTAGAGAGCAGTACCGATAAAACTGGTATTACTACGACACCTTTAAAGAACTTTTCCATCACAAAGCTGAAAAACGTAATACTCTAACCATAACTGATCCCGTCATGAAAGTAACACTACTCTTCCAATTTGTGTTTGTAGCTTTAATCTCATTTGCTCAAAACAAGGAATTTAACCTCGATAAAACATACAAAATAGCTCTTGAAGGCAAAATTGAAATGTCCAGTGATGATGCTGACATTACGATCATTGGATCGAACCGAAAAGACGTACATGTCAATATTCATCACAAAGTAACAGCCAAAAGATTAACATTCGGCTCAGAGGATTTTAGTGTAGAAGTATTCTCCAGGAACGACGATCTTATCATCCAGGAAAGAAGCCGTGCGAATATATCTGTAATGGGCTATATCAGTGAAATATATACAATAGATATAGAAGTACCCTCCAGTATTGGACTTGATCTGAAGGGAGATGATGACGATTACATGATCCGAAACGTAGACGGTGATATTGTTATGAGAGTAGACGATGGTGACGCCGAACTCAGCGGTTGTGATGGAAAAGATTTTTATTTTTCTTTTGATGATGGTGATGTCAAGATGGATAGAGGGTCAGGAAAACTTGTGGTGAAAACAGATGATGGTAATGTATACATTGATAGAGGTGATTTTGATGAAATTGACGCACGCATAGACGATGGTACAATGGAAATCGAAACTGCACTGGCTAAACACGGAGAATACTTTTTTGATGCAAATGATGCTACTATAACTCTAAACATTACTGCTGGAGCCGGTGATTTTGATATCCGTCACGACGATGCCAGAGTATCTTTCACAAGAGGATTTGAGGTATTGGTAGAAGAAGAAGATGAAACCCGCCTGAAATTAGGTGACGGATCTGCTAAGGTAAAAATAAGAGCAGATGATGGTCGGGTAAGATTGAGTGAAGCTTCGGAGATTTAAGCAATACCTCATTAATTGATATCCTGATCTATCTTAAACCTACGTTGTGACCGGCGCCAAAGTAATCGTGTCATCACTTTTAGTTAGAAGTAAATTCCCCTTTAGAAAGAATGATTTTCCTTTCTTTGCCCTCTAATCGTAAATCATTGACATACTTTTTGGGTGTGGGTCTATGCAGGGATAGTATGAAAAGTAAGAGCACATAATCCACGATAAATATAGGTGAGGTGGTAAGGAACAATCCCAACACTACCAATGCTGAGGCAAATCCAACCATTGTATAGAGCTTTAAAAATAAACCGAAGTATCGTTCCAGTTTATTGCTTAATCCTTCCAACATTCGGGTGCTAAGTAATGTTCGAGAGTAAGTGACATAGGCAAACACCGTAATGAAACCGGATATTAAGGTAAATCCTACATTTACCGCATGCTCCAATACACTCGTAGTTATTACCGGTGAAAGATCATTATGCTTCATTTCCAGAAAAAGGTAGACAAAAATAATCAGCGGTAATGCTATCATTAAATGAAAAAAAAGACTAATGCGTTGATGAAATATCTCGGGACTACTGAACTTCATAGAATCTTTTGAACTTCCCAAAACTAACTATTTACTTCTTTCAAAAACAATTATCGCTATTTTTGCACCATGCCGACCGTGGAACCCATGAGCCGAAAAGAACAAGTGATCAGAAAAGCTGCGGAGCTTTTTCGTGAACACGGGTATTCAGCCACCTCCATGAGAGACCTGGCTAATGCACTGGGGATAGAAGCTGCTTCGCTCTATTCTCATATAAAATCAAAAGAAGAGATCTTACAGCATTTGTGTTTTGGTATGGCCGCTTTATTTCGCCAATCCATTAATGAAGTAGAGGATGCAGACATAAGCTTTTCTCATAAACTCCGTTTGGGTATACGTGGCCATATAAAAGTAATGGCCAAAGACCTAACGGCATCAGCAGTTTTCATGAATGAGCATCGTCATTTAAGCCAACCGCACCTGAGAGACTTTCTTTTGCTCAGAATCAACTATATCAACCGTTTTAAAAAGATCATTGACGGCGGTATAATGTCTGGTGAATTCAGAAAAATGGATACTAAGCTGGCTGTAATGACCTTGTTCTCTTCGTTAAACTGGATGCCTCACTGGTACGACCCTTCAGGAATCATAAACCCCTCCGAACTAGGAGATCAATTAGCTGATATGCTTATTGATGGTCTGAGATCAAAGTGATTTCTCAGATTCAGAGCCTCCACAATCCACTACTACACGAATAAGTACCAGCAATTTATAAAGTATACAGGTGATTAAATCCTGGATCATCAATGCAGAAATCTGGTTAGAAAACCGTAAATTCATTCAAAAGCGAAGGATGAATTGGGGTAAGAAGATTGGTTTCTTTACAGCGTTTTTAATTCCGATAGCAGTTATTGCAGGATATTATCTTGGCAGTGCCTGGAACTACTTAACTGTATCACTCACATTTTTCGTAATCCCCTTATTGGATATTGTATTTGGCAAAGACATTGAGAATATTCCTAACGATAAGGTAAGGTTAGTATCTCAAGACTTCTTCTACAGCTTTGTTTTATATTGCTGGGTTTATTTTCAATTGGCATTTGTGCTTTGGGGAGTGTATGTTGTAACTATCGGAGTATTACATTATTGGTGGGAATGGTTGGGATTTACGGTATCCTTTGCCCTGGTAACAGGTGGCGTGGGAATTACCGTAGCACATGAGTTAGGCCATAAGAAATCACGGTTAGAGAGGCTTTACAGTAAAACATTGCTCATGATGGTATGCTACATGCATTTTTACATTGAACATAACCGGGGCCATCATGTACACGTGGCTACCCCTGAGGATCCAGCTACCGCTAAAAGAGGTGAAACCTTTTATGCCTTCTGGGTACGGTCCGTCTTTTACGGTTACCTGCATGCCTGGAAACTAGAAAACCAACGTCTCAGAAGGAAGAAACTCCCTGTGATCAGCATGAAAAACGAAATGATAATCTTTACTGTTCTTCCGGTTATTTTTTGCTCCACTCTTACCTTAGGTGCAAGTCTCTATATGGGCCAGTTTGTATGGCAGGTACCTACATTCTTCTTTGTACAAAGCTTGTTAGCCTTTACATTGTTGGAACAAGTAAATTACATAGAACATTATGGTATTTTAAGAAAGGAAATACAACCCGGAGGCTACGAAAAAGTAAAACCCATACATTCGTGGAACGCCAGCCAGGTAGTAAGTAACTTCTTTTTATTTCAGTTACAACGCCATTCCGATCATCACGCCAATGCCATAAAAAGATATCAGGTACTGCAGCATTATGACGAAAGCCCCCAGCTACCTACTGGCTATTCAGCTATGATCATACTGTGCCTGGTGCCTCCTCTATGGTTTAACGTCATGGATAAACGATTAGAAATATGGACACAAAACAATCTCACTTCAACGTAATCTTACTATTGAAGGACATCTGTTTAGGTCTATCAACAATCTTGATTTGGAATTTCTGCCCCAAGTGACTTGGCCTGGTTCCAGTCTTCCCTGGCCCCCTCCTTATCACCCAAAATGCACTTGATGCTTCCTCGGTTGAAAAATGCTTCAGCATAGTCTGACTTAAGCTCAACAGCAGTATCAAATGATGTAATTGCCGCCTCCATCTCCCCTAGCAAAAATAACGCATAGCCTTTTTCATAATGCACCTCAGCATATTTCGGATCTAATAATAAAGCTTTGTCATAGTCCGCTATCGCTTCCTTATTCAGACCCGATTGAGATTTACAAACCCCCAATAAGTAATATGTTTCAGGGTCTGTTGAATCCACCTCTATCGCTTTATCAAAATAAGTGATAGCTTCTTTATAGTCCCCCAGTTCATAGTTTTTATAACCAATATCAACCAGCTCCTTAGCACTTTGAGTATAGCCGGTATATCCTAACATCACAAGCAAAATCAATATATATCTCATAGACTAAAATTACGATCGTTTACCAAAACCTACCAATGATTATTACTTAATTGCTCAAGCATATCATGGTTACAAATAAATTGAACGTATTTTAAGAATTGGAGATACAGGGGTTTATACAAAAAATCAGATCCGTATCAACTACAAATTTCCATTCGGTTAAACATGGCCTTATCACACAAAAATTTGGCGAACACTTGCATTTGAAAAATTAAATAATCTCCTTTGTATTCTTAATGGGTAGTTCTAACACATATCTTTTAACAGCGGTAGCACCAATCTCAGGTGTTCTTCCGATGCCGTGTGGTAGGGTTAGGACTATCAGGCCCCCAAAGGGGTTATAGCATTTCAGCAGTGGTACGCCCACTGCATATCTCATCATAATACATCTTACTAAAATATACTACAGCTCAACGAGCTACCACACATTAACTATTTCGAAAATGGAAGTCGAAATTAAAACTGCAGGCGAGGAAGACATACAATTCGCTGAAGATATATGCCAGCTCATGGAGCAGGCAGCCCTTCAAAGGGGGACTGGGATAGCCAAAAGATCTCCATTATACATTAGCGCTAAAATGATGGAAGGAAAGTCAATTATTGCGCTTAAAAACAACGTACCTGTTGGGTTTTGTTACATCGAAACATGGAGCCATCATAAATATGTAGCCAATTCGGGCCTCATAGTACATCCGGATTTTAGAGGAACAGGGTTGGGCAAGCGAATAAAGAAGGCCGTGTTTAACCTTTCCAGACAAAAATTTCCTGACGCCAAGATATTTGGTATTACCACCAGTCTGGCTGTAATGAAGATTAATTCTGATCTGGGGTATAAACCCGTTACCTTTTCTGAGTTGACCACTGACGAAAATTTCTGGTCAGGATGTCAAAGTTGTAAGAACTTTGATATTCTCACCCGTACGGACAGAAGTCACTGCCTGTGTACAGGTATGCTTTATGAACATGACAAGACAAAAACGAATGGTAAAACCAAAGATAAAGAACGAAACTGGGAACGTTTCAAGCGCTTTATAACGCTACATAGTCTAAAAGCTAAAAGAAAAATGAAATCAGGATTTAAAGTAAAAGTATTCTAATATGAGCAAGAAAAAAGTGGTACTAGCCTTCTCAGGAGGCCTGGATACTTCCTATTGTGTAAAATATCTCAGTTTAGAAATGGGGCTGGAAGTTTACTCTGCCCTTGTAAATACCGGGGGTTTTGATGAGACCGAAATTCAGTATACGGAAGAACGGGCCAAAGCACTGGGTATTGAAAGACATAAGACCATTGATGTAACAGAAGATTTCTATCAACAGGCAGTACGTTTTCTGGTATATGGGAATATTCTAAAAAACAACACTTATCCCCTGTCCGTAAGCGCTGAACGTGTGTTTCAAGCCATAGCCATAGCCAATTACGCAAAGGAAATACAGGCGGATTACATAGCGCATGGAAGTACCGGAGCTGGAAATGATCAGGTAAGGTTTGATTTGGTGTTTAATATTTTAACGCCGGAAATAGAGATAATCACACCGATACGTGACCAACAGCTATCACGTGAAGCAGAAATAGAATACCTTAAGCAAAACGGTGTAGATATGGACTGGCAAAAAGCTAAGTATTCTATTAATAAAGGACTTTGGGGTACAAGTGTTGGTGGAGTGGAAACACTCACCTCACATAAAACACTGCCGGAAGAAGCCTATCCCAGCCCGCTGGAGAAAGAAGGTAGGGAATCCATACAGTTATACTTTGAAAACGGTGAGTTAAAGGGTATTAACGGAGTACAATACGCATCTGTAAAGGCCATACAACGGCTGGAAGAAATGGCTAATCAATATGCCATAGGCCGTGACATACATGTAGGTGACACCATTATTGGCATCAAAGGACGGGTAGGCTTTGAAGCATCCGCTCCGCTAGTGATAATCAAAGCACACCATACCCTGGAAAAGCATGTGCTTACAAAATGGCAACAGTACTGGAAAGATCAGTTAGCAGAATGGTACGGCATGCTAATGCACGAAGGTCAATACCTGGACCCTGTGATGCGTAACATAGAGAAATTCCTGGAGGATACACAAACCAATGTAACAGGAACTGTTGAAGTCCTGTTGGCACCTTATCGCTTCGAAGTAGTTGGGGTAACATCGGAATTTGATCTGATGAATTCCAAATTCGGTGACTATGGCGAAATGAATAATGCCTGGACGGGTGATGATGTCAAAGGATTTACAAAAATACTGGCTAACCAGACGAAAATACATCATGCTATCAATGATAACTCAATCTTAAAAGAAGGATGATAAGAACAGCAATTATAGGTGGGGCCGGCTATACGGCCGGAGAGTTAATCCGGTTGCTCATACACCATCCCCAGGTAGAGTTAACGGCCATCGTAAGTCAAAGCCATGCAGGTCAGCCTGTGCATGTAGTACATCAGGATCTGGTAGGGAACACACAGCTGTCATTTGTCAAAAATAACGACACAGAAGTTGATGTTACCTTCCTGTGCCTGGGGCATGGAAAAAGTCAGGAGTACCTGGCAAAAAACCCTATAGCAAAAGGAAAGATCATTGATCTTAGTAATGATTTCAGGCTTAAAAAAGCCGCCGTATTTGAGGACAAAACCTTCATCTACGGATTGCCTGAATTACAGAAAGAAGAAATTAAAAAGGCCCGGTATATTGCTAACCCAGGTTGTTTTGCTACCACCATTCAGTTAGCATTACTTCCTTTGGCACACGCTGAAAGAATAGAGCACGAAGTTCATGTGAATGCCATCACGGGATCTACCGGTGCAGGTCAGTCATTAAGTCCTACTTCGCATTTCAGCTGGAGAAATAATAACGTTTCTGTGTATAAAGCGTTTAACCATCAACATTTGGGAGAAATCACCGAAAGCATCAAGAGTCTCCAACCCTGGTTCGATGAATCCATTAATTTCATTCCGGTTCGTGGCAATTTTACCCGTGGGATAATGGCAACAGCCTACACCAAAATATCATTAAATGTTGACGAGTTAAAAAGCCTCTATGAAGAGTATTATGAAAAGTCCGTTTTTACATATGTCTCGACTCAGCCCATTCATTTAAAGCAGGTGGTAAATACAAACAAATGCTTATTGCATATAGAGAAGCACGGCCCTTATGCACTAGTCACCAGCATGATTGATAACCTGCTGAAAGGAGCATCCGGACAAGCCATCCAAAATATGAACCTACTGTTTGGACTGGAAGAAGACTTAGGCCTGAAACTTAAAGCATCGATCTTTTAAAAATATGAAAAATCAAACCATAGCCATTATTGGTGCAGGGAACCTTGGACTGGCCATTTACAAAGGGCTGGAAAAAGGAGGATTACTAGAATCCAACCGGGTAATTCTAACTAAAAGAAACCTGGAGTCCTTAGAAGGCATCACTCACTCCAGGTTAAGTATCACTACTGATAATGTAGAAGCAACAAAATCTTCTGACATCATAATACTGGCCGTACAACCTAAGCAACTGCCCGAATTGCTGGAACAAATAAAAGAAGTCATTGATCCATCACGTCACACATTGGTATCTGTAATAACAGCTGTGACCATTGAACAAATACAAGTGCAGGTAGGTACAGAATGTGCTATTGTAAGGGCGATGCCCAATACGGCCATCGCGGTACTGGAATCTATGACCTGTATAGCCACCAATATTCGTGGTCAAGCCAAACTTGATCTGGTCACTTCTATTTTCAATTGTGTAGGTAAGACCATGGAGATTCATGAAGAACTCATGCAGTCTGCTACAGTGGTATGTGCAAGTGGTATAGCCTTCTGGATGCGCTTCATCCGTGCGACAACACAAGGCGGAGTACAACTTGGTTTTGACGCGGAAGATGCCCAACAAATAGCTGTACAAACCTGTCTGGGCGCAGCCAGTTTGCTGGCTGGAAACGGCAATCACCCGGAAAAAGAAATAGATCGTGTAACCACTCCCCAGGGCTGCACTATATCGGGATTAAATGAAATGGAACATCACGGACTTAGCTCAGCCCTCATCAAAGGACTGGTAACCTCCTTTGAACGAATAAATGCCATGAAATCGTGAATGGTAGTTTTTAAGTCTTGAGTCTTAAGAAGTCTTGAGTCTTAAGACTAGTGACTTACGACTTACGACTCAAGACTCATTACTAACAACTAAACATAAAAAAATGAAATTCTTCAACGTATATCCCCTAATGGACATTGAGTTAGTCAAGGGGCAAGGCTGTTGGGTTTACGACAGCGATCATAACAAATACCTGGACTTGTATGGTGGCCACGCTGTCATTTCGGTAGGGCATACGCATCCACATTATGTTGAGCGGATCAAAAACCAGCTTGATCAGATCGGGTTTTATTCTAACTCTGTCATTAACAAAGTACAGCAGGCGCTAGCCGCTAAGTTGGGTGAACTTTCCGGCTACGATAATTACCAGCTTTTTTTCTGCAATTCAGGAGCTGAAGCCACGGAAAACGCGCTTAAAATTGCATCCTTTCACACCGGGAAAAGTAAGTTCATTTCCTTCAAAAGGGGATTTCACGGCCGTACTTCGCGTGCTGTAGCAGTAACTGATAGCCCAAAATACCAGGCACCTGCAGATGCCGTCCATGAAGTAGAATACTTTGAATTTGGGGATTTAGCCGGTGTTGAATCATCCTTAAAAAAAGGTGATACCTGTGCCGTAATAATAGAAGGCATACAAGGTTTGGCAGGTATTTATGTACCAGATCCGGCATTTCTTCTGGAGCTGAAAAAACTCACTGAGAAATACAACACGCTATTAGTTGCCGATGAGGTTCAGTCCGGATATGGCCGGTCCGGGAAATTCTTTGCACATCAACACGCAGAAGGAGTCAAGCCAGACCTGATCACCATGGCAAAAGGAATGGGTAATGGGTTTCCAATTGGTGGTGTACTGATACAACCCGGCATAGAAGGCTGGTGGGGCATGTCAGGTACTACCTTTGGTGGCAACCATCTTGCAGCAGCAGCAGGGTTGGCCGTACTGGAGATTATAGAAAAAGAAGGTCTGATCAAAAATACAGCTGAGTTAGGGAACTACTTCATGGAGGCTTTGCAAAAAATAGAAGCCATTAAGGAAGTCCGTGGCAAAGGGCTGATGATTGGCCTGGAGTTTGACCAACCTATTGCAGAACTCAGGAAAAAACTGATATTTGAACACCATATACTGACTGGTGTTGCTGCCAACCCTAGCGTATTAAGGTTGCTCCCACCTTTGACACTTACAAAGGACGAAGCAGATTATTTTATTCAATGTTTAAAAGAAGTTATTCAAGATATTAACAAACCAAAAGAACCGGAGCCGGTTCAGCATTAATTCGTTGCCCATGCAAAAATTCACATCCGCCGATGACGTGGAAAGCATTCCGTTGCTGGTAGAAGAAGCTCTCCAACTCAAGGCTGACCCAAATCAAAGTAAAATAGGTCATCACAAAACATTAGGCCTTGTTTTTTTTAACCCTAGTCTCAGAACACGTCTCAGCACCCAAAAGGCAGCTTACAGCCTGGGCATGAATGTCATTGTGATGAATGTCTCGCAAGACGGCTGGAAAATTGAGTTCGAAGATGGCACTATAATGGACGGAGAAGGTCAGGAGCATATCAAAGATGCGGTAAAAGTGATCAGTAGTTATGTCCACGTATTGGGAGTAAGGACATTTCCCGGGCTTTATAACCGGGAAGAAGATTACTCTGAAAAAGTACTCAGACAATTTGTTGAACATTCGGAAGTACCTGTGATCAGCCTGGAATCAGCAACGTTGCATCCGCTGCAATCGCTGGCCGACATGGTAACTATTGAAGAACATCACATCAAAAAGCCTAAAGTGGTACTTTCTTGGGCGCCACATCCAAAAATCCTTCCACAGGCAGTAGCTAACTCTTTCTTACAATGGATCAAGAAAACAGACGCTGAAATAGTAATGACATGCCCTGAAGGGTATGAACTGGCTGAGTCATTTATGGAAGGAATCGAGATAACCTACCACCAACAAAGGGCCTTCGAAAAGGCCGATTTCATCTATGCTAAGAATTGGTCCGGTTATCAGCAATATGGGAAACAATTGCCTGTAAAAGAAGATTGGACTATTACAGAAGAAAAAATGGCACTAACAAATCAAGGTAAATTCATGCACTGTCTACCCATAAGGCGAAATGTAGTGGCCACAGATGGAGTGATTGATCAATCTATTGTTTATCAACAAGCTAAAAACAGGGAATGCGCTGCTCAGGCAGTATTAAAAAACATCTTGGAACATCATGGATAAGCTAACAGTAGTAAAAATTGGTGGTCAGGTAATCGACGATGCAGAAAAGCTGGATAGTGTATTGAAAGAATTTATTCAGTTGGAAGGCAAAAAGTTATTGGTCCATGGAGGAGGGAAAAAAGCATCAGAGGTCTCCAAACGCTTAGGTATTACACCAAAACTTATTGATGGAAGGAGAATAACGGATGCCCAAACACTGGAAGTTGTTACCATGGTATATGGTGGACTGGCCAACAAAACGATTGTAGCAAAATTACAGGCATTAGGCCTTAATAGCCTGGGACTGACAGGTGCTGATGGTAATGTAATACCCGCACAAAAACGCATAAATAAAACGATTGACTACGGATATGTAGGTGATTTTTCTGTAGAAGACATCAACGCTCCTTTTATTGAGAATCTTTTAAAAAACAACATAACCCCTGTCTTCTGTGCCCTGACACATGACGGGAAAGGCAGTATGCTAAATACCAATGCAGACACATTGGCCGCTGGTATTTCTGCCAGCTTAGTTACGAGATACAACGTTTCACTTATCTATTGCTTTGAAAAAAAAGGAGTATTACTGGACATGGAAGATGACAACTCACTCATCAGAGAGCTGAACTACCTACACTACCAACAGTTAAAGGATGACGGTATTATCCTGGATGGCATGATCCCGAAACTAGACAATGCATTTAGCGTGGTGCAAAAGGGAATCCAGGTGAGTATCAAAGAAGCAAGCAACTTGAATTCGGATGTGGGAACTACTTTAGTCATGTAAGTATGGAGGAAGAAGCTATTGACCTGTTAAAACAATTGATCGAAATCCCTTCTTTTTCCAGAGAAGAAGAAAAAACAGCCGACTTGCTGGCCGAATTTCTTGAAGCACACCACGCTAAAGTAAAGCGTTCCGGAAATAATGTATGGGCCTTCAACAAATATTTTGATGCCACAAAGCCTACCATACTTCTTAACTCCCATCATGACACAGTAAAACCAAATCAAGGATATACGAAAGACCCCTTTCAACCAGAAGTGGTAGATGACCATCTATTTGGGTTAGGGAGTAATGATGCCGGAGGTGCTTTGGTATCACTGCTCGCTACTTTTCTACACTTTACAGAACGTAAAGACCTGGGGTTGAACCTGATTTTTGCTGGAACTGCCGAGGAAGAGATCTCAGGAAAAAACGGAATAGAAAGTATTATTCCTGATATGGGTAAAATCGATTTTGCATTAGTAGGTGAACCAACGCAAATGAAACTTGCCGTAGCTGAAAAAGGGTTGTTAGTACTTGATTGTGTCGCACAGGGAAAAGCAGGACACGCCGCCAGGAACGAAGGTGAGAACGCTATTTACAAAGCGATTGAGGATATAAAGTGGTTTGAAACTTATGAGTTTGACAAGGTCTCCGGAACGCTGGGTGAAATGCACATGAGTGTCACACAGGTAGCCGCAGGAAGCCAGCATAACGTAGTACCTGATCAATGCAGCTTTGTAGTGGATGTTCGGGTAACTGAAGCCTACAGCCTGGAAGAGACCATAGAGATCATTGAAGACCATGTGGCATGTGATGTAAAACCTCGCTCTATCCGGTTACAACCTTCCGGAATAGCCACTGACCATCCCATTCACAACGTGGCTAAAAAACTTAACCTTGAAAAATTTGGTTCCCCCACCCTGTCAGACCAGGCGCTGATGCCCTTCCCCAGCGTCAAAATAGGCCCGGGTGACTCTGCCAGGTCACACACCGCAGATGAATATATTTACCTTAATGAAGTTCGGGAAGGAATCAAGCTATACATTGAAATAATAGAAGCCCTAAATAAGGAAAGTGGATTTTGAGTCATTAGTCTTGAGTCGTAAGTCTTAAGACTAATGACTCAAGATTACCTAAAAAAACAATATGAAACTCTGGGATAAAGGAATAAGTACAGAAAAGATAGTAGAACAATTCACCGTTGGTAATGATCGAGTGCTGGACCTACAGCTGGCAAAATTTGATGTATTGGGCTCGCTGGCTCACGCTCAGATGCTTACTTCGGTAGGTTTAATGGACAAAAATGAGCTACCTGAAATAGAAAGAGAATTAAACATCATTCTCAAGGAAATAGAAAATGGCAAATTCACCATTGAAGAATCTTTTGAAGACGTCCACTCTAAAGTGGAATATGTGTTAACAGAAAAACTCGGGGATACCGGAAAAAAAATCCATACTGCACGCTCTCGTAATGATCAGGTGCTTGTGGATTTACATCTGTTCATTAAAGAAGAAATCAAGGAAATCAAAACACTGGTTAAGGCCCTTTTTGACCGATTGATCCAGGCCAGTGAGCAATATAATGATGTACTCATTCCAGGTTATACTCATTTACAAGCTGCCATGCCCTCCTCTTTTGGAATGTGGTTTGGAGCTTATGCGGAATCATTGGTGGATGATGTGTACTTTTTGAACGCTGCCTATCAGGTGGCAGATCAAAATCCTTTAGGCTCAGCAGCAGGTTATGGTAGTTCATTTCCTATTGACCGCGAACAGACTACCGAATTGCTACAATTTAGTGAAATGAAGTATAATGCCGTGGCTGCACAAATGAGCAGAGGTAAGCTTGAAAAATCAGTGAGCTTTGCCATGACAGGGATAGCTGGTACATTGTCCAGGCTGGCAATGGATGTATGCTTATACATGAGTCAAAATTTTGGGTTTGTAACTTTCCCTGACCAGCTTACCACAGGGTCGAGCATTATGCCGCATAAAAAAAACCCTGACGTCATGGAGTTAATAAGGGCCAAATGCAATAAAATACAAGCCCTTCCGACAGAATTGATCTCGGTCACAAATAATTTACCGAGCGGATACCATCGTGATTTTCAGCTACTAAAGGAAAGCCTACTCCCGGCTATTGAAACACTTAAGTCCTGCCTGTTTATGACAGAATACATGATAGAGCACATCATCATCAAAGAAGAAATAATCAATGACCCTAAATACGATTACATCTTTTCCGTAGAAGTGGTGAATGCTTTAGTACAACAGGGACTTTCCTTCAGAGATGCATATAAAGAAGTAGGCAGACAAATAGAAGAAGGAAGCTACATGCCTTCCAGGTCTATCCATCACACACATACAGGTAGCGTGGGCAACTTAGGAAATGAACAGATCAACACTAAAATGGAAGCTGCTTTGAAGAATTGATATAATTAGAAGTGTGTCCATATAACGACATATTACCTTTGAATGCAACGTTATTTTTTAAATTGCGTCATTAGATGTTACAACATTAATTTAAAACCACTCGCATTATGACAAAACAACTTGTAATATTCGGCTTCGTCGCTGTGCTATTTATGGTCTTTTCAGCTTTTGAAGCCTCAAAAGATACGTTTACTGTGAATCATACTGAAAGCGAATTGAAATGGACAGGTTATCACCTGGCTAAATCTTACGAACACTGGGGTTATGTTCAATTAAAGTCTGGCACGTTAAACGTAACTGATGGCATCATCACCTCGGGCCAATTCATTATTGATATGAATAGTATCAGTAATAAAGATGTAGAAAAGGAAAAAGAGAATACCAAGTTGGTTAGTCATTTAAAATCCAATGATTTCTTTGCCGTGAAAAAATTTCCGGAGGCTAAGTTGGTAATTAACAAAAGTGATGCATCAGGGAAATCAACAGGCGATCTGACCATTCGTGGGATCACTAAAGAGGTAGAATTTCAAACTACGATACAAGAGTCTTCCTCAGACAAAGTAGTAGCAGTGGCTGATATAAAAGTAGACCGTACTGATTTTAAAGTAATGTATGGATGGAAGGTAGAAAATGCTATTCTTTCCAATGAATTCCGTATGCAGGTAAAGATTGTGGCTAAGAAATAGTAAAAATTCAGATTCTGGGAAATAGTAAAACGGCCTTTAAAGTGAGGGCCGTTTTAATTGAATTGAAAAGGGTTTAATACTTCTGAATGAGCCAAATATGCCCGCAGAGGTTGATAAAAATTCAACACCTTGTACCCCATCACAGATCACTTGATTTCAATTTCGCATAAATAGCATAAACAAATAAGCAAATCCAGGCTATTACGACTCCTACCATTGTAGTGTTTACATCGTCATTAATCTCCTGGAAAATATACTTTGGAAAAGGTACTTCTATCATGTTACTCATGGCTTGAAGCGGAAAATACTGTCCAATTCCTTCAATAGCCGTGGGGAGGTTAATGATAATGATCCATTCCACCGGGCGATAAATAAGTAGTATAAATACTGTGAGTGCTGAGCGTTTTAATATTACTGTCAATAAAAAGGAAAATGTCAAAAAGGCGAACAGATCCAGAAAATAGGCAAATACGAACTCAATTTCAGAGAACATGTCTGCAAAAGCCATATCCGGAGTATAGAGAGCTCCCGTGATCAGTCCTGTCAAAAACACCAATACTGCAGAGCCCATCGAAACCATCAATATGGTCAGTAGCTTGGATTTAAGGAAATCCAGGCGGCTCATACCATCAATGATATTCTGACGAACGGTTTTATAAGTGAATTCATTGGAAATGGATATAACTATGATAATGGCAAGAAATACTTTGAGGAATGTGTAGACATACGTGATATTCTGCCATATATCAGGAAAATGAAGTATTGGGATTTTCATGGGGTCAAACCCATCAAATTCCGCCCCTGCTGATTTTAACCATTTAAGAAATTCTATGACACCCGCCGGGATACCAACAATTAGCAGTGCATAAAGTCCGTTTAATACCCAAAACGCTTTGTAGTTGGCGAGTTTGAGCAAGTCAATACGTAATAGTTTAAGCATTTTCAGATTCAGCTAATAGTTCAAGGAACTGCTTTTCAAGGCTTTTCTTTTGTGTTAGTAAATGTGTAGCGATAAGTCCCTGATCAAAAAGGTGGACATTAAGATCTTGTGCTGTACACCCGTCTGTCAGCTTCACCTGGTAATAGCCGTCTTCCAGTTTCACATCTATAGCTTTATCCCAGCTTTTTAAGACTGATTCTATCTGTTCTCCGACTGCATCTACCTCCACTGTCACAGGTCCTTTTCCTATCTCATCGACCGAGCCGGAATGCAATAGGGTTCCTTTTTTCAAAACACAAAAGTGCGAACATACTTTTTGCACTTCATCCAGTAAGTGACTAGCCAAAATGATGGTCTTCCCCTCTGAGGCAATTTGCTGGATAAGTGTACGTATTTCGGCAATACCTTGAGGATCTAAACCGTTGGTGGGCTCATCTAATATCATTACTTCCGGATCACATATCAAGGCCGAAGCTATGGATAAGCGCTGTTTCATCCCCAAAGAATACGTACGAAATTTATCATTCCTACGATCCAGAAGCTCTACTTTTTCCAGTACCGGGTCTATATTAGCCTTAGGGGCGTCTTTGATCTCAGCGACAATTTCCAGGTTCTTGGCTGCAGAAAGGTACGGGTAAAAAATAGGTGTCTCCAAAATAGCACCTATCCGCTTACGTACCGCCTTAGTGGGTGGTGCGCCAAACCAGGTAAAATCTCCACTGGTCTTGTTAATAACGTCCAGGAGAATACCCAGTGTAGTAGTTTTACCACTGCCATTTGGGCCTAAAATGCCAAAAACACTGCCTTTTTCAACGTTCAGTGTGAGATTATTCACCGCGGTCAGGCGGCCATAGCGTTTGGTGAGATTTTGAATACTTAATACGGTTTCCAAATTAGGATGTTTAGTACAACATGCGGTTTAATTTAAAAAAAGGTGATCATAAAATCACTATGTTGAACGAAAACACATGATCATAGGCATCCTTTTCCCGGTAAAAGGGTGAGTAGCATAATGAGTGGTCTGATCAGGACATTAGTGATCTCCAAGGGTAGGTTTAAGCGCAGACAGTAAGTTAGCTACCTTGTTTAGTGGCACAGCGCCTTTAACATCAAGAATGGAAAGGCTTTCATCATCATCCATAATAAATACTAATCCCTTAGTAACACCACTGCTTTCCTTTATGTATACATGAATATCCATCCCTTCCTGTCGCATCGTCATCAGATCTTCAAATTCCTCGTCATGATATTGCTCTACAAGGCTATTAAAAGCAGCCTTATCCATATTCCGTTCTTTTTTATCTACCCGGATGAACTTCATTTTATCTATGTCCTTGATCAAGGCTTCAAATTCGGCGTTCTCCTCCATATTCAGCATTTTGAGTGTATTATTGTAAAAAAACAATGTAAACGCTCCATCATGCTTTTCCTGAAATCGTTTCGTGGTTTCACTCTGAGCATGTACAAGTGATGGCAAAACCAGTGAAAAAACTATAACTATCTTTTTCATAAAAAATGAAGCAGCATAGGCTAACACCCTGCTACTCCCATTACAATACTCCTTAATTAAACTTTTGGCTGTGCCTGGCAAGATAGGCCAGGTCTCTCATATCCAGTGTTCCATTGACATTCATTACTACTGCCTTGTCATCTTCTCTTACCAGTACCACCATATTCTTGACCTCGCTGTCCGTACCCTGAGATAAAAAAGAAACATTATTTCTTCCATCGCGCACCTCCATTAATTCTTCATATTTCTCTTTTAGAAGATTTTGACGTAATTCTTCAAATCCCTCGGGCATAAGACCTGACTCAAATAAGGGGATGGAAAGGATGTCCATGGATTTGATACCATTGCTAATTCGGGCTACTACTTCAGCATCTTCATCTTCATCGCCTAAGTCAAAGGTAGCTATACTGGCAAGGAGTTTAAATAACCCTCCATTAAGGTGCACCATTGTAGCATCACGATCATTCTGATACTTCCGTTGAAAGTCCGCCACCGTCTTACTTTGACCAAAAGTAAGACCAGCCGCTACTGCAAGTACTGTCATTGTCATCATTAACTTTTTCATCTTATATCTATTTTGAGTGTTGTTAAATTTTTTACTTTCCAAATACTAATTACCATCCAGTTTCTCCAGTTGTTCTAATCCATCAATATCCATCGCACGAGAGATTTTAGCCACCTGTTTTAAGTCAATTTCACCAAATATGGTAAGGATAAAGAACTCATGGTCTCCACCCATGATCATTAATAATTCGTCTACTTTTCCATTCTTCTCTTTAATGAGAAACTTCATGTCCTTGTCTTTGTCTCTTACAGACATCAATTCATCATATTCACGTGAGGGAACCAGGCCAAAGGCCTCTTTATAGAGTTGCTTACCGTTATTTATGTCTTCTTTAGCTAAAATTTTAAGCCCTTTCAACTTACCTATGGCATCAAGGACCTCCTGATCTTCTTTGTCCTCTAGTTCCAGGTCTGTAAAAAGCCCGAACATGCGCGAGGTAATGTTGACGTTAGTAAAACTTTCGTCATTCGCGTATTTATCAAAAAATCGGCTGACAGCGTCTTGCCCCTTCGAAGCAAAGGCTACCATCAATACCATCGTTGTTATCAATATCTTTTTCATCTTTATCCTGTTTATAATGTCTTACAATTTGTTATCACCATTTTTTATCTTCTCACGAGCATTGTTGAACACTCCGATCTTCTTCGCTTCTTTGCGTCCTTTATTGAAATTCTTCGAGATCATCCGAAGTGCTTTCTTTGTCTCTTCAAAAGCCTCCCTGGGATCTTCAAAAGTATCCACCATGTAAGGATCATCTTTATGCTCCATATACTGCTCACGAATAAAATAGGTAGCTGTTATTACTATCAGGCCTACGGCAGCCACACGAGCCAGGTCATAAAAGAGTTTTCTGACTTTGCCTTTTTGCTCGGCAGGCATTGGGGCTAACCTGGTCAATACTCTTTCGTCAAATGCACTGCCCAGCGTATTGGATTGAAGTTCCTCTTCATAATATTCAAACAATGGTGATATCTTCTTCCATTTCACGGGAATATCCGGTCGATTGAAAAAGACCCTAAGTTCTTTTTCCTCTTCCAACGAAGTCTCACATTCCCAGTATTTTTCTAACAATCGTTCTATTCTATCCAAGTCCATAAGCATTGATCGTTACGAGATTCTCTTTAATGGTTTTCCGCGCTCTGAAAAGATTCACCTTCACCTGATTCATGTCTATCTCCATGATGTCACATATTTCCTTATAACTATATCCTTCCATATCCCGCAGCTGTATCACTTGTCGCTGTTTCTCAGGTAAAGAGGCGATAAGTTTATCCACACGCTTCATTGTATCTTTCATTTCTGTCGACCGATAAGGCGTCACCTCATTTTCTATGCTGGCATCAAAACCGTCAGCCAGCTGATCTGTACGTTTCACATAAGAAGATTTTAATCTATCCAGGCTAAGGTTTTTTGTAATTCGCATACACCAGGCTTCTACATTTTCAAGTCGAGCCATGTCTTCCTTTTTATTCCAAACCCTGATCAGTACCTCCTGCACAATATCTTCGGCTTCCACCTCACTCCGTACCATTCTCAGAGCAAAGCGATACAGCTTGTCCTTAACGGGTAGTACCTGGGTTTTAAAGGCTTTCAAACTCATATTCAACTGGTAGACGACCCTTTATTAAAGATGTTACAACAGGCTTTAAAAAAACTCAAAAACTCGATACTCAGACTTCCATCAGCCTGCCATCTACAATAACTATTACCTTATCTCCCTTTTGCGGTTTGATTTTGGCAATACCGGTAAACTGACCAAAGGCGGGGAGTAATGCCTGCTGCTTGCCAAAATAAAAACATGGTAATGTGAGATGTTGCCGTCCCTTCCCTTTAAGCCGTACTCCCGGATGAATATGACCCGCAATATTATATTGATCATCAGCCAGGGTGTCCAAAGGTTCGTGAGATAAGATCAGACCATTTTCTATCAGAGGCTTATCATGAAGTACGAGTTTATTTTTAGTATATTGATAATTACTTAGTATATCATGATTACCCACTATCAATTCAAATTGAGTTTCCGGGAAATATTTGAGCACCTCACCGAAAATCTCCCACTCCGTATTATAATGACTATGAAAAAGGTCACCCATAAAAAGGACCCGTTTAGGCCGGACCGTTTGCAGTAGCATGATTAGTCTCTCAATATTCTCATCATTGGGCTTATTGGGTACCGGTATACCGGACTTTCGAAAGTGATTGACCTTGCCAAGGTGAAGGTCAGCAATAAGAAGCGCTTCCCGGTCAAGCCATAGCAGGCATTTCTCTTCCAGTAATTTGAAATTATGGTGCTTAATTTTTACTTCCAATATGACCGAACATTAGTTAGGCAAAACAGCCTTTATCATCAAAAAATAAAGTTTTTTGTTTGAATCTCACTTGTAAGCTATAGCTTTACGCCTTCATTTTTTAAGGCACGGATTATGATCATTCCAAAGGAATCAAAATTAACGAAAGAACAGCTAAAAGAGGTAACGGATATTGCCAATGAATATAGCTGTAAAATACAGACCATAGAAGGTCATCATAGAACGATCTATGCGCTCCTGGGAGAGGAAAGAGAACCAATTATGATCAACCGAATTCTCGGACTGGATTATATCGATCGTTTTGACGCCATTGACTCGCCTTATAAATTAATGGACATCCATTCCGAGTTGGCAAACCACAAGATTGTTATTGGCGGGCATATAGTAGGTGAATCACCTTTTATTATTGGGGGCCAGTGTACTATTGACCCTGATAATCCCAACTACTTTATTGAGACAGCGCATGCTATGAAAGAAGCGGGAGCCAAAGCCTTACGTGGTGGTGTATGGAAGCCACGTACTATGCCTTATGCGTTTCAGGGAGATGATAGTTCGATAAAAGTACTGGTAGAAGCTCGTGAGCAAACCGGATTGCCTATTGACACGGAGGTAATGGATGAATATCAGCTTGACATTGCTCTGGAAGCGGAGGTAGATGTCTTACAAATTGGTACGCGTAATGCATTGAACTACTCATTGCTAAAAAAGATAGGCGAAAAAACAGCCAATTCAAACATGGCTGTATTGCTAAAAAGGACGCGCGCTATGGGCCCGGTAAACGAACTCATTGCTGCTTCGGAATATATTGTAGCCGGTGGTAATCCTAATGTGATGCTATGCCCAAGAGGTACCATACCTCAAATGGAAGGATATAGGAATAACCCGGATGAAAGCATTACACCGTTGTTAAAAGAAAAAACCTGGGCGCCGGTGGTAGTAGATCCGTCTCACTCGGTAGGCAGGGCTAAATACGTACCCGGAGCAGCACTGGCAGCCATTGCCTATGGCGCTGACGGACTGATCATTGAAAGTCATATTGATCCTAAGTATGGCATTGGCGATGACCCTAAGCAGGCCGTTACTCCTGAGGTATTGACCCAATTAATAAAGGATGCTACTACTATCTGGAATATTGCCAGGGGAGAGAAGGTAATGGGTTAGGACATAAATTACCTTAAACATCTTATTCGAAAGGTTTTAATGAAGTAAAAAGATTTTATTTCAGTGGCCATTATTCAAAACGGTTTTGAATTACCCTTTTTCTTCAATTCTTCCACGCTTCTTTAAAATTGATGGCATTCTTATATTCCAGCAGCATTCTGGCTTTCTTTCCGGAAACTGAAAACTCTGTTCCACCGGACTTGCAGTCTGAACTTTTGTATTTGGGGTACACAGCTACATACCAGAGGGTAAATAATTTTAATATGAACTACCCCTGTCCATTTACCACCTTTTCCACTGTCATCGGCGAAAGGTTCACGTTAAGTTATAACCACTGACTATCTTTGAGGTCAAAGGAGTTATTCACTATAGTATTTCTTAAATTATACTGGAATAGATATGTTCCATCCGGAAAGCGGGTAGCGGAAATAGTACCCGTACCAAATCCAGAGTCAAAAGTCACTGCACTTGAAGTGATATCTTCTTTCAGTTAATCTGCAAATTGCTCAATGATGTTTCTGCTAACGTCTATTTCAAAGTTCATCCCCTGGTAATACCCTAACAACATGGTATCTTATAGATGTTTTGATGAGAACAAGCTGTTTAAGTACTCAAAAGTGATAGTGGCTGGTTTATTCTTATTGCTTCTTAAATTTCGAATTCTTCCACACTGCCATCATTTCTTCCTTGTCCTTTTCATTGTTATAATTGAGGTTAACGCCAAAATCGAAACCGTTAATGAATCTGCTATACATTATTTGATTCAAGATCACGTCACCATTTGGACCGTATATAGTGAAAGAATATGTCTGAAACTCCAGTCCGTCAATGATTTCAACTGTAGTGGAGGTTGAATCAGCCGAAATGCCCTGATCCACAAATGTCGCATAAATGATCTCTTTTAGTGCCGCATTGTTGTCTTCCCATTCTCCTTCATATTCCAGCTTAAATGGTTCGGATGTGGACTGGAAAATGTTGAATTGATTTTTTTGAAAGCTTATTAAATATTTCAGGCCACTGTAGTCAAACTCTTCATCCATGGCTTCCTCTACAGCGTCCATACCTCTTTCAGTAATTGCTTCGAGTTTATCTTTAGCAATTACATCCCATCCCTTTGGAATCTCCATTGTCCAGCCTATTTCCTCACTGCTATAAACGGCTCCTTCCACTTGACCCTCGTCAATTTGCGCGCTTTGCCCTCCTTGCCCGCAAGATGCGACTATCGAAGCCAATATTATCAGAAATGTGGTTAGCATAATATTCATACTCATGGTCGTTTGTTTTAAGGTGTTTTTTTTAGTGGAAAATTGTATTTATCTAGTCAAATAAGGCTACTACTCTGGCAGGCGCCGCCGAAGCTCCAACAATCTTGAGTGGAAATACCGCAACTTTAAAACCATTAAAAGGAAGTTCATCCAGATTTACCAATTGCTCCATGTGGCAATACTCTTTCCTTTTTCCCACCAAATGTGCTTCCCAGAATAATTCCGGATCTTCCGTTTCTTTTGCCTTTTTTAGCATGTAAGGCAACGGCAAGTCCCATCCCCATGAATCGATGCCCATTACTTTTATTCCCTGGTCAATGAGCCATTCTGTGGCTTCAGCGCTCATACCTGTTCCTATTTTATGAAAGTCCTTTGTACCATTAAACTTATCACGACCTGTTCTGATCATTACGATCATCCCGGCTTTAATAACCAGTCCATTATGCTCTAAAAAACCTTTTATATCACTGACAGTGATAGGGTCAAAGTCAGCCTTATGTTTCATATCGATGACTAACCCTTCTCCAAAGCACCACTCTAAAGGTATTTCATCTATGGTTTTGGATTTCTGCCCATTGGTGGTTGGAGAATAATGCCAGGGTGCATCAATATGTGTGGTAGCATGAACACCCATCTTTTCAATTGTATCATCCGCCCACCCAATAAAATCTTTTGGAAACAACCTGAAAGGCAAGCCTAAAACACGTATCAACCACCTGGCTTTTCTATGTGGTTTATGCTTAATTTTTACCCGCATAAACCATGGATCTGTTTTATTATATTGAATTGGCTTGGACAGATCTACTACCTTCATTTTGCTTTTTTATTTTAGTTATAAATGTACTCCCGGGTAGGTCTCTAACAGCCGTTATTTAAGGCAGTCAATAAGTATGAGCATATTAGATCCTCCTTTGAGTGAATAAGTTTATAGCAATACTTAACGTTGAATATTTAACTGCGCCTTTCTAAGCTTTTCAGCAATTTCACTTTCTTCCGCAGTTTCAACAGGTACATTATAATACTTCCAGAATTCAGCATTATATGGCTTGGCCTGAGATTCTATGCTACGGTTAATTAGCAGGTTTTTGGTAAAAGGATAATCATCCACATTTTCAATGATCAGCTTATTGATAAAAAGCTCTTTTCTGGGATCTTTAGTAAAGAGTACACTGTCTGATGCTGAATCTTCAAACACAATATAAGTATCCTCTTCTTTTTGATATTTTAAATACATCCTTCCATTGTACTTCTGGTATTCATAAATTATACTATAGTCAATCTCCTGTTGCCCGTTCTTTAATCCACGTTTATAATATTCACCATGGCTCATTTGCCTTGTCAGCTCGATACGGACGAAAGCAAACGTTTCTGCGTCAATGTACAATACCGCCCTTTGAAAAGGTGCATCTCTGGCAGCAATTTTATATACCACACGATCATTAAAAGATAGCACGTCTTTTATTTCATATTTCCATTTTTTCTTCCCCAAAATGGCGCCTATGTCATGTCTGATAAAATCTTCTTCCAACAAATCCCAAAAAGAGTTTTTTCTTTCCCACAAATCATTCCAGGGATGTTTTTTAGCAATAAAACTCCTTCTCACTTCCCTCAATTCCACTTGTGGCGCTACCCGAAAGTTCTGGTAGTAGAACCTTGTGGCATACTCCAACATTTCTACATGCGTCCCATCTTCACTTTGAAGGTCCCTGATAAATCCCTCAATAATATAAGGTTTGTCTGAAGTTACCACTACTTCACTCAGCTGCAAGGTACTTGGCGCCAGACGAACAATTGCTCCCTTCTTAAATTTATTGGGAAGCCTCTCAATACTCTTATATCCTATCATCGAGATCACTACCGGATAGGCCGTCAAGTCAGACGGAATGTGAAATACAAATGAACCATCTTTGTTAGAAGTAGTTCCTATCCACCTTCCTTTTATATAAATAGAAGACAGAGGGAGGGGGTCCTTAGTTTCGGCATCTACTATTCGTCCGGAAATAGTTGTATGGGCATCCTGAGCATTTCCTGCAAACATTGTGATCAAACAGATCACCAACCATGTACATTTAAGAAATAGAGGGTATCTCAGCACGGTGTATCTCTTGTTCAACAAGACGTGTTTTACACGTCATTATCAAAACTAAATATAGAAGTTTTAAGGAAAAGATACTGTATTTATTGAAGTATCCATCTTACCATCCCCTGGTTTGTTGAGTTACTGTTACCCTTCTGTGTGGCTTGCCTGCCAGCAGGACTTTCAAAGTACCTCAGACACTGGCTTAAAATTCATTACAGAGGCTAACGTTCTCTTTTTATGCTTACATATCAGACCAGGAGAACCAGTATAGAATCATTGACCTATATCCCGGACCTATGAATATGAATGGCTGCATAAACCTAAGATAAAAGGGCTCTAACTGTGTTTTGCCTACGTATGACAGGCAAGAGCAGTAAACTTCCTACTCAAACAAAGCATCTGACTTTAACTTGAGTATCGTATCCATTTCATTTTTTAACGTTACAGCAAATTCAACTTATAAACCGACTTCATGTCAGGGTTACAGGTTTTTCATATCACCTCAATAGTTGTCTGTCAATGTAATTTCTATCTAGATCAAAAGTAAGTAATTGAAAAAGGTGAAATTGGCTATTCAAACTGTAGCTGCATTCTTTTCACCCTATCCTCCAATTTCTCAGAAGTCAATTTATCCCGGGAAAGGCGGTCCACCATAATCGGAAAGGCGAACGGAGTAGGCTTGTCCGGTGCTGTGATGATGATCTTTTGCTGGTTAATACGCTCCAGGGCTTTACGCATACGGGCTTCTTCCAACTGGAAGTCCATTACCTCTTCGTATGCCTGGGTTAGTAGTAGATTGTTGTTATCATAATCGTTGAAAACGTTGAAAAACAACTGGGAGGACGACTGTATATGACGGTCTTTTATTTGATGTCCCGGGTATCCCTTAAATACCAGGCCGGAAATAGAAGCAATATCTCTGAAACGCCTACGCGCCATTTCTACCGAATTAATACCGGCCTGGATGTCTTGCCATAGATCTTCACTGCTCAACACGTCTGTTTCTATAGCCTCGTAGATGGGTATTTCCTGATCAGAAAGCAATTCAAAACCGTAGTCATTCATAGCTATACTGAAGGTAATCGGCTTTATTCGGGCAATTCTCAATGCCAGCAATGCCCCCATACCTTCGTGCACCTGTCGCCCTTCAAAAGGGTACATCACCACATGGTACCCTTCTTTGCTACTGAAATATTCGATCAGGAATTCGTGTTTATTTGGCAGGTAAGAGCGTTCTTTCTGCAAGTCGATCAGTGGTTGGAGAAAAGCCAATTCTATGTCTTTCTCCTCTTCATCCAGGGTAATTTCATGCAGTTTTTTTCGCAGTACTACAGACATTTGTGAGGAAAGGGGCATCCTTCCACCCTGCCAGGAAGGCACGGCTTTTGCCCTTTTCTTACTGTTACGTACCTGCACTTCCATGTCTTTGATACGGATCAGCTCCAGGTTACGTCCGGCAAACCAGAAAACATCGCCTGGGTTAAGCCTGGAGATAAAGTATTCTTCAATAGTACCCAGGTATTTGCCACTCACATACTTCACTTTCAGCGCCGCATCACTCACTATGGTTCCAATGGACAGACGATGCCGTAACGCAATACGTCGATTGGTGACTTTGTATACACCATCTTCTATTTCTACTTTTTGGTATTCATCGTAAGCAGAAAGTGCTGTTCCTCCCGTAGTAATGAATTGCATGAGCCATTGCCATTCTTCAATTGAAACCGAACTATACGCAAAAGTACCTGTGACTTCCGAAAAGATATCATCAGGTTTAAACCCATCGGACACAGCCAGCGTGATAAGGTACTGGATAAGTACATCAAATGAACGGATATAAGGAATACGGTCTTCCACAATACCAGCGGCTATTGCTTCACGTAAGGCGGAGGCTTCAACTAGCTCCAGTGAATGAGTAGGAACAAAATAGATCTTGCTTAAGGCGCCGGGTTGATGCCCACTCCTACCTGCTCGCTGCATGAAACGGGCCACTCCTTTGGGACTGCCTACCTGGATAATGGTTTCAACCGGCCTGAAATCTACTCCAAGGTCTAAACTGGAGGTACAAACCACCGCCTTGAGGTGCTCGTGGTGAAGACCATTTTCTACCCAGTCACGTAACTCACGGCTTATGGACCCATGATGCATCGCCATAATACCGGCCAGTTCCGGTGCCCTATCTAACAGTTTCTGGTACCATATTTCGGCAAAAGACCGGGTATTGGTAAAGATCAGGGTACTCTTACTCTTTTTGATAATTGGAATGACTTTATCAATCAGATTAATACCCAAATGCCCTGCCCATGGCAATTTTTCAACTGTATCGGGAAGTACAGATTCTACTTCAATGTCTTTTTTTATGTCAGAAGTCACTATTTCATACTGCCCACCTACTTTAGAATTACCCAGCAGAGCATCCAATGCATCCTGCATATTGCCAATAGTAGCGGATATTCCCCACACTTTGAGGTCCGGACTGGTGGTTTTTAAACGGGATAATGCCAGTTCCATTTGAACCCCTCGTTTTGAACCAATCAATTCGTGCCATTCATCACAGACTACTACTTTCAGGTCTTTGAAAAACCTGGCATACCCTTTCCGGGCAAGCATGAGATGTAAACTTTCGGGGGTAGTCACAAGAAATTCCGGAGGAGTGCGTTTCATTTTCTCACGATCCTTAGGCGAGGTATCTCCTGTCCTTACACCTATGCGCCAGGGTATCCCAAGGCCGTCGACAGCTTTTTCAGCCGAGTTAGAGATTTCTTTTGCGAGTGCACGAATGGGCGTGATCCAAATGGCCTGTATGCCATTAGATGGTCGTTTTCCAGTCACTCCGGAGGGCTTTCCTCCGGAAATTCTCAGATGTTCTAGTAAAATAGGCACCACCAGAGAATAGGTTTTACCACTGCCCGTAGGTGCATTGACCAATCCGTGCTTTCCTTCCAAATAACTTTTCCAGGCTAATTGCTGAAATTCAAAGGGTGCCCAGCCTCTGCTTTCAAACCATTTAAACCCTTTCTGCAACAGCTCATTATCCATTATCCTAAAATAGAGATTCATGGAAACAGATTAAAACATTGGTAAGGTATTTGTTAATGGGTCAAAGAATAATTGAAACACTTAAAAATCATACTATGAAAAAATTCATCTTAACTTCACTTTTAGGTTTGTCTATTTTTTTTACTGCTCAGGCACAGGAATATGCAGTGGTTACTACGGTAGAGTCGATCGTACCAATGGGTATTGGCCGGTCTCGTATGATCAGTAACAAAGAAGATGTCAATTTAGAGAGGTTCACTACACAACGTGAGACGGGCACAGATACAAACCAGGGTCAGGTAAGCAGAAAAGACTTAAAAATCAACAATCTTGAAGAAACCAAAATGCTGAATTTCTTCAGCGCAACAGGTATCAATTTTCGAAATATCGCCTCTAATGACGCTATGATCGCTTCCAAACTCACTGAGATGACTGAGGCCGGATGGGAACTGGCTTTTGTTACCAGTGGAGTAGAAAGCGATGCCGGAGGAACTGATGGGAAGGGACTATTTATTACCCGGTTTATTTTTAAGAGATAGTAGTGTGTGGAAATGCTTGAATAAAAGTTTCTCAGAATTTTGCATTTTCAAAACTGACATTAGGACGAAAAGCCAATGCTCTTGATCCTTAGACTGATAGTCAGCCAAATAAGAATCCAAAGGCTGTTATAAAAGAGTAATTCTAAAGATCGCCAGCCCCTTAAAATTAATCTATAGACTTAAGCAGTCCTGCTGCAACCAAATGCTCTCTTAAATAGAAATAGGTATCGGTGTATCTGTAAGGGTAAGGTTCAACAGGCACTTAAGTTTTAGATTATTTCTATGGTTCCTCGACGGTCAACACTACTTTTTTCAGGTCTTCATTCTTTGATGAATTACCCACCAGCAGATCAAACGATCCTGGTTCTACTACATAGTTCATATTAATATCATAGAAGGCCAATTGATCAAATGATACATCAAATTCTATCGTTTGAGTTTCTCCAGGCGCTAAATGAATTCGTTTAAATCCTTTTAACTCTTTTACCGGTCGAGTGACAGAACTGAACTGATCACGGATGTACAGTTGTACCACCTCATCTCCTGCCAGATCACCGGTATTTGTAACGGCTACACTCACTTTAGCCTGCCCATTCATAGCGATAGTTAACGAAGAAAGAACAGGGTCAGCTATTTTAAAGGTAGTATAACTTAAACCAAAGCCAAACGGATACAAGGCGCTCGCATGATCAAAGAGGTATCCTCTTCGCGCAGATGGTTTGTAATTATAGTAAGCAGGGATATGACCTACTGATCTGGGGATAGATATGGGCAATTTTCCACCTGGGTTATAATCCCCAAATAAGACATCTGCTACCGCTCCACCTGTTTCCTGGCCAAGGTACCAGCATTCAAAAACTGTTGGCACTTTACTGATCAGGTTAGTAAATGCCAGAGGTCTGCCATTGAATACAAATGCGACTATAGGCTTGCCCGTTGCAGCTAATGCATCGATCAATTCATCTTGGAGGCCTACCATTTGCAAGTCCGTACGATCCCCCATATGTGTTGCGGACCAGGCCTCCCTGGAAGTTTGCTCGTTCCCTCCAATAGCCAGTATTACTACATCCGCCTGTCGCGCAACTTTTACGGCTTCACGAATACGTTGCCTGTCCACTTCAGGATTCTCAAGCTCTACTGTGTCCTTAGTCCAGCCTGAAGTAGTAGTGATCTTGCAGCCTTCTGCATAAAGCACCTCCACACTTTCTCCTACCTTTTGCCGGATGCCTTCCAACACGTTGACATTGTATTTGGGCTCACCGCTGTATCCTCCTAACAAGGTTCTTTTAGCATTTGGTCCGATCACTGCTATAGTACCGATGTCACTTTTATTGACGGGAGCAGTATTATCTTTGTTTTGAAGTAATGTAATCGTCTTACGGGCGGCTTCCAGGGCTAATACACGGTGTGCTTCATTGCCAACTGTTATTCTGGCCTCTTCAGGATCTACATAAGGATCATCGAACAACCCTAATTTGAATTTCACGGCTAACATGGGTCCGACTAACTTATCTATGGCACTTTCTTCAATCTCACCTGCTTTGATG
This sequence comes from Fulvivirga sp. M361, assembly GCF_007097395.1. Taxonomy (GTDB): domain Bacteria; phylum Bacteroidota; class Bacteroidia; order Cytophagales; family Cyclobacteriaceae; genus Fulvivirga. The sequence continues at coordinate 219,024 of NZ_VKDC01000002.1, forward strand.
AGTTTTAAAAGGCTTTCATGATATACATCACGTTCTGGCAACTCAATATTTATACCTGCCGCTACAGCCAGCTTGGCAGCTGCGTCCGTATCTTTTGCCACTCCGTGTCCAAATAAGCCTTCACGGTCATTGAGCTCTCTCAGCGCATAGTAATCTGATACTACATAGCCTTGAAAACCCCATTCTTCTCTTAACACATCTCTGAGCAACCATTGGTTGGCATGGCTTGGTACCCCGTCAATTTCATTGTACGACGCCATCAAACTGAGGGCACCGGTGTTCTTGATAATTTCTTTAAAAGGATGTAGAAATATTTCTCTGATAACACGCTCTGAATAGTTGGCAGGGCTAATGTTCATTCCTGATTCCGGTTGTCCGTGTCCGGCCAGGTGCTTTAAAGTGGCGACTAACCGTGTTTTATCTTTAAAGCTGCCATCACCTTGAAACCCCTTAACAGCGGCAATACCAATCTGAGCAGCCAGGTGAGGATCTTCTCCATACGTTTCTTCTACCCTTCCCCAACGTGGTTCTCTTGCTACATCTACCACCGGGGTAAGCGCCTGATGCGCACCTAAAGATCGGGTTTCAAGTGCCACCATCGTGTATAAACGTTCCACCAGGTCCGTATCAAACGTAGCAGCCAATCCTATAGGCTGGGAAAAACTAGTAGCTTCTTTACCAGCCTGACCATGTAAACACTCTTCATGAAAAACAACAGGAATACCCAAACGGGTTTCTTCTATAAAATACTTCTGAACGCTGTTCGTAAGCCTGGCCGTTTCCCATGGCATTAACCCACCGTTAACATCACTTGGTCGTCCTACCTGACCGAGGCCATGCGGAAAATTTTCCTTGGTAGCTGTAGCATCAAAATCAAAATTCTCATCAAGCAAAAGCGTTTTGGTATTCCAGGCACATTCCATTTGCGCTACTTTTTCTTCAATAGTCATTAAAGAAAGCAGGTTGTCTACTCTTGCAGAAACTTCAGCAGACTTGTCCTTATAAACGGGCATGCCTGAATTCAAATTTTCTGAAGTACAGCCCAAGGCTATCAAGCCCACAAGGAGACAAAAGCCGCGTTGGAAGAATAGTTTTTTTATGTTGTTGATTTTCATAATTACTAATTTATAACTTATTGTAAAATTTACAATAAGTATTTTAATTAAATTTGTTCCCATATTTAAATTTACTTTGGCCTGAAGAGAGTTTATAACGCTTATTGATTATTTAAACAACTTACCATCAACACCATATCAAAACCGATTAAAGCAAGTCTGCATACAGAACAAAATATTGCAGAAAATTATAAATTTGATCCAGATTAATTGGTAATCTCCATGGGTATTTCCTAAATAAGTATCCAGGGACATTCTCTGCTTCCACTGACATTTCCTTCAAAAGGTCCGTAAGGCTTCTTCTATCATCATCGGATTATAAGGCCTGTTCATAATAAAAACCCTTCTTACTGTATTATATACAATAACTAATTTATAATTTAACTGCTGATTAGGTAAGTAACCTGACAGAAAATTAATTCTGTGAGTGGATTTGCATGTTTATGATATAATTTGCGTCCTTGAATCGACCGCTTAAAAATTGAGTTCATGGCAGAGGAAAGCAACAAGCTACAAGAGCTTTCAATTGATTGCGTAATCTTCGGGTTTGAAGATCATCAACTAAAAATATTGCTCTATCAACGGGCAATTGAACCAGAAATGGATCAGTGGGCATTACCCGGTGGTTTCATCAAAATTGATGAAGACCTGGATCGTTCGGCTTCACGAATACTAAAAGAAGTAACAGGAGTAAATAACATTTACATGCAACAGATCAATGCCTTCGGCGCTGTAAACCGTTATCCTCAAAAGCGTGTGATCACTATAGGCTTTTATGCCTTGATCAATCCTGGCAACTACAACATTGTGCCCGGAGTAGGTGCAAAAGCTGCCCAATGGTTTGATATTGCTCAAATACCGGTATTAAGCTTTGACCACAATGAGATCTACTTATACGCACTTAACATACTTAGAAAAAAGGTAAGGTATGAGCCCATAGGCTTTGAGCTTCTTCCGGAGAAATTTACCTTAACGTTAATCCAGCGGCTGTATGAAGCTGTTCTGGGAATTGAATTCGATGTGAGGAACTTTCGAAAAAAACTATTGAAGATGAACCTGTTGATCAAATTGCCGGAAAAACAAGAAGGCGTCGCACACCGCGCCGCCAACTTGTATAAATTCGATAAAAAAATCTACAATGAACTCAAAGGAAAAGGGTTCATGTTTGATCTCTGACTTTTCATAACTATCTATGAAAAGCTCATTAACTATTTTAGTTACTAGAATGGAGGAAAGACTGGTTTATTTTCTAAAATCTCATCGATCTTAGTCATACTCTCATCGGTCAGTTTATCCAGAATGTCAAAGGCTTTCAGATTTTCCTCTAGCTGTGAAGTTTTAGAAGCGCCTAAAATTACAGTGCTTACGTTGTCATTCTTCAAGCACCAGGCTATGGCCAATAATGGCATGCTTACTTCCAGTTCCCTGGCAAACTCGGAAACCTTACGCACCCGGCTTAAATTCTGTTCGGCTAAGGTCCTGTCTTTTAGCCATTCCATTCCCTCTATTCCTAATCGTGTATCTTCCGGAAACCCGTCGTTATACTTTCCAGTAAGCACTCCTGAAGCTAAAGGTGACCATATAGTAGTACCCAGGCCTACCGTTTTGTAGATCTGATCGTATTCCACTTCCACTTTTTCTCTTACCAACATATTATATTGTGGCTGCTCCATAGTAGGCCCTATTAAGTTATACCTTTCCGCTATCCTATGTGCTTCCATAATTTCCTGTGCACTCCACTCACTGGTACCCCAATAGAGTATTTTCCCTTGCTGAATAAGGTTATGCATTGTCCATACCGTTTCTTCAATGGGAGTATTTTTGTCTGGTCTGTGGCAAAAATAAAGGTCCAGGTAATCCATTTGAAGGCGTTTTAAAGCCTGATCACATGCTTCTACAACGTGCTTACGGTTCAGTCCCTTTTGTGTAGGCATCAGGCTACCGCTTCCTCCGTCAGCACCGAAAAACACCTTGCTGCTTACGATGTAGCTATCTCTCTGCCATCCCATTTTTTTGAGTACCTCTCCCATCACTTCTTCTGATTTACCACCGGCATAAGCTTCCGCGTTATCAAAAAAGTTGACCCCTCCATCATAGGCGGTTTTCATTAAATCTTCAGCAGTGGTATCCCCCACTTGCTTGCCGAATGTAAGCCATGAGCCAAATGAGAGCCTGCTTACCTGTAAGCCTGATTTTCCTAATCGTTGGTATTCCATTGTTTTAGTGGTTAGTTTTTTAGTTATTAGTCTTGAGTCTTCAGTTCTTTGTCTTAAGTTGTGAGTCCTCAGTCCTGAGTCTTAAGTCTTTGGTAATTTGTAGTGGTTAATTGCTTATGTTTTTCTAGCCGTAAATATCCAATAGAGATAACAGATCGGCAATAGTATTGGCTTCTTCTTTTGGCTTATCTTTTCGCCATCTTTTTATTCGGGGAAAACGCAACGCTACACCTGACTTGTGCCGGGTAGATTTATTGATCCCTTCAAAGGCTATTTCAAATACAAGTTCCGGGGTCACACTGCGTACAGGCCCAAATCTTTCAATGGTATTTTTCTTTACATACCGGTCTACTTCATGGATTTCAGCATCCGTCAGCCCAGAATAAGCTTTAGTAAAAGGTACTAGCTGATCACCATCCCAGACGGCAAACGTGTAGTCTGTATATAAATTTGCCCGGCGTCCATGCCCTCTCATAGCATAGATCATTACAGCATCAATGGTCAGTGGCTCTACTTTCCATTTCCACCAATCGCCTTTTTTTCTGCCACTTCTATACGTTGAGTCCAGACGTTTTAGCATAATGCCCTCACTATAATACTCTCTTGATCTTTCCTGTTCTATGCCTAACTCGTGCCACGAAGAAAATACTACTTCATCAGATATTTTTAGTGACTCACTTGAAAACTCCTTTACGATGGATGCCAAGCGTTCTCTTCTCTTTTTCAGTGGCCATTCGCGTGTGTCTTTAGCTTCCCATTCCAGCAGATCATACGCTTTAAAAATAACCGGAGATTTTTCTAAAATGCCTTTTGTGAGATTTTTACGCCCAATACGTGTTTGTAACTGAGCAAATGGCAACGGTTTGCCTTCTTTAAAGGGTAATATCTCTCCATCTATTACTGTTCCATGCGGCAGAATACTTTTGAATTCATGGTATTCAGGATATTTATCAGTAACTAGTTCTTCTCCTCTCGACCAGACGTATAGTTCATCATTTCTAATGATTATCTGTCCCCTAATACCATCCCATTTTCGTTCTGCCAACCAATCTGAATGATTTCCCAGCGAACCCGGGGCATCCTCCAGGGCATAGGCCAGGTAAAAAGGATATGGCCTGGAATCGTCTTCTTTAGGGTCTTCTGAAAGAATGAGGTCAGCAAAGGTGGTGGTATCCGGGGTCCAATTGCCCATCAACCTATGCGCTAATACATTTTCGTCAAGACCCGTACTTTTGGCCAATGCACGCGTCATTAATTTTTGCGACACCCCCATTCGGAAACCACCCGTGAGTAGCTTGTTAAATACAAATCGCTCTACCGCCGATAAACAAGACCAGGCTTGTTTCATCTTTGCTTTCTTCTCTTCTTCTCCATCTTGAGTCATTGATTTTATAAACCAGATCCAATAAGAAAGACCTTCTTCAGACTGTGAAGAAGGCTCAGGTAAGATCAATGCAATAGTTTCAGCTAAATCACCTACTACATGATAAGATTCTTCAAAAAGCCAGAAGGGCACTCCACTAAGTTCCGCGGCCCATTGTTTGATCATAGTGCTATTGACAGGTCTTTTTGGCCGCCTATGAGATAGAATAGCGATGGTCCATAATTTGTCCTGATCATCTACTTCACTAAAATAGGATGCCAAAGACTCTACTTTTACCAGTGTTTTGGTGGTTTGATCAAGTTGTGTAAAAAGTGCCGCAAACCGTTTCATACTTCTTCCTCTTTCTCGGTACTCTCACCTATCTCCGCCAATTCTCCTTCAAACTGTGTTTCTACAATACCCGCACTAACTCCTCTTTCATTAAGCCATTTACTAAAAATAGATGTATATCCATGTGTAACATAAACTTGTTCTGCTTCACACAGATCTATAGCTGTATTTAGCCCTTTCCAATCTGCATGATCTGACAGTACAAAACCACGATCTACCGAGCGTCGCCTTCTGGCTCCTCTAAGGTTCATCCATCCGGAAGCTGAACCTATAGAGTAGGGACTGAATTTTTTTATCCAGGACGAGCCTACTGCCGAGGGAGTAGCAATCACAATATTTCCAATGTACTCCTCTTTAGGGATTTCAGCTGTAACCCTAATAGTATCTTTCAGCAGAATGTTCTGCTGTCTAAGTATTTCATTTACATTTTCTATGGCCCCGTGCGTATATATTTTCCCAATGCTATCATCCAGATTTTGAATAATCCGCTGTGCTTTTCCTAACGCATAACCGGTAAGAATGGTAGTCTTTCGTAATGCCTGATTCTGTCTCCACCAGTTATTGATCTCCTGAAAAACCTCAATCTGTGGCCTCCACTCATAGATAGGCAACCCAAAAGTAGATTCAGTAATGAATGTATGACATTTGATAGATTCAAAAGTTTCCGTAAGGCCGTCTTCTTCCAGTTTGTAGTCTCCAGAGACTACCCAAACCTCTCCTTTATACTCTAATCGAATTTGGGCGGAGCCAACAATATGTCCCGCCGGATGAAAGGAAATTTTGACTCCATTGATCGTATGTATCTCGCCAAAACCTGTAGTTTGAAGGTTTACCTTTCCAAGCCGATATTTGATAACGGGTGCAGCAGCAGCAGTACATAAATAATGCTTATGCCCCCATCTACTATGGTCCGCATGACCATGCGTGATCAAAGCCTTATCAACGGGTTTCCATGGATCAATAAAAATAGCTGCTTGTGGGCAGTATATCCCACGATCGGTGAACTCAAGAAGCATATCTTTTTACAGAACGCTGATCTCTTATAAATGTTAGTCTACTATACGTTAACTTATAAAGCTATTCAGGAAAATCTTTATCTCTTACTTAAAAGGCAGATACTTCACCATAAGCCAACTCCAACACTTTAGACTTTCCTTTTTTATTGATCGTGACAATGTAGAGGTTGTCGTAGTCAGCCTCATTCAACTGTTTATATTCCTGTGATCCCAGTAAGAGGTTAACAAATATCGGAGTGGTATTGGAATGACCTGAAAATACAAAGGTCTTATTTTCAGACTTCATTAACATCGCTGTTATCTCTTCCAGTTTGAATGGATTATATTCTTCTATATCCAGTTCCTGGTTTTCAGCCAGTGGGGCTACAGTTTCTTTTGTTCTATTGAAGGGTGTGGAATAGATAGCATCGATTTTCACATTCTCTAAAACCCTTACCAGCTCTTTAGCTCGCTGCCGTCCTTTCTCTGATAAACCCGGATCACTGCCACTTTCCAGGTCTTTTTCAGCATGTCTTAAAAGTATAACAGTAGTTTGTCCATGAACACAAGTTAAGGATACAAAAACAAACAGACTGCAAACGAACAGCAGATATCTCAATTTCATTGGAATTTATCTTTTATTTCCCCGGGTATCTTACAGCCTTCTTTTTTCCTTGTATCTGTAATCTGGAAGATCTTCCAACCTTCCTCTGTTCTGAAAAGGTGAAATGCATCTACACCACAGTGACTGAAAGTATTCCCTGCGTAAAACGCATATGACGCCCAAAGTTGAGCAAAGTCCTGGTCGATTTTAACCTCTATATCCCATATAGGCTCATTCCATACCTGATCATGAGTGCTTCCTACAGCATTTAGGAATTTTTGCAATGAACCCTTACGTAAAATGGGCTGTCCTTCTTTATTACGAAGGATCGTATACATTTGGGCTGTCTCCATAAATGTGCTGTGAACCATAGCGCTGTCACCTAAACGCATCCCTTCAAACAAGGACAGTACTACGGCTTTCACCTCTTCCTGAGGTGGTTTTTGAGCACACACCGCTGTAGCAAGCAGCTGAAAAATGGCAAATACAATCGTACGCATCATTGTTTTCTTGTAATTTATGGGGATACTTCCTTCTCTTGAATACAATTTATACAAGCGGCATTAGCCTTACCCTGAAAAATCTTAAGTTTTGGGAATTTAACTCTAACGAATATAATAGTAACTTTGAGCCAAATTACCTAATTCTATGTTTATTAAATATCTATGGCTTTTTCTTTGTCTGATAACCTTTAATGGTTTTACTTTTCAAAATATTGATAGCCTGGAAAACAGGTTGTCGTCCGCCAAGGGTAAGGACCGGGTGGATATTCTGAATAAAATTTATATTGGTTATGTCCAGGAAAGTCCAACGAAGGCCTTGTCCTATTCGAAAGACGCGCTGGATCTCGCATCGGTAATAAACTACCCAAAAGGCAGGGCCGCCGCACTCAATAATATAGGCATAGTCTATAAAAATCAAGGTGTATACGATAAGGCGCTGGATTACTATATCGAGTCTATACGTATTAGCGCTGAGCTTGAAGACCGAATGCTATTGGCTTCTACTATGAACAATATAGGAACAGTATACTCGCTTAAAGAAACTTATGATAAGGCACTCATCTACTTTATTGAATCCTATGAGACCTTTGAAAAATTAGGCCGACGTAAGCAGATCATTGGGGCCTTGAACAATATTGGTAATGCTTACAGCGATATGGGAGAAAAAAAGAAAGCCATGGAGTATTATAATAAATCCATAGCACTTGCGGAAGAAACGGGTGACTTACTGAACTTCGACCCCATTAACAACCTTGGTAACATTTATTTTCATGAGGGCGATTACCCGCAAGCACTTAACTACTATGAAAAGTCTAAGGAGATTGCAGAAGCAAGTAATGACTTTAGAGGTCGTGCTTATGCCATGGCTAACATTGGGTCAGCTTACCTTGAACTGAATGACTACGACAGGGCCGAGAGTCATTTCAATCAAGCCATACAAATTGCGACAGACCTAAAGGAAAACCCAATATTAAAGCAAATATACCTTGGTCTGTCCACCATAGCCTTCAACAAGAAAAAATACAAGGAAGCTTATGAGGCAAGGCTTCTGTATGACAAAGTAAAGGATTATGTCTACAATGAGGAAAGCAGTCGTAAGCTGGCAAGGCTGGAAATGGCTTTTGAGTTTCAGCAGAAAGAAAAAGAACTGGAGATACTAAAACGCACTAAAGAAATTACAGATCTTAAACTTGAAAATAACAGGATTGTGATTTTACTTGGCATCATGGGCACGATCATTCTTGTTGCCATCGGGTTTATCCTTTTTAAGTTGAAAAGGGCTAAAATAGCTTAAGATGCAATGCCTCATTGTCCAGCTCATTTATAACCAACACTTTCATCTAAAGGCATTGGACTTTTTAAAAAATTACCGGTACCTCTGGCTACTTCTTTGTTAGTTTCTAAATTGATCAAAATGGCTTCTGCCACTATTTGTTGCTTTGTATAAGATATTACACTGGCTTTTGCCAGCAACTCTCCATATAACACGGGTCTTAAAAAATGGATATTAAATGTGCTGGTAAGTAGGAATACACCTGTTTCCAGAGAACTGGCAGCAAAAAAAGCAGCGTCATCAAGCATCTTAAAATACACCGAGCCATGAAGTGCACCCGCTGAATGAAATAATTCCCGGTTACACGCCATTTTTATTTCACATGATCCTTTAGCAATATTAATCGTAGGTTGGTAGATTTTATTAATGGGAGCTGCATGTACATACATCCATTCCAGCTTCTGGTAATGTTCTTCATAAGTTATATCCATGACCGTACAGTTCTATTGAAATTAGTTCTATTTTTTGCCCCCAATACCAGCATCAAAACGGATCCCTACTAAACCATTTCCCGAAGGTCTTAACGCTTAAAAATAAAAATAGTGTTTAAGAATTCAGTTTTATGCTATAGTTTTGAATGTGTAGATCAGTAAAACCTAGATAAAAATAACATGGAGCAATATATCGGCGATGGAGCCAGTCTTTTCATAACCATTGTAGCATGCCTGATTGGTTTTGGCGCTGCGGTAGGTTTGCTTGACTTTCAAAAAACAAAAAAAGAAGATACAGCCGAAGACTGAGTTTCTTTTTAAAATAAATAAAGGCTGTTGGTTAACCAACAGCCTTTATTTATTTTAATACTTATATTGCTAATGAGTTGAAATAGCAAAAATTATTGATTTGCGTAATCAAGCAATTTCTAACAGTTCTATTTCAAAGATCAGATCCTTACCGGACAAAGGGTGATTCGCATCTAATTCTATCTCGCTTTCGGCTACCTTGGCAACTATGACCGGAATTGATTGTCCATCAGGCTGTTGCATTCCCAATTGTTGCCCTACCTCCGGCTCAAGGTCAGCTGGAAGTTGTGACTTTGGTACGGTAACAATCATATCCTCGCTTTTCTCACCATACGCCTCTTTTGCGGGGATATCCACCACTTTTTTATCTCCTATCAACATACCATTCACTGCTGCATCGAATCCCGCTATCATCATTCCCGCTCCAATCTCAAATTCCAGCGGTTCTCTACTCACGGAGGAATCAAAAACGGTCCCATCGTGTAATTTACCTGTGTAGTGTACTTTAACTTTATCTCCTTTTTTCGCCTGAGACATCGTATATTATTTTAATTCAATTTAATAACCTTGATTTTCAAGGAGCGCAAAGGTAGTCATTAGCGTTTCAAGAAAAAATTTACCGTTAACGTGTACCTTAACTACCATACCTGCATTATGTGTGTACTTCATTTCCAATAACAATGACGGATCTGTTAATGGCGGTTAGCAGAGACATTGTGAAAAGGCGGTTAACATCCGGTCGGTTGCCCGAAGACAATCCGACCGGATGTTTCGTTGTAACAAAAATGATTGTAAATTAAAGCATATGCTGTACATGCCCGGGGTTGATGCCTCTATATCCTCTACGATCAATCGGTATTGGTCTGTCTTCTATTCGTCTTTCAATGTATTTTATCTGTTTAGTGTAGCTTCCGTTACCTATCATAAAAAGGAAAAAGAGATACTTGAAGAATATGAAATTGTCAAAAAGGCCCAGCAGCACCCGGAATACTTTGCTCCGCTGTACCGAAAGTATCATGACACATTGTTCTTGTTTATCAATAAGCGGGTGGATCACCTGGACTTAACCGCAGACCTCACTTCCAAGGTATTCCTGAAAAGCCTGAAAAACATTAAAAGGTATAAGTACCAGGGGGTACCCTTTTCAGCTTGGTTGTATCGAATAGCCATTAATGAGATGAATATGTTTTTTAGAGAACAAACTAAAATGGCACGTACCGTGAGTATTACGGACGATCATATTAATGTTTTGATCTCGGAAATAGAATATGAAAAGCCCGAGCTGGACCCTTATGTATTAATACCCGTTCTTATTGAACAGCTTAATGAAAATGAAATACAACTTATAGAACTGCGTTTTTTTGAAGATCGGTCTTTTAAAGAAATCGGTTACCTAACGGGTTTATCTGAAGTGAATGCTAAAATCAAAACATATCGGGTGATTAAAAAACTCAAGTCTATCTCAAAGGAAATCCGATACCATGACTAAGATCAAAGTAAAAATAAATGCTCCAATCCCGCCATTGGAGACTGTTCATCGTTATCGTGACTTTGATGGCCTGATGGCAAAGTTTCAGAAGTACTATAGTACAAGGGGCATAAGGGAGATGCTCTACAATGACAGAAGAAAACTCGTTTACATTGTAATCATTGTCATACTGTTACTCTTGTTATTATTTGTGGAAGATATTACCAAAAAACAGGGAAATTCTAAACAAGAAGACCAAATAGAGGAAATGGACCGATCAGCAATAGATCTGGAGTTGACGGATTTATTGGGTTAAGAGATAAGTTAATCAAAGTTCGGATTGAAATCCTTGTTCCCAATCTTTCCAGGACGTGTTTTTAAAGTAATTACCTCCGATGAACTTTACGATTTTCTCGAATTGATCCGGTTTTTGATATCCGGGCAAAGGTTGGATCATATTAAAGTCTTCATCTAAGAATACGACAGTCGGATAGCTTAATTTATTGTTCAGCAATGCTGCTGCCAGTTCATGATATCCTTTACGACCTGAGGGCACAAATTTGAATGTCCGATCTCTAAAAACTATGTCTTCTTTTTGCTCTCCATCCAACTTGACAGGATAAAAATTTTCATTGAGGTATTGGGCTATTTCGGGATGGCCGAACGTATTCTTATCCATCACCTTACACCACCCACACCAGTCCGTATACACGTCAATAAATATTTTTTTCTTTTGTGTTTTCGATTTTTCGAGGGCCTCTTCAAAAGTCAACCAATTCACGGCCGATCCTTCCTCTTCCCTGATATCAAAAGCCGAGCTTAACACTACTACTGCTATGAGTACACCTGACAGCCCCGTAACAATTAACTTTCTTCTGTTCATAATTAGTGTATATACGCCAATAAACTATCTAAGATATGATAATTTCAATATTAATGCCAGAAATGAATCAGTTGGTCATTTGTTTGACATAATCAAGAATGCCAGGTATATTCTCCGGAGAAAACCATCGGGTATTGGTGTCTTTTTTAAACCAGGTCAGTTGACGTTTAGCATAGCGTCGTGAGTTACGTTTGAGTAACCGGATACACTCCTCTTTGTCATAACGTCCGGACATGTAATCAAATATCTCTTTATAACCCACTGTCTGTAATGCATTAATATGACGGTATCGATATAACGATTTTGCCTCTTCAAAAAGGCCCTCCTCGATCATATTGTCCATTCGATCATTGATCCTTTCGTATAACTGATCTCTGGGCAATTCAAGACCTACTTTTATCACTTCAAACTTCCGGTCACTGACGGGTGGCTTTCGCCATTGAGAATAAGGCACACCTGTACCTATAAATACTTCTAAAGCCCTGATAACTCTTTGTGGGTTGTTTTTATCTACCTCTACTGCATAAACAGGGTCGGTGTTCATGAGCTGTTCTACCAATTTTTCCAGTCCCTCTTCTTCTAAACTTTCATTTAATCTTTCCCGGACGGCAGGTTCAATATGTGGTATCTCAGCAAACCCTTTGGCCACGGCATCAACATACAGCCCTGACCCTCCGGCCATTATCAGGTAATTATTGTTTAAAAATAGACGTTCAGTAAGTGCCAGCACTTCTTTTTCATACTTTCCGGCAGATACATTGGTAAAAATAGAATGCGAATTAATGAAATAATGCTTAACACAGGCTAATTCTTCAGCTGTAGGTTTAGCTGTTCCTATTTCCATTTCCTTATACAACTGCCTGGAATCAGCAGATATTATCTCAGAGCGAAAATGGTGGGCTAACGCTATGGCCAGCTTGGTCTTACCTACTGCAGTGGGGCCAACAACTGTCAGCAAATATTTCTTCATCAGACCAAAATTAGGAAGTATTTAGTAAGTTAAACAACCTCATGACGAAGAATGTCGGTTGTTTAATATTTGTTATTTTCACAAGTAATGATTTCCGAATCATATTATATCGAACAAATTGAGCAACTCAAGAAGGAGCTTCTGGCAGAAAGAAGTAAGAATACATTTACGAATGCCATGCTAGAGGGTGGCAATTTGAGTATATGGGCCATAAACAGCAATTTCAAACTTATTAATTTCAATCAAAACTACTTTAATGAACTCCTGAGCGCGGATGAAATGGCACAGATCTCTTTTCAAGAGGGAGATAAACTGAAAAGCGTCTTGGTCAATTCATTTTGGCAAGAAAAGTATGAAGTCGCTATGAAAGGTGAGTCTCTTAACTTTGAAATACGTCTTGACTATGAGCCCGGAGAAATATGGAAATCCGTATTCCTGAACCCAACTTACAACGAAACGGGTGAAATCATAGCGGTATCGGGACTGGCTTATGATATCACTGAAAAAATGCAGACACGCATCGATATCGTTAAAAATGAGGAGAAATTCAGAACCATTTTCGAGTCTTTCCAGGACCTTTATTTTCGATGCGATTTCAAAGGAAAAATAATGATGTTAAGTCCCAGTGTGAAGGAAATCACAGGTTTCACCGAAGAATCTATTATCGGAAAAGATAGCCGGGATTATTATATCTACTCACGTAAGACCAAATCTTTATTAAAACAATTAATACAAAAGAAAAGCATAAGGAACATAGAGTTTGATCTTGTACATGAGTCAGGAAAGAAGATCCCTTGTATCTGCAACCTTAGAATTGTGTTTGAGAATCAAAAGCCATCGTACATTGAAGGGGTAGCCAGGGATATAACAAACCTGAAGAGGGCTCATGAACAGCTTCAATATTCTAAAGAAGTAGCCGAACGGTCGCTCAAGGTAAAGGAGCGTTTTCTTGCCAATATGAGTCATGAAATACGCACACCCCTTAATGGCATTATGGGTATGCTGCACCTGCTTAACAAAAGTGAGCTCAAACCAAAGCAACAACAGCACTTAAAAGCTTTGAAAGGCTCTGCCGATATTTTGATGGAGGTATTAAATGATTTGCTGGATATTTCCAAAATAGAAGCAGGTAAAATGGTACCTAAACATGCTAATTTTAACGTTCATGACTTTATGGAGAAAATATCACTTCTCTATTTTGGTCAGGCGGAAAAAAATGGCCTTAAAATAAGTTTTGATATAAAACCGGGAGTACCCGAAATAATCTTTTCAGATGAAACCAAATTACTCCAGATTTTTTCCAATCTCATCTCAAACGCGATCAAATTCACATTAAAAGGCGGGGAGATCAATGTCATTCTTCAATTAGAAGAAAACATTGATGACAAAAAGTATTTATTCAAAGGAATAGTGTCGGATACTGGTATAGGTATTTCTTCGAAAGACAGGAGGCGGCTGTTCAAAAGCTTCACCCAACTGGACAGTTCAAACAGTAAATCTTACAAAGGCACTGGTCTCGGCCTATATTTGTCAAAACGCCTGACCCGTCTTTTCAAAGGTGACATTGGGGTAGAATCTCAGCTGGGGAAGGGGAGTAGTTTTTGGTTCACCTTTAATACATCAGCCAGTCGACATCGCAAAAAAGGCTCTAAAGAAAAAAATCAAGACCTGGTTTTACTTACTAATTCACCACGCATTCTCATTGTTGATGATAATGCTATCAATCTCCAATTAGCCGCTGAACTATTGAAAAAGTCGGGAGGGGTAACAAATACCGCCGGCAGTGGTTTTGAAGCCTTAAAAAAATGTAAGAAAACGGTTTTTGACCTGATCGTTATGGATATTCAAATGCCTGATATGGATGGTGTAGCTACTACGCTTAAAATTCGACAAACCAGCAAAAACAAAAAAACTCCCATCATAGCCATGACTGCCTACTCCACAAAGGAAGACAGCAATGAGTTCCTGGAGGCTGGCATGGATGACTATTTGTCTAAACCCATCAATCCGTCCAAGTTATTAAAAAAAGTAAAAAGATGGACTGAGGGCATTATTTTGGAAAGCCATGATGACAAAGATAACCGTGGAAACGACCTCCTTACGGTCAATTATTCTACACTCGCTACACTGGCCAAGTATGGTGGCCAGGAAATGGTAGATGAGGCACTAAAGGAGTTTGAACAAGAGTTTACCGATCAGTTGAAATCATCAAAACAATTTTTCAAGCTTAAAAAGCTTAAAGAAATAGCTGTTATCTTTCACACACTAAAAGGTAATGCAGGCACGCTGGGCCTGGAAAAGATCTCAGCCAGCGCCGAGATCTTAGAAAATGGCGTAAAAACAAAAAAATATCATATTTTTGAAGGTGAAATTGAAAACCTCCAAATGTTATTTGAGGACTTCAAGAAAGAAATAAACGCTGGTAAAACTAAAATCTCAATTAATGGCTAAGAGGATCCTACTTGCAGATGACAGCCCCGTAATACAAACGCTATCTAAAAAAATATTTCAAGGACAAGGCTTTTATATTAAGGGTATAAAGTCGGGAAAGACTGTCTTAGAAGAAGTTAGAGTAAATGATTATGACGTAATCATACTCGATATCATACTACCTGGTGCAAATGGAATGGAACTTGCCAAGGAGATACGTGATCTCAATGACAAGAAAAAAGCGGAAGTACCCATCATAGCGATATCAGGTAATTACAAAAACTACCGCAAAGAAGACTTCGAAGATGCAGGTATAAACGAGTATTTAATCAAGCCGCTTGATTACGATGCGCTCGTTAATGCTGTAAAAAAATATGTCTGATCCATGTTAATTAAGTATTCAAAGCATTTTCTGAATAAACTGGAAGATCTGATTGCAGAATCTGATTATATGCTTAGATACGAACGTGGCAATTTTCAATCAGGGTGGTGTGTCCTGCGAGATACCAAAATCATTATAGTCAATAAATTTTTCGCCGTAGATGGCAAAATTAATTGTTTACTGGACATCATAAAATCAGTAGACCTGGACAGTGAGCAGTTAAGTGAAAAAAATCGAAAGCTCTATTTTGAACTGGCCCAAACAGAGTTAGAGCTTTGAAAGTCACATTTTTAGGCACCGGCACATCACAAGGAGTGCCTGTAATAGCCTGCGACTGTGTAGTATGTAATTCCTTAGATTTCAGAGATAAAAGGTTACGCACTTCCGTGCATCTGGAAGTCGATCAAAAGAGTTTTGTTATAGATACGGGGCCAGACTTTAGACAGCAAGTTCTCCGGGAAAAGGTTAAGCACCTGGATGCAGTCATTTTTACCCATGAACATAAAGACCATACTGCCGGATTAGATGATGTGCGAGCATTTAATTTCCGACAAAAAAGGGATATGCCTATATATGCACGAAAAAAGGTCTTGAACCAACTCAAGAGAGAGTTCAGTTATGCTTTTGAAGAGATCAAATACCCTGGGGTTCCACAAATTCAAACACATGAAATTGATGGCGGTTCTTTTGAAGTTAATGGAATAACATTTATGCCCATAGAAGTGCTACACTATAAATTACCTGTATTTGGTTATCGTGTAGAAGATTTTACATACATTACAGACGCCAACTACATCAGTGAAGAAGAAAAAAACAAAATCAAGGGCAGCAAAGTACTTGTTATAAATGCATTGCAACGGGACAATCATATCTCGCATTACAACTTAGAGGAAGCACTCGAGTTAGCTCGTGAAATGGACGCAGAACGTACTTATTTTACACACATAAGTCATAAGATGGGTAAGCATAAAACAATAGAAGCAGAATTACCTGATAATGTTGCCCTGGCTCATGACGGCCTTAAGATCAGCATTTAAGCGTGCATAATAATTATCATTTTTTAAAATACCTGGTTCCTGCACTTGGTGAAAAACTCATCGGGACCACTTTAACTGCATGCTTTTCTCAAAATAAAAATGAGTTGATCCTTGCGTTCGGACAAGATCCGACGTTTCTGATCAAGGCTTATCTCAATCCCTCTTTCTGCTGCCTTTCATTCCCTGAAGAATTCCGTCGTGCACGAAAAAACAGCGTAGACCTATTTACACCTGCCATCAATGAAACAGTCTGTGAAGTCAAAATCTACTTAAATGAACGATGTTTTTCAATTCATTTTCAAAATGAGGCTTGCTTAATTTTTAAGATGCATGGGAATCGTTCAAATATCATTCTATTCTCAAACAATGAGGTGATAGAAGTTTTTAAGAATAGCCTTGAAAATGATTTCAAAATACAGCCTGGTCAGCTTAATCGTACGATAGACCAGTCAAAGGCAGCCTTTTTATCCTCTGATAGAAACCTGAAGGCGCTGTTTCCTACTTTCGGGCCTATACCTATCGCCCATTTAGAAGGAATGGGCTTTAATACACTTGATATTGATGAGCAATGGGAAGCTGTTAAGAAGTTGTTGCAGTTACTTGACAACAAAAAAATTTTTATGGTAAAATGGAATGAACAACGTCACCTTAGCCTTTTAAAAACAGGAGACGTATTGGAAGAGTTTCAAAGCCCTCTGGCAGCACTCAACACTTTTTTCCTTAGCAGAATTACGACAGACGCATTTAACACAGAAAAACGTTCGGTGTTAACCCGGCTAACACAAGATATCAAAAAGGTAAAAGGGTATATTAAAAATACATCAGTAAAGCTTGATCAAATTAATCACGAAACTAACTACTCACAATTAGGTGACATTTTAATGGCTCACTTACATAACATTAAGCCTTCCATAAAAACCGTGACTCTTCCTAATTTTTACAAGGACAATACCCCTGTCACCATAAAACTAAAACGTGATCTATCAGCCCAGAAAAACGCAGAAATCTACTATAGAAAATCAAAAAATCAGTCCCGGGAAATAAGCATACTAACTCAGAATATAACTCAAAAGAAACTATTTCTTAGTAAACTCCTTGGCCGGAAACAGGCCATTGAAAATACGGAAAGTTTAAAAGAGTTAAGGGCTTTGACTCCAAAGAGAGAGACTAAGCTTAAGCAAGAAAAGACTAAACCCTACCGTGTACATCATTTCGGTGGCTATGAGATCCGTATTGGAAAAAATGCACGAAACAATGATGAAATGATCAAGGGCCACGCTCATAAGGAAGATCTATGGCTACATGCCAAGGATGTAAGCGGGTCACATGTACTGATCAAAAATCAGCAAGGGAAAATTATTCCGGATTTCGTGATAGAGCATGCGGCAGAACTTGCCGCTTATTATTCTAAAAGAAAAAACGATACACTATGCCCTGTGATCTACACTCCCAGAAAGTATATTAGAAAGAGAAAAGGTGACCCGCCCGGAGCTGTCGTGGTAGACAGAGAAAAGGTAATGCTTGTACCCCCCAGGCCAGATCATAGTTAGCATTTGAACTATAGCATTTACTGAATGCTTAGTTTACCACATTTAGTTTGATGGTATTTGTTCTGCCTCTTTCATCTATCGGCATGCTGGCAGTAGTAATAAATACATCCCCTTTACCAATATGTTCTTTACTCTTTAATATTTCTTCAATATCGGCAAACGTATCATCCGTAGAAACTTCTTTATCATAATAGAAGCCTCTTACCCCCCATACCAGGTTGATAATATTCAATAATGGCTTATTGCTTGTGAAAATGAATATATTCGCTTTCGGCCTATGAGCAGCCAGTTTAAATGCAGTATATCCCGATTGGGTCATACCAACAATAGCCGTAGCTTTTGAAGCTTTTGCCAAACGGCAGGAATTTAATATGAGCGTACTATTTAAGAAAAGGGGATCTTCCTGGTCAGGAAGGTCATGTTTAAAGTAAACATCAGCCTGCCGCTCCACACAACTCACTGTGTTGACCATACTTTTCACCACTTCTATTGGGTACATACCTGCAGCAGTTTCTGCTGACAGCATCAACGTATCGGCACCGTCCATCACGGCATTCGCGACATCATTGGTTTCTGCACGCGTAGGTCTTGGATTTTCTATCATGCTTTCCATCATTTGGGTAGCTATGATCACTGGTTTTGCTGCTCTATTGCACTTATTTACAATCATTTTTTGTGCCATAGGCACCTCCTCCATAAAGATCTCAACCCCTAAATCACCTCGGGCCACCATTACTGCATCAGTAGCACTAATGATCTCATCTATATTTTTAATGGCTTCGGGTTTTTCTATCTTGGCAACTATTCGCGTAGATTTATTTTCTTTTTCTATAATAGACCTAAGCTCTCTAATATCAGCTGCTTCACGTACAAACGATAGCGCTATCCAATCCAAATCGTTCTTAAGACCAAATTCAAGGTCTTTCAGATCCTTCTCAGTAAGGCAGGGCGCAGAAACTTTAGTGAAAGGCAGGTTAATTCCTTTCCTGGACTTAAGTTTTCCACCATAAATGACCTCAGTAACCACCTGATCTCCCTCTATGCTCTTTACTTTTAGCTCGATCTTACCATCATCGATCAGGATCATATCACCCGGGGATACATCTTTAGGCAAATTAGTATACACGGTACTGGCCATCTCACTATTCCCTATCATGTCTTTGATTGAAATAATGAATTTATCACCTTTCTTTATCCTGGCACCTTTTTCCACCTCACCAAGTCTGATCTTAGGTCCTTGCAGATCTTGTAAAAGGCTAACATGGGTAGCCAGTTCCTCATTCAGCTCTCTTACGAATTGAATAACCTTTGAATGATCCTCATGCGTACCATGTGAAAAATTCAATCTGAAGATGTCAACACCGGTTAACATTAGTTCTCTCAGTGTCTCTTTATTATTGGAAGCCGGCCCTACGGTGGCTATGATCTTGGTCTTATTAAAATGTATCTTTTGACTCATACTCTAACTTAAAAAATTGTCTCGTGACTTCAAGGTGTTCACTTGAAGGTCGGCAATATATTCAATCCATTTAATTTCCTTTAATTCTTTTATCATTTCTTGTGCTGAAAACGATTGCAAAGAAACTTCTGTTTTAAGCAAGTAGTCAAAATGAATAAATTCCGGTAGCAAGTAAACATTTTCCCCACTCAAGCTTCTGTTTTTATATAACTTATATCCCTCTGATTCGCGTCTGAAGGTATACATACCAAAAGGCTGCTCGCAGGCAGTTTTATCCTCAATAATATGATCTGCGTCACGTACCAGATGAAGATCCAGTTGATTGTTAATGGCCCAGGCTAGTTTATAAAATTTAACAGATGAACTGATACCAAATAATATGAAATCATAATCAAAGTCTACGACTAGTTTTGTTCTTTTTTGCGCCATGGTATTTTGCAAAAGTAGTGGCTAATTTCCATTATTTTTCACTAGAAATAGGGTAAATAATACAGTCGATAACTTTGTATAAATTGTTTGGCATTAAGGCTTAGAATGTATTTCTTTGCAGATATTTTAACTAAATCATATTAAACATGTCTGAAATAGCGCAAAAAGTTAAATCTATTATTATCGATAAGCTGGGTGTTGAGGAATCTGAGGTTACCCCTGAAGCAAGCTTCACTAACGATTTGGGGGCTGACTCATTAGATACTGTTGAATTAATAATGGAATTCGAAAAAGAATTCAACATTTCTATTCCCGACGATCAAGCTGAAAACATTGCTACCGTAGGACAGGCAATCTCTTATCTTGAAGAAAACGTAAAGTAATTTAATAATATTCACACCCCCCACATTCCAAAATTCTTTTATGACTCTTAAAAGAGTAGTAGTTACTGGTTTAGGCGCACTAACACCCATTGGCAATACTTCTGTCGAATACTGGCAGGGGCTTAAACATGGAGTTAGTGGTGCTGCACGTATCACACGTTTTGATCCGGAGAAATTCAGGACTCAATTTGCCTGTGAAGTTAAAAACTTTAGCGCTGAAGATCACTTCGATCGCAAAGAGGCCAGAAAAATGGATCCTTTTTCGCAGTACGCCTTGGTAGTATCACAAGAGGCCATGGATGACTCCAATTTAAAGTTGGACACCATTAACCTTGACAAAGCCGGAGTCATATGGGGTTCGGGAATAGGAGGATTAAAGACTTTCCAGGATGAAGTAAGGAGCTATTCTCAAAATGATAATACTCCAAGGTTTAGCCCTTTCTTCATTCCGAAGATGATCGCAGATATTTCTGCAGGTCATATTTCTATTAAATATGGTTTCAGAGGACCCAACTTCGTTACAGTTTCTGCCTGTGCTTCTGCTACCAATGCGATTATAGACGCACTGAATTATATCCGTCTCGGCCATATGGACGTTGCCATAGCCGGTGGTAGTGAAGCGGCCGTCACAGAGGCCGGTATAGGTGGTTTTAATTCGATGAAAGCGCTTTCGGAACGTAATGATTCGCCAGAAACAGCGTCCAGACCTTTTGATAAAGATCGGGACGGATTCGTATTGGGAGAAGGCGCCGCAGCTTTGATTCTGGAAGAATACGAACATGCCAAAGCAAGAGGAGCAAAAATCTACGCCGAACTCATTGGTGGCGGTATGTCAGCCGATGCACACCATATTACTGCACCTCACCCGGAAGGCTTAGGCGCTACTAACGTGATGCTCAATGCACTTAATGATGCTAACATATCTCCTGATCAAGTTAATTACATTAATGTACATGGTACGTCTACACCACTAGGCGATATGAGTGAGACACTGGCCATAAAAAGAGTATTCGGGGAGCATGCTTATAATCTCAATATTAGTTCTACAAAATCTATGACCGGGCACTTACTTGGTGCGGCCGGAGCTATCGAAGCAGTAGCCTCTATATTAGCACTTGAGCATAACACTGTACCCCCTACTATCAATCACTTTACAGATGACGATCAGTTAGACAACAAATTGAATTTAACATTCAATAAATCCCAGGAAAAGGATTTGAAAGTTGCATTGAGTAATACGTTTGGTTTTGGTGGTCATAATACGTCGATTATATTTAGGAAACTAGACGAATAACCTGGTGTATAGTGCGGCAAAGCGCCTCCTAAACCTATTCCACGCAAGTCCTGAAAAAGACAAAAGGTTAATTACTGCCATCCAAACCGTGGTCGGTGCTACCCCTACTAATCTATCACTGTACAGACTGGCTATAAGACACGCTTCCATCGCTGTCAAAAATAGTAATGGGATAAAAGAATCCAACGAACGACTGGAATACCTGGGAGATGCCATACTGGGTGCCGTAGTGGCTGACTATTTATTCAAAAAATTCCCTTATAAGGATGAAGGTTTTCTGACTGAAATACGGTCACGGTTAGTGAATCGTGAATCATTGAATAATCTGGGTAAAAGACTTGGGCTGGAAAGTGTTATCGAGTATGACCAGGCCAGTAAAGGCAAGCTTTCCCATAAATCTCTTTATGGCGATACACTTGAAGCCATAGTAGGTGCCGTATACCTGGATAAAGGCTATAAATTCTGCAAACGCTTCATATGGAATAAACTACTAATCCCCTATTTTGACCTCGATGAGATCGTCCATTCCATTACAAACTATAAAAGCCGGATCATTGAATGGGCACAAAAGGAAAACAAAGACATAAAGTTTGACATTATAGAAGTAAAAAATCAAAAGCACTATAAGGAATTTACAGCACTTGTGTACATTGATGACGAACCTAAGGGAACCGGATACGGCTTTAATAAAAAAAAGGCGGAACAAGACGCCGCTCAGAAAACCTTCCAGCTATTGAATTTATCTTAACGATGTTAATCTTCATTTTAAAATATGGACGCTGCCGGAAAACTTAGAATTGCAGGGGCTGCACTAAACCAAACACCACTAGACTGGCAAAACAACCTCCATAATATTCATCAGGCCATCGAGACCGCGGTGGAAAACCACGTAGATATTCTGTGTCTTCCTGAATTATGTATTACCGGATATGGATGTGAAGATATTTTTCTTAGTGATTGGGTCTACCAAAAATCGGAACAGCTTTTATTAGAGGTAGCTCAATGGTGCGATACCATAACTGTGGTTATCGGACTCCCTCTAAAACATGACGGGCAGTCTTTCAACTGTTCTGCATTGGTATCAGGTAAACAGATCGTCGGGATTTATGCCAAGCAGAACTTGGCAAATGATGGTGTGCATTATGAACCACGATGGTTTACCCCCTGGCCGGTAGATAAGGCGAGTAATATAAAATTGAATGGGATTGAATATCCTATCGGAGATATCTTGTTTAAGCACAAGGGCATAAAGATAGGTTTTGAGATATGTGAAGATGCATGGCGACAGGATCGCCCTGCCTGCCGGCTTTACGAAAAAGGCGTGGAGCTCATCATCAATCCCAGCGCCAGTCATTTTGCGTTTGGAAAAACCGAAGACAGAGAGGAATTGATCATTAAGAGTTCTGAAAACTTTAACTGTACCTACCTCTACGCAAACCTGCTTGGCAATGAGGCGGGGAGAATGATATATGATGGTGAAGTGCTTATAGCCAGGTATGGAAAACTGATCCAACGCAATGAATGGTTATCTTTCCAGGGAGTCGACCTGGTCCACACAGACATTGACTTTTCTAATGTAGCGGAAGAATACCCCGCCCCTGCATCATTTGTTAGAGATAAAAATCATGAATTCACCCAGGCCGGTGCACTCGCCCTGTTTGATTACTTAAGAAAGAGTAAAACCAACGGCTTTGTACTTTCACTGAGTGGGGGGGCTGACTCTTCCAGTATAGCTATTTTGGTCTCTGAAATGGTCAAGCGTGGGGTGAACGAATTAGGGGTTGACAAATTCATAGACAGGTTAGGTGTTAAGGCAGTGGGTAAATTTAAAGGGCATGGGCAGAATATGGCCGTTATCAAGGCAATCGTTGCTCAGTTGCTCACATGTGCTTATCAGGGTACTAAAAACTCGTCAGAAGCCACCTTTAATTCTGCAGCATGCCTGGCTGACGATATTGGCGCCACTTTCTATTCCTGGAAAATAGACGATGAGGTACAATCCTATTCAAACAAAATAGAAAACGTTCTAGAACGTAAACTGGACTGGCTGAGTGATGATCTTGCCTTACAAAATATTCAAGCCAGGAGTCGTTCACCCATTATTTGGATGCTGGCTAATATAAAAGGGGCTTTGTTATTAACTACTTCTAACCGAAGTGAAGGTGATTTGGGATATACTACTATGGATGGTGATACTAGTGGAAGTATTGCACCAATAGCCGCAGTAGACAAAAGTTTTATAATCCAGTGGTTAAAATGGGCTGAGGAAAGTCTTGGATATTCTTCTCTAAATAATGTGAATAACCTAAAGCCCAGCGCTGAGTTACGCCCTCTGACTTCCACACAAACCGATGAAGATGATCTGATGCCTTATGCTGTAATCGTAGAAATTGAAAAACTCGCCATCCGGGACCACAAATCACCTCTTGAGGTTTTTGACATTTTATATCAAAGGGGGTTAGAGTCTAAGGAACTGCTTAAAAACCATATCACCAAGTTTTTTAGATTGTGGGCCCAAAACCAATGGAAAAGAGAACGGATTGCGCCGGCTTTTCACCTGGATGACTTTAATGTAGACCCACGTACCTGGTGTAGGTTCCCTATTCTGTCCAGCGCCTTCAGTGAGGAGTTAGAACTTCTCAAAAAAAGGTAGTATTTGACAACAATTACTGTCCAGTGTATGAGTAATTTATTTAAGTTTGTGCGATGTTTTTTCTAAGCTTCATGATCTGGGGTGCAGACCCGGAAATTTTTGTTTTCCCCGAATGGCTGCCTTTTATCAGTGGGAGACCTGTCAGATGGTACGGTTTATTGTTTGCACTGGGGTTCCTCATCAGTCAGCAGATCATGTTCTACATCTATCGGAATGAAAGCAAGCCTGAAAAAGATGTGGAAACACTGACTATTTTTATGGTGATTGCCACCATTCTAGGAGCCCGCTTAGGGCATGTATTCTTCTACGAGCCTGATAAATACTTAGCTAACCCCATTGATATTTTAAAAATATGGGAAGGAGGGCTGGCCAGTCACGGGGCAGCATTTGGCATACTCCTGGCGCTATGGCTCTACACTAAATATGATATCAGCTGGAAATTCCAGTTTAAAAAAGTCAGCAGACCTAATCAGAATTGGCTCCAGGTAGTGGACCGTATCGTTATTGTAGTAGCGCTGACTGGTTGTTTGATAAGGATGGGTA
Source organism: Fulvivirga sp. M361 (assembly GCF_007097395.1). GTDB lineage: Bacteria > Bacteroidota > Bacteroidia > Cytophagales > Cyclobacteriaceae > Fulvivirga. The sequence goes on from NZ_VKDC01000002.1 coordinate 243,725, forward strand.
ACTTCATGAACTCTGAGATTTACGGTGTCCCCACCGGGTCAGGTTATGGTGTAGTATTTTCTAAAAACCTACATGATACTTTTTTAAAAGATTCAAGTCCCATAGAAAAGATCAGTGCTGAGCATGCCCAAAAAGAAATAGAAAATAAGGAAGGGTATGTACCACTGACTTTAGAGATTGCCTTTAAAAATCAGCCTGAGATCCTTACCGAAGGATCATTGAAAAAATATCTTGAAGGAAGGTTTACCAATATTCTATTTGATTACCCTTACCTGAATAATCATATATTAATCACCGACCATAAGCTGGAATACACACTTAATAAGAATACGGATGGCTCTTTTAATGCTGCAGTAAGTGCTTATGGCATTTCACGTCACCCTACACAACTCTATGAAGCCTCCACATCATTGATGATCTTCATTCTCCTATTCCTGATCTGGAATAAAATGAGAATAAAAACTCCGGATGGCTTACTCCTGGGTATCTTCCTTATCCTGTTATTTGGTTTACGCTTTGTGCATGAATTGTTTAAGGAAAACCAGGTATCCTTTGAAGACACTATGGCTTTTAACATGGGTCAATTATTGAGTATTCCTTTGATTCTGGGTGGCCTGTTTATCCTGGTAAGAGCACTCAGGCTCAAAAAATAACTCTGTCGAAGTTTATCTGTTAGTTTACCGCGGGCCGTTGTTAGTGGCTTTACACAATAGAACTTACAACCTATTGAATTAGCTATTTTTTATGCTTAACATTAACGTTCCGCTTATCAAAGGAAAACATATCGTATGGTGTAGGTAAGAAGATGTTCGCTCTATTATTTTCCTTTTTATTGGCCCAGACTTCCCCACCAGACTCAGTGGATAAATCCCTTAACACGAGTTATTTACTCATAAACTCTGATACTTCGGCCACACGCTACGTGGAGATTGATAACATCTTTATTATCGGAAATAAAGTGACTAAAAATAGGATCATTCTCCGTGAAATGGATGTTCAAATAGGCTCATTTTATGACTACCAGGATTTACGGGAAATCCTTGAAAAAGAGAAGTACAAAATTCAAAATCTCAGGCTATTTAATTCAGTAGAAATTTCCACACTAGACCTGTCCCCAAATAAGGTAGATATTGTGGTTAGGGTAAAAGAAAGGTGGTATACATTTCCAGCGCCCATATTCGATCTGGTGGACAGAAACTTTAACGATTGGTGGCAAAACAGGGATGGTAACCTTGGCAGGACAAACTTTGGAGTAAAACTCACCAAAAATAATTTTAGAGGACGAAACGAATCCTTGCGACTTGTAGCACAATTTGGTTTCACTCAAAATTTCAGACTGGCTTATCGTATCCCTCAAATTGACAAATCTCAAAAACATGGCCTTTCATTTGCTTTCGATTACTCGGAAAACAAAAACATAGGCATCAACACATTAGACCATCTACAAACGTTTTTCGATGCGGAAGAATTACTAAGAATACGGCGTAACTTTGGGATTGGGTACCGTTTTCGCAAATCATTTTATACTACCCACAATGTAGAAGTGGCTTATAATCACAATAGCATTAGTGATACGATTGCCGCGCTAAATCCTGAATATTACGGTAACGGCAGAGTCGATCAAACGTATTTCCGAATAAAGTATTCTATGATCATTGATAGAAGAGATTTTTCTCCTTATCCCTTAAAAGGGTATCGTTTTGATTTTCAGGCTTCTAAATTAGGTTTAGGTTTTTTCAATGATATTGATCAAACTGAATTTAATGTTTCACTATCCAGGTTCTATGACGTGGGAAAGAATTTCTATTTTGCCAACTATTCTTCTGTTTTCATAAGTACACCGGAGAACCAGCCTTATGCTAATATCTCAGCACTCGGTTTCAGGAAGGACTTCATAAGAGGTTACGAACTTTTTCTGATTGAGGGGCGCAATTATTATTTGAATCGTACTACGTTTAAGAAAAAGATATTATCTTTTAAAAAACGTATTGGTATAATTCCTATTGAACAATTCAGGGAATTTCCTTTAGATGTTTATATCAAGTCTTATTTTGACGCCGGTTATGCCGAAAACTACCCTGATTACGAGCAGAGTGAACGGCTGGCAAATCGCTTTTTATTTGGCACAGGGCTGGGTATTGACTTCGTAACCTATTATGACTCTGTATTTCGTTTCGAGTATTCCGTAAATCGGGAGAGGGAAGCAGGGTTATTTTTTCATCTTAAAAAAGAGTTTTGATAAAATGTCCCTGGAAACAGAGTTGACTAATCCAGTTTGACTATTTTTTTCTTGCCCTTTTTGTTAACAGAATACCAGGTCCCTACCCTTTCTCCGTCTTTATAGTTTCCTATATACTCCAACTTCCCATCATCCGTAAAAAATTTCCATTCTCCACTTTCTTTACCTTTTGAATACTGGCCTTGCTGAATGACCACCCCATTATCATTGTAGTAGGTCCAGGGCCCCTCGGGTAACCCATTGACATAGAGCACTTGTCTTTTGAGCTGTCCATTTTCATGATAAAACTCCCACACTCCACTATATAGACCCTCAGCAAATTTCCCTTCTTTTTCAACCTGACCATTGGCATGGTAGTAATACGAACTATCTGAAAGTATTCCATCTTTCCAATATTCATGAGCGATCTTATTCCCGTTACTATCAAAATAGTGGGCTCGTCCGTTAAGTTGATCATTATGATACTGTTCCGTACTGCTCAATTGACCGTCAGGATAAAAAAAATGCCATTCTCCTTCCTTCTTACCCATCAAAAGTTCGCCTACTGCCTTTAATGAACCATTGGGATAGTACTGCCTATGTTGAGATATTGCTATTATTGGTAATAAATTGATAATGAGATGAATATAATAATACTTTATCATTTGTATGATTTTTTATATTATTAATTAAAGTTCATACATATATTCGCTGTTAATCAAATTTACTCTAAAACGAAATATTTAACATCACTCTCGCTTTTAGTAATCACGTTAGCTTTTACTAATGCCCGTGCTCAAAATGGTGCAGTAGCCTTGGGTGCCCGTGCTTCAGGTTTGGGGAATGCATTCACCACTTTAGATGATGCATGGTCAGTATTTAACAACCCGGGCGCTATTGGATTACAAAAAGGAACTACCTCACTATTTTCTATTGAAAGACATTTCTCAGGGGTCGGGTTAAATAACTTTGGCGCTGGTGTATTGTCCTCTATAGGTTTTGGAACAGGCTCTATCAGTGTATTTAAATTTGGCGATGACCTTTATAATGAACAAAGCTTATCGACAGGATATGGTAACACATTTGGTATTGCCAGTCTTGGGGTAAGAATAAACTATCGACAGTATCAGATCAAGGGGTTGGACAGTCGCGGGGCAGTCGCTATCGATTTTGGAGGTTTGGCCGAGCTGTCTGAAGAACTGACTTTTGGGGCATTTATAAGGAACATCAACCAGGCCCGCCTGTCCGACTTTCAGGATGAGCGTATACCAACTTTATTCAACGCCGGTATTGCCTATCAGCCATCAGAAAAACTTATTTTAAGCCTGGAAGCTGAAAAAGATATTGATTTTGACACTAGATTCAAGTCAGGACTTGAATATACTTTTCTTCCTAAATTTTCCGCTCGTACCGGTATACAAACAGCCCCTTTTACCAATCATTTTGGCATGGGTTTTAAAACCTGGAGGATCAATATCGATTATGCTGTTACATTGCACCAGGTATTGGGTTCAGCACATCAGGCATCTTTATCTTATCATATTGCCAAATGAAAAGGCTATTTGTTTTCATTTGGTTATTGGCAAGTATACAATCCGCATATGGTCAACGTCATGAGCATGAAACTATGGATATTGAGCAAGTTATCGGAGAGATATTTGCAATACAAGATGAGGACATCAATTACACAGAGATGTATGAAGCACTTTTATCAAGCTATGCAAACCCTCTTGACCTCAATACTGCTACCCTTGAAGAGCTTCGGTCTCTCTATATTTTATCAGAAAAGCAAATCCTTGAATTCGAAGACTACCGTACCAGGTATGGCCCATTATTATCTATTTACGAACTACAAGCCATACCTTCATTTAATGTTTCGACCGCTAAGCGCCTGCTTCATTTCACACATATAGTATCATCAGGGCTTACAAAGGGTGCTCACCCTTTCCTGCAAAGGGTATTAAAAGAAGAAAATAACTATCTCTTATTACGATATGAACGAACACTGGAAGAAAAACGAGGTTTTTCACCCATCGATAGCAGTTCTACGACCAGATACAAAGGTTCCCCTGATCAATGGTATGCACGCTTTAGAGTGAGTCACACCAATGATTTCAGCCTGGGCCTTACCACAGAAAAAGATGCCGGGGAGCAACTGATCCTGGACCCTAAAACAAAACGATATGGCAATGATTTTTACAGTTTTCATTTGCAATTAAAAAACCGTGGCAAGTTGAAAAATGTCATTCTGGGTGATTTTCAATTGCAATCCGGACAAGGGCTTATTTTTGGCTCCGGATTTAACATCGGCAAGGGGGCAGAAACCATTACCACCACAAGACGGGTAAATTCAGGTATTCGTCCATATACTGCACTACAAGAATCTCATTTTTTCAGAGGTGCCGCCATCACAGCCAAGGTCTCTAATAATGTAACCATGACCACGCTCTATTCCCGGATAAACCAGGATGCTGTGATCCAAACCGATGAAGTCTCTGCTGAATTTGTAAGCACAATTCGTACGTCCGGTTTCCATAGAACGACTTCTGAGATAAGTGCCAAGGACCAACTAATGGAACAAAACGCAGGAGTTAGTGTCACATACCAAAAGAACAGGTTGATGCTTGGGGCTAATTACTTGTTCACCAGATATTCCATTCCTATGATCAGAAACACTACACTAATTAGCCAAAATGAATTCGCAGGAAAGGATAACATGGTCTATGGCACGTTTTTCAATTATGCCGTGGACAACTACACTTTCTTTGGAGAAATAGCCCGTTCTGCATCTGGTGGTCATGGCATAGTAACCGGCCTCCTTGCTCCATTAAGTAAGAAGGTGGAGAGTGCACTCCTATTTAGAAATTACAGTAAAGCCTTCCATTCTTTTTATGGAAACGGTTTTGGAGAGCTGAACAGAAATAACAACGAACGTGGATGGTACTGGGGGATTAAATACACTCATGACGAGCATATAAGTCTATCTGCTTATTTTGATTCCTTTACCTTTGATTGGATCAGGTCCTCTGCCCTCGCTCCTTCACAGGGCCATGAATACCTGTTGCGACTCAATTACAGCATTAGAAAACACACGCGGTTCTATTTTCAATACAGAAGACAGTCAAAAGCGCGTAATGCTACTAATGAAGACCTTACAGGGAACATCCCTGTAACTGTTCAAGGTGTAAAGGACAATTACCTGGTCAACCTGGAACATAAAGTATCTAACCATTTTTCATTCAAATCCAGAATACAATGGAGTTCCTTCACTTTGTCAAATCCGTCAACACAAGGATTTGTACTGATACAAGACGTAAATGCTAACGTTAAAAACTGGCGTATCAGTGGGCGAATGGCATTGTTTGAAACTGATGATTTTGATAACCGTCAATATGCCTTTGAGCGAGATGTGCTGTATCTTTTTTCCATTCCAGCTCTTAACGGCAAAGGCATACGCAATTACTTTATGTTACAATACAAGCTGAGCCGGAATGTTGACTTTTGGTTAAAATATAGCCGTACACATTTTAGAAATGCTAAAACGATAGGTTCAGGACTGGAAGAAATTAATGGAAGTAAAAGAACGGTGATCAGGTTACAAACCAGGCTGCGTTTTTGATATTCAAGAGGTTCTTTACAAATTGAGGTAATTGACCATTTTATCAGCAGCATTTTCACTGGCAGAACCCTGGTCTAAAAGATTATAAATATCATCATATTCCCTTAGCATACGAGCTCTGTAACCCTCGTCATCCATCAATAACATCAGCTCTTCTGACAGCTTTTCAAGGTTAAAATCTTCCTGAATAAGCTCCTTTACTACCATTTTACCGGCAATCAGGTTTACCAATGAAATGTAATCTACTTTGATGAGGCTTTTAGCAATCCAATAAGTGACCTTACTAGTGCGGTAAGTTACCACTTGCGGTGTTTTCCACAAGGCTGTTTCAAGTGCCGCTGTGCCTGAAGTAACTACAGCCGCTTTAGCCCTGGCCAAAAGATCGTAAGTTTCTCCATATAAGAGGGTTACATTTTGCTTCTCATCTAACGAAGCATACAAGCTTTTTTCAATATTATCAACAGCTGCCACGACAAATTCGTAACCTGGAAAACGATCCGCCAGCCCTACAAATAAAGGAACAGCATATTCCAATTCCTGTTTCCTGCTCCCCGGTAATAGCGCCACTGTTTTTTGCTCGTCAAAATCAGCTCTTTGAGATACATGATTTTTGAGGGCATCCAGCACCGGATTACCGACGTAATCTACTTCCCATCCATAGTTTTTATAGAATTCCTTCTCAAAGGGAAGAATAACAAACATCCTATCCACAAGTCTCTTAAGCTTAAGCGCACGTTTGGTATTCCAGGCCCATACTTTGGGAGATATATAATAGAACACTCTTATATTTTGTTTTTTACAAAACCCGGCAATTTTTAAATTAAACCCGGCATAATCAATCAGGATGACAACGTCAGGCTGAAACTGGACGATGTCAGCCCTACATCTTTTGAGGTAACCGGATATTGTTCCAAGGTTTTTGAATACTTCCCAAAATCCCATAAACGCAAGATCTCTATAGTGCACGGACAGGTGCATACCTTCAGATTCCATCGCATCTCCACCAAACCCACGAAATTCTGCCTCCGGATCTTTCTTTTTTAGCGATCTTACCAAGTTTCCTCCGTGTAAATCACCGGACCGCTCTCCGGCTATCAGATAATATCTCATCTAGCTATTAATTAATTTTAATTGAGAATGTATAAAACTCAAGTTAAGGCCTATAAATAGAATAAAATGGATAGCTGAAAGTTTTAGTTATTCAAACTTGCTAATTGTGACCAGATCTTTCCAGGTCGTATGTCGTATCTGACATCATCCGTAGTATTCCACAAAATTTCTTGGTGTTTCATACAATTTGACACAGTGTAATTGTGCTCTATCAGATATTGTACTAAGTGTAGTCACCAGTATTTTCCATATCTCTATGACCAGGTTCTCCGTACTGGCCATTTTATCCTTCATGAATGGCACATCCAGGTTAAGGTTCTTATGATCAAGCTTTTCTGTAATTTCTCTACGGATCAGTCGACTCAATTTCTTTAAATCCACTACAAAACCCGTATCCGGATCAGGTTCGCCTTTTACGGTTACAATCAACTCAAAGTTATGTCCATGCCAGTTGGCATTGGCACATGGCCCAAAAACTTCTTCGTTTTTTTCGGGTGACCATTTGGGGTTATAAAGCTTATGGGCTGCGTTAAAATGTTCGTGTCTGCTTACGAAAACCATATATTCTGACCGTATTTGCCGCAAAGATAGTCAATAAGAAAGATTTCAGAACCTATGTTTCCTATTCCTGAAATCATTAAGTTACTTTGCCCAAAACGCATATCATATGATCGTAGTAACAGGTGCTGTAGGTTTTATTGGCAGTCAATTAATCAAGAAACTAAACGATCAAAATTTCAACTACATCGTCGCCGTTGATAATTTTGATAATCCTCTTAAGAATAAAAACCTTGAAGGATTAAACCTGCTCCATAAAATAGACCGGGACGGTTTCATGGAATGGCTGGACAATAACTACGAAGAAGTTGAATTTATCTTTCATATAGGTGCCAAAACAGATACCAGCCTTTTTGATGTAGGCCTGCTCAACCGCATGAATACAACGTACACAAAGCAGATCTGGAAAAGGTGTTGTAGCTATCAGATACCATTAGTATATGCCTCTTCTGCGGCAACGTACGGACTGGGAGAATATGGGTATGACGACAATGAAGCCACTATTTCTCAACTGAAGCCATTGAACCCTTATGGTCAGTCAAAACAAGATTTTGATGTATGGGCATTGGAGCAGGAAGAAAAACCATTTTACTGGGCCGGACTCAAATTTTTCAACGTTTACGGGCCTAATGAGTATCATAAAGGACGTATGGCATCAGTGATCTGGCATGCTTATAACCAGATAAAAAATTCGGATGGCATGAAGCTGTTTCGTTCACACAATCCGGAATATAAAGACGGTGAACAAATGCGGGACTTTGTATATGTGAAAGATGTGGTAAACGTATGTTACTGGTTGATGCATCACAGAAAAAACTCCGGCATCTACAATTTAGGAAGTGGAAAGGCCCGGACTTTCTTGGACCTTACCCGGGCAGTATTCAAAGCCATGGATAAGAAGGAAAACATCTCATTTATAGATACACCGGAAGATATCCGTGATAAGTACCAATATTTTACCGAGGCTAACATGGATAAGTTACGGTCAGTGGGATACACTGATAAGTTTTATTCTTTGGAAGATGGAGTGGAGGAATATGTAACAGACCACCTCATTAAATTTTAGCAAGATGGAAACGGATTATTAAGCTTTTTCTTTAAAAGGGATTAAAGAAGTCCTGTGGAAAATAAATACTATTTACCACATAATCAATACCGTAAAATACGTTAAAAAAAAGACTTAATTTTCACGTTATTAATTACTTCAATTAACCTTCAGTAGTTAATTTTAGTAGCTTAACTGGATTTTGTGGTCAAACGTATTTCTTTAACCTTCTTCATTTTAATCTTATCTGTTCCATTCGTCTCATACGCTCAGAATGATGATGGCGTCAATTATGAGATTTTAAAAAAACATGTTCAAAGTAAATATTCCATAAAACTTCTGGCAGATAGCCTTACAGCAGAAAACATCAAGCTTCCTGATAAGGCACTTAGCTTCAGTGTAAATGAGTTGTTACATTCACTGCAGACAGATTTCAAGATCGACTATTTTTTTTACAATTCATATGTGATAGTGTTAATGTCAAATGAGTCTGTAAAAGAAAAAGCAGCCTCAACCGATCGTAAGCCTGTCCAATACCGTTTTTCCGGTCAGTTAAAGGATGCAATAAAGGGAGATAAAATTAATGCAGGCACGATATTCATTGATCCGGCTAATGTAATCTTAAACACCAATTCTTCGGGATACTTTGAATGTCAGTTGGACGAGGGCATTTACAATATAAAAGTAATAGGCTTAGGCACCTACGAAAATAACTTTGAATTATCCTTATATGACGATGTGAATCTGGAAATTGAGCTATTTGAAAAAACAGTTGAACTGGAAGAAGTTGTAATTACCAGTAAAAGCCCGGAAGTTAACCTGATTAGCCTGAGACCGGGATCTTTTGAATTTGATCTAAATACATTAAAGAGTATTCCAACTTTCCTAGGAGAATTAGATATCTCCAGGGCCGTCATCACTCTTCCCGGAGTAAGTACAGTTGGCGAAGGGGCATCTGGTTTTAATGTGCGCGGAGGGTCAATAGATCAAAATCTAATCCTTATGGATGGAGCTCCATTATATAACAGTTCACACTTATTAGGTTTTTTCTCCATCTTCAACCCCGATCTCATTAAGGATTTTACGCTTTACAAAGGATTAATACCTGCTGATAAAGGGGGACGGATTTCATCGGTATTAGAAGTAAACCAAAAAGTACCTAACAAAGAGAAGTTAGGCTTTAATGCAGGCATTGGCCCTGTTTCCAGTAGGGTTTTTCTAGACATGCCTATAAAAAACAAAAAGGCCGGGTTGATACTGGCTGCCAGGGCAGCTTATCCCACTTATGTTTTATCATCATTTCCTGACGAAAGTAGTATTAAAAACAGTAGTGCGAATTACTTTGACGCTAACCTGAAGTATGATCACGAGTTTAAAGATGGCTCGATCATCACACTCAACGGATACTATAGTTTTGACGAATTTAACATCACTCAGGACACTCTTTTAAGTTACTCTAACCTATTAGGAAGTATTAGCTATGAGAAGCCTGTTAACGAGGACTTAAAACTTAATTTTATCACTTCTTACACAAAGTATGATGCCGACATTGATGATGCAACATTCAATCAGGAATCTGAATTTTCCAATGGCATTGATCAAATAGCCTTTAAAGGCACCTTTAATTATTTGCTTAACAAGCATAACTATAAAGCGGGTATTGAAATTAATCATTACAATTTCAGGACCGGAAAAATAGAACCTCGTAGTCAGAATTCTGAAACAATTTTTCAAGAACTACCAGATCAAAAGGCAATAGACCTTTCCATTTTCATCAATGATGAATTTAATATATCAGAGCGCTTTGGAGTACAATTAGGCCTTAGATTGTCTTCCTTCTTTAACATTGGTGAGGATAAGTTTTATGAATTTGCCGCTAATGAAACGAGATCTCGTGAATCAATAACAGACAGTACGTTATTGCAAAGCGGGGAAGTAAAATTACTAAATACTAACCCTGAACCCCGACTGGCTATAAGTTATAGGCTCAACAGCAGTTCCTCTATTAAGGCATCTTATAGCAGAACAGCTCAATACATACATTTAATGTCTAATACGGTAGCTTCCCTGCCTACCGATCTCTGGCGACCCTCTTCTCCTAACCTGGAATCTGGTGTGTCTGATCAAATCTCATTGGGATATTTCAAAAACTCAAAATCCAATGACTATGAAACGTCTTTTGAAGCCTTTTACAAGGAAATAGAAAACACCGTTGATTTCAAAAATGGAGCACGTATTTTGCTAAATGAAGAACTCCCCTTTCAAACGTTACAGGGTGAAGCAACTGCTTATGGCCTTGAAGCACTCATCCGTAAAACCCGTGGAAAATTCACCGGACGAATCGGTTATACATGGTCCAGGGCCCGATCACGATTTAGGAGCAACGTAGCCGATGATCAATTGAATAACGGAGAACGCCTTCCTGCTAATTTTGACAAGCCGCACAATCTCAATATTGTAGGTAATTGGAAATTAGGAAGGTTATGGCGTTTCTCAACCTCTTTTACTTACAGTTCAGGAAGGCCTGTCACACTGCCTCAGAGTACATTAATAGTAAATGGGGTCAGGGTGTTTTCCGATATATCAAGAAATAATTTCAGGGTACCTGATTTTCATCGGCTTGATATGTCCATCACATTAGAAGGATCACATAAGAAAAATAGAAGATTTGATACCAGCTGGACATTTTCTGTCTACAATTTGTATGGAAGGAAAAATGTTTTTTCCGTTTTTGTAGACAATAACGATGGACAAGCTAAACAACTTTCAGTTTTAGGCGCTCCTTTTCCTTCCCTTACATTTAACTTAACCCTCAATAAATGAAATGACATTCAGAAAGTTACTATTCATACTTTTACTACTTTCTTTTGGTTGTATTGATAATTTTCCAATTGAAGACAATGAAATAAAGCCTCAGCCTGTCATCGAAGGATTAATCACCAATGAACCGGGAAGTAGCTTTGTAAGAGTCTCCACGACAGCTAGTCTTGGGAGTAATTCAACTAACAACTCCCTTAGCTCAGGAGCCGTCATTACCGTGACCGATAATAATGGCATAATCACACCATTTTGCGAAAAACAAGAGGGCGTTTACAAACCTGAACAAGAACTATTTGCCGGTACTGTTGGAATGGAATATACTTTACGAATCGTTCTTGCTGATGACAGAATCTTTGAGTCTACTGCTGAAAAATTACAAAAACCTCTTATCGTAGATTCTGTACTAGTGGAATTTGAACCCACACTTATCGAGGGGACTGAACAAGTGCAAGGGAACCATCGATTTTTCGCAACAGTTTCATCTGATCAACAAGATGAGCCATTTTTCTTTAGAACCAGCACCCTTGGCATAGCGCAAGTTGCCGGAGATATTCAGAACCCGCCTCCATTCCAATGTTTGACAGGAGAGTTTTGTGTTGAGTTTTGTTGGTCTTTCAGAAAACCAATCGATCAAAACATACGGATTGGGAGCAGTAGAAATACCGTTAACAACACTACCACGATCGAAGTAGGTAACCAAATTTATGATTTTAATAGCTTCTACTTTATGGAAGTTACTGTTTACTCACTGAATAAAGCCGGGTTCAACTTCTGGCAATCTCTTGTGGATCAACAAGGCATAAAAGGTAGTATTTTTGACCCTCAGATTAGTGACCTGGCTGACTTAAATATAGTTGATTTAGAGACCAACATACCTGTAAAGGGCCACTTTAGCGCTTCCGGGGTTAGTAAAGGATCCATATTCTTCAATAGAGGTGTAAGCGCAGGGTTTAACACTGCTATACCAGAAGTTCAATTTACCTGTACAGAGGCCTGGCCTAACTCCACCCTGGAAATACCACCACAATTTGAATAATGAGCATAAAACTTTACGATACTGTAATAAAGGGTTTTTTAATCTCTGCAATAGTTTTGATCAATGCTACTCACTCACTTGCATATGAACAATGCGCTTATATACATTTAGACAGGAATTATGCATTGTCAAATGAAACAATAAACGGCACACTATATACTAACGGGTGTCACTCATTAAATTCGGTGATTGTTCTGGGCATTTATAAAACAGATGGTACAGCTTTGACTGAGGTTATGCTCAAGACTAAACAGCATCTAACACCTTTCACATTACGAATACCTAAAAATTCAGATGAAAATGTCTACAAAATAATAGCATATACTCACAAAGGCAACAGGCTCATCGGTGCCATGGACTTACCCGTTTTTTCAAGTGAAATTGATCTGATCCATAAGGACAGTTTACTTGAAATAGCTGTTGAATCACCGTTCAGCAAAAGAATATCTGGAAATTTAAGTTTGACTTTATCAGAAGAACAAGTATCATCTGAGCGCATGGTAAGCCTTAAATTAAAATGTACAAATCCTGGAATCGATAAACTTGATCTATCCATCGGATTAAAGGACCAGGCTCAGTGTATTGAGGATCTTAATTTCAATGGCTCCTACACCCATTATAATAGCAGTTATTCAAAACCCTACCCTATTTCAGAAAAGGAGAGCGCTGATAAATCTTCTGCCAATACGTTTAAAATTGAAGGACATGTAAAAAGTAGAAATCAAACAACCTGTAGTTATTGCGATGTGATCCTTACCGTTCCTGAAATATCCTCGGGTATATTTTATTCTAAAACCGATATCAATGGAAAATTCACGTTAAGCGGTCTAAACTTCGAAGGTGTACACAAGGGCTATTTTACATATCACTCACAAATGAGTGATACAATGCAATACCAATTGGTATTAGACATAGGAAACCTACCTTTTCCCGTGCCTAAAGTTGAATTAAAACTACAGGAAATAAAAGACCAGTTTTCATCCTCCATTCAAAGAAGAAGGCTCGCAACACATTTTCGTAGTAAGAATGCTATACCAGATGAACATAAATCACTTACAACGGTGAAGAGGGCCCACGAAAAAAATAAGCTATATGGTCAATTCGACAAAGAACTTTTTTTTGATGATTACATACTTCAAGATAACATGATAGATGTCATTGATAAGTTAATTCCAAAGGTGAGCATTACAAAATCAGGCCAACTGCAAATGTTCTCCATTGAACTTAAAAAGAATTTTGAAGGGGTTCCTTTGATACTGTTGGATGGCATCCCCGTTCATACGAGTTCAGTGCTGGCGTTAAACCCAAAATCATTGTATAAAGTAGAGATACTTAATAAGGTAAGAACACTTGCCAATATCGGCAATGCCGCACGATATGGGGTACTATCCTTCTTTACTAAAAGTGGCGTAGACGAAAGTTCTCTCGGAAATATTAAGAAAGTCTATTTAAATGGGTTTTCTTCGAAATGGCTGCCTGATAATACAAATGATCAAATCAGTTTTCTACAACCTGTTATCTATTGGAACCCACATGTCAGTACTGGTTGGGAAAAGACTGAACTTACACTCAATATTAAGATACCTGACTATTATTTTCAGCCGATAATGTCTATCCGTGGATATGATAATAAAGGCAACTTTGTTTTTCATGAAGAGCAGATCGCACTTCCTCAACAACAATAAAGTACATTTATACAAATACCGGCCTAATGGGTAATATTGATCAACCAATCACCAGATTCGAAAATTTCCAATCTTAATATCACGGGTACTGTAAAATTATTGCTTTGTCCTGATGACACGGTGTACCTGATAGTAATAATAAATGGGAATTCTATTGCATTAATCTCTACAAAAGACCGGCTATTGGTGAAGGTAGACTTTGCAATTTGCCCGTTATTTCGTTCTTCAACACTTATATCTGCAATAGATCTGTTTTTCAAGTCATTGAGTCGTATGGTTATCAGTTCAGAATTATTATCAGATCGTGATATCTTCAACTTAGCCTGGCCAAGATTATCTTCTTGCAAAATCTTATACCCCTTCAAATCGGCTTCTTCTATTCCCAGATATCTATAATTCATTAGATCACCTTTCCAATACCCCTCCTTTACAAGGCTATCCGATTGAAATACCTGTCCAAAACCATATATTCTCCCCTCCTTAAACTGACCTTTAAAAACACGGTCATCCTCAAGATATTGTATTACTCCTTTGCCTTGAGGGTACCCCTTTTTAAAATTTCCTTCATAAGTGACCTTGTCACCTTTTACCTTACCCTGACCATGCGCTAAACCCTTTTTACAATTTCCTGAGTATTCCCCTTGTAATTCTGGCATTTGCACTTTACAATCCTGGGCAGACAGCGCTGCCACCAGCATTGATAACATTACGGTTATTAAAGATCTCAACATGAGGTTAATGAGTTATCCTATTTCAAAAATTTAATATACAAAGCAGGGTTATCACAATTACAATGAGAATTGACACTTGGAAAAAGGATTCCGCTATACCCAAACCCTTTTCATTTAGCCATAGCAAGGTTTTAGCTTATAAAGAAAAAAACCCGGCACAAAGTAATATGCCAGGTTTTTTAAACTGCTACCTGAAATTATATCAGTTATTGACTTTGATGTATGTTTTTTGTCCCGCTTCTACTTTGACTTCACCATCGCCGGTATTTAACGATGTATGATCCAAAGCAATTTCAAGCGTAACATCATTCACATTTTCGAATGCATCCGCCAACACCTGAACGGCTATTTCCGCCACGGTTTGCCCCGGATTAAATACAAGTGTACCACCAGACAAATCGGTATAATCATCTCCTTCAACACCGTTAGTAGGGTTAATATCATAATCTATTTCAACCATCTCAGTAGAAACATTATCCAAATTGACTCTGAAAATCTTTACTCCCGCATCTGAAATGGCACCGAGTTGCAAAGTATCACTTTCGGTCCCCGACAATTTCATTGTCTTAATATCATCTGTCTGAAAATATACAAGACTATCCATCCCACTTTTAGTGAGACTTAAAGAGCCTCCTATTGTAGCATTAGATATGAACACACCTAAAGAGTCTGTACCAGCCTTAACCATCAGATCGTCCCTGTTGATGATTTTGAAAGTCGTATCTGTTCTTCCCGCCGAAATTACCATTGTAGTATTGAAGTCCTCAAATACAAAATCAGTCGTCTCAACTAAATTCCCAAATGTACCCAGGGTTAAGGTAACATCTTCTGAAGTAGCGTAGTTTAATGAAAGGCTTACAGTCGTAGAATCTTTAGAATTTTCCATGCTTGACACATTCCCAGGCGATAAGCTTACCTCCAAAGGATTATCAACGATATTCACGGTTTTAGTGATCAGCTCTCCATCATTATCTCCTACTCCAAGCGCCTGTCCTCCTCTGGTAACACTATTTATTGTGAATATCAAATTTTGATCAGTATCCGTAGTAGCATTATTAGCCACGGCAATCTCTAATTCCAAATCGATAGATGGAAGGGTATCATTATTGTTGATAACCACAGATATAGTATTACCGGAAATAGTGATATCATTAAAAGTGAATCCTTCAACAACTGACTTGTTAGTAATGGTAATACCATTACCAACATCTCCGGCAGCCGTACCACTAATACCTATTTCAACCTGAACATCCTCAGTAGATAACGTCCAGATATTTTCAAGTGTGATAGTGGTGGATCCACCTTCCGTAACCTCAGCGGCGTCAGCCTCTTCCCATGCATAATACTGGTCAATTCTGTTGGCGGAATCATCCAGAAAATCAAGTCGCTCATCTTCTTCATCACAAGAGGTAGCAATAAGAGCAACTATTAAAACTAAATATAAATATTTCATAATTTCTTTGATCTTAGTTTTCAAACCACATAGCTTCTCCTAATCCCGGAACACTTGGTGGGAAATTCACGTTAATTGCAGGTTCATCCGTATCGTAAGGCCATCTTTTTATGATTCCTCCTACTGAGCCCTCCTCGTGGGCCTCCAAAACAGGATAATCGGTACGTCTCCAGTTCGTCCACGCATGTAACCCACGCAAATAACTATCTGCATATTGCTGTAAATAAATATGTTCCAGCGCTGTTGTTGCATTCGTCGTAGTCGTTGGGGCAGACAGCATAGGCAGAGCAGCCATATAAGCATCTATGGCAGCTTGATCAGCGTTACGAATTCTACCTAGAGCATTGTATCGCTCAATACTGGCCTTAGCACCATTTTCGTAAGCTGTTTGAGCTTCTTCTGGTGTTCCCGGTATGTAATTTTTAATAATAGCCTCCGCTTTTAGAAGCTGCACATCACTATAGGTCATGAAATAATCCGGATAGATCTCCTGGTAAATGTTCTCATCAATATAGGCTACATCATCATCAGAATTTTCATTCAAGTCAATTGTGAGGTATTCCAGTGTATCTCGTTGTTGCCTGAACAATAAGTTCAATCTAGGATCTATAGATGTATAGTTTTCAAAGATACTTTTAGAAATAGGGCTTAAATACATCGCAAAACCCTTACCATCTTTCTCTGTCTCATCGCCGGTTTCATCCTGGAAATTCCAGGCGCCAAAGGCGTCAAAAAGTCTCCATCCCGGATTTTGGTTACCTACTTCTCTCAGAAAATCAACCTTGGCATCATCCCCATTATTCTCGAACATCCTGGGGTCGGTGGCCATGAAACTTGCTATTTCAGCTGCTGCTCCCGGATCAGCATTAGCCTTCAACATCAGAACCTTGAATTTAAGAGAATTAGCAAACTTTAGCCATGCTGTCATATTGCCTGAATACAACAAGTCACCTCCCTGCACCTGTCCTCCGGTAGTAACATCTATGATGCTTGCCGCCGAGTCCAGTATGTCAATAACACCATTGAATACATCCTCCTGATCATCAAAATTAGGATTGTTTATACCAATCGTATTGGATTCAGTAAATGGAATCCTCTCATGCAATAAACTTAATTCTAAGTAAATCTCTGCCTGAAGAATTTTAGCCTGAGCTGCAGTATTTAAAAAGCCTGTCGCCAAAGCTTCGTCTTCAGCTAATTTAAGTGAGGTAATATTGGTATAACTATTCCAAAAGTTACCAGACCAAATGCTCAGAAGCACTCCGCCCTGTCGATATCTCTCCCAGTCAGTAAGGAAACCACTATCATTACCACTGTAGTAATGTTGGGTATAATAGTTACCATATTGCTGTAAGTATTGCGTTCTGTTATTTATCTGTTCAACAATAGCTCCTGTAAACAGAACGTTGGCATCAGCCACTACCCCTGCATTAGGGCTATCATTAACATCAAGAAAATTGTCCTCGCAAGCGGAAAAAACAATCGTGCTTGTCAAGGCTATAAAATAATAATATATGTTTTTCATCACTATGTATTTAAAAAGTCAATGAAATGTTAAAACCATAGCTTCTTGTAGATGGTAAACCACCAGCTTCAATACCCGCTCCGGCATCGGTAGCCCCAAATACATTTTGTTCAGGGTCTATGTGAGGTACTTTTGAATAAATCAACCATAAGTTTCTACCTTCAGCTGCTACATTTATACCTCCGAATGGGGTCTTTTCTACAATCGACCTGGGAAGTCTGTAAGATATTCTTGCCTCTCTTAGTTTCAACCATGTATTCTCAAAGGTATTTGCTTCTTCTATGTTATCCTGGTTGGCCCACCATTCTTCCGGATCGACACCTATAGTATTGGGTACAAGGGCACCCCCTTCTCCTTCTATTAGCCCTTTATCAACAATTAATTGATCACGGTTTAAAGTTTCTTCCGCCAAACCAAGAAGTCTTAGATCAGCCACCGTTTCCGAATATAGTACGCCACCGTTTCTGTAATCTAATAAGAAGCTTAAGCTAACTCCCTTATAAGTAAAAGTGTTTGATATACCTAAAGTGAAATCCGGATAAATATCTCCTAAACGAACATTCTCTTCTTGTATTCTCAGACCTTGAGCATCCAATAAGAATTGTCCTGTTGTTGAATCTCTGGCAAATCCGGTACCGAATAGTCCGAAAGCTTCTCCTGGTCGTCCTTTCACTTGTAGCCCATTAATACCACCGGTTAAGTTAAATTCTTCCACACCTGGTGCCAATGAAATTACTTCTTGTCTGATCCTGGTGTAATTAGCGCTTACATCCCACTGGAAGTTATCCAATGACAATGGAGTGGCCGTTAATAACACCTCCCATCCTGTGTTCTTAGTAGCACCAATGTTGATTCTTCTTGCATTAAAACCAGACGAAGGAGATTGGCTAAGGGATATGATCTGATCTTCTGTCTTAATATCAAAATACCCAACATCTAACCCGATACGACCATCCAAAAACTGTAACTCAGCACCAAACTCAAAACTGGTCTGTATCTCAGGTTTCAGGTTTTGTGGAGGTATAGTAGTAGGTTGCTCGAAACCTAGCTGACCTCCAAAAGGGAATGCTAATCCGGCAGTTCCTGACAGTACAAAAAATACTGAAGTCTTAGGCTCGTAAAGGAAATCGAGTCGGTAAGGCTCCTCGTCACTACCTACCTGTGCCCAGCTTGCTCTTAACTTACCGAAAGAAATAATTTCCGATGGCAAATTGAATGCCTCGGAGAACACAAAACTTGAACTTACAGAAGGATAAAAGAAAGAACGTTCATCACGTGGCAAAGTAGATGACCAGTCATTTCTACCTGTAACGTTTAAGAAAAGATAATCATTATATTCAAACCCAACATCAAAAAAAGCTCCCATCAATCTTCGGGTACTTTCAAATATATCAGTTATATTTTGCTGTGCATTAGCAGGCCTGAATACGCCGGCAGCCGCCAGCTGTACACTCCTTTGCGTGAATTGAAAAAGATCTCTTTGATTCACATTCCATCCTGCAATAACTTTCACGCCCAAACTTTCTGCCAGGCTTTGGCTGAATGTAACGATCAGATCAGAGTTAAACTGCTTTTGATTCAATTCGTCAATAAAAAAGGCCCCATCTTCTGCATTAACGGTTCCTTTCGCGGTGGGTGAAAATCTTGTCTCTGAACTGAAATCATAGCCTATCCTACCTGTTATGTTGAGAAATGACAGCGGATCGTATTGTACGGTAACATTACTGATCAATCTATCTCTATCCAATTCGAATACACTTTCATTCAATGTCCAATAAGGATTATTTACCTGATCGTTCAATGATCTTTGGACCCCAAACTCATCTTTGAATTCCTTCATGTCATTGATGTTATAGGTAATTGGCAAATTATAAATAGCATCACCAATAGCATCATTAAAACCAACTCTTGGACGACCGTCGTTGTCCGTTTTAGTATATTGTACACCTATGCTAGCTGATATTTTATTGTCCAGAACAGTACCGGCATTCAAAGAGATACTATTTCGGGTCAATTCCGTTTCGGGCACAATACCTTTCTGCAATAAGCTGGTGTATCCCAATCTGAAATTTGTCTTTTCATTTCCGTTAGATACAGCAACACTGTTGATCAATGTCTGACCTGTCTCAAAGAAATCAGTAAAATTATCCTCATAAGCCGTTAAAGGCCCGGGAAGACCTAGCCAATTTCCTTCTGGCAACTCCTGACCTGATATCCTTGGGCCGAAAGAAAACCTTGTATTTTCACGAACTTCTCCCTGAGTACCTGGTCCATATTCACTCTGTAAATCAGGTGCCCTTAAAACATTATCAAATCTGATACTGGAATTAACGGTAACACTTGTTTTTCCTTTTGTGTTTTTACCTTTCTTAGTGGTTATTAGAATGGCACCATTTCTGGCACGTTGACCGTATAAAGCAGCAGCTGTAGCACCCTTCAACACCGTTACTGTTTCTACATCATCCGGATTTATATCCTGAGCAGTATTACCATAATCAAAATCATTGGCAAATCTCTGATCACCACCATCACCCGGAATAGACTGTTCATTGGTATTGTTAATGGGTATACCATCTACCACAAATAAGGGTTGAATATCTGAGCTCAATGCCGCTGCACCCCTTATCAGGACTCTTGAAGATCCTCCGATAGATCCCCCTGAACTTACAATATTCACACCTGCTATCTTACCTTGTAAAGAGTTAACAACATTCGATTCCCTGGCTTTGAGTAATTCTTCGGAATCTATTGACGTAACGGAATATCCAAGTGATTTGGCTTGTCTTTCAATGTTAGCTGCGGTAACAACTACTTCAGAAAGCTGCTTAACATCAGCGCTCATCTGAACGTCGATCACTGATCTTTCCCCGATTTCTACTTGTTCGGTTTGAAGTCCGATAAAGGAAAAAACAAGTGTCCCTTCACCAGTAGGAACCGACAAGCTGTAATTACCGTCAATATCGGAAACTGTACCTGCAGTAGTCCCTTTAAGCACCACATTCACTCCTGGTAGAGTAGAACCATCCTCAATAGAGGTGATCTTACCAGATATGGTACGTTGTTGAGCCCACAAATCGCCAGACACGACTGTGAGCAACAACATGAAATTAAGTAGTAAATACTTCTTCATACTGTTTTGTTTAGGTTAAAAATTAGGTTTACTAAGTTCTCAAACTTAATGAGAAAATTGGAATACGTTATAAATCAGGCAATAAAATTACCCCATATAGTGGTAAAAAAAATCGTCGAATGAAATAATTCGGAGGTTAATTAACCCAATTTGGGGGATTAATTGTCCGAGATGATCTCAAACTCGATACGCCGATTGAATTGACGATTTGTTGCGGTATCGTTAGATTTTAACGGGCGATCAGACCCGTAGCCTTTGTATTGGACTCTTTGAACTAAAACTCCTTCTCTTAACAAATAGTCATATACAGATTTAGCCCTTTTCAATGATAGATTATAGTTATAGCCCTTTTCTCCGGTATTATCTGTGTGTCCGGATATCTCTATTTTAGCGTCAGGATTTGCTTTCAGAAAACGTACTACTTTATCTAACTCGGTTTGTGATTCTTTCCTAAGTTCTGATTTGGCAATGTCAAAAAAGATATTTTCCAACACAGCACTGGCTCCTTCTTCTATGGGTGACAGAAAAATATCCCTTTCCACCGGATCGAGGTCAGTATTTTCATAGTTGAATGTCAGACTTTTAAATAAATAGCCCTTTTTATTTACATAAAGGGCATACTGTGCACCTTCCTTGAGTACAATAAGGTATTTCCCATTCAATGAGTCTGAAGAAACCAGTGAAACCCGCTCATTCTTACTCAGATCAAACAGTTCCACGCTCGCTTTTAATGGTGTATCCGTTCCTTCAATAAAAACCCTACCGAAAACATATGACGTACTATATTTCACTTTAGCCTGAGCAGGCACATCAAATTCGTACAGTCTACCTTTTCGGCCTGGGTCGTTGTTATCCTCATGAGAATAATACCCTTTTTCCCCGTCCGAGGTAATGAAAAGTGAGACCTGGTCTTCCCCTGTATTAATGGGGTAACCCAAATTGGCCGGATCTCCCCAATGCTCACCTTCTCTTTCACTGTAGTAAATGTCAAAACCACCAAAACCCTCACGCCCATTAGACGCAAAATAGAGTGTACTATTATTAGGATGTATAAAAGGGGATACTTCGTCATAGATCGTATTCACTTTTGGCCCTAAATTGGTTGGCTTACTCCAAACATCGTTTTCATCCAACGTACTCATCCATATATCTCTTCGGCCTACCCCGCCCCGGCGATTTGAAATATAATACAATGTTCTGCCATCCGCTGACAGAGAAGGTTGTGATTCCCAAGACTGTGCGTTGATATTCGCACCAAGGTTCTTAGGTTCTGACCATCTATCTCCGGTTTTATAGCTGATGTATAAATCGCAGCTTCCATAACCGTTACGACCATTGCAAGAGGTAAATATCAAAGTTCGACCGTCACCGGAAATAGTACAGGTCCCTTCATTGAATCCGGAATTAATATTATCGGAAATGGATAAAGGTTGACCCCAGGCCCCATTTTCCGTGCGCGTTGATATGACCAGATCTTCATCATGTTCTAGAGTTGTTCCCAAACGACGGGTAAAGATCAATGACTTTTGATCTACAGACACCACAGGAAAATACTGCATTGGGAAACTATTTACTGTGTCACTCAAAGGCCTCGGATTGTATTGCGCAGCTATATCACTGTTTTCAATTCCGTATTCGGCGTTGCTTTTTATGCGATTGGCTTCGTCCAGACGTTGTCGGTTACGTGAGCCCGACGCCAAAAACTTGTCTATAAAAAGTAAAGACTCTTTAAAGTCATTTTTCTGTAGATATAATTCACCCAGCTCAAAGAAGCTCGCAGCATTATTGCCGGAATTAAGTTCTATAACTTTTTTTAACAGGCGTTCAGCCTCTTCCAGATCACCTTTGGCTTTTTTGATAACGGCTATTCTAAAATAAGCCTCGTAAAAATCTTTATCTTTTTTAACGGCTTGCTGCAAAAGGTCGAGCGCTGCAACATACTGCCCCCTAACGCGAAAATTATCAGCCTGATAGTATAGTTCAGCTGCTTTTTTTGATTTTGTGCTCAGCGTCCGCTGCGCTGAAACATGTAATGAGCCCAGACAAAATAGAATAACGATTAATAATCTCATGGTGTCATTCCCTACTCGTCATACCACTAGATATGACCGTCCTGGTATGAGCTTTCAGATAATAATGGTTATCCATTAAACTTAGTAATGGAAAAGGATATTTCCCAACGACACCATTTTAACTAATGACGTGCCCTGGTCGCTTTTAAGGTATTGAGAAGTAAAGAAGCTATGGTCATAGGGCCTACACCACCTGGCACTGGTGTTATATAAGATGCCTTGAATTTCACTGTTTCAAACTCAACATCTCCTTTCAACATATAACCTCTCGGATTATCAGCCGGAATACGAGTGATCCCAACATCTACTACTACCACGCCTTCCTTTACCATATCCGCAGTAATAAGGCCTGGCTGACCTGTCGCTACAATAAGTATGTCAGCCTGCCGTGTGAATAACGCCAGGTCCTGGGTATGAATATGACAAACGGTGACCGTAGCATTTTCGTGATATGACATTATAGTGCTCATAGGGGCCCCCACATTACGACTGTTACCCACTATTACACAATGCTTTCCTTTAATGTCAATTTCATATCGATTCAGTAACTCCTGAATACCGAAAGGAGTAGCTGGCATAAGACCTGGCTTTTTAGAAGTGATACGTCCATAGTTAACATTGGTAAACCCATCCACGTCTTTAGCCGAAGAGATATGCTCTGTAACTTTTACACCGGAAATATGATCGGGCAATGGTAACTGCACAATAAGGCCGTCTATATCTTCATCTTCATTAATTCTATCTACATTGGCCAGTAGTTTTTCTTCCCTGATAGACTCAGGATATTGCAGTAATGTATATTCAAAGCCCACTTTTTTACAGGCCTTTATCTTGTTATTAACATAGGTTTGGCTGGCTCCGTTATCTCCCACCAATATCGCCGCAAGATGAGGTATCTTTTTTCCATCTTGCTTGATCTCTTCTACCTCTTTAGCAATTTCCGATTGTATCTCGTTAGCTATTTTTTTACCGTCAAGTATAGTAGTCATTTTTTTTGTAGTGGTTAGTCTTTAGTATGGAGTCGTTAGTCTCTAGTCTTGAGTACGGAGTTGTTAGTCTTTCGTAATTCTCAGGTTGACCATTCAGCCATTAATCTAGTTTTAGTACAGCCATAAAGGCTTCCTGGGGTATTTCCACATTGCCGACCTGACGCATTCTCTTCTTTCCTTTTTTCTGTTTTTCCAGAAGCTTTCTTTTTCGGGTAATATCTCCGCCGTAACATTTTGCCAATACATTCTTGCGCATGGCTCTTACCGTTTCCCTTGCAATAATTTTAGTCCCTATAGACGCTTGTACGGCTATTTCAAACATTTGGCGAGGTAACAGTTCTTTCAGTTTTTCACACAGTCTTTTACCCCATTCATAAGCCTTATCACGATGTACAATAGCGCTTAACGCATCTACACGTTCTCCATTCAGCACGATATCAAGTTTAACCATGGTGGATTTCCTAAATCCTATCAGTTCATAATCAAGAGAAGCATAACCACGAGACAAAGTTTTCAGTTTATCAAAAAAGTCAAAAACAATTTCAGAAAGTGGTAATTCAAAAGATAACTCTACCCGATCTGATGTCAAATAGACCTGGTTCTTGATGATACCGCGCTTATCCATACAAAGGCTGATAATATTACCAATGTATTCGGCTTTGGTAATGATCTGGGCTCTTATGAACGGCTCTTCAATATGTGATATGGTGTTGGGTTCAGGCATTTCAGAAGGTGCATTGATATACATAATGTCACCATCGGTTTTTACGGCATGGAACTGAACGGACGGTACGGTGGTAATCACTGTCATATCAAACTCGCGCTCTAACCTCTCCTGTACGATTTCCATATGCAACATTCCCAAAAAGCCGCAGCGGAAACCAAAACCGAGGGCCGCTGAAGTTTCCGGTTCCCATACCAGAGACGCATCATTAAGTTGTAGTTTTTCAATAGAGGCGCGTAGTTCTTCAAATTCACTAGTATCCACAGGATAAATACCTGCAAAAACCATTGGTTTAACATTTTCAAAACCTTGTACTGCGTCTGCACAGGGATGATCCATATGGGTGATGGTATCTCCCACTTTTACTTCCTTTGCTACTTTGATACCGGAGATAAGATAACCAACATTGCCTGCGCTGATTTTCTGCTCAGGCTGCTGCTTTAGCTTCAGCACACCAATTTCATCCGCATCATAGGTTTTCCCCGTATTGACAAATTTAACTTTGTCACCCTTCTTTATTTCCCCGTTAAAAACTCTGAAATAAACTTCTATACCTCTAAAAGAATTAAAAACCGAATCAAAGATCATGGCTTGCAAAGGCTCTGACGGGTCACCCTTAGGCGCCGGCACTCTATGAACGATAGCTCTTAATATATCGTCGATTCCTATGCCTTCTTTAGCGCTGGCCTTGATGATATCTTCAGGATCGCATCCGATCAATTCCACGACCTGATCAGATACTACTTCGGGCATGGCGCTTGGAAGGTCAATCTTGTTAAGTACGGGTATGATTTCCAGGTCATGTTCCAGCGCCAGGTATAAATTCGAGATAGTCTGTGCCTCAATACCCTGTGCAGCGTCTACGATCAATAATGCACCTTCACAGGCCGCTATAGAGCGAGAAACTTCATAAGAAAAATCAACGTGTCCCGGAGTGTCTATCAGGTTGAGAACATACTCAGTACCTTCTAATGAATAATTCATCTGAATGGCATGACTTTTAATTGTGATCCCCCGTTCACGCTCAATATCCATATCGTCCAGCAACTGCTCCTGCATGTCACGTTCCATAACAGTACCCGTCGATTGAAGTAATCGATCCGCCAACGTACTCTTTCCGTGATCAATATGGGCGATAATGCAAAAATTCCTTATTTTCTCCATCTAATGTTCTGCTTAAGAAATCCCTTTTTTGAATTCCAAAGTGCAAAAGTAGATAATAAATCAGTACTAGCGTAACCTCATTTACAATTTGACTTTAACCTTATAATGTTTCGTAATACCTTTGGTCATGGAAGGGACACCGGTTTATCCTGAAATAAGCCCGCAGCGTCTTAGAAGGCCCACATCCCGAACAATAGTAATCGGTAAAATCAGAATGGTATGACCCATAAAGCGGAAAAGAAGAAGCAGGAAAATATTTCCGAATATATTATATATATGTATCAGGCGGAAGATCTGATACGTGCTTATAATTTTGATATGAACCTCATTACAGAACATGTTGTGAAGCACCTTCCTGTATCTGACCGGGAAAAGAAAGACGTCATGCTATGGTATACCGATCTTTTACTTAAAATGCAGGCACAAAAAATTGAGAGATATGGTCATCTCGAGGAAGTACAGGTATATGTAGACGAACTGGAACACCTGAAAAATAAATTAGTGGATGAAGGCGATGAAGGTTTTATGAAGGTTTGGAACAAATCACAAAAACTGATCATGGAACATAAATCAGAAGGTGGTATTCTTTCTGACATCCAGGTATGTCTTAATGGCATTTATGGGTTGCTGTTACTGCGTCTGAATGGTAAGCCTGTAGATAAGGATTTATTAAATAAAGCCAATCATTTCGGTGACGTACTCTCCTATCTGAGTTACAAGCACAAACAACATAGTTTTATGAAACCAAATTAATTGCATGTATCACCAGACTCTATGGGTGAAATCAGGAGGTGTTCCTAAAGCCTGAAAGGATCGAACCGCTAAGGTATCATGACACGAAGACACCTCTAAAACTACCCGTATAATTCTCTGGTAAAGTGAAAAATACAGGTAGTCAATATCTATTATTTCTTATAAATTTTCCCCTCTTTCATCACAAAAGAGATCTTTTGCATAAGTGTCATATCTTTTAGTGGGTCACCAGGTACGGCTACAATGTCAGCCAGTTTTCCAGTCTCTATCGAGCCGAGTGTCTTTTCAATACCCAACATTGTTGCACTGTTTATAGTAGCTGACATGATCGCCTCCATAGGCTTCATACCTACCTCTACCATATACTGGAACTCACGGGCATTCTCTCCATGATCAAACACCCCTGCATCAGTTCCAAACGCTATTTTCACCCCTGCTTTATAGGCGGCGGCAAAAGTCTGTTGAATTTGAGGTCCTATGGCCAAAGCTTTAGGAACGATTACAGCAGGGTAGTACCCTTCAATTTTGGCGTTAGCCTCTACCGATTTGCCGGCCGTTATGGTAGGAACGTAATACGTACCTTTCTTCTTCATTAATTCAATAATTTCAGGGGTCATAAGCGTACCGTGCTCTATGGAAGTAATACCTGCCTCTACTGCTCTTTTCATTCCTTCAGCCCCATGTGCATGTGCAGCTGTCGTCATTCCGTATTGGTTGGCTGTTTCTACAATCGCTTTAAGTTCATCCATGGTAAATTGAGGCCCTGATCCATCTTTTGCAACGCTAAGCACCCCACCTGTAGCGGTGATCTTGATTACATCTGAACCATCTTTGTAACGTTGACGTACCGCTTTGCGAGCTTCATACGGACCATTAATTACTCCCTCCTTTGGCCCGGGATCTCCCATAAGGTCTTCACGGTAACCATTGGTGGGGTCAGCATGCCCTCCGGTAGTGGCAATAGATTTACCAGCGGTAAATACCCTTGGTCCCTTGACTTTACCAGCTTTGATGGCTTTACGTATTGAAATATTCACACCACTTCCTCCAAGATCACGAACAGTTGTAAAACCTGCCATTAATGTTTTTTCAGCATAAACAGCTGCATCATAGGCAACATCCGCTTTATTTTTAGTGAACCTGTCCAGATAGGCTTTTGGATTGGATTCACCTTCTATGTGAATGTGCATATCCATTAAGCCGGGAAGCACTGTATGGCCTTTCAGGTCTATCACCACATCATCCCCTTTTGGTTGGGTAAACCCATTATCGATGGAAACGATCTTATCTTGTTCTACAATTACAGTGACGTTGCTTTTGGCTCTATTGCTTACCCCATCTATTAAAGAACCGCAATGGATCAAACTCCGCTGGGCATGTAGTGTGAATGTGCAAAGCACAAAAAATAGTAAAAAGTAATTTTTCATACGATTATGTTTAGGTATGCCTGAAATTACAAATTGAGTAATAAAATAGGTACAGAAATGTGATTACCGGAATGGACGGGTTATTTTAATCACTTCGATCTCTATTATTTGCTGGTTTAGATGCTGGCAGGTTCTATGGCCTCAAGTATTGCCAGGTATTGATCATTTTCATCTTCGTAAATGATTTTGGTTTCAAAACCTGCTCTGGAAGCATATTTTTGGAGTGTGAGCTGATCTACATAAAGCCAATTAAACCATGGACTTTTACGACCCTGGTACTCATATTGGTAACTGATCTCTCCCAAGGAGCTGTTTGATTTAAGTTCAGCATATAAGTAACTTAAGTCACTGGAATCCAAGACAATTCTTCCTCCCGGATTAAGGCGCTTTTTTAACAGGTTAAAAAAACCTTCCAATTCCGACACTTTTCCGGCCAGGCCTATCCCATTCATTAGCATAAGCAAAGTATCAAAACGATCCTCATCATATGTCCTGATATCCCCATGAACAATATTTTTAACACCGAGGAAACTAGCAATCCGGCAGGCATCTTCAGAAAGCTCTAATGCTACCGCGTAATGGGTTCGCTGAAGTATTCTGGTAATGGGTCCAACTCCAGCGCCAATATCTAACACCTTACCCTTGCAACAATTTAACGCTCTCTTCTCCAAAGGGGTCAAATCCTCTTCCTCTCTAAAAAAAACGCTCACCGGCATTTGCTCAGGTGCACCATAAGAATTGTGAAGTGTGAGAAAAGTGTCCGGATTACCGATGAAGTAATCCATCAGAGCATGTCCATAAACATCGAAGTCTTTCAACTTAAGCGCTGAGAAAGTTAGCCGCCCTAAATCTTATCGTTGAGATATCTATGCCCTCTTTAGAGTCTACGTAAGTGGTAGAGACCAGCTCAAACAGGGCATCTTCATCGTAGCCTAATTTTTTCAATACACGTAGAGAAAACTTCATTTCTTCCTTATCTATTCGGCCATCTATTTTCATAACATGAACAAGGTTCGCCATTAAGTCCACTTTCTGTTCTCTTGAAAGATGTTCAAGGGAAGGAATGGTATCTGCAGCTTCTGTATTGTCTATGATCTTTTCTATATCCTTGTCAGAAACATTTTGTGATGCACCTATTTCGCGTATCAACTCCAATTCAGAGCCATCTGTTTCGCCATCAATTTTAGCCAGTTGGACCAGAATATTTAAGTGTGGGTTATCTGCCATTGTTATTTTTTTAAAGAAGGATTAAAGATAGGATTTTTTAAAAATGTCAATTTCATTATTGCCTAATGGTCAGGTTTCTATCTTGGAAAAACGTAATATTCCAAGCTATTTTTTTTTCTGCATTTGATCTTCTACGCCTAAAAACCTATACTGCATAACATACCGATAGATCAGACTAAATATTACATATCCATGAAAACCACCGGATTTAACCAGGGATGAATTTTTTAGCACATGCATATTTGTCCGGTGATAATACAAAGCTGTTAGTCGGTAACTTTATCGGTGATTTCGTTAAAGGACGAAGCTACGAGAATTTTGATAAGGGCATTGCCCGAGGTGTGAAACTACATCGTTCTATTGATTCATATACAGATCAGCATCCGGTTGTTCGCCAAAGTAAACGCCGGCTAAGTGTAACTTACAGGCATTATTCCGGAGTAATCGTAGATATTTTTTATGATCATTTTCTTGCTATCCACTGGAGTAATTATCATACAGAAGAGCTGGAACACTTTACGCATCATGTATACGATACCCTGGAATATCATGATAATATACTCCCTGAAAAAATGAAGCTGGTGCTGAAGTACATGAAACGGGACAATTGGTTATTGCAATATGCCACTATTGAGGGAATACATCAAGCACTTATGGGCATGTCAAGAAGGACCCGCTTTAAATCTAATATGGAAGAGGCTGTTGAAGACCTGGCAAGGGATTATCTCTTATACGAGGAAGAGTTTAAAACCTTCCTTCCTGAAGTAAAAGACTTTGCCACAAACTGGCTGTCTGATCATTAGATAGATCAACGTGATAAACCCATACCTCTTCTACTTCACCTCAAATTCTACACGATCAGTAGTATTGTTTTGTGACAGTTGCAAGGTATACTTACCTTCAGAAGCATACTCATACGTCACAGGAATACCCTTTTTCTTCTTTTTAGGCTGCTGCTTCACTTTAACATCCCATACGGTCTTATTGAACCCGATTATAGCATTTTCGGTCCACGCTTTTACCTCATTTCCGTTCCCATCCGTCACCGTCACATTAATATCACCTGGCTGACTTACAAAGTACTGTACTTCTACTGCAGGTACTGATGCCGGTAAGTATGGATACTTTTTTTCTCCCCACTTTTTTGAATGGGTAATGTCTGTTGGAGCAAAGGCTTTCAAAGCTATGGATCCACCTGCCAGATGTTGTAAAGGTTTTACATCGGTAACATACATGCTTCGGCCATGAGTAGCAATTACCAGCTCGTTCTCTCTTGGATGAACTATAAGATCGTAAGAAGCCACATTGGGAATGGCACTGAGAACATGCCACTTGCTTCCTTTATCCAGGCTAACATATGTACCATGGTCGGTACCCAGGTAGAGCAGATCCGGATTCACCGGATCTTGCACCAGGTCATTGACCACAACCTCAGGCAGGTTTCCTTTTAAGGATTGCCAGGTAGCTCCATAATCCTGGCTCATAAAAATATACGTATTAAAATCATCTTCTCGGTAGCCATTGAGACTTACAAAAACGTGGGCTGGATCATGCGGAGAAGCCTGAATACTACTCACCCATTTACCTTCCGGTAATCCTTTGTTGACCAGTTGCCAACTACTTCCGCCGCTGGTCGTTACTTGTACGTTACCATCGTCAGTACCTGCGTATATTATTTCAAATTTCAGCGGAGACTCTGAAAATGCGCTAATAGTAGAATAAGGTACATTTCCTTGCGGAAGGTTTTTGGTAAGGTCAGGACTTATCGGTTTCCACGAATTTCCCTGATCAAAACTCCGGAACATTTTCTGAGCACCCATATAAACAATATCAGGATTATGCTCACTCAATTTCATAGGAGTACGCCAGTTAAAGCGTAATTTGGACTCACCTATGTCATGCATTGGCGTTATTCTTACTGCATCATTTTTCCTAAGATCTTTTCTATAGTAATTTCCAAACTGAAATCCGGTGTACACCAGATTGGCATCTCGGGGGTCAGGCGCTACAAACATACCATCTCCACCAAATATCCGCTGCCAGTGGATCGTACGGTTGGGAACGGATTGTGAGGAACCTACTAAAGAACCGTTATCCTGCAGGCCTCCATATACATTATAAGGCGATTCAAAATCTATGTTCACTGTATAGAACTGACCCACTGACATATTATTGATATGATGCCAATAGGCTCCCCCGTCATAGCTTTCATATAGTCCGCCATCATTTCCTAACCTGAGATGCTGTGCGTTTTTTGGGTTTATCCATAAGGCCTGATGATCTGCATGCACATTACCCAACGAATCGATTCGGTCATAGGTAACTCCACCATCATTTGATTTGAGTAATGGCACCCCAAAAACGTAGATCTGGTTGGGGTTATCCGGTGCCACACGTACTTCTCCAAAGTAATATCCGTAGGTAAAATACACACCATCCAGGTCATAACTATTCATTTTCTTCCAGGTAATGCCGCCATCATCTGAGCGATAAAGCTCGGCTCCTATTACAGAGGTATTCACCAGGTTTGCATTGGCGTCACCTCGATAATTAGCGATATCAGCTGGCTTGTATTTACCTTTTTTTATGTCTGCTTTGACAATTTCTGCTGTATACTTTTTTGGATATCCGTTTTCTTTCAAAAATGTATTCAGGGTTTCATTATCCAGCGCTAAAAGATCGGTCATTGTCATATCAGTAAAATCAACGGCTTTGAGCGTGGCTTTCTCTTCTTCTTTTACCGGCACCTCTTTTTCTGCCTGATTGTCTAAAAAAGCATAAACCACATTTGGCGATGACGGCGTCACGGCCAGCCCGATCCTGCCTACCTGTTCCCCTGAAGGAAATCCGTCGACCGTCTTATACCAGGAAGCACCCCCATCATCTGACCTGTAAATGGCAGAGCCCATACCATTACCTTTAAAATTCCATCCTTTACGTGTTCTTTCCCAGGAAGCCGCCCATAACTGCTTAGGGTTTTCAGGGTTGATAACAAGGTCAACAATACCCGTGCTATCATTCACATAAAGTGTTTTGCTCCAGGTTTTCCCACCATCTGTACTTTTGAACACTCCACGCATCTCATTGTGACTGTACAAGCTCCCTAAAGAAGCTACCCATACTACTTCCGGATTTTCAGGATGCACAATAATCCTGGATATATGCTGGCTGTCTTTCAGGCCGAGATGCTCCCATGTACCACCGCCATCTACAGATTTATAGACACCTGTACCGGCATAGCTGGACCGACTGCTATTTTTTTCACCGGTACCCACATAGATAACGTTATAATCTGTCGGAGCCACAGCAATATCTCCTATCCCCAATGCCCCTATTTCATCAAAAATGGGGTCGAACGTGATCCCGTTATTGGTAGTTTTGAAAATACCACCCGAGGCAAAGGCCACAAGGTATTCATTGACATCACCTGGATTTACATCTATATCTGCCACTCTTCCTCCCTGTACTACAGGGCCTATATTCCTTACCGGGTAGTTTTTTAGCAAGGAGTTTTCCTTAAGTACTGAGCGACTCGTATAGCCTTTCTCAAGTGTCTCACCAGGCGTTTGAGCCAACGTTAAGGAACATACGGTAAGGAAGGTAAGGGTAAGTCTTATCACGTTCATTTTTTTATTAGGTTTAAACGAAGCTAATGAATATTCGTGTGCGTCTCAAAGTACTTGATCTTCAAAAGTTGTTAGTTTTGTACAGATGGTAAATGTGATCTTTCTATGAACAATGACCCGGAGTTAAACGGAAAATATTTAGGCTCTATTTCTGAAGATTTCGTTGTAGTAGCTGATACGTTGAAAGAAGCTTCTTATCAAATAAGAAAAAGAGGGTTTTCTGATTTTCCAATCTTTGCTGTTTCTAAAATCGACTTACCGATAGGTCAGTTACTGGTAGGTAAAATGGAACTGGCCACCCATTGGAATTACCATGCTTCTTTCCTGGATGAATTTGTACAGCGAGAGATTGTGGGCGAAGATATGGAAGAAGATTTTAAAAGCAGTTACAAGGATCCGGATGAATTCTGTTGCCTCTTTGTGGTTGATGATGACTTTACAAATTTTGTATACATTCCTTACCCTGAGGACTGACTATTTTCATAAAACTCTAAATGCTAAATATTATTGCACCTCCTTTGCAAATCATATAAAATATGTACCAGGTCGTGTGTACTGTACATAAGGTCACTAAGGGATGAATTCATATTAGCATAACACTCTAACTCTTTGCCATTAAGTCTTTTATATGTACTTTCATAGTTTATTGAGGAGTAATGACATCGAAGACATTTTTGGCGCTTTGCTTTTTCTTATTTACCGGCTGGACAGACTCCGGTACAGAGACAGAATACGCTGAAATTCATATTTTCAGACCTAAGCAGTTCCAGGGCGGGGCAGTTATCTTCCAGGCCCAGGCTAACGACAAAACATTCGGACATCTCTCAAATGGCTCTAAACTCATTTATCGTGTATTTAATGAAGGAGCGATCGAACTCAAGCTTAAAGCTTCTGTATTTACTTCGAAAAAAGTAAGTTTTGGTGTCTTAAAGGGACAAAAATATTATATAAAAGCCGGCTATGGTGACGGGTTTGGCTCTAAACTATCTTTTGTGCAATTACCAGAGTCAGAAGGAAAGCAACAGTTTGAAAACCCGGCATTGTTCCACCGGAAAAAGGTCAAACTTATTGACGAGAACCCTGAAATGTCAGCGGTGGTTAATGAAGATGTCTTCAGCATCGGCTTAGAAAAAATTGAAGAAATAGAGGGTAATAAACCCAGTTTGGGATGGATAAGTCCTGCTAAAGCCAATTTCAAAACGGATGTAAATACGTTCTCATTGCAACTGTGTCTGACATCTGACGCTAAAAAAATGTCTCTTAAAGTAGATGTAAACAGCACGTCTTATGAAGAACTGGAGGATATAATTACTCACGATAGAAAGTGTTCATACACTTACATATCCACTCTTACATTAAAGCCGGGCGCAAATAAAATCAAAGTGAAGTTATCTGATGAATTCGGTATGTCCTTTTTCACACGGACAGTTTACTATGAAGAGCCTGAAGAATTAAAGTATCGTGGTCTGGCATTGATTATCGGTAATAGCAATTATTTACATACCGATAACTTATCTAATCCAAAAAATGATGCTTATGACATGCGTCTGGCCATGAGAAAACTGGGTTTCGAAGTGATGAAGTACGATAATCTTGAATCCGATGAGATGAAACGGGTGATTGGAAATTATCTTTTGAAGCTTGACAAGTATAAAACAGGGGTTGTATTTTATGCTGGCCATGGTGTACAACATTCCGGCAGAAACTACCTGGTACCTGTAGATGCAAATCTCTCCAATGAGAATGACATCACTTCTTCCTGTGTGGACACCGGGAGTATCTTATCCAAGATGGAACTGATGGACGTAGAAACGAACATAGTGATCCTGGATGCTTGCAGAAGTACGCCTTTCGAAGGATTAAGGGTGAAAGAAAGTGATAGTTCAGCTGGCCTGACCGGCACAGACGCTCCTCCCGGTACCATTGTAGCCTTTGCCACAGCCCCGGGCAGAACAGCTTCCGACGGAACAGGTAAAAACGGACTCTATACGCAGGAAATACTCAACTATATCTACAAACCCGACCTGAAACTGGAAGACCTGTTTAAGCAAGTGAGAGTAAGTGTTATGAAAAAATCCAACAATCAACAGATCCCCTGGGAAACCTCTTCACTTGTGAAAGACTTCTACTTCTACCAGCAGCCTAACTGAGATACACCTATTATAAACTAAAACCATGAAAAAAACTTTACCATTACTTGTAATACTACTGTGTATAAGCTCTTTAGCTTTCTCACAAATAAAATTCGGAGTTAAAGGCGGGTTTAATATATCCACTGTATCTTTTGATCCTGATCCGGACCTTGATATAACTCCATTGGCCAGCTTTCATTTGGGTGGTTTTTTTGAATACACCTTCCAGGAAAGCATGAATTTGCGTGCTGAATTAATGTATTCCGGAGAAGGTGGAAAATTGACTGGAGAAACCATTGGCCAGATCATCGATAATACAGAAGATTTAGACCTTGAATTAAAAGATAAATATAGCTTTTTATCACTGCCTGTACTCTTTAAGTATAATCATTCCTCCGGGTTGACCTTAGAGGCAGGGCCAACATTTAACTTCCTATTAGCAGCACGCTTTACTACCACACGAAAAGGTGAAGATGCAAGGGAATCTATTTCCGTTGATTTTGATGAATCTGTTAAAGGAGTAGATCTGAAGTTTGCTATAGGTGCCGGATATGAGTTACCGTCAGGGCTGAGCTTTAACCTGCGCTATTCTGCCAGCTTATCAAGCATTTATACAGATGAGTACACAGAGACAAATGACGGTCTGGAGGGAACCCTCAGTCTGTTCCAAATAAGCACGGCACTTCCCGTCTTTGCTAAATAGCAATAACTGTCATCTATGGGACGATTGACATTTATTATGGCTTTTAGTAACCTTAAAACGAACCAAATTCGTCTATATTTGTATTCTAACTTAGTAAGGATAGTTAAAGAAATAATAAAACCGTAAAGTAATGAATAAAGTAATTGAAATTACAGACGCTAACTTCGAAGAACTCGTAAATAGCGAAAAGCCCGTGCTTGTAGACTTTTGGGCTGAATGGTGTGGACCATGTAAAATGATCGGGCCGGTAGTTGAAGAGTTAGCAGGAGATTATGATGGAAAAGCCGTTATCGGCAAAGTGAACGTGGATGAGAACCCTAATATTTCAGCTAAATTCGGTATCCGTAGCATACCTACTTTACTTGTATTTAAGGGTGGTGAGATCGTTGATAAGCAGGTAGGAGCAGTTCCTAAGGGAGTGCTATCCCAAAAACTTGATGCACAACTTGCATAACATCATAGATTTGAAATAATGAAAAGGTCCTTCCGGGACCTTTTTTAATTTAAAGCTTTCTGGCACATGATCCTTTGGATCTGACAATGTAATTGTAGAAACCATTGGAAGTTTTCTGTTATCTGCTTTTTATTTCACTCAGCCTTTTAGCTATAACCTCACTTTCAGGGTCCAGTTCGTATGCTTTTTCAAAGTTTTCCAAAGCCAAAGCATTCAAGCCCAACGTGGCATTCAAGCGGCCAAGGCTATAATATACAACCGGTTCATCGGGAAAAATTAATCTATTTAACCCGGATTATGCATTGGAATAATTGAAAGGAGGGCTTAGGTTATTGATTTGAGAAAATATTCCCTTCATCCATGGTCTTTTTTTAGCAGTTAGAGAGATTTTCAATACCGTTTTATTGGCATGGCTTACTGTCCAAGCTCCTAATGCAAAGCAATAGGATTTTAAAGTTCTAAGGGTGGCCCTATTATGATGATTAAGGGCAAAATGTCTGAATAAACTCATCAGGTTATAGGCTACCATAATAAATCGGAATGAGGCTTCAGTAGCCCAAAAATCCTGCAGGCAAAAACTATCTAGCCCAAAATCATCTTTCAATTCTTTAATCCTGTTCTCACAATCCGCCCGCGTGTTATAGATATTCCATATCTGATCAAGGGGCAAGTCCAGATTAGTCACATAACAACTATAGCGATAACCGGGTAGCTCTTCAAAGAGCTGTTTACCTGTTGAGTCAGGGCGGATATCCACCTGCTTTTTGACGACAATGTATCTTCTTGGTTTTCCATTTTCGTGGGAAAATATCATGGAGTTGAGTTCAATCCCTGGGCTCAAACTTATCCAGTTATCAAGTCCCCAGACAGCACTTTTTACATTAGGG